>NZ_JAOANI010000029.1:0-70521 GCF_025318105.1 Thalassolituus pacificus
TTGGCGGGAGTGAAAAAGAGCGAATCTTACAGCTCACCTTCTTATTTTGAAAAAGTGTCGCGGTTAGTATATGAATTCGGCGCAACAGAAAGAGCATTGAAACGGACAGCCACGACCAAGGTCGATCGTACTGATACTGCCAAAATTTCGCTTTACTAATTCCGTCGGCAACACGGGCTGAGGCTGATTTTCGAGCGAAACCATTGCATTCTGATACTCATACAAAGGCTTCAGTTGATGATTCCAGGCATCTTTAACAACATCATCAAAACGCCCGGACTCTGCTTCACCAGCAAAGAGAGATATGCCCAGATTTTGCGCAGCAACCAGTTCTTCGGTGAGTTTCCCCACTACACTTAAAACGCCACTGACATGAAATCCACCGATACATACCGGAATACCGTGTTGAATAAAACGCTTTGAGACATCAATCGTGCGCGGAAACTGGTTACTCTGTACACCGGCCATACACACCAGAGCCCGATGGCCAATACGCTTCAGGGTATTCGCAAGGGCATCAACATTGATTACGTCGCAAGCTTCGTCAAAGGTAGAAATCCGGATATCAACATCGGCGCCCAGAATACGGCGGGCTGCAACATCCAGCGCAATGCCGTTCAGGCAAGCCAGAGAATTAGATGGTATAGAAGAACGAACCCATTGAATCGGATACCCTTCATCGTCATAGCGTGTTGGCTTGATCAGCAAAAGATGAAAAACCTGACAGGGTGACTCACTGATGTCCACCCGACTGTTGGCATTTAACGTACCACGCCAGCCGAACGCATTACCGACTTTAAATTGTACCGCGTTCAGGTAGGCCGCTTTCTTTCTCGGGGTATGCATGTGTCCTCTCTCAGACGTAAATTGTGACTATTCGGATTTGCAGCGCACTGCCCACCTCAAACGACCGGTCAATGGCAATATGCATGATGAATTGTTATCAAACAGACAACGGAGAGAGAATCTTATGAAGGCCTTCCCTGCCCGGCTTAACAGTCAGATCCATTAAGCAGTGCAGAGCATACACTGCGGCCAATTTCTGGCAATGGCCTTAGATGCCAAACACAGAGCGCGACAGCCATTAGTAGGGTTTGTGCACTTTGCCCTATTCTATAGAGGCTCAGCGATGGTGAAGTTGATGCGATTCAGGGGCCGTTGAGCGCCAGCAGCGTCATATTCCCTAGCGGAAACAGACGCCGTCTTATTCTGCCACTCTTTTATCGTTTTAACGCGGCTTACGCAGTGGCCGTTTGTTCTTAGTCGCAGGTTTACCACCCTTGCCCGCTCCCTTAGCCGCAAAGCCAGGACGTGGCGAGTTACGCAGCATGGCGTCTTCTTCCCCCGGCACCAGCGCTTTCGGGCCGTTGCCAATCAGGTCGCTGCGCCCCATGGCTTTTAGTTCTTCACGCAATAACGGCCAGTTTTTGGGATCGTGATAGCGTAAAAATGCCTTTTGCACCCGGCGTTGACTGAGATCGCGCGGGATATAAATCTTGTCTGATTTATAGCTCATACGATGCAGCGGATCGCGCTCAGAGTGATACATGGCGGTCGCCAGCGACATCGGCGACGGATAAAACGTCTGCACCTGATCGACGCGCATTTTCTGGCGTTTTAACCACAACGCCAGATTCATCATGTCTTTATTTTCTGATCCCGGATGCGCGGCAATAAAGTACGGCACCAGGTATTGTTCTTTGCCTGCCTCTTTCGAATATTTATCGAACATTTTCTTAAAGGCGTCGTAGGTACCCATACCCGGTTTCATCATTTTGTTGAGCACATTTTCTTCGGTGTGCTCCGGCGCAATTTTCAGCAGACCGCCAACATGGTGGGTAACCAGTTCACGGACATATTCCGGATCACGCACAGCGAGGTCATAACGCAGACCGGAGGCAATGGCGATGCGTTTAATACCGGGAATTTTGCGCGCCGCACGATACAACGCGGTGGTATGTTTGTGGCTGGTTTCCAGATTTTTACAAATGGTCGGGAACACGCAGGATAAACGGCGGCAGCTTTTAAGAATGGTTTCACTCTTACAGTGCAGACGGTACATATTGGCGGTCGGACCGCCGAGATCAGAGATCGTACCAGTAAAGCCCGGCACTTTATCGCGGATTTCTTCCAGCTCATGCAGAATAGATTCCTGCGAGCGGTTCTGAATAATGCGCCCTTCGTGCTCGGTAATCGAACAGAAGGTACAGCCGCCAAAACAGCCGCGCATAATATTGACCGAAAAGCGGATCATATCGTAAGCAGGAATTTTAGCATCACCGTAGCTTGGGTGCGGAACCCGCTGATAGGCGAAGCCAAACACCGAATCCATTTCATCGGTTTCCAGCGGAATCGGTGGCGGGTTGACCCACACTTCCTGATGACCGTGTCTCTGGATTAACGGACGCGCGTTATAAGGGTTGGCTTCCTGGTGTAATACGCGAGAGGCATGAGCGTACAAAGCACTGTCGTTGCGGACTTTTTCAAACGACGGCAAGCGAATGCAGGTTTTATCCGGATCAAGGTCGGCTTTACGCTGCAACGGCATAGGCACAATTTTAACCGGCATAATGTCATCAGCCGCATCGCTGTCATCACCGTCATTATTGGTGCTGCAGCTCATGCTTTCGGTGTCTTTCATTTCGTATGGATTGGGGATCTGGTCAATATGACCCGGCCAGTCAATACGGGTCGAATCCACTTCCGTCCAGCCTGCCGGAGTGGCATTACGCACAATGGCGGTACCACGCAGGTTTTGTAGATCGTCAAGGGTTTTGCCTTCGGCCAGCGCATGGGTCAACTCCACCAGCGCACGTTCAGCGTTACCGTACAGCAGCACATCGGCACCGGAATCGATCAGCACCGAACGGCGGATCTGATCACTCCAGTAATCGTACTGGGCAATACGGCGCAGACTCGCTTCAATACCACCAATCACCACCGGTACATCTTTGTACACCTGGCGGCATTTCTGCGAATACACAATCACCGCCCGCTCCGGACGCTTGCCCGGCTCACCATGTGGAGTGTAGGCATCATCACTGCGCACTTTCAGATCGGCGGTGTATTTATTGATGAGGGAATCCATATTGCCGGCAGTGACACCGAAATACAGATTGGGCTTACCCAGTTTTTTAAACTCTTCGGGGTTGTTCCAGTCCGGCTGCGCAATAATACCCACACGGAAACCCTGGGCTTCCAGTAAACGCCCCAACACCGCCATACCAAAACTCGGATGATCCACGTAGGCATCACCGGTTACCAGGATCACATCACAGCTGTCCCAGCCCAGCACGTCCATTTCCTCGCGTGACATTGGCAGGAAAGGAGCCGTGCCGAAACATTCGGCCCAGTAGGGGTAATAAGAAAACAGATGTTGCGCTGGCTGAGTCATAAGTCCGGACCGGGAAAAAACGGCCGCCATTGTCCCAAATTACGCCGCCTGACAAAAGCTGAAAGACAAAATATTCCCTGTCTTTCAGCGTTATTTCTACAGCCAATGCCCTCTCGAATCATAAGGATTAAAACGTAAATAATATGCCAACATTCAGCGCTAACAGGTTTTATCAGCACCATCGTCTTGTCTTTTACGTCGTACTGGCCGAGTATCGACGTAGCGCAAATAGCGCACAAAATAAGAAGAACGTACGAGCCAACCTATGCCGCCCTTTGATCCGCTGTTGTTTTTTGCCGCCTTTGGTGCCGGATTAAGTCTGATTCTGGTACTGCTGATTGCCCGCGATTTTTTCCAGACCCTGGCTGCCCGCTTATTTATTCTGCTGCTGGCAGCAGCCAACGTGCATTTATTTCATCCCTGGCTGCCAAGCGCATGGCACGGCTATTCGTATGTTGTGCAGAGTGCCACACCGGCCCTGTTCTGGATGTGCTGCCGCATCACCTTTGTCCCGCCGGATGAGCCACGTCATCTACTCTGGGCTCTGGCTTTTTACAGCTTTCTCGGGCCCTTGCTGTATTTGCTCACGGGCACGCCCGAAGGCCTGCACTTGCTGCTGAAAGGCATTCCGCAATGGCTGGAGTATTTGCTGATTCTGGCCGGGCTGTGGGAAGTCATCAGCAACTGGAATAACGATCTGCTGGAAACCCGCCGGCGTATGCGCGGCGGCATTATGCTGGCGACCGGCCTTGCCGTGGGCTGGGGCATTTTTTCATTCAACCTGAATATAGGTGATAGCGTGTCGCGCTACCTGGCCCTCGACCTGAGTATTCTGATACTGGCCTGGTTGTTATTGCAGGGACGCTCAGAATTGTGGCGTCTGCTACCACAATCCAGCCTGACAGAAGACGGTGGCAACAGCTCCCAAAACAGCCCCAATAACAGCACAAACAACATCCATTCACTTCCGCCGCTATGCGCCCAAGCACACAGCATGCAAGC
Organism: Thalassolituus pacificus; assembly: GCF_025318105.1. Taxonomy (NCBI): domain Bacteria; kingdom Pseudomonadati; phylum Pseudomonadota; class Gammaproteobacteria; order Oceanospirillales; family Oceanospirillaceae; genus Thalassolituus; species Thalassolituus pacificus. Next base: position 4,397 of record NZ_JAOANI010000029.1, read on the forward strand.
GGGCAATCATGCAAACAGCGAGGAACTGCAGCAGTTACAGGAACTGATGAATCAGGGGTTTTATCGTCGTGAAAATCTGACTCTGGCTATTCTGGCGCAACAACTCGACATTCCGGAATACCGCCTGCGGGCCACCATCAACAAAGCGCTGAACTACAACAATTTTAACGAATACATTAACGAGCTGCGCATCGGCGAAGCCGCTGAGCGACTGCTGAGTGAAACCGAAACCCCCATCACCAACATTGCTCTGGATGTTGGCTACCGCACCATGAGCTCCTTTAACCGGGCCTTCCGTAAAATCCACCACAGCACCCCATCCGATTATCGCGAACATCGTGGTCAACCGCCGCACAGCTGATTCAGGCCGAACTACGCCCCTTGTATTTGTTCACCATTCGCACGGTTAAAACGCCCGCAGCAGCACTCATTTAAGGGTGCATTACGGCCTCATTGCACACTGTCCGGGCGATCATCGGCGTGCGGCAAAATGAGCACAATTCCAGCACATACTACCCCCACAAAACGCCCATAAAACGCCCAAAAAACCATACCGCCAACTGTGCATATCCTGCGTTTTACTTTTTGCACAGTCACTTTTCAGCGGCCTGTTACTGCGCGCCAGGCCTTATAAATACTGGCTTTTCAGAAAATGCACAGCCGCTTCCAGAGATTGCAGCACGATTTGCTTTTACCCCTTAAGCACCTTTCGCTTTGATGAATGCGGCTGGGAAGCTACCGACCTAACGCTCAGGGAAGGAATCCGGGCGCATAATAAAACAATAAGGTATTCATCATGCAGAAAGCACACTCCTCTCGCAGCCAGAAACGGCTGGCGCTGGCCATGGCGATTGCGGCCATTGGCCTGACTGCCTGTGGCGGCAGCGATAATAAAAGCAGCAGTAACACGGGCCTGAAAAAAGTATTTAACTGTACCAACAGCAGCACCGCCGGGGCGCGGGTGATCTGTATCGGTTCAGCCAATGACCTGACTGACAGTAACGTTCAGGATGAGCTGATCGAAGCACTGGCCGGAGCTGAAACCGGTGACACCTTTGTATTGCCTCAGGGCCGCTACGCCTTCACCAGCACCATCGACTTTAATGGCCTGGTTGATAACATTCCGGTTTCCAACCTCACCTTTAAAGGTGCTGGCATGGAAAAAACCATCATTGACGCCAGTGGTGCTGCTTCCGATGGTTTCCTGATCAACAATACCGATCATCTTATTTTCGAAGATTTCGCCATCTACGAATCCAATAACAACGCTCTTAAAGTGACCAAATCCGATGGCGTGATCATGCGCCGTATGGCGACTGTGTGGGAAACCGATTACCAATCAACCAACGGTGCCTACGGCCTGTACCCGGTACAGACCAGCAACGTGCTGATTGAAGACTGTTATGTGAAAGGCTCAGCCGATGCCGGTATCTACGTTGGCCAATCCGATAAAATCGTTGTGCGTAATAACATCGCCGAGAAAAACGTTGCCGGTATCGAAATCGAAAACAGCACCGAAGCGGACGTATATGGCAACACCGCCACCGGCAACACCGGTGGCATCCTGATTTTTGACCTGCCAATCGGTAACGGCAAATACGGTTCCGGCGTGCGGGTTTTTGATAACAACGTTGAAGCCAACAACGCGCCTAACTTCGCCAAAGTCGGCACGTTTGCCGGTGGTGTTCATATCGTGCCACCGGGTACCGGCGTGATCGTGCTGTCGACGTCCGATGTTGAGATTTACAACAACATCATCAAAGACCATCAGACCACGGCGATTGCGGTGACCTCCTACATGCTGCCGGATGACAAAGTCGCTGCTGTTCCGGATCAGGATGTTGGTGGTGAAGTCATGAGCTACGGCGATATCCATCCGTATGCCGAAGTCTTTATGGATGGCTGGTCGCCGTTCGTGCGCAACATCAACATTCATAACAACACCATCAGCCTGGCCGCTGCACTGAATAATCCTCAGGGCGAACTGATTCAGGATCTGATCGACGGCTATACCGCATTCCACAGCCAGCTGCCGGATGTCGCCAGCGGTAAAACCACCGTGCCGCATATTCTTTATGATGGTGTGGGTGAATTACTGGCCAATACGCCAAACCCAGGCGGTGGCGGAAGTATTATGCAAGCCATTGCCGGCGGTATTAATCAGATCGCGGCGGAAGTAAAAGCCAATATCCCCAACGCTCCTGATTACACGGCAATTGATCTGAGTAAATTTGCCCCGTATGCAACCGATGGTGGTTTGTGTCAGTCCGATAACGGCATTGATGGCGTGGATCTGTTTGCCGCGTCGGTCTATGAAACAACTGCAGCTGCCGGCACCTTTGTTGATGGTGCACCGGTTACCAAACTGGAGCAGCTTACCACCAACACCGGTATTGCCGCCTCAGTAATGGCGGACCCGGATGGTGTGATGAACTGTGCATCAGGTTTTGAAGGCACAGCCGCGACCGTTACTTTTAATGCTCAAACCTTTGGTTGCAGCGCTGACGATTCCAGCAATCCGTCCTGCGCCCTGTAATCACCACGGGGGCCATTGGCCCCCAGTTTATCCAAGTTTGTATTGCGGATTAAATTTATGAAATATATCCATTCTCTGGCGATAATCTCAGCGGCTGCATTGCTCAGCGCCTGTGGTGGTGAAAGCAGCAGCGACACTGACAATGGCTCTTCATCCCTCTGTGTTTCATCTGAAAAAAACGTTAACTGGGAAAAAGTCCTGCAGGCCGATGCCGCGACTCTGGCCGAGTATCAATTATTCAGCAATCCCTGCGATCCGACGCAAAACGCCAGCGCCCGCAGTTTACCCTACACACTCTCAGCGCCATTATTCACCGACTACGCGTCCAAATATCGTTTTGTCTTTATTCCGGAAGGAAAAACAGCCACCTACTCCGCCACCGAAGTGTTTGAGTTTCCGGTAGGCACCGTTATCTCCAAAACCTTTACCATGCCCGCAGATACAGCCGATCGTGGTGTAGAGAAAGAAAAAATCATCGAAACCCGGCTGCTGATTAAAAAAGCCGGTGGATGGGTTGCACGGCCTTATGTCTGGAATGAAACAGAGACCGAAGCTGTCTGGGATAAAACAGGCGAGGTTGTGGCCATTAATAACCTGAAACACGGTGAAGATACCCTGTCGTTTAATTATGGCGTGCCTAATCAGAATTCCTGTACCAACTGCCATCAGTTTAATCCTAATGGCGATCATGATGCCGTAAACGGCGTTGACCCGACCCCGGCTTATTTCGCCCCAATCGGCCCCAAAGCGCGCTATCTGAATTCCGATTATGACTTTGGTCAGGGCCTGGAAAATCAGTTAAATAAATGGGTCGCCGAAAATATGCTCACCGGTCTTCCTGACGAAAACAGCAGCATTCCGCGCGCTGCTGCGTTCAGCGATGACACCTCTCTGGGTGAATACAGTGGAACACCAGAACAGCTGACCGCAACCGCAAAATCCTGGATGGATATTAACTGCGGCCATTGTCACCGTACCGAAGGCCAGGCCAGCAATACGGCTTTCCGTGCTGACTACAACACACCGTGGGCAGGTAACGAAGGCCATCATGGTGCCTGTGCCGTACCGGTTTCCGGTGCCAGTGAAGGCTCTACAAAAATCATTGTGCCGGGCGATGCTTCCCAGTCGCTGATGTATAACCGTATGAACACCACTCAGGCCGGTAAAATTATGCCACCTCTGGGACGCGCGGTTATTCATAAAGAAAGCACGGCACTGATCAAAGCCTGGATTGACAGCCTGGACCCGGCATTGTGCGATTAACGGTCATCAGCGGGCGCCTCGGCGCCCTTTTTTTACTGTTATTACTGAGCAGTTGCGGAGCCGGTAGCGCGGATGAGAATAATATCCCTGCTCTTTCCGCGGACCCGCTCTGCGACCATTCCGGCAGCGAGATTAACTGGCACGCCCTGCAACAAACACGCTGTCCGTTATTATCGCAATATGGTCTGTTTAAAGGGTTACCCTCCGATATTAACAACAGCAATGGCGGTATTTATTATAAATTGGGCAGTGAATTATTTACCGATCATGCGCGTAAATACCGTTATTTTTTTCTGCCGCAAGGTACTCAGCTTGGCTACCAGCAACAGGATACACTCGATTTTCCAACCGGCAGTGTCATCGTCAAAGTCTTTGCTATGCCCACAGAAAGCACCGCTGACAGCGCAGAAGAGATTATGGAAGTCCGCCTGCTGGTCAAACGCAGTAATGGCTGGATTTTTATTCCTTATGTCTGGGATAGCAGTATTGATGATGCCCGCCTGGCAATATCCGGAAGTCAGACCCCTGTCAGCTTCAGCCATAACGGTGAAATGCTGAATCTGACCTATGAGTCCCCTTCTCTGTTGCGCTGCCAGAACTGTCATCAGGTTAAAATTAATGAGCAGCTCAGTTTTGTGCCCATTGGGCTGAAAATCCGCCACCTGAACCAGACCATTGAGGTCAACAGCCAGGCTATTAATCAACTGCAATACTGGCAATCGCTGGGCATTATTACCTTACCGGCGGGTGAACATCCGTATGCCCCTGACTGGCGCGATACATCGGCACCGCTGCAACAACGCGCCAAAGCTTATCTGGATATTAACTGCGCGCACTGCCACAACGATAACGGCGCCGCCGCTCTTTCCGGCTTAAGGCTGGAATACTGGCGCAGCGCTATCGACTACACCCACGGCGTCTGTAACTCAGCCCATGGCTGGCGTGGTGGTGGTTTTGATATCTGGCCCGGCCGTGGTGATGAATCCAGCCTGCCTCTGCGCATGGAATTAAACGGTGCAGCCGACCGCATGCCGCCGATAGGGCGCAGTGTCGCCGATGACGACGCCGTGGCTTTAATACGCGCCTGGATTGATACCCTGCCCGCGCAGGACTGTGCCAGCGGCTGAACCACGCCCTGTAACACTAATAAAACAGGCGGCCATAGCCACCGACAACTTTTGCACCAGAACAGAGCGATTTTATATCGCTCTGCCGCTTTACTGCGCAACCAACCGACGTCAGCCCTTAACACTATCGGGTTTAAACGTTTATTCCTGTCCACAAAGCCGATAACACAACGTTAATCTGATCAACGACTGCACAACCGTTAACTGCTCCTTTTTATTAAACAATATTTAACAGCTGGTATTCATCTTGCACCAACGCTGAGCAAAGCCCTTATTTATTTGCAAAGAAGGATTCATTTCCGTGCAGGATCTTCACAGCGTTGCCTATTTTCTGAACCTTGGTCAGCAACAGGAAATACAGGAGCTTGAGCAATTTGCCCGCACCGGCCAGCTGGTGATTGCCATCAGCAATCTGTTGCATCAGCTGCAGTACGAACGCGGATTGTCCAACCGCTTTCTCGGCAGTGCCGGCCTGCGCTGCCAGCAGGAACTGCAACAGCAGTGGCACAGCAGCAATGAGCAGCTGGCGCTGTTTCATAAAGCCCTGGCCAACTTACTGCCAGAGCACGGGCAGCATGCTTTTCCCGCACGCTGGTTTCGCCGTCTGGGTTATGCCCTGCACAGTCTCGAACGATTGCCACAACTGCGGCAGGATGTTGAACAGCTGAAATTCAACACCACCGTTGCTATTAAAGCCTATTCCGAAATGATTCAGAGCTTGCTGGCTGTGGTGTTCGAGGCCGCAGGCAACGCGGCCGATGAAATCACCGCGCGCATTCTCGTCGCCATGTTTAATTTAATGCAGGGCAAAGAGCTGGCCGGACAGGAGCGCGCCTGTGGTGCTGCCGGATTTTCCGCTCATGAATTTGACCCCGGCCTGCGTCAGCGCCTGACACAATTAATCGACCGCCAGGATCGCTGTTTCCATATATTTACCGACTACGCCAGTGACGAAGCTCTGAGCGCCTGGGAACAGGTTCAGCGCGGTGAATTCCAGCTCGAATTTGAACGCCTGCGCCGTCTGGCCCTGACCGCCGGCCCGCAGTCACTGGCAGCTGCCGATTATGATGTGCGCTGGTTTATCTGCTGCTCTGAACGACTGGATGCGATCAAGTATGTCGAAGAAGTACTGGAAACCCAGCTGCTGTCCCACAGTCAGCAACGCATTCTGGCCGTACGTGAAGCCGCTTCAGGTCCTGACCAGCAAGGGCATGATCTGCAACGCGGGGCCTTCGACGATGTTCCCTCTTTTGCTCTGTACGTCAGCCATTCACAGTCCGCCGGGCATGAATCAGACCATACCCTCAGCGGCCCTGATGACGATATGGTGCATAACGTCAGTAAGCCGGTGGTCGAATTAATCGAAGCTCAGGGCCAACGCTTAAAAAGCCTGAATGATGAACTGGATGCCGCCCGTACCGAACTGCATGAGCGCAAACTGATTGACCGCGCCAAACGTGAACTGATTCAGCGCCGCCAGATGAGCGAACAGGAAGCCTATGCGTTATTACGCAGTATGGCGATGAATCAGAACCGCCGTCTGGTGGATGTTGCTGCCGGTTTATTAAGCATGACCGAGCTTCTTTAAATCAGGTTGTGCACTGCACCAAGTCGCAGCACCAGCGCATAACCTGCTCTTCAGCAGAGCAAAAAAAATCCTTGCCGTAACAACGCAGGGATTTTTTTATTCCTGACAACTGCTTTTAAAAACCTTAGGGTTGATTGCAACCCAAATAAAAACAGGAAGTTAGCGGATTAAAATGCGTTAAAAACGCCATAGACGGACATTGTCCGAAAACTCTGGCACGCTTCTGGCAATACCTATTCTGAATTTCTTATTCAGTGCATACCCAATGGCGGGTAAACGTACTGACACATTTTAACAGCAAAGGCGCTTACAACGGGCAACCGTTGTGGCGCCTTTTTTTTTGTTGCCAAGAAAGGGGAAGACCATGCAAGGACTGAACACTCTGCGCCGCACACTGATAAAAAGTGCATTGATTCTGACCACAGGTCTGGCCAGTGGTTTATCGGCATTATCGATACCACTCAGTCATGCTGATGATTATCCGGAAAAAGAAGAACTGAAATTCGGTTTTATTAAATTAACCGATATGGCACCGCTGGCTATTGCCTATGAAAAGGGTTTCTTTGAGGACGAAGGCTTGTATGTCACCCTTGAAGCACAGGCAAACTGGAAAGTATTACTCGACCGTGTGATTGATGGCCAGCTGGATGGCGCCCATATGCTCGCGGGTCAGCCATTGGGGGCAACCATAGGATTTGGCACCAAAGCCGATATCATTACCGCCTTCAGTATGGATTTAAACGGTAACGCCATTACCGTTTCCAATGATGTCTGGCAGCAAATGAAACCCTTTATCCCCAAGGATGCTGAAGGGAAACCCGTACACCCGATTAAAGCCGATTACCTGAAACCTGTTATAGAAAAATACAAAGCCCAGGGTAAGCCATTTAATATGGGCATGGTTTTTCCGGTATCCACCCACAACTACGAGTTACGCTACTGGCTGGCAGCTGGCGGTATTAACCCGGGTTATTACGCTCCGGCAAAAGGTGATACCTCCGGCCAGCTGAATGCTGATGCCCTGCTTTCGGTGACACCGCCACCACAAATGCCGGCAACCATGGAAGCCGGTACGATTTATGGTTATTGCGTAGGCGAACCCTGGAATCAGCAAGCCGTCTTTAAGGGTATTGGCGTACCGGTTATTACCGACTATGAAATCTGGAAAAATAATCCGGAAAAAGTATTTGGCGTCAGCAAAACCTGGGCAGAAAAGTATCCGAACACTCACAAGCGTGTGGTCAAAGCACTGATCCGCGCTGCCGCCTGGCTTGATGAAAATAATAATGCCAACCGTGAAGAGGCGGTAAAAATCCTTGCTAAGCCACAGTATGTGGGTGCCGATTACAAAGTGATCGCTAACTCTATGACCGGTACTTTCGAATATGAAAAAGGCGATAAGCGCTCTGTACCGGATTTCAATGTCTTTTTCCGCTACAACGCCACCTACCCGTATTACTCCGATGCCATCTGGTATCTGACACAGATGCGCCGCTGGGGACAGATTGCCGAAGCTAAACCGGATGACTGGTACAAAGACATCGCCAAAAAAGTGTATCGCCCGGATATCTATGCCGAAGCCGCAAAAGCTTTAATAGCTGAGGGTAAAGCCAATACCAAAGACTTCCCTGACTTCAGCAATGAAAGCGGCTTCCGTGCTCCTCAAAGCGAATTTATCGACAACATCACCTATGACGGTCAGCAACCGAATGCTTACCTGCAGAAGCTTGCTATCGGCCTGAAAGGTGAGCAAAAGCTGTAACACAGGGAATAAGCCGGCTGTTAAAACAGCCGGACTAAAACAGCCGGACTAAAACAGCCGGACTAAAACAGCCGGACTAAAACAGCCGGACTAAAACAGCCGGACAATCATCACACATTCATCGACATTGTGCAGTCAACTGAATCCGTCAAGGAGATCCTATGAGCATTGCCCTGACCCAAACATTAAGCAAAATAAGCTGGCTGGAACCGATGATTAAAGCCGCTCAGGGAGAAAACCGCAGCCAGAACCTGAGAATTATTGCCAAAGCCATCGGCATTCCTCTGGCAGGGATTCTGGTGTTTTTAATGATCTGGCATGCGTCCGCATCAAGCATTGACACGTCGCTGGGAAAATTCCCCGGACCGGCCGATGTTCTGAGCCAGAGTAAAACCCTGATCAGCGAACATATTACCGAACGTGAAAAAGCCGCAGCGTTCTACCAGCGCCAGCATGAACGTAACACTGAACGCCTGGCACAGGACCCGGACTATGTCGTAAAAATCCGCGACTATACCGGAAAACCAACCTACGTTGATCAGATTGGCACCAGCCTGATCACGGTTCTGAGCGGTTTTCTGATTGCCTCACTGATCGCCATTCCGCTGGGTATTGTTATTGGTTTAAGTGCCAACCTGTACTCGGCATTTAATCCGGTGATTCAGATTTTCAAACCGGTATCGCCTCTGGCCTGGCTGCCGCTGGTCACTATGGTGGTCAGTGCTGTCTATGTCAGCGATGACCCGCTCGTGGCAAAGTCATTTGTCACTTCCATGATTACCGTCATGCTCTGCTGCCTGTGGCCAACCGTTATTAATACCGCCGTGGGCGTCGCCTCTATTTCTCAGGATCTAAAAAATGTCAGTCAGGTACTGCGTTTAAGCTGGCTGACTCATGTACGGAAAATTGTGTTACCTGCCGCTATTCCGATGATGTTTACCGGTCTTCGTCTGTCGCTGAGTATCGCCTGGATGGTGCTGATTGCTGCGGAAATGCTGGCACAAAACCCCGGTCTTGGAAAATTCGTCTGGGACGAATTCCAGAACGGCAGCTCAAATTCCCTCGGCCGAATTATGGTCGCGGTTATTACCATCGGCTTAATCGGCTTCGCCCTTGACCGCATGATGTTGCTGCTGCAGCGCATGGTGTCCTGGGATAAATCCGCCACCTTACGCTGAGAACCGGAGAATATTATGAACCCATTACTCGAACTGACTCAGGTAGGTATTGAATTCAGCACCGAAAAAGGCAGTTTCCGCGCATTGCAGAATGTCGACCTTAAAATCAATAAGGGCGAATATATTTCACTGATCGGCCACTCCGGCTGCGGCAAATCCACCGTGCTGAATATTGTTGCCGGTCTGCTGCAGGCCACCGAAGGCGGCGTAGTTCTGAAGGGCAAAGAAGTAAACGAGCCCGGCCCTGAACGTGCGGTGGTTTTTCAGAACCATTCTCTGCTGCCCTGGCTCAGTGCTTATGAAAATGTCGAGCTGGCAGTAAAACAGGTATTCCGTGGCAAAAAATCCAAAGCCGAAATGAAAGCCTGGATTGAGCACAATCTGGAGCTGGTGCATATGACCCACGCCATGCATAAACGTCCGGATGAAATTTCCGGTGGCATGAAGCAACGCGTGGGTATCGCCCGGGCACTGGCGATGGAGCCTCAGGTGTTATTAATGGACGAGCCTTTTGGTGCGCTCGACGCCCTGACCCGCGCCCACCTTCAGGATTCATTAATGGACATTCAGAAAGCGCTGAATAACACCGTCATTATGATTACCCATGATGTCGATGAAGCGGTCTTACTGTCTGACCGCATCGTTATGATGACCAACGGCCCCGCCGCCACCATCGGTGAAATTCTGGACATTAATCTGGAACGTCCGCGTAACCGCCTGCAGTTAGCCGATGATCCACGCTATAACCATTACCGCCATCAGGTGCTGAGTTTCCTCTATGAAAAACAGCGTAAAACCGATGACAGCCAGACTGCTGCCCAAAGCAGCGCTCCGGCAGAACAAACAACAATAAAAGAAAAGAATGAAACCCGCGCGATAAACACCCCGGCCGGACAAGCTGATGCCCATGGGCCGGAGCAGGAAAAACTCAATACATTGAAAACCGCCTGAATTATCACATACCGGAGAACACATAATGGAAATGAGAAAAAGCCTGATCGCTGCAGCCCTGGGTTTGGCCGCAAGCCAGATAGTATTCAGTCAGAGTGCGCTGGCAGAAAGCAGCATTACTGACACGCTGAAACAAGGGGATGTTATTGCCGATCTTCGCCTGCGTTATGAAAGCGCGGATGATGACGATGCCACCGATAAAGATTCAGCGACCGCCCTTACCCTGCGTTCACGCCTGGGTTATGAAACAGCCGATTTTAACGGCTTTAAAGTGCTGTACGAAATTGAAGATGTACGCGCTGTCATCAACGACTATGCTCCGGAAAATACCGATTATGATACCGTCGCCGATCCGGAGAACACCGAAATCAACCGTGCTCAGATCAGCTACAGCAAAGATGGCTTCAGCCTTGTAGCCGGTCGTCAGCGTATTATTCTCGATAACGCCCGCTTCGTCGGTAATGTCGGCTGGCGTCAGAATGAGCAAACGTTTGATGCGCTAAAAGCAAGCTATAAAACCGGTGATCTGAATCTCCAGTACGCTTACATCGATCAGGTGAACGGTATTCTGCGTAAATTTGATGCCGACGTTACCAGCCATTTACTTAATGCCACCTACTCCGGACTCAAAGCCGGAAACCTGACCGGTTACGCCTATTTATTAAAGGATGACGACAGCGACGCCAAGCTGGATACCTACGGTGCGCGCTTTGCCGGAAAAACGGCCGTCAATGATCTTAGCCTGATCTACAGCGCAGAATTTGCTACCCAGTCCAGCGATGATTTTGATGCCAGTTATTATGCCCTGGAAGGCGGCGTGGTGTTGTCCGGCATTACTCTCGCACTGGGTAATGAAACCCTCGGAAGCGATGACGGCGCCTATGGATTCCAGACCCCGTTAGCCACCAAACACGCTTTTAATGGCTGGGCAGACAAATTTCTGGCCACTCCGGCCGATGGTCTGAGTGATACCTACATTAAAGCCGCCGGAGCCGTTGCCGGTATCAAATTACTGGCCATGTATCATGACTACAGCGCTGACGAAGGCAATGACGATAAAGGCAGTGAGGTTAATTTTCTCGTCGCTAAAAACTTTGCTGAGCATTACAGCGCCGGTGTGAAATACGCCACCTACAGCGCCGGAGATACCGGCACCGACAGCGCCAAAGCCTGGCTGTGGCTGGAAGCAAAATTCTGATTAAGCGTCAGCCTTAACACTCAGTCTTAAAGCAATATGGCGGTGCCCTTACGGTACCGCCATCTGCCAGATAACAGGAGATATACATGGCGGCAAACATACTGGTGATTATTGGCAATGGCCTCGCGGCTAACCGTGTGCTGGAGCAACTGGGCGAAGATCATCCGTTCAGTGCCGTTCAGGTTCTTAGCGATGAACCTGTGGCCCATTACAACCGCATTATGCTCTCACCATTACTGGCCGGCGAAACAACGTTAAATGCCATTACGCCGCATGATAAAGACTGGTATCAGAGCCGGCGTATTGCTGTTTATCTGAATCAGAATGTTGAACAGATTGATAAACAAAAGCAGCAGGTAATCTGTTCTGGTGGCGACCGCTTTTCTTATGATGCGCTGATATTCGCTACCGGCTCCCGTTCCTTTGTGCCTGATATTCCCGGTTCAGATGCGAGTAATGTGGTTGGTTTCCGCAGTCTGCGCGATGTTGACACGATGCTTGTACGCTTGCCGGATATACAACACGCCACCGTGATTGGTGCCGGATTGTTGGGTGTAGAAGCCGCCACGGGTCTGCGCAGCCACAGCATTCAGGTAACTCTGCTGCATCGTAATCCTGTGTTAATGAACCGCCAGATGGATGCCACAGCGTCGGCATTACTCGAAAAAGAACTGCTTAACCGCGGCATTGATGTTCGCACCGGCTGCACCCCGCTTAACTTGTGCAGCAGCAATGCGCCAAAGCTGCACATCAATACTATTCAGTTTGAACAGACTGGCAGCAATAGTCAGCAACATCTGAATACCGATCTGGTGATATTTGCCACCGGTATTATTGCCAATAAAGAACTGGCAGAAAGTGCGGGTATCCGCTGTGGTCGGGGGATTCAGGTAGATGCATTGATGCGTACCAGCCAGCCGCATATTTTTGCACTGGGCGAATGCTGCGAATTTAACGGCAATACCTATGGTCTGGTCGCTCCGATCTGGGAGCAGGCCAGCATCCTTGCGCGCCAGCTGCGCCAGCAATATCAATCCGGTCAGCCCGATCAACACCTGGCATTAAGCGCTGCCGATCCTCTGTTAACGTATCAGGAGCGCGAGCATTTAACCAAATTAAAAGTATCCGGTGTCGATATTCACAGCATCGGTCAGTTTGAAGCAGACAGCAGCACAGAGGTGCTGCAACTGCTGGATGAGCATGCGGGTATTTATAAAAAAATTCTGTTACGTGACGAACGCATCGTCGGCGCCCTGTGTGTCGGCGATGTCGCCGACAGCCACTGGTATTATGAATTAATGCAACAGGGTGACAGCGTTACCGCTATGCGGCCAACATTATTGTTCGGCCAGGCGTATTGCTGATACCGTGCTGAAAGATTATCAGTGACCGCTACTGGCAGAAAACACATTCATCACCACCACGCCGGTAATAATCAGCACCATACCGATAATGGCCGCCGGATCGAGTTTTTGGTCGAATACAAACCAGCCAATCAGGGCAACCAGAACAATACCCATGCCCGACCAGATGGCGTAGGTAACCCCGACGGGGATCACTTTCAGTGTCAGGGCAAGACCATAAAATGCAATACTGTAGCCAATGACCACCACCAGCGAGGGGATTAAACGGGTAAAACCTTCGCTGACTTTTAACGCTGAGGTTGCGATTACTTCGGCAATAATCGCAATCGCCAGAATCCACCAGGTATTCATACTAGCCTCCTAGAGTGTCGCTGTACTTTTGCTGTTGTTTTTTTACCAGCTGCGCCAGCATCTTTATTGACTCCTCCACATCCACGCTCCAGGTAATGGCGGTGTTGATGCGGATATAATTGGAAAAATGTTCTGTATTGGAAAATACATCGCCGGGAATAATAATGACAGAACGCTGTGCTGCATCATAATGCAGATCCATTGCGCTGACCTCCTCGGGTAAACAGACCCAGAGAATAAATCCTCCGGCAGGCTCACTGACCCGGGTTTCGGCAGGAAAATACTGGCGAATGGCATGAATAAAACGCTGCATACTGTTTGCAGCCCGTACCCGGAACTGACGCAGATGGCGATCATAATGACCATTCTGCAGATACGACAACATCGCGTATTGTGACAGACTCGCCGCCGAAAAAGTGGTAAATGTCTGCCGTTCTTTCACCTGCCGGTACCAGCGCCCTGGAATACACCAGCCCACACGCAAGCCTGCCGAAACCGTTTTGGAAAATGACGAGCAATACAGCACCATGCCTTCGCGATCGTAGGTTTTGAGTACCGAAGCCGGTGACTGAGTCTGTCCACGTGCAACCGGATACCCTGTTTCGCCATAAACATCATCTTCAATGACCGGCACCTGATACTGGCTGGCCAGCGCCACCAGTTTTTTCTGTTGCTCAACCGGCATACTGCAACCGGTCGGATTGGAATAACGGCTGCTGACCTGAATCACTTTTACCGGCCACTGCTCTAATGCCAGCTTTAATGCATCAACACTCATGCCCTGCTGCGGGTCGGTGGGTATTTCAATAATTTTCAGCCCAAGCATATCGGCGGTCTGCAAAAAACCGTAATAACAGGGCGATTCAACCGCGACCAGATCACCGGGGTTCGTAACTGCCCGCAAACACAGAGCCAGGGCTTCGGCACAGCCATGGGTAATAACGATATCATCCGCCTGACAACGCACATTCACATCGCGCATACGAACCGCCACCTGATTACGCAACTCTTCCAGACCAGGTGAAAATAAATAATCAAATACTTCGGCAGAATGAAAACGACTGACTTTCTGAATATGGGTCTGCAGCACCCGCTGCGGTAACCAGTCCGGACGCGGAATTGCGGCCCCCAGATTGATCATGGCCGGACGGTTGACCTTAGCCAGCATGCCATTAATAAATTCAGCCTTGGTAACTGCGCTGGGTTTATCACCGGCGGATAACGGCGGTATCTGCTGCTCAGCAGACGACACATGACCACGGACAAAATAACCCGATTGTGGCCGGGCCGAAATCCAGCCCTGATCCTCAAGCCAGGCATAAGCCTGGGTTACGGTTGAAATACTCACGCCGTACTGCCCTGCCAGTTTACGCACACTGGGTACTTTGCTGCCGGCGGCAAACACTCCGGCACGGATATCCTCCGCCACCCGGCCAGCCAGTTGCTGATAGAGGGGTTGTTCTGTCTGGCGCTGTAACACGATGAACTCCTGAGCCGTTGTTGAAAGCCGCTGCTCGCTGACAAACGTCATTCTAAAGAAACAACTGTACCGCTAACCGATACAGTTTAGCCAATTCAACCCAGTACAGTTCAGAAATCCAACGCGACTGTACCGTTGCTTCTCTCCTGGCCTGCGTCTGCTGCTACAACCCGCACCACGGCATGATGATTCTTCAGATTCTGCCAACCCAAAAGGCCATGTATGCAAAACCCGCCTCTGACCATCCCTGCACCTCCTGACTGCGCCACTGACAGCGGCAAACCGGAAAACCCGCCAGCTGCATTTAATGCCATTCATCAGGCCTTATTTGCGGTGATGCTGTTTGCCCTCACCATTCCGATGACGCAAATTGCTCTGAGCAGTTTTTCAGCCGAATTTATTGCCGCCAGCCGGGCGCTGATCGCAGGACTGGTTGCCTGGGTTGTCATCGTGATTAATGACTGGCAACGTCCGCCGCTGCGGGCTTTACCCTGGTTGCTGCTGGCCGGTATTGGTGTGGTACTGGGCTTTCCGTATTTACTGAGCCTCAGCCTGACCCGTATACCCGCTGCTGATATGGGCGTGGTACTGGCCGGGCTGCCACTGGTAACGTCATTACTGGCCACTCTGTTGCAGGGTGAACGTCATCCGCCACGCTTCTGGTTTTTTTCGGTTGCCGGTTGCGGTCTGCTCGCCGGTTATGTGATCACCAGCATCGGCAGTCTGCCTGCTTTTGAGCCACAGCATGTGCTGACGCTGATCGCGACCTTAGTGTTTGGCGGTCTGGGTTACAGCGCCGGAGCAAGAGCAGCCGCAATGATTGGTGGCTGGCAGACCATCTGCTGGATGGTGGTTTTATATTTGCCACTGGCGGCGCTGGTATGGGGAAGTTTGTGGGCTGAGGAAGCAGTACACAGCAACCAGCAGAATATCGTGCAAAGCCTGCTCGCCCTGCTTTATCTGGGGCTGATCAGTCAGCTGTGGGGCTTTCGTTTCTGGTATCGCAGCCTTGCCACGGCGGGTGTCGCCAAAATCAGTCAGCTGCAATTGCTGCAGCCATTTTTTACCCTGGCCTTTATCAGCCTGATGCTGCGTGACAGCATTACCTTTGCTCAGCTTATTTTTTGCGCGCTGATAGTGTTGATGGTGATGTGTGCAATGAAAAGCGCAAAGCGCTGATCAGCGGTTAATACAGACTCATGTCGACAGGCCCTGAATCAGCCGGAAAAAATCAGCGCCTGTACAATAATCACAAGCAGTAAAAGCCCACTGAGTATTTGCCAGAAACGCAGTGGGTTGCGCTCCATAAACGGCTTCTGCCGGTATTGCCGCTGCAGCGAAGCATTAGGCTGATGCAGGTCGGTCCAGAATTCAGAATACGCCTGATAACGCTCCACCGGATTGGGTTCACAGGCTTTCTGAATACAGAGATCCAGCCACAGCGGTAAATCCGGACGATACTGCAACAGCGATGTATAGCGCCATTGCGAAAACGATTTTGCTCCGCGCCGGTGTACCTGATCCATCGCAAAAGGCTGCGCACCGCTGAACAGCTCATAGACCATAACGCCCAGCGAAAATAAGTCACTCTGATGGCTGGCATTATTCAGGCCTGTCGTGCCAAGAGCGGTTTCAGGTGCAATATAATTAACCGATCCCTGCGGGTATTCTTCTTTAACAGCGCTGTTAATTTCTGCCAGGCCGCGTACCTGAACGGTGCCAAAATCAATTAATTTAATACCGCCATCGCGGTCAACCAGCACATTTTCCGGCTTTAAATCACGGTGCACCATGCCCAATCGCTGAAATGCCCGCAGTGCATGAATTAATTGCCCGGTAAGCTTACGGACATCGACAGCAGACGGAGCCGGGTGGTCATGCACCCACTGGCGCAGGCTGTCGCCATCCAGTTTTTCACAAATATGATAAAGAAAGCGGCTGTTATCCAGTGGCGGGTAAATCTTCATAATATTCGGGTGATTGATCCGGCTGCCAACCCATTGCTCGCGCACAAATCCCTCAAGATAAACCAGATCATCCTGAAAATTCAGCGACGGTGCTTTTAATACATAGTCTTTTTGGTCGCGCAGATTACGCACCCGGTAAACATGGCTACGCGTACCGGCATACAGAATTTCCTGTATCTGAAAATTATCAATTTTATCGCCGGTTTTCATCACCGGCGGAATCACCCGCTCACACAAAGTGCGGTGCGCCTCTTCCAGATTGGTCTGCGGCAATTGTTCAACCACCAGCAAACAGCAGGTTGCATTGTCGTCACCGCCCTGGGCCAAAGCCTGTTGCACCAGCTGTTTGCTGCATTGTTCCAGCTGATACTGATTGACTCCGTGGCTGCCGGTTGCAGCCTGCAACGCATTATTCAGAGTCTGCTGTAATTGCTGGGCGGTTAAAAAACCATGCACACCATCGCTGGTGAGCATAAATACATCTCCCTGTTGCAGGGGCTGAGTCTGATAATCGACTTCCAGATGGGTATCCATGCCCAGCGCCCGGCTAAGGTACTGACGCCCTCCCTGCTGATGATTATGATCGCGGGTCAGCAACTCAAGAACACCGGCACGCAGACGATAAATCCGGCTATCGCCGACATGCAGTAAATGCGCAGTATTGGATTTTAAAATAATTCCGCTGAAGGTCGTTACCAGACTGTTATGGCGGGCACTGGCCTGCTGGCCATGATGATACAGCCAGGCATTCAGTGACGATAAAACCCGTCCTGCTGCAGTTTTTACATCCCAGCTGTCGGGCGTACTGTAATAATCCTGCAGAAAATGCGTCACACTGGTGGTGCTTGCCTGCTGCGCATGCTCGCTGCAGCTGACACCGTCGGCGACACACAGGGCCACCCCTTTATAATGCTCCTGGGTGGTAAGACAGGCAGCAAAAGCATCCTGATTTTCGTCTTTCGGGCCTGCAGACGAGTAGCCGCCCAGCGTGACCATCAGGCGTTTGGCAGAAGGCCGACGGATAATGTCACCTTCAGTGGCAAGACCATATTCCTTATTTAATGCTCTGTCAGTCTGCATAGATGTCTCTGAATCAGGTATTAATGCCCAACGTCCTGCAATAAAAAACTTGTGTAAAACGATGCACAGATGATGAATACCAAGACGTGAGAGAGTAGCCCGGTATTCATTGATATCCGTCCCGTTTTACACAGTGCGCAACAGCGCAATAGGCGAAATATCCAGACACGGTACAACTGATGAAGGAAGGTAAGCACCTGCTGTCACCGTATGTCTGGTTCGCCTGATCGTTATACTTATAACTCAGCGCGCCGTTGCAGCAGAGTTCACATCAATCATTTCAACCGTACCATCATCACGCACCTCAGCAATATGGCCTGCTGGTTCCTCCATGGCCAACAGAGCAATAAAGCCCACGACAGCCGTCGCCGCGATCACCATAAAGAAAGTTGAATAATCCACGAATGACAACACCGTTAAATAGGTCACGGCACCGACATTGCCGTAGGCTCCGGTCATACCGGCAATCTGCCCGGTCAGACGGCGTTTGATTAATGGCACGACAGCAAACACAGCACCTTCTCCGGACTGAACAAAGAACGAACAGGCCATTGCCGCAACAACGGCAAGCCACAGCGGCCAGCTGCTGTCGACCATAGCCATCGCACAATAACCAATAGACAGACCCAGGGTCAGAATCAGCAGGGTTGGCTTACGGCCGAATTTATCCGACAACCAACCGCCCCCCGGACGTGACATCAAGTTCATAAAGGCATAAGCCGAAGCCACCATACCGGCCATAACCGGTGTCAGTTCAAAGGTTTCGGCAAAAAACAGCGGTAGCATGGAAATAACCGCCAGTTCAGAACCGAAGGTAGCAAAATACAGGATATTCAGCACCGCCACCTGACGGAATTTATAACGATGAATTTCAGCGACCGGTTCTTTGAAAACCGTTTTATTAACATTCCAGACATGGCTGACATCGTACAGATACAACAGCACCAGGCCGATATAAATCCCCACTGCCATGGTATCGGTCAGCATGCTGACACCAGCCGGAGACAGTTTCCATGCCAATAATGCCAGCGCCGCATACATAGGCACCTTCATCACCAGCAGAAAGAAAAAATCGCCTTTACTGGTGACTTCCAGCGCACCGACATGCTTTGGCTTAAAGTAGGTAGAGCCTTTCGGTGTATCCGAAACATTACGATAATAAATAACGCTGAACAGCAGGCTAAGAACCCCGGTCAGAGCAATGGCATAACGCCAGCCATCGTCGCCGCCAAATAACAGCGCAATAACCGGCAAGGTGAATGCCGCCGCCGCAGAGCCGAAGTTACCCCAACCACCGTAAATCCCTTCAGCCGTTCCCAGCTCGTTAGCCGGAAACCATTCACTGACCATACGAATACCAATCACAAAACCGGCACCGATAAAGCCCAGCAGAAAGCGGGCAATCGCGGCCTGAGTAAAATCATCAGCCAGGGCAAACATAAAGCAAGGAATTGAACATAGCGCCAGTAATAGCGAGTAAACAATACGTGGACCAAAACGATCCGTCAGCATGCCAATAATAACCCGTGCCGGAATGGTCAGCGCGACGTTAAGAATCAGCAGTGTTTTAACTTCCGCAGCGCTCAGCCCCAGACTGGCGGCAATCGCCTGCAGCATGGGTGCATGGTTAAACCACACAACAAAGGTAATAAAAAATGCGATCCAGCTAAGATGAAGTACTTTCATCTTACCGCTGAAATTAAACAGATTAAATTTTTCGACCGTCATCAGATAATTCATCCGGTAATTAATATCACTGCCCGCGTTACGGGCAGCGTTGCAGTAAGGCCCTGGGTTCAGCTCAGCTGAACCTGCCGTTCCTCCACTCTTACCCGGTAGGTTTTCAGCAACAGATCACTGTCTTCCAGACACTCGCCGGTCGCCAGATCGTAATGCTGTTTATATAAAGGTGATGCCACCACCAGCCGCTCACCAACAGAACCGACAATACCGCGTGATAACACATTGGCCTCACCCAGCGGATCGTAATTACTGATGGCAAACACCTGATCACTGTCACCGATCCGGAACAGTGCCACCTGCTCGCCCTGATACAGCGCGCACACACCGGTATCCGGAGCGATATCCTCTAACAGACAAATGCTGCTCCATTGATCAACGGCCTGTTCCTGGCCGGTTTTTACTGAATTTAATAATGTCATAATCTGCTCCTTAACCCTGTACTGTACTGAGATTAACCAGTTCAATCCGCTCGGTTGCGGTTGCCGGACGGCGTTGACCACGCTCGCGCACATACAGCAGGTTGCTGTCATCTTCATCGGCATTAATAAAATGCTGGAAGCGTTTGAGTTTTTCCGGATTTTCCAGTGTTGTTTTCCATTCACACTGGTAAGTACTCACAACGCGAGTCATAGCATCTTCCAGTTCGCTGCAGATACTCAGTTTGTCGTCGACCACGACCTCACGCAGGTAATCCAGTCCGCCCTCAAGGTTTTCCATCCATACCGACGTGCGCTGCAGACGGTCGGCGGTGCGTACATAAAACATCAGTACACGGTCAATGGTTTTAATCAGGGTTTCATCGTCCAGTTCGGTGGCAAATAAATCAGCATGACGCGGACGCATACCACCATTACCACAGACATATAAGTTCCAGCCTTTTTCGGTGGCAATAACACCGATGTCTTTGCTCTGTGCCTCCGCACATTCGCGGGTACAGCCGGATACGGCGAACTTAATTTTGTGAGGAGCACGCAGGCCTTTGTAGCGGTTCTCCAGTGCAATCGCCATCGACACACTGTCGAGCACACCGTAGCGACACCATGTACTGCCAACACAGGATTTCACCGTGCGCAGCGATTTACCGTAGGCATGGCCGGTTTCAAATCCGGCAGCAACCAGACGCTCCCAGATCTGCGGCAATTCGTGTAATTGCGCGCCGAATAAATCGATACGCTGTCCACCGGTAATTTTGGTATACAGGTCGTATTCTTTGGCAATTTCACCCAGTACGATCAGTTTATCCGGCGTAATTTCACCACCGGCAATACGCGGCACAATGGAATAAGTACCGTCTTTCTGCATATTTCCGAGGAAAATATCGTTGGTATCCTGCAGACCGATATGCTCGTCTTTCAGAATGTATTCGTTATGAAAGGAGGCCAGTACAGAACCGACCGTTGGTTTACAGATTTCACAGCCATGGCCTTTACCATGCCCCTGCAATACCTGAGCAAAGGTGGTGTAGCCTTTAACACGGATAATATCCGCCAGCTCAGCACGGGTATAAGCAAAGTGTTCGCACAGATTGTTATTAACCTCAACACCAAGAGCCACCAGCTCAGCATCCATCACCTGCTTCACCAGTGCAGAACAACCACCACAGCCGGTCGAAGCTTTAGTCGCGTCTTTAATATCCCCCATCGTGCAACAACCGCCCTGCACCGCTGCCGCCAGATCACCTTTGGTAACATCAAAACAGGAACAGATCTGAGCCGTTTCCGGTAAGGCAGCAACGCCCAGTCCGACGGAAGCTTCACCATCCACCGCTGGCAGAATCAGTGCCGCCGGGTTACCGGGAATATCCATATCGTTCAGCATTAACTGCAACAGCGTACCGTAAGCCTCAGCCTCACCCACCAGCACCGCACCCAGCAATTTTTTACCGTCGGCAGAAACAATCAGGCGTTTATAGACTTCGGCAATATCGTCATTAAATACATAACTCTGACTGCCAGCAGTATGTCCGTGTGCATCACCAATGGAGGCAACGTCAACGCCCAGCAATTTAAGTTTGGTGCTCATGTCGGCACCTTTAAAGGCCAGCGCCGGTTCTTCGTGGGTAATTAACGAACTGACAATATGTGCGGCACTGACTTTGGCCATCTGATAGCCGGGAGCAACCAGACCGAAAATTTTGTTATCCCACAGTGCGCATTCACCAATGGCATAAATATCGTCATCGGATGTCTGACAGTAATCATTAATAACAATACCGCCACGTTCACCCAGATCCAGTCCGAACTGACGCGCCAGTTCATCCTGCGGACGGATACCGGCAGAGAACAGAATCATATCGGTTTCCAGAAAGCTGCCATCGGCAAAATTCATGCGATAGCGGCATTCCTGCCCGGCCACAATTTCTTTGGTATTTTTTTCGGTATGAACCGTAACGCCCAGATCTTCAATTTTACGGCGCAGTAATTGACCGCCGCCTTCGTCCAGCTGTACGGCCATTAAACGCGGCGCAAATTCCACGACATGGGTTTCCAGCCCGGCCTGTTTTAACGCGTTTGCAGCTTCCAGCCCCAACAGTCCGCCCCCCACAACAACACCGGTTTTACTCACGGCGGCCGAGGCAGAAATAGCTTCAAGATCTTCAATAGTACGGTAAACCAGACAGTGATCCTGGTCTTTGCCCGGAATCGGCGGAACAAAGGGGTAAGAACCGGTTGCCAGTACCAGCTTGTCGTAACCTTCTTTACGCCCGCTGGCGGTGGTGATGGTTTTTTCATGGCTGTTAATGGCCACGACTTTATCGTTCAGGGTAAATACAACGCCCTGACGTTCATAATCATCTGCTGTGGTCAGTGCCAGATCGGCGGCGGTATAGCCGGAAAAGTATTTGCTCAGCTGTACCCGGTCATAAGCCAGACGCGGTTCTTCTGAGAAGGTAACGAGTTCAAATTCGGAGGAATGTTCGGAGGTGGCAAGAGTGTTGATAAAGTTGTGTCCAACCATGCCGTTGCCAACGACAATAATACGCTTTTTGCTCATGGGATGGCCTCGCTATCGGGTCATAATCTGATTTCTCCTGTATTTGCATCGTTGCTCTCTTTTCACACCACGCCGTTGCAGTGCGAAAACATCACAAGGGGTTTAGCAACATGAATGCCAAAGAATAAATTTGCCCTGTTTTCAGCAAGCAACAGCCTGTTTATGGCGCCAGGCTGATTTTTAAATCCGGGAAATGCACCAGAAAACACCAGATAAACAGCCGGTCGCCCTGATTAAGGGCAATAAAAAAACGCATCCGGGATCACCTGAAGCCTGATGACAACACGAATCGCAGCAAGCCATTCGGAGCAGAGGCAATGGCACCTATGAAGGGCTATCGGTAATAAATGAGTGCACACGGCAGAATAAGGAAAGCACAATGTTTTGATTGGCAGACAGACGCAATGAAAGGGGCTGCGCTGAGATTGAATTCCTGCGATGCTCAGGCCGTTAAACGCTCACTCTGTGAAGCGGATTCGCGCACTCGCCACACCGGATTCAGAGAATTCCGCGTGTGGCTTTTTTTATCAATGTCCGGATACCGGATGATCCACACAGACAACCTGATCACGACCGGCGGCTTTGGCTTCATACAAAGCAACGTCTGCCTGCTCCAGCAGAGCATCATCCATAACGCCGGGTAAGCAACGTACCAGCCCACCGGAAAAAGTATAGGAAAAATCACTGAACGGGTTCTCGCGCAGTTCTTCGGCCAGACGCTCAAAAGTTCGCCGGGCAACTGCCACCGTTGTTTCCGGCAGCACGACCATAAACTCTTCGCCACCAACACGGCCGACAATGTCACCATCACGCAGACCGTTTTTTAACAACAGGGCAAAATGTTTAATCACCCGGTCGCCAACCGCATGGCCATAGGTATCGTTAATACGTTTAAAGCGGTCCAGATCGAGCAGTGCAACGCACAGTTTATTGCCATAACGCTGACAGCGAAGCACTTCTTCTTTAAGTCGGCGCATCGACTCCCGCCGGTTGAGTAAGGACGTGAGAGAATCACGGGTTACCAGATTACGTACCATACGCCCGCGACGGATGCGCGACTCTACCCAAACAACAGATCAACCGGCTGCACCGGCTTGCTCAGAAAAACATCGGCACCGGTACACATCGCCTGCACCTGAACTTTGGGGCTGATTTCATTCGACAGGAAAACGATGGGTACGCTGATCAGATTATCCTGCTGGCGGATCACCCCGGCCAGCTCCTGACCATTAATGCCAGGCATATAAAGATCAAGCAGAATCAGATCGGGGATATGATTCTGCAGATAAGGCATAAGCTCAGTCATTGGCTTGGTAATCACATGGGTATGAAAACCCGCCTCCTGCAGAGCAGAAGAAAGGAACTCCGCCACAGAAGGCTGATCATCAACAATCAGTACCTGATAAGGATCGCATTCATAGCGTTCAGTCAGGGCATTGATTTCTGCCAGAACCTGATCATCGTTAACCGGCGTGGTAATAAAGGCCTGAGCCCCCATGCGGATAGCAATAATACGTTCTTCCAGCCCGCTGGCGGTACTGATGGCCAGCACCGGCAAATGCAGATTCTGCTGCGCCAGCTGCAGCACACGTTGCTGTTGCTTGCTGTTAAGAGAATCAAGATTAACGATCAGCGCACAGGTGTTATTACCTTCGTGATGCAGCAGATGCGATATAGACTCCACCTCTTTCAGCCGGTAACCCGCAGTACGGATTTTTTCTGCCAGTGACGGCGGTACAGTACTGGTACCGAACGCCAGAATCGTTATCGGCATACCCGGCTGATAATGCTGAATACGGCGATTCAGCAAAGGAATTTCGGCGAGCAGTCGCTTTATTCCGGGGTTATTGATTTCATCTGTCATTGCATACAGGACCTTTCTGTACAAATTGACCGGCACACCTGAAGCCGTTCATCCGAGTGTAGCAACGATTTTGCCTGCTTATAGCGCAAAGGCAGGTAGCGACGGCTAAATCACAGGCAACTTCGCACCAACTTGAATCACAGTGGTTAGCCTGCGCTCCGCTAAAACGCATTTTTCTTTTTAACCGCGCCAGTATTGGCCAGCTGAATATCATGCCCGCCCGCGCAAACGAGCCATTCTGTGCCTTTGCTGTTATTTTTCAGGGCCGTTCCGCAGGGTTGGCATTTATCTTGAATTGCTTCAGATAACGAAGTGGCCGCTACCTGGCTGTTTCCGGCATCAACGCAGATGCCAACCGTCATACACAGCGCTTACAAGGCCTGTCGCGACGAAAGCTATGTTGTGCAGAATGAGCATTGGCGCTCACAGGTAAAAACCTGTGGGCGCTTTTTTTTGGGATTTTTCAGAGTGGATTGCCGATGAGCGCCATTGAGCAGACAACAACGCCGTTAACCGCCATACAGCAAACGCAGACCACCTGCCCTTACTGCGGTGTTGGCTGCGGCGTTGATATCAGCCAGCAGAATGGACAGCTGTTACCGGTCGCCGGAGACAGCCGTCATCCGTCTAACTTTGGCCGCTTGTGCGTAAAAGGCTCAGCGCTGCATGAAACCATCAGCCATAACGGTCGCCTGCTGTATCCGCTCATGAACGGCCAGCGCAGCAGCTGGACTCAGGCCATCAACCTGATTGCCGATAAAATTCAGCAGGTAATCCATACCCATGGGCCGGATGCCGTGGCCTTTTATGGCTCAGGTCAGCTGCTGACCGAAGATTATTACGTTGCCAATAAGCTGATGAAGGGCTTTATCGGCAGCGCCAATATGGATACCAACTCCCGTCTGTGCATGGCCTCGTCCGTTGCGTCCTATAAGCGCGCGTTTGGCTCCGACACCGTGCCCGGCTGCTACGAAGATTTAGAGCAGGCCGACCTGCTGGTGCTTACCGGCTCCAATGCGGCATGGGCCCACCCCGTGTTGTATCAGCGCATGGTGGCCGCGAAAAAAGCCAACCCGGATATGAAAGTAGTGGTGATTGATCCGCGCCGCACCGCTACCTGTGATCTCGCCGATCTGCATCTGGCTATCCGTCCCGGCAGTGATGCTTTTCTGTTTACCGCCCTGCTGGCGTATCTCGGTGAAACCAATAACCTCGACCACAATTTCATCGCCCTGCATACCGAAGGCTTTGGCAGCGCGCTGGAGACCGCACGGCAACAATGCCGCAGTCTGAAAGACGTTGCCGGCCAGCTGGATATCGAAGCCTCAGATCTGGCGCAGTTCTTTCACTGGTTTGCCGATACCCCACGCACGGTTACTTTTTATTCTCAGGGTATTAACCAGAGCGCGACCGGCACCGATAAAGGCAATGCCATCATCAATGTGCATTTAGCCACCGGCCGTATTGGTAAACCCGGCGCCACGCCCTTTTCCATTACCGGTCAGCCCAATGCTATGGGCGGCCGTGAAGTGGGCGGACTGGCTAATCAGCTGGCTGCGCATATGGATTTTTCCGCTGCCGAGCGCGACCGGGTACGGCGTTTCTGGCAGGCACCCAATCTGGCCGAACGTCCGGGCCTGAAAGCCGTTGACCTGTTTCAGGCAGTTAAACGCGGCGAGATCAAATTTCTGTGGATTATGTCCACCAACCCGCTGGTCAGCATGCCCGATGCCGACGATGTAAAGGAAGCTCTCAAACACTGCGAACTGGTGGTGGTTTCCGATTGCATGGCCGATACCGATACTGCTGCCGCTGCCCATGTATTGCTGCCAGCGGCCAGCTGGGGCGAGAAAAACGGCACCGTCACCAACTCCGAACGCCGCATTTCACGTCAGCGCGGTTTTCTGCCGCCACCGGGTGAAGCCATGCCCGACTGGTGGATTATCACCCAGGTGGCCCATGCCCTGGGTCATGCAGATGCATTTAACTACAGCCATCCGGCCGATATTTTTGACGAGCATGCGAGACTCTCGGCCTTTGAAAATAACGGCAGCCGTGATTTTGATTTAAGCGGATTAAGCGCTATGAGCCGCGCGCAGTACGACGCCATGGCACCGGTACAGTGGCCGGTGAATGCGCAATATCCGCAGGGGCGTCAGCGCTTTTTTGATGACCGTCGCTTCTACACCGATAACGGTAAAGCACGTTTTATTGCCGTTGCCCCCGAACTGCCAGTGCCCCGTACTGGCGGCGATCTGATTATGAACACCGGCCGTGTACGCGATCACTGGCACACCATGACCCGCACCGGTAAAGCACCGAGGCTGGCACAGCATATCAGCGAACCATACGCCGATATTCACCCGCAGGATGCCGCCCTGCGCGGGATTGAAGACGGCTCGCTGGTCCGGATATTCAACCCCCGTGGCAGCCTGCTGCTGCGTGCCCATATCAGTGATAACCAGCGCACCGGCGAAATATTTGTACCCATGCACTGGACCAGCCGTTACGCCAGTGCCGCACGCATGGGCACCCTGACCGACAGCAGCGTGGACGCCATCTCCGGTCAGCCGGAACTGAAATTCAGCGCCGTTAATGCCGAGCCTTTCCGCCCCGGGTGGCAGGGCTTTGTGTTAAGCCGCCATGATATCGGCACGCCGGATTGCGCTTACTGGGCCTGCGGTGTGTTTGGCGACGACATCCATAATCCTGGCATGGTCTACGAAGTGGCTGGTCAGGGCGATGCCGGCCAGTTTGTCGATGCTCTGCGTCAACGGCTGCCGGACCAAGCGTTAAAAGGCCAGTGGTTAACGCTGAGCGACCCCGCTCAGCAACATTACCGCCATGTTCTGATTGTTAATAACCAGCTTGAAGCCGTCATTTTTGTGCATAAAGATCTGCAGTTCAGTAACCGTCAGTGGCTGACCGAATGCTTTGCCCAGAGCGAACTGAGCAGCCAGCAGCGCCGTGCTCTGCTTGCCGGCCAACCGGCTGATGCCCCGGATCATGGCGCTATTGTGTGCTCCTGCTTCCAGATCGGTGAAAAACAGATTATTCAGGCCATTAATAACGGTTGCGATAGTAGCGACGCACTGGGCAAGGCTCTGCGTTGCGGCACCAATTGCGGCTCCTGCATTCCCGAATTAAAAACCCTGCTGGCCAGCCACAGCGCCGGTAGCGATACACAACCTGCAGCCCTGTTCAGCGACGCGGCCTGCACTGCAGTGGAATTATAATGATGACAATACAGGCAAAAAATCCGGTAAAACATGCGTCCTCTTTGCATGCATCCAAACTGAGCAATCCACCAGGCAGCAAAGAGCAGAAAGGTTCAGGAAAAGTCTGGCTGGTCGGCGCCGGTCCGGGCGATCCGGAATTGCTGACCTTAAAAGCCATGCGGGTCATCGCCGAGGCCGACGTGGTGCTGTACGACAGCCTGATTTCTGACGATATTCTCGCCCTGCTGCCGCGCCAGTGTGCACGTATCCATACCGGAAAACGTTGTGGCGCGCATAAAATGACGCAGCAGGATATTAATAAAGCCTTGCTATCGGCTGCCGGAAAATACCAGCGCGTGGTGCGTTTAAAAGGCGGCGATCCTTTTATTTTTGGTCGCGGCGGCGAAGAAATGGAATACCTGCAACAGCGCGGCGTGGAAGTGGATATTGTCCCCGGCATTACCGCCGCCGGAGGCTGTGCCGCGGCAGCCGGTATTCCCCTCACCCACCGCGATTACGGCAATGCGCTGGTACTGCATTCCGGCCATAGCAAATTTAACGAATTTTCTCCGTGCCAGAATCCAACCCGGGTATTTTATATGGGCCTGCGCCAGGCCGGGCCGATTACCGCCCAACTGCTGCAGGAAGGCCTGCACGAATCCACCCCGGTGGCTTTAATCACCAACGGCACGTTAGCCAACCAACAGGTTTTTAAAGGCGTACTGATGGATCTTGCGTATCTGGCCGAACGTTATCTGAAAAGCGAGAGCGATGGTCCGGGGCTGATTATTGTCGGAGAAGTGGCAGCGATGGCACGCAGCAATAAAGAACTGCAGGCTGAGCTGAATGCACAGGCAGTAGCCTGAGGGTATAAAAAAGCCCTGCACTGCAGGGCTTTCGTCTGGCATTAATAAATATAAGCGTAATGACTGGTGCTTAAAGCCCCGCCGCTGCCGCCCGCGCTGCATGCAGCTTTTTATAACTGGCTATCAAACGCAGGTGCTTATCCAGCCCTTCAAGCTGCATATTGGTTGGTGTTAAACCGTAAAAACGTACACTGCCTTCAATGGAGCCGACCACAGCATCCATACGCTCGTTACCGTACATACGGCGGAAATTGCCGATGTAGTCTTCAGGCTCCAGTTCGTCATCAAGCACCACTTCCAGCAGAACATTCAGCGCCTGATAAAACAGCCCGCGCTCTACTGTATTGTCATTAAACTGCAGGAAGGTTTCGGTCAGCTCTTTCGCCTCTTCCAGACGATCCAGAGCCAGATAAATCAGCAGTTTCAGTTCCAGAATAGTCAGCTGACCCCAGACAGTGTTGTCATCAAATTCAATGCCGATCAGGGTGGTGATATCGGTGTAGTTATCCAGACCACTTTCTTCCAGGCGCTCGACCAGATCCTCCAGTTGTTCATCGTTAAGCGCATGCAGGTTGAGAATATCTTCGCGGAAATACAGGGCTTTATTGGTGTTATCCCAGATTAAATCTTCCAGCGGATAAACCTCAGAATAACCCGGCACCAGAATACGGCAGGCCTGCACGCCTAAATCGTCGTACAACGCCATATAGCTGTCCAGTTCCAGTGCTTCGAGGATAGCAAACAGTTTAGCCGCTTCTTCTTCATTGGATTTTTCGTTATTGGAAGAAAAATCCCATTCAACAAAATCGACATCGGCTTTAGCACTGAAAAAGCGCCAGGACACCAACCCTGTTGAATCAATAAAGTGTTCAACAAAATTATTCGGTTCCTGCACGGCCTGGCTTTCGAAAGTTGGCTGTGGCAAATCGTTTAAGCCTTCAAAGCTGCGCCCCTGTAATAATTCGGTCAGGCTGCGCTCCAGCGCGACTTCAAAACTCGGATGGGCGCCGAAAGAAGCAAATACACCGCCGGTACGCGGATTCATCAGGGTGACGCACATCACCGGGAAACGCCCGCCAAGTGAGGCATCTTTTACCAATACAGGAAAGCCCTGCTCTTCCAACCCCTGAATACCGGCAACAATACCCGGATATTTTGCCAGAACGTCCTGCGGAACATCCGGCAGCGCGATTTCATTTTCCAGAATTTCGCGTTTAACGGCGCGTTCAAAAATTTCTGACAGACACTGTACCTGTGCTTCCGCCAGGGTATTACCGGCGCTCATGCCGTTACTGAGGAACAGATTTTCGATCAGATTCGAGGGGAAATAGACCGTTTCGCCATCAGACTGACGTACATAGGGCAGCGAGCAGATACCGCGTTCAACATTGCCCGAATTAGTATCGTACAGGTGTGAGCCACACAGTTCGCCATCCGGGTTATAAATATCCAGACAATATTCATCGAGAATCTCTTGCGGCAGTTCATCGTTCGGGCCGGGTTTAAACCAGCGCTCCTGCGGGTAATGAACAAAATCGGCGTTAGCGATCTCTTCACCAAAAAACTGATCGTTATAAAAGAAATTGCAGTTCAGGCGTTCCAGAAATTCGCCCAGCGCCGAGGCCAGCGCACTTTCTTTGCTGGAGCCTTTACCATTGGTAAAACACATGGGCGAATCGGCATCACGGATATGCAGCGACCAGACATTCGGCACGATATTACGCCAGGAAGCGATCTCGATTTTCATGCCCAGATCGGCCAGCTTGCCCGACATATTGGCAATGGTCTGTTCCAGCGGTAAATCCTTGCCCGGAATATAGGTCGCCGCATTGTCGGCCGGCAGTGTCATCAACAGCGCCTGCGCGTCTTCATCGAGGTTATCGACCACTTCAATCACAAACTCCGGGCCGGTCTGCACTACTTTTTTCACCGTACAACGGTCAATAGAACGCAGGATACCCTGGCGGTCTTTCTCCGAAATATTTTCCGGCAGCTCTACCTGAATTTTAAAAATCTGGTTGTAGCGATTTTCCGGATCGACGATGTTATTTTGCGACAGGCGGATATTCTCTGTTGGGATATCCCGGGTCTGGCAGTACAACTTGACAAAATACGCCGCACACAAAGCTGAAGAGGCCAGAAAATAATCGAACGGACCGGGGGCTGAGCCATCGCCTTTGTAACGGATGGGCTGGTCGGCCACCACCGTAAAATCATCAAACTTTGCTTCCAGACGAAGATTATCGAGAAAATTGACCTTAATTTGCATGCACAGTACCAGAATAAGCAGATGATGGACGGGAACATTGGCAGCCCGCTGACAGGGCCCCGTACAATAATAGTCGCTATTATCCAGTTTTTGCGCGCCGAGTCTTGCTTGCTGTTTGGCAATACGCCACAAACCTTCTGCTCTGCCTTGTTGGTAACTGTCGAACCCCCCAGGGCCTGTTAACACATGGTTAAAAAACGGTCATTTTCGGCACGCCACCTTCAGCGAGCTGTCCTCAGTACAACCGACCACCAACAGCACAACTCCGCACTCTTATTGTTAGCTCTATTCATAACCTTTTGGGCAGACGCTATACTGGCAGGCCAAGTCACGATCAGAGCAGGAATATGGACGTTACACCCGATATCAGGACATCACTGGAAGATACCCTGCAACGCTGGAGCAACACGCTGTTGAGCCGCAACAATAACCCATCAACATTCAGCAACAGCGCTGGCTGGCGGCAGCATTTCTTTGTTTTTGACGCCATTGATACCCAGCATGCGGTGATTACCTTCGATGAGCGTGAGCAGGCTTTTATTGCCAGTTACTGTTTTAATCAGGAACATTTTATATCCGATGCTTTTCCCACCGAGGCAGAAGCACTCGCCAGCAAGAGTTTTTCCCTGCGCAACAGCAATCTGCATCAACATCAGGCAATTTACCTTGGCAAACAATGGCAGGTACTGAACAGAGCCTGCGACAGCAGCACCTTCCCTGATGATGCCCCGAGCCTTTGTGACCGCGTTGTCCAGCGCTCTGGCAATAAAGTATGTGTCAACGATTACGACTGTCGTGAGACCAACAATATTGCTCTTTCTCTGGGCAATAAAACCTATGTGCAACCTTTTGATTGCAGCATCACCACAGAACCCCTGCCTGCGCGCACACCGCCTGGTATAAAAGGCGATATGGCCTTTGTGATCTATGACCTGCCCGATGACGATGGCAAAAATGTTGAAATACAGTTTCGTTTAACCTTCGATTTTAAAACCAAAGGCAAAGCCTATCGTGCGCACAGCATTGTTCGCTTTTACGAAACGGAGAATATCGGCTGGTATGAAATTCCGGCAAAAGACCAGCTTAAATCGCAGATACATCTCTTTCTGAAAAGCGCCATCCTGCACAACAAAACGGAGCTGGAGAGAAAGTTTGGCGGCATTTTCAGAGAGGGACCAGCCTTTCCCGCGGACGACGAGAAGATTGCAGTGTTAGCGGAGAATATGTGGAGCCGGATTATGGTTGACTATATCTGACGGTTTATTTTGCCATCCTGATCCTGTGCTCACCGTGCAATAAGGTGACCGATGAGTACAGGCCTATCTTTATCATACGCTGAGACTCATCCCCTACGCCGCAGTGCTTTTTCAATTAAGTCCGCCTCCCGGTGTTTACCCATCGCCCTGAGCTCACGGGCAAAAACAGGCCATGGAGGAAAGTTAGCCATAAAGGGATTCGGGTCTGCGCCGGTGTACAGCCCACCGCCCGGACCGGCATAGAGCCCACCACCCGGGCCAGTGTATAAACCACCGCCAGGCCCCATATACAAACCGCCCCCTGGGCCAGCATAAGCACCACCGCCAGGTCCGGTATACAATCCACCACCAGGGCCTTTATAAGCCCCGCCACCCGGTCCGCAGTACAGGCCGCCGCCAGGGCCGACAGAAGCACCGCCTCCCGGGCCGCGATACAGGCCTCCGCCGGGGCCGGCATAGGCACCACCACCGGTGCCGGTATAAAGATTACGAACCCACATGGCCGGTTCACTCATAGCAATATCCTTATTGTGTATTTTTGCCAGCCTGTTAAGCGGCTGATAATTCCATGTGCAGCAGAGGATAAGGCTTGCCCTGTCCGTCCAGTGGCGAGCGCCCGATAACCGAAAAACCCAGATGCTGATAAAACCCCAGCGCCTGCTCATTCTGTTCGTTCACATCCACTCTGGTCGCCTGCTGATTATTAATGGCATAACAGGTAAGCAGCTTCCCTACGCCCAGCCCCCTGGAGTCTGGTGCAATAAACAGCATTTCAATATTGCCTTCACTGACGCCGATAAATCCCAGAATCTGAGCATCAGTATCTTTTGCCACCGTCAATTCAACCGCAGCAAAATATTGCTCCAGAATCAGTGGTTTTAACTCAACCAGATCCTGCTCGGCTAAAAAATCGTGCGTTGCCCGCACCGATGCTTCCCAGATTTCGATCAGCTGCGGATACTCTGATGATTTTACCCTTGCTGTGTTCAACATAACTTACCACTCAATACGAATTGGTGTGCCAACCCTGACCAGAGTCATAAACTCATCCATTTCGGCATCAGTGAGTGCGATGCAACCGTTCGTCCAATTAAAATATTGTGCAAGCGGCGCGAGCCACCCCAGGCCGTTGCGCTGACCGTGCACCATAATAAAGCCGCCCGGAGACACACCTTGTTTCTTTGCTGCTGCAACATCAACAGCATTCGGATAGCTGACATGCATGGCCCGGTAAAAAGCAGAATCTTCTTTTTTATAATCGAGCGTATAGTCACCCTCAGGAGTTCTTTCATCACCTTCCTGTCGTTTGTGGCCTTGCGGATTTGCTCCCAGAGCCACACGGTATTCTTTAACGATTTTACCGCCCGAGAGCAGGTACATTTTTCTTTCCGATTTATCGACCGTTACCAGATCAACGGTTTGCAAATCAGTCGTTAGAAAATCAGCACCGGCATCAGCAGATGGCATTGCAAGCAGACAACAGAAAAGACCACCACTCGCACTTTTAAACAACAATCTACGTGAGAATTTTATGGCTGAATACGCCCGTAAAATTATCTGTCGCACCGTAAACGCCCCAATTCTGTTATTGCATCCACGCTCAGATAAACCGTTCAGACGGCTATCAGCGCAACCAATCTGCAACGTATATCCCAGTAACCTTGGCAGCCAGTCTGTATTGCGCTGAGTACTTAGTCAATAAACCACAAACCAACAACAACCCACGGGTAAGCCCCCTTAATTCATCAGCAAGCGCGATCCGCAGAATTATTCCGCTGCCAATCCACAAGCCGCTGACCTAGGATATTCATCAAGTGATGAAAACAGGCGATCAGCATGCAACAGCCCCCTTCAGAGAACAGCCGAACCAAAGGTCCGGATGCAGCGCCAACCGCTGCAACAGCCGCTGCTAAAAAAACACGCCGTGGCCGCCCGTTGGGCGATTCCGACGCCCGTGAGGCTTTACTGGAAACCGCCCGTGAACTCTTTGCCAACCGCCCCTACCGCACCGTGACCCTGCGCGAAGTCGCCCGTTATGCCGGAGTCGATGCCGCACTGGTGCGTTACTACTTTGGCGGCAAGGCCGGCCTGTTCGAAGCAATGATACGCGAAACCCTGGCACCGGTGCTGGCGGCGTTACGCCATGCCGGAGAACATCCGACCCAGACATCCGCTGAGCAATCACAACCCAGACAGACGGCATCCGGCCAGCAACAGGCTGAACATCTGATGCAGACCTATTACCGGATTATGGGTCGCCACCCGCATCTGCCGCGGCTGGTGTTCCGCATACTGAGTGAAGGCGATGATCTGGAACCTTTTGCTATTCTAAGCCGCGTTTTCAGCGACGTGGTGCAAGCCTCTGACAGTTGGCTGAAGCAAGCCTTATTACTGCCCGGCCAATTTGATCAGAGTGTTAATCCACAGTTTGCCCGGCTGTCGTTTGTCAGTCTGATGGTCTTTCCATTAATCGCCCCGCCGCTCATTCTGCGCCGCCTGGGCATTCACGTTACCCCGGAAACCCTCACTCAGCTGGCTGGCCATAACAGCCGCCTGTTCAGTCAGGGCGTATTCACGCAATCAGAATCCGCTGCGGATACCACCACCAACAGCGGGGAGACCCCACAATGAAAACGCTATGGTTTGTATCCTTTTGCTTATTACTGTGCGCCTGCAGCAGTGACGATTCATCGGTTGCACTGGGCACTCTGGAGCGCGACCGTATCAGCCTGAGCGCGCCGGTCGGCGAAGTGATCCGCGCGCTGAATGCTCAGGAAGGCCAACAGGTTCAGCCCGGCGATATTCTGCTGACCCTGGACGACACATTGGCCCAAAGCCGTGTGCAGCAGCGTCAGGCTGAACTCGACAGTGCCCGCGCAGCTCTGGATGAATTACTCGCCGGGGCACGTCGCGAGGAACGCGCCGCCGCCGCGGCCGCCGCAGAAGCCGCCCGCGCCAGCCTGACCGAAGCCAGTCAGCGTCTGAACCGTAACCGCACTCTGTTTAAACAACAGATGATTGGTCAGGCCGAACTCGACAACGCCATCGCCCAGCACGATGCTGCGGCTGCCCGGCTCGATCAGGCCGAAGAACAACTGCGTCAGTTAACCAATGGCACCCGGCCGGAAAAAATCCGTCAGGCCCAGGCCGCACTCAGAGCCGCCGAAGCGCGTCTGGCCGGAGAGCAAAAGCATCTGGCCAATTTAACCCTGCGCGCACCGGTTGCCGCTCAGGTCGATCTGATAGCTGCCGAAGCCGGTTCTCGGGTGAACACCGGCACGCCCCTGCTGACCTTACTCGCCGATGCCGAACCCTATGTGCGGGTATACGTGCCGCAAAGTAAGATCGCCGCACTGAGTGTTGGCAGCAAACTTGAGGTGCGCATCGAAGGTCTGCCGCAAGCCCTGCATGGCCGGGTGCGGAATGTCCGTGCGCAGCCCGCCTATACCCCGTATTTCGCGCTGAATGAACGCGACCGCGCACGACTGATGCATCTGACGGAAATCGTACTGAGCGATATGCCCGCCGGGCTCGCCAGCGGTCTGGCGGTTGAGGTTTTACTGCCAGACGATACTTCAGTACAGGGAAGCAAACCATGAGCGATCTGGCGATTAACGTCCGGCAAATGACACGCTGCTTCGGTAAAAATATCGCGGTTGATCATCTTGATCTGCAGATTCCGCGCGGGACTATTTATGGCTTTTTAGGCCCCAACGGCTGCGGTAAATCCACCTCGATCCGCATGCTGACCGGGCTGCTGACACCCACCTCTGGCGAGGTTGAAGTACTAGGTCAGCGCCTGCCTCAATACGCCGAAGCCCTGCGCCTGCGCATTGGCTATATGACGCAGAAATTCTCGTTGTACGACAACCTCAGCATCCGCGAGAACCTCAGTTTTGTTGCGCAGATTTACGGCCTTAACAGCCGTCAGAGCCGTGAGCGGGTCAACGAATTACTCGCCCTGTATGCACTGGATAAGCGCCAGACGCAGCTGGCCGGCTCACTCAGTGGCGGTCAGAAACAACGGCTGGCACTGGCAGCCGCCACCCTGCATCACCCGGATCTGTTATTCCTTGATGAACCAACTTCGGCGGTTGACCCGGAAAACCGCCGCGAATTCTGGGAACGGTTGTTCGACCTGTGTAATGCCGGTACCACCATTCTGGTCTCCACCCACTATATGGATGAGGCCGAACGCTGCCATGCACTGGCCATTCTGGAAAATGGCATTAAACGCGCCGACGGCTCACCGGCGGAGCTGATGGCCACCCTGGGCGCTCATGTACTGGAGGTTGAAGGCGACGATCTGCGCACCCTGAAAAGCCAGCTGACACAATGCCCGCAGGTATTGTCGACGGCGCAGCTGGGCACCCGTTTGCGGGTACTGGTTCGCGATCAGACCGAACAACCACAGCAGTGGCTGCAGGCTCAGGTGAATGGCCGCCGCATCGAAGCCGTACGTCCCAGCCTCGAAGATGTGTTTGTGGCCTGCACCGGTCAGCATTCGGTTTCCTCAGCAACGGCCAGAGCGGCTGCGGGTTCGGATTCTGAGCAGGGGGAACGTCATGTTTGAATACCGCGTCAACAGCAATCCGCTGTTGGCCACCTGGCGCCGCGTTGCCGCCATTGTGGTTAAAGAAATCCGCCAGCTGGCGCGCGACCGCATGACCTTTGGCATGATTGTGATGATTCCACTGGTACAGCTGCTGCTGTTTGGCTACGCCATAAACACCGACGTGCGCCATATACCGGCCGGACTGGTCGACCTGAGTCAGTCCTCTTACAGCCGCGAACTCATTGCCATTACCGAGGCCAGTCAGACCGTCGACTTTGTACGGGTCTACGCCTCAGCTCAGGAAGCAGAACAGGCCATTATCCGTGGTGATGTTAAAGCCGTGCTTTACCTGCCCGCCGATCTCGGTCAGCGCCTGAGTGTGCATCCGGCCTTTAACCGCGACAGCGGCCACAGTAACAGCCAAACCCTGCAACCTGTTGGCCAGTGGCTGGTTGATGGCGGTGATACCGTGATTGCCGCCAGCATCCGCAGCCTGCGCCAGCTGCCGTTGGATACGCTGGCCGGGCGGGCGCTAAAAGATAACGTCCCCACCTTTGAAGTGGTGCAGTTTTTTAATCCGGAGCAGCGCAGCGTGGTCAATATTGTGCCCGGGCTGCTGGCCATTATTCTGACCATGACGATGATCATGTTTACCTCCGCCGCCATCGTGCGCGAACGTGAACAGGGCAATATGGAATTTCTGATCGCCACCCCGGTAAAACCGATGGAATTAATGATCGGTAAAATCGTACCTTATGTACTGGTTGGCTTAATTCAGGTGGGCATTATTTTAGGCATCGGACATCTGCTTTTTTCGGTGCCGGTTCGGGGCGGATTACTGACCTTACTGGTGGCGGCCCTGCTGTTTATTTTCGCCAGCCTGACCCTTGGACTGGTTATTTCCACCATAGCCAAAACCCAGCTGCAGGCAATGCAGATGACGGTATTTATTTTAATGCCATCGATTTTATTATCGGGCTTTATGTTCCCCTACGAGGCCATGCCGCAGCCGGCACAGATTATTTCCGAAGCACTGCCGGCCACGCATTTTATGCGCATGGTACGCGGCATTGTGTTACGTGATGCTCTGCTCTGGAATTTACAGCGCGATGCGTTATGGCTGGCGGCATTTACACTGGGCGGTTTAGCCTTTGCCGCGCTGCGCTTTAAAAAGCGACTCGACTGATGGCGGTAAATTTCAGTCGCCGGTTGGCGTAATACGGAACTGCTGAATAGAATCCAGCCCTTCCAGCGTGGTAAACAATCGCGCAACGCGGTTGCGATCAGAGGTGCGCAGTACCATACCGTGACGCCGGACCTGCTCTTCCGCGTCCAGCCGGTAACTGAAATTGGCAATACTGAAGCCATGCTGCTCGAGTAAAGCGCGCAGTGTTGCTTCGGTCATATCCGAAGTCCGCGCCACGCGCACATCAAAATGGTAATACACCTGACTGGGCATCAGCGATTCTATCCAGCGAAACAGCGACAGCGTACCCAGCGTCAGAACAACAGAAATAAGCATCGGTACATAAAAACCGATACCGGCCAGAATGCCGATGGCTGCGGTAATCCAGATAGACGCTGCCGTGGTTAAACCACGTACCGAAATGCCGTCTTTCATAATCACACCGGCACCTAAAAAACCGATACCGGTCATAATGCCCTGCGCCATCCGGGTAGGATCAAGGCGAATTAAATCAACCGATGTGCGCAGCCAGTGCGCTTCATAAACGGTGACCAGCATCAGCATACAGGACGCCAGACTGACCAGGCCATGGGTACGGAAGCCCGCAGGCCGGCCGCTGTAAGAACGCTCGTAACCAATCAGAACACCCGCTGCCAGCGCCGTCAGTAAGCGCACCAGCATTTCGGTTTCATCACTGCTGAGTGTCAAAGGTCTGCTCCTTTACCCGCCTGAAAAATACAACCTGTTATAAAAACTGGTTCATATCAGTCGGTTCGTCAAACCGCCGAACACTGATAAGCTCGGCTGCGAACAGAAAAAGAAGACAGATAACACAGGGATGATCGTGGCGCCTGAGCGCTATTTTTGAGCGCTACTTATGGGTACCACTTACGGGCACGACTTATGAGCACTGCGAATAAATGACAGGTTAAGGGCAAACTTTCTGAATAACCGCTTCAGCAAGGGGCGCAATAATATATTCCTGCGCCTCGGCGGCGCTGATATCCATGCTTTCAAACACCAACCCCGGTCCGCTGACGCTAACCGTTGCAGCGTGACAGTCGACCGTCACAGGAACCGACAATTCGCCGGATTTACCGCTGCGCTGCAGTGTCAGCCCTTCCGGCCGGGCAATATTGCCCTGCAGATACCATTCATCAAAATACGGGCCGCCGACTTCGTCCAGATACACCAAGACACGTGTATCGGTGCTGCTTTCTTCCTGAGCAGAAGCAAACGAAGTAAGAGCCAGCAGCAATGCGGCGGCCACGAATCTGCAGACGATCATCAGAGCATAATTCCTTTTAAATTGAATACAAAAATACAGCATAACCCGCGTCAGGATCGGTTATCCGGATGACAGGGGCAATCGGTCATATGGTCGTTCACCAATCCCATACTTTGCATAAAGGCATAACAGATGGTCGGGCCGACAAAGGTAAATCCGGCTTTTTTCAGCGCCTTGCTCATGGCTTTGGCGGCGGCGGTTTCAGTCGGAACCTCTTTCATACTGGCGTAACGGTTGATCACTGGCTGACCATCGACAAAACCCCAGAGGAATTCGACAAAATCGACGCCCTGCTGTTCCAGTGCCAGTAATGCCAGCGCATTTTTACGGATGCCATATAATTTTAAGCGGTTACGGATCAGGCCGGTATCGGTCAGTAATAGTTCAATCTGCTCATCCGTCATGCGGGCAATTTTTTGTGGATTAAAGCCGTGAAAACATTGGCGGTAATGATCACGTTTACGCAATACGGTAATCCAGCTTAACCCTGCCTGTTGCCCCTCAAGACAGAGCTTTTCAAACAGTTTCTGCCGATCAAAATTGGGGACACCCCATTCGTTGTTGTGATATTCAAGATAATCATCCCCTTTCGCCCAGGCGCAGGGAATGAGTGCTTTTACAACAGAGGAGGACGATGCATCAGACATATTTTTGCAGCACCAGCAGACGGTTATTGGCGGGCATGGCGATGTCTTTCATCAGACGCAGTTTTTCTTTACGCGCCGCCAGCACGATTTGTTCAAAGTCTTTAATGCCGGAGTCCGGGTCACGTTCACGCAACCATTGGTCCAGCAGCCGATTACCTTCACTGGTGAACTGACCGCCATAATTAAACGGGCCATAAAAAAACGCCAGCCCGGTGTGCTTCAGTACCCGGCCAATGCCAGACATCATGGCGCGGACTTTAGGCCAGCCAATAAAATGCACCACATTGGCACTGAACACCGCATCCACTTGTTTGACCGGCCACAGGTCCTGCGCGACATCGAGCACCAGCGGCGGTAAAAAGTTGGCATTCTGGCTGTTTTCACGCCAGGCATTAATGTCGCCAATACGGCCAGCCAGTTCGGACGGCTGCCATTTGATACCGGGCAGGCGGCGGGTAATAAACGCGGCGTGCTGCCCCGTGCCACTGCCAATTTCCAGCACAACCGAGTGCTCCGGCAGTTCGCGTGCCAGCACGTCAGAGATAGGCTGCTGATTGCGCAGACAAGCGTCGGAGACTGGCAGTTCAGCGCTGTTGGCGGCTTTCGGTTGCAAAACCTCCGGCTGCTTTCCGACCTCGACCATAACCTTATCTCCCGCAGGACTATTAACGATGGCGGAGTATGTCATAGCTGAGTGACTGCACAAGTAGGATACGTGCATTTTATGCGCCTCATAACAGCGCAACAGGGCATTATCCGTCATGAGTTACCCCCCGACACGCAAAGGCAAATTGCCGCCGGAGCGCGCAAGCGATAAAATCGCGGCAATCTCCTCCTATTCACTCATGTGGAATCCAGACAAAGCTTATGCGCGCCACCGAATTTCTGTTAGCCACCGAAAAAGAAACCCCGGCCGATGCCGTTGTTATCAGCCACCAGCTGATGCTGCGCTCCGGTATGATCCGCAAACTCGCGGCGGGCCTGTACACCTGGATGCCGCTGGGCCTGCGTACCCTGCGCAAGGTCGAAGCCATTGTGCGTGAAGAAATGAACCGCGCCGGCGCGCAGGAAGTATTGATGCCGGCGGTGCAACCGGCCGAATTATGGGAAGAAACCGGGCGCTGGTTTCAGTACGGCGGCGAGCTGCTGCGCGTAAAAGACCGCCACAACCGTGATTTCTGCATTGGCCCGACCCACGAAGAAGTAATTACCGATCTGGCCCGCAACCAGCTGTCGAGCTACAAACAGCTGCCGGTTAACCTGTACCAGATTCAAACCAAATTCCGTGATGAAACCCGTCCGCGCTTTGGTGTGATGCGCGCGCGTGAATTCATCATGAAAGATGCTTACTCCTTCCATGCCGACGAAGCCAGTCTGCAGATTACCTACGACAAAATGCACGAAGCCTACTCGCGCATTTTTACCCGTCTGGGTCTGGATTTCCGTCCGGTACTGGCCGACACCGGGTCTATTGGTGGTGCCTTATCGCATGAATTCCACGTACTGGCCTCATCCGGTGAAGACGATATTGCCTTCTCCAATGAGAGCGATTACGCCGCCAACGTCGAACTGGCCGAAACGGTAGCACCGGCCGGTGAACGTCCGGCCGCCACTGCTGAACTGGCCAGCATTGCCACTCCGGCGATGACCAGCATCGAAGACGTTGCCAGTTTCCTCAAAGCCAGCCCGGCTCAGGTGCTGAAAGCCATTGTCGTACGCGGCGAACACACGGCAGAAAAAGCCGAAGGGGAACCCGCTCCGGTGGTTCTGTTCCTGCGCGGTGATCACCAGCTGAACGAAATCAAGGCCGAGAAAATTGCCGGTGTTGCCTCACCCCTGCAATTTGCTTCCGATGCTGAAATCGCAGCCATTGGCGGCGTCAGCGGCTTTGTTGGCCCGCAGGGCATCCAGGCCAAATGCTATGTCGACCGCTCCGCAGCACACATGGCCAACTTTATCTGTGGTGCCAACGCCGCCGACACACACTTAACCGGTTTTAACTGGGAACGTGACGGCGAGCTGCCGGAAGTGCGCGATCTGCGTAACGTGGTGGCCGGTGATCCAAGCCCGTGTGGTAAAGGCACGCTGGACATCAAACGCGGTATCGAAGTGGGTCATATTTTCCAGCTTGGT
Organism: Thalassolituus pacificus; assembly: GCF_025318105.1. NCBI lineage: Bacteria > Pseudomonadati > Pseudomonadota > Gammaproteobacteria > Oceanospirillales > Oceanospirillaceae > Thalassolituus > Thalassolituus pacificus. The sequence goes on from NZ_JAOANI010000029.1 coordinate 46,261, forward strand.
ACCAAGTACTCGGAAGCCATGAAAGCCAAAGTGCTGGACGAAAACGGCAAAGACCGCACATTGGTGATGGGTTGTTACGGTATTGGTGTCAGCCGTGTGGTGGCCTCTGCCATCGAACAGAACCACGACGATAACGGCATTATCTGGCCGGACGCCATTGCTCCGTTCAACATCGGCATCGTGCCAATGAACTATCACCGTTCCGACGTGGTAAAAGAAGCAACCGAAAAACTGTACACCGAACTGAGCGCCGCAGGCTTCGACGTGTATCTGGACGACCGCGACAAGAAAACCAGCCCGGGGGTTAAATTCGCCGATATGGAACTGATGGGCCTGCCGCACCGCATCGTCATCAGCGACCGTGGTCTGGAAGCCGGTAATGTGGAATACAAAGCGCGCCGCAATGGCGAAGCGCAGGATATCCCACTGGCCGACATCCTTGATTTTCTTAAGCAGCAGATCGGTTAAATGCACACCTCTGTGCAGGTTCGGTTAAAAAACCTCGCAGCTAAAACCAGCGGACGCCTCGGGCGTTCGCTGGTTTTTTTCTGTTTACTATTCACCATTACAGCCCTGCCCTCTTATGCTGTCGCACAAAGTGCCAACCAGCGCATCGACCCGGAATTGCGTAACGCCTTAAAAGAAGCGGTAAGCAGCAGCGAATCCTTTGAAGATCAATACGATGCTCAGGTCTGGCTGGTCGATATGTCGGCACGCCTGAAACGCTATATCAAAAACGATAAACAACGCCTGGAACTGCTCAGCCTGATCCATAAAGAAGCCAGCCGCGCCGGTTTATCACCGGAACTGGTGTTATCGGTGATACAAGTCGAAAGCGCCTTTGACCGTTTTGCTATTTCGTATGTCGGTGCTCAGGGCTATATGCAGATTATGCCATTCTGGAAAAAAGAAATCGGGCGCACCGACGACAATCTGATGCACGCTGCCACCAACCTGCGTTACGGCTGCACCATTCTCAAACATTATCTTGATAAAGAAAAAGGTGACTGGATTCGTGCGTTAGCACGCTACAACGGCAGCCTTGGCCGCACCAAATACCCGGAGAAAGTTATGCTGACCTGGGAACGGCACTGGTTTGTGAATTATTAGTTATTGATATTTTTCACCCGGATTTTTCTGATTCCCGCTCAAGCCTGAACTGCAACCGAAAAGAGCGTTAACCCTGAAAGATCCACAGCAATAACCTTAAAAATACGAACATCGGTGTCAAAGAAAATTCTGACACATAAAAAAGCCCGCGACTGCGGGCTTTATATTTTACTGAATCTGATCCCCTCTGCTTTTCAGCACACCACCGATACCGATATCAATCTGATAAGGAGTGGCATGAACACCAAAGGCATCAAAGACTTTATGCTCGTGGTCAAATATTAACGGCAGCGTCAGGTTAAAACGCTGACGAAAAGGTTCTACCGCCTCCGCATTAACATAGTAAGAATTAACAACACCTACCCACTGGCGCTCCGGTGTGCTTGCTACCAGCTGATTCAGCTGCGCGATTTTATCTTCGCAGCCGGGAAAATGTGGCATCGGACACAGGGTATCGAGAAATACCAGGCTTAGCGGTTTTTCTGCGGTCAGTGTTTTAAGACTCTGCTCTTTGCCCCCGGCATTGAGCAACATGATTTCGCCCATATCAGCACCGGCCTGCGGCTTTTTCTGCTCTGCTGGCTGTTGTTTTTTTCTCTGCCGATAGTCGGCGCTAACAACCGCACTGTCAGCCTCGTTATCAGAAGCCTTGTCAGCCGCAACGGCTTCCATTTTTCCTGTTACAGTAAGACCCAGATAACGCCGGAGTTCATCGGTACTGCCGGAAAAAACGCGCTGTTCTCCCTGGTAAAGCACATGATAAGGCGATTCCCATACGCCCTCGCTGCGCATCAGGCGGAATTCTTTATCTAAAACCAGCGGCTGCAATTGCGGATAGTAGCCCGCAAACTCCTCCAACTGTGCGGTGGTGACATTTAACTGCGGCTGAATCCAGATTTGCTGACTTTGCTGACGGAAACTGGCAGGCAGTCGTTCCAGTAATTGTTCATCGCCCCGGCCATCATAAACAGCCCAGATATCGGTAAACACCAGATGGCGGATTTTTTCGTTTTCAATGACCACCGGTTCACCCCGAAAATCGGTGAATTCAGCCTGCACCGCCACCGGTGCCAGTAATAATAAAGACATCAGTCCTGCTTTCATTGTTTGTCCTCCTGCTGGCTCCAGTCAGCCACTATATTTTCCAGCTGATCGGTCAGTAAAAACGTGCGGTAAGCCACGCGCCCATCACGGTCGATTAGAATATGCGTTGGTGTACCCACCACCCCATAAGCGGCGGTCAGCGCTCCGTTCTGATCAAAGGTGGTCGGCATGCTGTAGCCCCCGGTTTTAAACAATTGATGAATATTGGCTACCGAATCGTTAATACCGACATTCACACTCAGTACCTGAACAGGCTCTCCCGGCTGCTCATAAACAGACTGCAGGTACGGCATTTCTGCTTTGCAGTAGCTGCACCAGGTTGCCCAGAATTTCAGATACACCGGTTTCTTGCCGATCAGCTCGCTCAGCTGCAGCGTTTTGCCATCCAGTGTCTGCACACTGAAATCCGGCGCCGGATCGCCAACCGCCAGTGGTGGTTTCGCCTGCGTCAGGGTGGGAGCAAGAATCAGCGTCAGGCCAAACAGCAAAGCCGCCGGTCTGAGCATAGGTTTAAGTGGTTTACGCATTGCGTTCTCCTTATTGATTAAAAACAGAAACTTCAGAACTGTTGCAGCGCCTGCCAGCTGAACCACACAGCAGCCAGTAACATCAGGCCGGCCAGCAGACGCTGACTGAGCAGCAACCAGCGTCCGGATTTCGGCAGTCGTGCCAGCATGCCGCTGAAAGTGCCTGCAGCCAGCAGCAACGCACTCATGCCAAGGGCAAACACAAACATCAGTAACAGCGCCCAGGGCACGCTGCCCTGTCCGGCCACATACATCAGCAGCATGCCGAATACCGGCGATGTACAGGGAGCCAGCACCAGGCCCGATACCGCACCACTGAGCATGACGCGCATAAAGGGAGGCATTCGCCCGGCGGCAGGCACGTCTGGCAGCTGCAAGGCCGGCATTCTCAGCCAGCCCAGCATCCAGGCACTGAACAGCAGACACATAAACGCCACCAGCAACAGCGTGACAGGATGGCTGGCGACCGAGCCAAACAGCTGGCCACTGCTGGCCGCAAAAACACCGAGAATGGCGTAGGTCAGCGACAACCCCAGCACATAGAAAAGCGACAAGACAAAGGCCTGGCGGCGGTCAGTAGTGTGACTGCCGACCACCGCCACCGTAATTGGCAGCATGGGATACACGCAGGGAGTGAGACTGGTCAGCAAGCCGGTCGCAAATACAGCCAGCGGCACCCAGACCGACCATTGCCCATCAAACAGGGCGGTTTGAATAAAACTGTCCATAGCGGACTCCGTCGTTGGTGATGACGGCATTGATAGCAGGAAGCGGCAGCGTAGATATTTAAACGGGCTAAAATCCTCTTAAAATTCGCATAAAATTTATATTTCCCTATAAATTTCAATAACTTAAAAAATCACACAAAGAACAACACGGTTGCCGGGAAAGTCAGCAAAACCTAGAATGAGCACCTTACTTAAGGCAGCAAACGGCCCAGCGGATGACCAGGCAGTACCGATTTGACGCATTTACCTTTGACCCCGAGCGCGGCAGTCTTCACAGCGATCAGGGCGCACACACCGTGCTGCGCCACAAGGTTGCCAACCTGCTGCACTATCTGTTGCAACATGCCGACCGGGTCGTCAGCAAAGAGGAGCTGCTGGCCGAACTGTGGACCCACGGCGATTACCGCGAAAACTCACTGACCCAGAGCATCCGGGAACTGCGTCAGGCGTTAGGCGACAACGCTCAGTCTCCGCGTTATATCCGTACCTTCAATCAGCGCGGCTATCAGTTTATCGGCCGCCTGACAGCCGCTGACACAAATAGCAAAAGCGAACCATCGCCCGGCCAGTCAATGGCACGCCAGACATGGCGTCCGGCTCTGTTACTCACATTAGTGCTGGGCGGTGCACTGGCCCTTTTAATAAGCGCACTGATGTTCTGGCGGCCGGCCAGCACGCCGGTCTCCCCTTCCGGCAGCACATTATCCCTGCTGGTGCTGCCTTTTATTAATGCCACCGGTGAAAGCCAGATGACCTGGCTCGAGCTGGGGCTGGCGGACATGATTGCCATTGATCTGAAGCGTCAGCAAAAACTGAGCGTTACCCCACCAGCTCAGGCGCAGTCATTACTGCTCGATTCAGGCCTGCCCTGGCCAACTCTGCCGGTGCATATCCGCACCCTGCTCAATGACCAGCAGCAGGACGCCGCGCTGTTTGCCAGCGTACGTCTGCATAACCAGCAACAGGTGCTGGATTTTCAGCTGATTTATCGAGATGGCCGTATCCAGCAAGGGGCTATCAGCTACCCATCGCTGCCGGCCGAATCGCTTGCCATCAGCCAGCAACTGCTGGCCTTGCTGCGCCCGCAGCACGCTGAAAAACATCCGGCAGCAGCGACCGACCCGATCGCCGCCCAGGCATTAGCGCAGGGGATGCAGGCCCTGCGTCAGCAAGGTGCTGTACGGGCACGGCCCTATTTTCAGGCATCTCTGACCATTGAGCCGGACAGCCACTGGGCCAGAGCCTGGCTGGTGCGCGCCCTGCTTAATCTGGGTGAATGGCAACAGGCTGCGCAGCAGCTGGCCGCGATTCCCGCCAGCGAACTGGACAATGATCTCAGCCTGAAAACCTTTGCCCTGCACAGTCGGGCACAGCTGGCCTCATGGCGCGGCGACAGCAACAGCAGCGCGCTCGCCGATCAGGCGCTGCATCTGGCGCAACAAACCTCAGATCCGGAGCTGATATCTCAGAGTCTGCAACTCAAGGCACAACAAGCCTGGGACGCTATGGACTGGCTGGAACATCAGCGTTTGCTGCAACAGGCCAGCCAGCAAACCGAACCCTCTGCCGATATGCAACTGCGGGCAGATCAGCTGTTTTATCTGGGTAATCCCAGCAACAGTGGTCTGGAAAAGTCGCCTCTGAACGATCTGGACAGCAATCGCCTGCGGCTGGAGAAAGCGCTGAATTTTTATCGCCAGCTGAATAATCAGCCACAGATCGCCGCCACCGAGCTGGCGATTGCGCAGAATTATCGTTTCCCGCTGGATGAGCGCAGCATTGCACTGGCAGCGGCTATTACCGCCTATCGCACTCTGGAACAACCCTATGATCTGGCTCAGGCGCTGATTTATGGCGGCTTTTTTCAGCTGCAGTTACACCGGGGAGATCTGGCGCAGGATTATTTTCAGGAGGCGGCAGAAATCGCCCGCCAGCTGGGAGCCACTCCGCTGATCAGCCTGAGTGAACTCTATCTGGGCTTTGCCAGCCTGGATCAGGGACTCGACCAGAGCAGCCTTGGCCGTCATGGCCAGCACAGCGAATACCTGCACAAGGCACTGCAGCAATTTCAGAGCTTTATCGATACCGCGCCGACAGAACTCTATCTCGCCCATGCGCGCTTCTTCCGCGGCTGGGCACTGGCCGATCTGGCGCGCACTGCAACGACAGCAGAGCGCAGCCGCTATTTCGCTCAGGCGCTGGATGAGCTGCAGCAGGCTCAGATGCATTATCAGACCCTGCAAATGCCCACCAGCATTGGCTACAGCAACTATTCAATTCTGTGGATTTACCTGCAGCAGCAACAATATGACAAGGCCGTACAGGCCGCCCGCTCTCCCGACACCCGGCTGCAGGCCAGATATCTGGCCCGCGCACACTACGAGCAGCAGCGGCCTGAGCAGGCGCAACAGGTGCTGGAAGAATTCCGTAAGCGCTGGCCGCAGCTCTGGCAGGAAGACGATACGCAGCGCTTACGTCTGTATCAGCAAGGGGACTATCAGCCGCTGCCCCCCGAGCCTCTGCCGCATCTGGTGTACTGTGAATCAGACTGGCTGGAGGGCTGACGTCAGGGCGCCAGCAAACCAAAGCCCAGAGCCAGCGGAATCAAGCCGATTACATTGAGTGCTTTCCGCCGCAGGGCAATAAAACCCGCAATAACAAAAACAGCATCGGCGCCACTCAGCAGGCTTGAGCTGGCGACCGGTGTGACCAGTGTCGCCAGTAACAGTCCGACAACCGCTGCATTAACGCCCATTAAAGCGTGCTTTAAACCGGGTTTAACCAGCCACTGCGACCATAACGGCTGCAGCGCAACTAACAGAATAAAACCGGGTAAAAATACCCCCAGCGTTGCCAGTAAAGCACCGCTCATCCGGGACTCTGGCAATAATTCAGCACCTAAAAACGTGGCGAAGGTAAACATCGGCCCCGGCACCAGCTGTGCAGCGCCATAACCGGTCAGCAGGGTTTCGGCGGTCAGCTGCCCGGCAAACTGCTGCTGTACCAGAGGCAACACCACATGGCCGCCACCAAACACCAGACTGCCGGTCTGATAAAAGGCGGCGAAAATGCCCATAGCGTCTGCCGTATCGTTCTGGCTGAACAAGTGACTGAGTAAATACAGACCGGCCCATAGCATCAGTCCGATAATCAGCGCCAGACGTTTGGCCGGATACTGTGATTGTTCAACGGCCAGCTCAGCTGCAGGGCTGTTTTGCCAGTGCTGAAATAACCGGCCCAGCACGGCAGCCAGAATCAGCAACAGCCAAACCGGCAGTGGCGTCAGCCAGAGGGCAACGGCGGTAAGCAACATCAATACCCGGCTAAAGGCGCTGCTGCAGAAGGTCTTCGCCATGCTCAGCGTGGCATCTGCCACAACAATCACAGCCAGCAATTTCAGGCCGTGAATCAGCGCCGGAAACCAGGGGTAAGTCAGCAAGATAGTGAGGCTGCTGGCCAGCGCCAGCATCAGTAAGAAAGAAGGCAGGGTAAAGGCAATAAACGCGCTGATACCACCTGCCAGACCACCACGCTGCATACCGATAGCAAAGCCGACCTGGCTGGACGCCGGCCCGGGCAGAAACTGCGCCAGTGCCACCAGCTGCGCATAATGCTCTGCACTCAGCCACTGCAGGCGTTGCACAAAGACACGCTGAAAATACCCGAGATGAGCCGCTGGCCCACCAAAACCGATGCAACCCAACCAGAAAAACTGCCTGAACACACCCCATAACCGGACGGGTAATGGCTCCGCGTGTTCTGTTGCTCCCGTAAGCGTTTCTGGTTTCGGTTGTGGTTTCGGCGTTGTCATCGCTATCCGTCGTGTGCACTGCTGGCTGTTTGTGGGTGTGCGTGGGGCTCATCAATCCATCGGACTGACGCCTAATAAGGAGGCGCGAAAAGCCTGAAACCGCGTTAATTGCCGCCTACCCGACCAAAGTCTAGAGCCTGATGGATTATTGGTCATACCAATATCCTGATCCCGCTTTCGCCGCTGAAGCCCTGATGATACTTGGGCTGCAGCTCAAACTGCCTTGTTATCGCCAGTCCGACAAGCGCCAGTGTACTAGTAAAACTACTTAAGCACTCTTGCCCTAACTACCTACAAAACCGCAGTCCTGCGGATAGTCACCATCGGCCACGGCTTGCACACTCGAAAAGTCAGGGTGTGCTGTGCCTCTTCACGGGTACGCACAATCAATCTGAAACACTAAAAAGGATAATAACCATGATCCGCCTATCCCGCTTCAAACAGGTACTGGTAGCCGCTGCGTGCAGCCTGGCTATGTTCGGTACTGCTCAGGCAGACGACAAAGTATACCGTCTGAAACTGGCCGAAAGCTGGCCGACGAATTTCCCCGTATTCGGTGACGCTCCACGTAACATGGCTGCCATGGCTGAAAAAATGTCGAATGGTCGTCTGCAGATCACCATCGACTCGGCTAACAAACATAAATCGGCTTTTGGTGTGTTCGATATGGTGCGTGCCGGCCAGTACGATATGGGCCACTCTGCCTCGTATTACTGGAAAGGCAAAGTACCGAATACGCTGTATTTCACCACCATGCCATTCGGTATGACAGCCCCTGAACAGTACGCCTGGTTCTATCACGGCGGCGGTATGGAACTGATGGAAAAAGTCTACGGCGAGTTCAATATCCTGAGCTTTCCGGGCGGTAATACCGGTAACCAGATGGGCGGTTGGTTCCAGAAAGAGATCAATAGTCTGGAAGATCTGAAAGGTCTGAAAATGCGCATTCCGGGCTTTGCCGGTGAAGTTCTGGCAAAACTGGGCGCCAGCCCGACGAACATCCCGCCAGGCGAGCTGTACACCGCCCTTGAGCGCCGCACCATTGATGCACTGGAATGGGTTGGCCCGTCTCTCGATCTGCGTATGGGCTTCCACAAAATTGCTCCCTACTACTACACCGGCTGGCATGAGCCTGCGACCGAACTGCAGTTCATGATCAACAAGCGTTCATGGGATCGTCTGCCTGCCGATCTGCAGGAAATCCTGCGCGTCTCAATGCGTACTGCAGCGTACGACATGTACATCCAGTCTTATCACGAATCGGCCGAAAACATGGCGGTACTGGATAAGGACTACCCAAAAGTTCAGATCCGTACCTTCCCTGCTGATGTCATGAAAGCCCTGCACAAAGCCAACAGCGAACTGCTGGCCGAAAGCGCGGCGAAAGACCCTCTGGCAAAAGAAATTCTCGACTCACAAGCGGCTTACCTGAAAAAAGCCCGCCGCTGGACCGATATTTCTGACAAAGCGTACCTGAACAGCGCCGACTGAACAGTGTCGGCTGATAAACCATAACAATGACAGACCATCCGCCGGACTTACCCAGCCCGGCGGATGCCGACGGGAGTGCACTATGCTGATTAAGGCAGAACGGGCCATTAATCGCTTTTCCGATTTTCTCGGCACAGTTTCCGCTGTGCTTTTTCTTCTGATGCTGATGAATGTCTTTATTGACGTTGTCATGCGTTACGCCCTGAACGAGGTATCCATTGCCATGCAGGAAATGGAATGGCATCTGTTTGCCGCCATGTTCATGCTGGGTGTTCCTTATACGCTGCGGGCCGGTGGCCATGTTCGCGTAGACCTTGTGTACGAAAATTTATCCATCCGCCGTAAAGCCATTATTGATATCGCCGGTGGACTGTTGTTTTTATTGCCGTTCTGCCTGCTGGTTGGCTGGTACGGTGTTGGCTTCGCACATGAAGCCTGGAGTCTGGGTGAAACCTCCGGCGATCCCGGCGGCTTAACCAATCGCTGGATTATTAAAGCGGTGATTCCTTTTGCATTTTTTGCAACCGCCATTTCTGGTGTTGCCATGATTCTGAACAGCGTAATTGCCCTGAAAGATGAGCATGAAACCAAAATCGACCGGGGGCTTTTATGATTGGTATTGTGATGTTTTTTGTCGCCCTGTTAATGCTGATATTCGGCTTCCCGGTGGCGTTTACCTTTGGCGGTGTTGCGCTGATTTTTGGTGTATTTGCTGAAGGCCCGGATATCTTTGCCTTTATGCCTTTCCGTGTGCAGAGCATCATGGAAAATGTCACCCTGATGGCGGTGCCACTGTTTATTTTTATGGGCATTGTGCTGCAACGCACCAAACTGGCAGAACAACTGCTGGAGGCCATGGGTAAACTGTTTGGTGGCGTCCGTGGTGGGCTGGCCATTTCGACGGTTCTGGTCGGTGCTTTATTAGCCGCATCCACCGGCGTTGTCGGCGCATCGGTTGTGGCGATGGGGTTAATCTCATTACCGGTCATGCTGAAATACAACTACGACAAAGCACTGGCCTGCGGCACTATTTGTGCGTCGGGTACGCTGGGACAAATTATTCCACCGTCCATTATTCTGATTATTCTCGGTGATGTACTCGGTATACCGGTCGGCGATTTATTTCAGGCAGCATTGGCTCCGGGTCTGGTATTAATCGGCTGCTATGTGGTGTACATCCTGATTTACACCTGGCTTAAGCCGGAGGCGGCTCCCGCCCTGCCCATGGACGATGATTTATCCTATCGTCACGAACAATATGTACGAGCATTAAAAGCCATCATTCCGCCACTGGCGTTAATTCTGATCGTCCTCGGCTCCATCTTTGCCGGTATTGCCACCCCTACAGAATCGTCTGCTCTGGGTGGTGTGGGCGCACTGATTCTGGCGGCGCTGTATGGCCAGTTCAATTGGAAAATGGTGTATGAAGCCTCACAGGAAACGGTAAAAATCTCTGCAATGGTGTTTGCAATTCTGCTCGGTGCGACAGCCTTCTCGATGGCCTTCAGTTATACCGGCGGTGACTACATTGTTGAAGAATTGCTGTCAGATATGCCAGGCGGTGCCATGGGCTTCCTGATTCTGTCGATGGTCGCCATTATGATTCTTGGTTTCTTTATCGACTTCGTGGAAATCAGTTTTATTATTGTGCCGATTCTGGCGCCGGTTGCAGATGCGCTGGGTATTGCCCCGGTCTGGTTCGCTATTCTGATTGCCATGAATCTGCAGACGTCCTTCCTGACACCGCCTTTTGGTTTCAGTCTGTTCTATCTGAAGGGGGTTGCGCCCGCCGGTGTCCGCACAATGGATATTTATCGCGGGGTTATCCCCTTTATTCTGATGCAGGTCGGTGTGGTTATTACGATTCTGCTTTTCCCTGAATGGTATGGCCTGCTCGATTAATACCACGATGCTCTGTCGTCCGATAATCGCAGGATGTCGGACGACAGAGCAAACCGGTCATACGCACCGAAAAATTTCGCAGCAAGCATCCCGCTGCTGACAATAATAATGACAATAAAGACGTTATGAATATCCAACGCCAACCCGCAGAATCCAGCTCTGAAGCGCGACTATCTATCCTCGCCGGCAGGTTCTAATATGGGTAATCTATTAATTCCGCCACGGCCGCCGGGTATGAACCTGACTTTAAAAGCAAAAATCCTGTTGCTGACTGTATTACCGCTGGTTGCCCTCACCCTGACCATTACCTGGATTACTCAGCGACAGGCGCAGCAACTGGCCCAGCAACAGGTGGCAATATTCGAAGAAAATGTACTGGCCAGTAAACGCAAAGCGCTGGTTGATTACGTCAGCCTGGCGATGACGTCCATTAATCCGGTGTTGGAAGAGCTGGAATACGGCCTGAATCAATCCCGTGCAGAATATGAAGTCAAGCGCATTCTGCAAGGGCTGACCTACGGTAACGACGGCTACTTTTTTGTTTACGACCAGTATGGTACTAACCTCGTCCACCCTGCCCAGCCCGATCTGGTGGGCCAGCCCATGATTGATTTTCAGGATGATAATGGCCAGTACGTCATCCGCGATTTACTCGCCCTGGCAGAAAAGGGCGGAGGTTTTTATCGCTATATCTGGAATAAACCATCGTTATCCGGGCAAGAAAACAAACTCAGCTATGTTGTTAATATTCCCTATCTGAACTGGATGATGGGCACCGGGCTGTACGTCGATGACATCGCCGCTGAAACCCGTTTATTGCAAAACAAAGTTAATAGTAATGTGCGTCGCACCTTTCTGGCTGCATCGGTCTTATTGGCCGTTACCCTGGCTCTGGTCGTCATTATCGTCATCATTATTAACATGCACGCCACACAGCTTGCCGATCAGCGTTTACAGGATCTGGCACACCGTTCGGTGGCCTTTCAGGTCATGCAACGACGGACGTTCGCCCGCGAGTTGCACGATGGTATTAATCAAATGCTGGTTTCCGCCAAGCTGCGATTAAATCTGGCCGATAAGAAATGGCCGGATGAAGATGCCCGCGAACATCTGCATAAAGCATCCGATATGCTGAACATGTCCATTCAGGAAGTGCGCCGGGTATCACACAATCTGCGCCCTGTGATGCTCGATGACCTGGGTCTTGAACCCGCGCTGCACAGCCTGCTGGATAACATCAAAGAATCCGGAAAAATACGGGTAAAACGGCGTATCCGTTTACCTGAAACCCGCCTGCCCGATGCCATTGAAATGACCCTGTACCGGCTGGTACAGGAAGCCATCACCAATGTACAGAAACACGCAGAAGCCACACAGGTCAGTCTCAACATCAGCCATAACCAGCAAAGCATTGTTATTGAAATGGAAGACAATGGTTGCGGCTTTTCTCTCGAAGAAGATCAGAGCGGAATTGGCCTGATGAATATGCGCGAACGGGTTGAACTGGTAGGCGGAAAGTTTAGTGTCCGCAGCCGGCGCACACAGGGTACACTCATTCATGCGGAATTTTTCCTTAATCCGGACACCGCCTTAAGAGAGGCCGATTTATTATGAGCAGCAAACCAATTCGCCTGATTATTGCCGATGACCATCCAATGGTACGCGAAGGACTGAAAGTCAGCCTGGAAAGCGAAGGACTCAGCGTCGTTGCCGATGTCAGTAACGGCGAAGAAGCATTGGCCGCCGCCGCTGAGCATCATCCCGATGTAGTCTTGCTGGATATTTCGATGCCGGTCATGAATGGCCTGGAAGCCTGTATTGCGTTTCAGGAACAGCTGCCGGATATCCGCCTGCTGATTATTACCATGCACGACGACCGCGAATACATTCTCAAAGTCATTCAGGCAGGTGCCGCCGGGTATGTATTAAAAGACGTGGCACCAGAAGAACTTATTCTGGCCGTTCAGACCGTGCATCAGGGTGGAACTTACTTCAGTTCCAGCGTCGCCAAAACCTTATTCAGTGAATTCGGACGCGCCCGTCCTGCCGCCAGTGAAGATGTACTAAGCCCACGCGAGGAAGACGTGCTTGCCCGCCTGGCGGAAGGTCTGGGTAATAAAGAAATTGCCCGCGAGCTGGATATTTCGGTGCGTACGGTTGAAGCGCACCGGTTAAAGATAAAACAGAAGCTGGGGATTGGTAATTCTGCCGGATTAATCCGCTATGCTCTGGATCATGGCATTATCCGCCGCTGAAAACGCGGCCCCCTGCTTACTTTTATCGTTACTGTAAACGGATTTCCGCCGGCGTACTCATGCCACCTTTCAGCCAGTTATGCCAGTGTGTCTTTAACGCCTGTGCGCCACCAATATAATGTTCATCCAGAAGATAAAAAGCGCGTTTATTTACTCCGCGTTTATAATCCTGCAATAAACGGGTAATCAGACTGCGGCCATAGGTTGTTGATAACAGCATATACACCAACTGCCCCGCCATCTGCTGATTAACGCCGCGTTGATGATTAGCATTACGCCAATCATTACTGCGCACTTCAATAAAGGCGAGCACATCCATCGCCTTGTTTTTCCGGGCCAGAAAACTGCGGCGGTTACTGTCATGACTGCTGATTAAAAAGCCTTCCGGGCTATAGCTGAGTGTTTCCATTTGCTCGGCCATCCCTTCATTCAGCCAATCCGGTAGTATCTGCGCCAATGAATGCAGAATCGCATGACTGGCTTCATGGCGGATGGTTCTGTAAGTGCTTTCAATTCCGCCCAGAGCATCATCGTGAATAAACACGGCAATTTCATGGGTTTTTGGCAGATACACGCCAAGAGAGTTGGCTGCTGAGTGTCCAGAAATACGTTGCACGAAGGCCATATATTCACGCTGATCAGCCAGCAGATGAATTTTTACCGGCACCTGACGATAAAAATCAAAATACATCACCTGATCGTAAAAGCGGTAAACCTCATTGACCTCACGCTGGATACGCGCCAGATCCAGTTGCTGAGCAGCAGACGCCAGACTGCCTTCCTGAATCACGCGAATATCCAATGGCTGCCAGCCATTATTACCCTGCATTTTCAGTTCCAGCACTTCAGCCTGTTTATGGGGTTTATCTGAAAAGTGTACCTGACCGCGCTCATCAACCCAGCGATACACGGCTGCCTGAGCGACAGAAGCGCTCAGCAGCCAAAAAACAACGCACTTAATCGCGGCTGCGACTGCGTTCCGCCGGTACATAGAGCTGCTCCAGCAGGTAGGTTTTAAAGTCATCGGCAAAGGGTTGTTTATCCGCAGCCACTTTCATGCATAACAACCAGGCATCACGTTCTGCCGGGCCAATAGGAAAAGTCTGGTGGAATTTCGGAATCGCAATCGGGCCGTATTTCTCGCTGAATAAACGCGGCCCACCCAACCAACCACAAAGAAAACGGGTTAATTTATCCGCGGCAGTCGATAACTCTGGAGAATGCATTGCGCGAATATGCGCGGCCTCCGGCAAGGTATCCATTGCCGCATAAAAGTCGTCGACCAGCGCTTTAATGCCATCGTAGCCACCGGCTGCCTGAAAGGATGCGTCGCCCTGACCATAAGGGCGTTGTTCCTGAATGCTGTCATCCATCAGGCAAACTCCTCCATAAAATCCAGTCCGGCCTGATGGCGGATGGTACGGCGGTGGCTGGCCCACAGTTCTTTGACTTTTTCCTGATTACACTGCTGGCGGTCGATTAACACCCGGGTTTGCAGTTCACCTTTCTTCTGCCCGCCGGTCAGCGGTACTTTGGAGAACACAAACTGGTTGGAAATCAGATCCATAAACGGACCGGATTTACTGGTCGGCATAATAAACAGCAATTGCAGCCCCAGACTTTCAGTCAGATAATTAATCACTTCTTTCGAGCGGGTTTCATCCATTTTAGAGAAGGCCTCATCCACCAGCACCACGCGCAGATGAGTATCGCCTTCATTAAAGCGGAAGGCCGAGGTAATCGCCGCCGAACGGATAATATAGGCCGGGGTTTCCAGCTGACCGCCGGAACCGGTACCGTACTGGCTCAGGGCAATCGGCTCTTTATTGGCCGGTTGCTTGTAGATCTCGTAGGCGCGGTAATTACGGTAATCCGAAATCCGTTCCAGTTCGCGCATGGCTTTTTGTTCGTCATCATCCAGCAACATGGTCATCAGGTGATCACGCACACGCTTGGAGTTTTTCGACAGATCGGCGGTAAACAACGTTGCGCCGTCACCCAGACTTGGGTTTTTGATAATTTCTTCGAAAAACTGCCAATATTCTTTGTACTCCGGCACCCACTGCCAATCGAACCAGTAGGTTTCCCGGTCGGCACCAAACTGATGGTGTGCCAGTTCTTTATTCAGGTCTTCAAGGATGCGCTTGCCGTCATTAATCGCCTGATAAATGGAGTGACACAGGTTGGTTACGAAGGCGTTGTTAAAGCTTTCGCGCAGCTGTACCAGCTTGTCTTGTTTTTCCACCAGAATATTATTTTTCAGACGGTTATAAACCCGCTCGACTTCACGTTCCAGACCACACACGCTCTTGAAGAAAGCGACGCTGTGTTCCTGACGATAATCCGGTGTATAAACAATGGCATCCATCGTCTGGCAACGCAGATTATGCTCGGCAATATTGCGTTCAATTTCGTAGGCGGTGGAATTGAGTTCCTGACTGATGCTTTTACGATGATTTTCAATCGCTTCAGCCGGGCTGTCCTGCGCTTCTTTATCCGCAGCAGCCAGTCGCGCTTCGGTATCAAACTCGGGCCAGACGCTGACAATATGACGCAGCGCTTCTTCTTTGCTGTCAGCGACATCGGAGGTTTGCTCTTGCTGATCACTCAGATTTTTGCACTGTTTTTCGCTGTCGTTCAGCTGCTGCTGTAAACGGCCCAATTCGCCATCAAGCTCTTTAATTTGCGCATCGAGATCGTCGGCTTTTTCTTTCAGTGCATCAAACTGACCTTCAAGCTGGGAGAAGTCAGACAGATCAACATTACTCAGTGCCTGCTCAGCCTGCTGCATCTGATACTGGGTATCGAGCATCTGCTGCATCTGATCAGCAAAGGTAACGTGGCGCAGCAAATTAACCGCATCCAGCAATTGCTGGACCTGTTTCAGCTGGTAAGCCGCTTCATTCGCCTGCTCGACCAATGTATCCAGTTCGGCTTTTTTCGCTGCCAACGCGCGCTCACGGGCACCAAGACCGAACACCAGTTCGGTATCATCAAGATCGCAACGGTAAACAGAATAAGCGCCGGAACCCAGACCGTCTTTAGTGACACCACGACGGGTCATACGCAGCGCCTGCGCATCCGCCACCTGCTCTACCGAGCCATAACTGGCTTCCAGGTAATGACGCGCCGTAGCGTGTTCGAATTCCATTAAATGAATAATGGACTGGCCCGATAATTTCAGACGCTCGCCGTCTTTTTTGGCTTTTTCGCCCTGAATAACCCGTGCCCGGCTGCCACCGGGAATCGAGCGCAGAATATGCGCCGCTTCCGCTTCAAAAGCCGACTCCACGATAATGCTGAAACGGGCACCACCAATATAGCCTTCAATGGCGCTTTGCCATTGCGGGTCGGTAATTTCCACATAATCGGCCAGCACGCGGGGATCGGCCTGCGGACATTCCCGGCGGATGGCTTCCAGTGCCTGACGAACAAAGCCCGGATAATTCAGCTGACGCGACTCTAAGCTGTCGATGTCGGCCTGTTTCTGTGCCATACGGCCCTGAACCTGCTGCAATTTCTGCTCACGGCGATCCACCTGTTTGGCAATCTGATCGCGCAGGGAAATACCGCTGCTTTCCAGCTCGGTAGAATGGAAACGTTCGCGCCACTGGTTCACCAGCATCTGCTGTTGCTGCGCATCATCGAGGTGCGCTTCCAGCGGCGACAGATCGACCCAGTCTTTGCCCAGCAGCTTGCGGAAATCAACCGCGCCCTGATCTTTAATCGCCAGCACCTGTTTGGCCTGATCGATGATTTTCTTTTGCCCCAGCGTCGGAATTTCTAACCCGATCGAGGTTTTCTGCAGCGCGCCATACACCAGTTCGGTAGCGCGCAACGATGCCTGTAATAACTGATCCTGCTCCAGCAGCGGAATAGCCTGCTGCTGCAATTGTTTTTTACCGTTGGCAATCGCCTGCTCGGCGGCGTCTTTATCCTGCAGCGCATCAATACCACGGCGCTGGGCTTCCATGCTGATTAACTGCTCACGCAGTTGTTTACGCCGTTCCTGAGAGGTTTCGCGTTCTTTTTCTGCTTTGTGCAGACGTTCACGAATACCCTGCTGTTTTTCTTTGGCCGCCAGATATGCGCGCTGGTCATGAATATAGCGACTCTTTGCCGCGGTATATTCCAGTACGTTGTAGTCAATCCACTGATCGATATAGCGCTGTGAGGCGCCTTTGGTATTACTCAGAATGGCAATGGTTTCCGCCAGGGTATTGGCATCGGATTCCATGGCGTAAATGGTTTTCATCAGATCAGAAACGCTGCGGATGGCATCACCCAGATCTTTGGCTTCAAGAATTTCGTTGGCAACAAAACCGTTGATACTTTTTACCGGCTTATAAGCCATAAAACGCGAGAAGGTACGCGCGGCGTTCATCGCTTCGCGCTCACTGACCGCATCGTGACGACCGCGTAATGCACCGTACAAACGCCGTAAATATTGCTTTTTGGTATCGTATTTTTCGATATTACCGGCGTCCATCCGGCCTTTCAGATGTCCGGGCAGTTTATTCAGTTCGATCACATTACGCTGCCCTTCTTTGTCATCGTACAAAAAATCGGACAGCGTCAGTTGTTCGGTAACGATATAAAACTGCAGATCATTCTGTCGCGCCACCGGCTGACTGCCAGCACGGTCAATGGAGGCACTGACACCGATAATGGCGGTAAAAGGTTCGCCGCTTTCACCAGCCGAACCATCAGCACCAACGGTCGGATGAAACACCGCCGCCAGATAACCCACGGCACCGTTCGGACGGGCATAACTGCCATCATCACAACCCAATACGTAAGAAGACAGCGTACGGACGTTTTTGCCACGGCCACGCTGGGTCGCTTCATCCTGGCCGGGGTTATAGTGGAACAGCGTATCGTGTGCCGCCGTCATAATGGTCTGAATCGCATCAGCTGCAGTGGTTTTACCGGAACCGTTACCACCGGACAGCAAATTGATCGGACCAAATTCAAATTCAGTGGCCGGGATATTGCCCCAGTTAACGTAAATAAACTTCTTTAAAAACATGACAATTATTCCCCAAACAAACTGGCCGGTTGTTTTGTGTGGTCGGCTGCCTGCGGTTCTGCGGCCTCATTTTCTGCGCTATGTTCTTCGGCCGCCTGCTCTGTTGCGACGCTTACATCAGTCTCTTCCTGCGTTTCTTGCTCTGCGGAGTCCGCACCGCCAGCGTCTGCTGTTTCTTCTGTACGGTTTTCTGTTGATGCAGCTTCCGTTGATTCTTCAGCCTCAGCCGCCGCAGCACTCTCGGTTGTGTCAGCGGTGTCAGCGCTGTCGGCATCAGAAGTAGCCGGCGATTCAGCACCCTCGCCTTGCTGTTCGTCTTCCATCAGTTCCGACAGCACCTGATCAGAGACATAACTCATAATCATCGGCCGCACACGCAGCCACATATCGCCATCGGTTAAAGTATCTTCGTTGGCAATCTGTACCAGGCGTAATTGCTTTAAGCGGCGGAACAGGGCTTTACGCTCGGTCAGATTTTCCGGCAGGGTTCGTTTCAGCAGGTTTTTCATGGCGATGCTGAGCGCTTCCAGCGATACCATGACACAGCCTTGCTCATCCACCATGCCTTCGCGCAGCGCTTTGTCATACTGCGCACGTAATACCAGAATCAACGCCACCTCGTTTTGGTTTAAGCGGCTGCGGAATGCCTGTGCGCCGGTATTCTGCGGATCATCAACCATACCGGGCACCTGGGCACCGGGCGGATACAAACGCACAAACTGAAAGCGGCGGTCATGCTGAATGCGGATGCCCAGCAGCGACAAATAATCGCCGATTAATTCTTCCAGGCGCAGGTAGCGATCGTACAGCTGCTGCTCAATCTGGCTTTCGTCACGGCAAACAACACCGTAGTCCAGCAGGCGTACCAGTAATTCGGAAAAATCACGCTGGCTAAGGCCTTCTTTTTCTAACTCTTTATCAATGATCTGCAACATATTCAGGACTCTTTCTGCACCAGCTCGAAGGTGAAGTGGTCTTTTTTCAGGAAATACGTGGCGCTGTTTTCAGCACCGTCAGCACGCTCAATGTCGGACTGCTCGTCGTATTCGATACGGAATTCAAATTCGCTGGATAAACCATCAGCCGCACCCAGCCCAATGGCATGCGCAACGGCGAGAAAATCTTTGGCGTTTTCAATCGGCAATTCCCGCGTAGACACTTTGCGGCCACTGCCGAGGTGTTTTTGCATGTAGCTTTTCAGCGCCTGCTGATTGACCAGAAATGCCTGATCCAGCACTTGCTGAATATAAATATCCTTGCGCGCGTCCATATCAAAATCGCCCTGACCATCGTCTACGGCGGCATCAATCATACGGCGCTGACGCGGTGCAGCCAGACGCACCTGCCCCGGATCAACCAGGGCAACCTGTGGAACCGCCATACGATCGGCGGCTTTATCCAGCAAGGCGTTCTGTTGTGTTTCCGTCATGGCAACCAGACGTTTGCAGACGGCAAGAACATCGTTGTGTTGTTGCGATGCCAGGTAGCTCATCTGGCGGATAATAATATCGGCGCGCTTGGTAAAGCTTTGCAGCGCTTTGCGCAGCGCCGGCAGCATAATGTCGGAGGCATTGCGCAGGCGCATTTCAATACCATCCAGAATGGTCCACAGCACCGATTGTCCGTCCTGGGCGATGTCGGGCAACAATTCGCGCAGACGACGTTCAGCATTGGCCTTAAAGGTTTTATCGCGTTTGCGGATGCCGTTAATTAACTGGCTGATCTGGTCACGGTGTTTTTCCACGTTATCGGCGGATAAACGCACCGATAAATCCGGCTGAAAGCGGTTTTCCATAAAATCGAAAAAGGCTTCGCTGGCACGCTGCACCAATAACTGATCTTCCATTTCCCGCACCAGATCGCGCTTACGCTCTTCCAGCTCGGCGATCACATCGGTGAAGTCGCTGATAATGCGTTCGGAATATTCATAGGCATCCAGCAGATCGTAAATATCGCCACGTTCGAGAAACGACTCAAGCGAATTGCGGGTATTACGCGTATTGCGATGACGGGTACGCGCCATGCTGCGGCTTTCCGCCACAAACGGCTCGGTAAACAGGCGACCATAGCGGGTAAAGGCAAAGGTGCTTTGCAGTGTCGCTTCATCGACCTGTTTTTCAATCCAGCCGTATTCCAGCAGTTGGTTCAGCACCCAGACGGCATGGTCACGACTGTTGCGGAAACGCCCTTCGCTGCTGTCATCGCTTTCATCATTGCTCTCTGCCAGCCCTTCATCCGCCAACAAGGGTGCACGCACCAGCGCTTCCTGAAAAATTTCAATCAGCGTGTCGCGCGCCAGCGCCTGACCATAATCAGCGCTGCTGGAGCTGTACAATCGCTGATACAACTCGCGCAGACACTCCATCACCTGGGCGCGGTACTTACTGGTCAACGGGCGGAAAAACTGCCCTCGTTCCTGTTCAAAAAACATACAAACTGTATCTGTAAGGCGAATGAAATGACCGGCTAGATTACTGAAAGGCTGCGCCAATGACCAGCGCTGCAGTATATCCTCCGCCAGCCCGCACCAGCGCTGACATCATCGGCCCGGTAACGGCATTTCCCCATGCTTGAAGGCGGGGTATACTGCCGCGGTAACACCCCAGGATGCACCCATTCAGGACGCCGCCGCCATGCAGCCCCACCCGGAACAACAGCATAAAGCCACCTTTTTTCAGGTTGGCACAGAAAAACTGATCGAACTGACATTGGTCACCTTTGGCCTCTATGCCCTGTTCTGGACCTACCGCAACTGGCTGCAACTGCAACGCCGTGGTGAAGCGGTTAATCCGTTGCTGCGCACCCTGCTGGCGGTGGTGTACCAGTACGATCTTTATCGTCGCATCCATCAGCGCGCCAGCATTGAAAACGTCACTCCGCGCTGGTCGCCAATACGGGTTTATTTGCTGTTTGTGATTTTTACTCTGGTGCCGTTATGGCTGCTCGCCACCGATCATCCCTGGGGGATTCTGCTCAATCTGATGACGCTGCTGCCTAACCTGCTGGCCAACCAGAGCATTAACCAGATTCATGATAAGCATCTGCATTTCTTTGCGCAGAATACGGAACTCTCTGGCCCTAACTGGGCTGCCGTTGTTGCCGGATTGGTCGGCTGGTTGACCCTGCTCACGCTGGCGCTCGCCTACAACCAGTAAGATCCCGTTTAATCACTCATTTATTAGTTTCAGGATTATTCCATGGCCACCGCCAGACGCGTTTTATCCCGCCACCCATCACTCCTGCTGTTACTGCCGATGGTATTCAGCGGACTCATCTGGGGGATGTTACCGGCGGTGGCTGACCCGCTCCCGGCCGGACAACCGGCGGCAGCTCAGAGCGTGGCACATGACGGCAACATTCTGCACCTGAATACCCCCGGCGATTTCAGCATTGGCCTGCACAGCCAATGGCTGGAAGATCCGCACCGCAGCCTGACGGTCGATGCCGCCATGCTGACGGACGGCTGGCAAAACAGTGAATCTGCCAGCCTGAACTTTGGTTTCAGCAACTCCGCGTTCTGGCTGAAAACGCCACTCAGCACCGGCAGCCTGAGCGACTGGTACCTGTGGAACCGTTACTCCCTGCTTGATCAGGTTGATCTTTACCTGTGTCCGCGCCCGTTCAACAACAGCGGCGAATGTGTACACAAACAGGCCGGGGATTTACAGCCGTTTGATATCAATCGGGATGTCTCACATCCGAATACCATCATTCACCTGCCCACCGATAAAGGCCACGATTACCTCTTATTACTGCGGGTAGAAACCCATGGCACGTACCAGCTGCCAGCCAGCCTGGTGGACGGCCAAACGCTGCATAACGAATTATTGCTGAACAACATTCTGCGTGGCGGCTACTACGCCACCATGCTGGTGATGGGTCTTTATAATCTGTTTATTTTCTTCTCAACCCGTGAGCGCAGTTACTTTTACTACTCGGCTTTTGTGCTGTCGTTCCTGCTGTTCCATATGACCTACGAAGGCTCTGCGTTTCAGTTTTTCTGGCCCAACATGCCAGTCATTAATAACACCGCCTTTCTGTTAGCCTTCTCCCTGAACCAGCTGATTTTATGCTTCTTCGTGCCTAATTTTCTGCGCCTGAAACAACACAGCCCCGCGGCTTACCGGTTGTTCCGGGTGTACACCGCCATCACTTTCGTAACCCTGCTGATGATTCCGCTGCTGCACTACGAAGTGATGGTGCCGATCAACAACCTGCTCAGCATGTTAATTACCGCCTCGGCTCTTATTGTCAGTATCCGCGTCTGGATTGGCGGCGAGTCCGCCGCACGCTTCTTTACCATTGCCTGGGTGATGCTGATTGCCGGACTGATTCTGGCCAACGCCCGCAGTCTCGGTCTGATACCAACCAATACTTTCACCCTGTACGCCTATCAGATTGGCTCCTTTATGGAAGTTATTCTGCTGTCACTGGCGCTGGGAGAACGGATTATGCGTCTGCAAAAAGACCAGCTGGAATCGCGCAAGGCCATGCTCAAAAGTCAGGAAGATGCGATCCAGTATTTACGCGATTACGAAGATCTCTACCAAAACTCACTGACCGGCAAGTTCCAGCTGGACGAAGAAGGTTTCTTCCTGAAAACCAACCCAGCCTGGCGCAACATGCTCGGTTACAGCGAGCAGACCCATTTCAGCAACGATAATCCCAGCTTTGACAGCCTCATTGCCGAACCCGCCAAGCGCCGGGAGCTGTGGCGCAAACTGCGCGACAGTGGCCGGGTTCAGGCCTTTGTCGTCCCCATTCTGCAACCGCTAACCGGCGAACGTCTCATAGTATCGCTGACCATTCGTAAGCGCGCACCGGGCGAACGCGCCGCCTGGATTGGCTCCGGTCAGAACGTCACCGAGCAGTATCAGCAGGAGCAGGAGCTGATGCACCTGCAAAAAGAAAAGACCCTCGCACTGCGCCAGCTGGTGATGGGCATTGCCCATGAAATGAATACCCCGCTGGGTAATATCCGTCTGGCCGAAAGCTTTCTAAACGAACACAACGACGACTGGAGTGCCGAAGAAGCTCAGCAACAACTGCAGCAAGGTCTCGTGCATATTCATGACGGTATTGAGCGCCTTAACAGCCTTAACCAACTGATGAAAAACGCGGTGGTACTGGAAAACCAGTACGCCAGCGAAATCATTGAGCTGCGTCCATGGCTGGAACAATGGCGTAACAGCAACAGCCAGCAACACCCGCAGGTAAAACTGCGCACCGGCATTCACAGCTACCTGACCGAATGGCAAACCTACCCGGAAGCCCTCGACATCATTCTCAATCAGCTGGTTGATAACTCCTGCGTACACAACCAGGAACAGGAAGCCGAAGGCAAACTGCAGATCAGCGTTGATTTACGCGAGCGTGGCGAACAACTGGAACTGCATTATCAGGATAATGGTAAAGGCATCGACGCCGAACAACGCGAAGCCATCTTTATGCCGTTCTATACCACCCAGCGTTCCTCAGCACGCAGCAAAGGTCTGGGTCTGTATCAAACCTATAATCTGCTCACTGAACTGTTGCATGGCCATATCGACTGGCCAGACGATGCCGAAGGGTTTTATCTGGTGGTGCGTTTTCCACTGCCGGCGGAACATAATGACAGCGGTGCCTAAAGCCTGATTTACACAACCTGATTCACAGAATAAAAAAACCGGGCAAAAACCCGGTTTTTTTATTTCTCGTTCCTACGCTCTGCGTGGGAATGCAACTGTGCCAGCAAAGGCTACCACGCAGAGCGTGGGAGCCAGGTGAGAGCAAAACCCAGCCCCGGAACAGTACAAAAAACCGGGCAAAGACCCACTGCTGTCCCACAGTGTGGAGTGACACTATGTCACTCCAAACGGCAGCATTGATCGACTACTGTTTTTCAATCAGAAACGCCTTTCCGGGGCAAGCCCCTGGCCCCCTGCAAGGAGAGGTATCTCCTTACGATCCTCTCTTTTCGGCGCGCCCGGCTTCATCCAGCCAACGGCAATGATTATGCGGCACGCAAAACAATTCGCCCCGGAACGACGCTTTAAAACAGCAAAAATTTGTATCGTTCCGGGGCAGGGTTTTGCTCTGAAGGCCGCAGAATCATCTGGTTGTCTGGCGCCGCACGATCGCCGGTTTTAATAATCCGCTCAGCCATATTCCAGAGGAAACAGCGTTTTCGACATGAAATTTCAGTTCAGCTACTTGCTCTGAAAAGCAGCAGTGCGGTGACGGTTTTCTGCGCCTCTGGGGCCGCCGCAGAAACCGCTGATATGTCTGGTCTGTCCGCAGGGATGCGGACAAGTGGCTCCGGCCA
>NZ_JAOANI010000029.1:70531-140648 GCF_025318105.1 Thalassolituus pacificus
CTATTTTGCAGGAGCAAAATGAACAGCCGCAGGCTGGCCCGAAGGGCGAAGGGCAGGACGCCCGGAGTCTCACGGCCCAGAAAGCGCGAAGCTGGGGTCGGCCCGCCGGCAAGGGGATAAGTTCCCCTGGGAGGCAGCAGGCCTTGATGTTAAAAAATGCTGTTTTTGTCAGCTATGGTGTTGATTAAAAACTGTGGGACAGTAGTGGGGCAAAAACCCGGTTTTTTTATAGACAATCCCCGCCTTTCTGCATCAGACACCTTTTTAATTATTGATCATAAAATCAGCAGAACTTTATAATCAGCAACCATTATTTTCACGACAGGCAGTATTATGAAACCAGCACTATCCCTTATCGCTGCATTGGCATTTGTTCTCAGCGCCTGTGGTGGAAGCAGCAGCGACAGCAGCAGTATTCCGGGACTGAAGTCCGATACCAATGTTGCCCTGCTCTCGCGCGGAGCCAGCGCCAGCAGCAGCCATAACAGCAGCGATGCCAACAACCTGATTGATGATAACAACAACACCTATTGGACCAGTGCATCGGGTCAGAAAATCGTGGTCGATTTTGGCAGCGTAGAAAAAATTAAAAGCATTAAACTGACCCGTCAGGCAGCAAGTGCTGCCATTGGCAGTAATCCGGATATTCTGATTGAGCTGTCCACCAATGGCAGCAACTACACCGCCTCCAACCTCAGTGTTGTAACCGGCGGCATTGCCTGCACCAATCTAACCACAAGCATTACAACCATGAGCTGCACCATGGCCGAGCGTGATACCCGCTATATCCGTATTACTTCGCAGAATGGCAAAGCTTATGATTTTATAGAGTTGGAAGCTTTAGCCACCAAATAAAAATCAGAATAAAAGCAGAGTAATATCGCCAGGGTAAATCAGCATTATCCGGCCATGTGCTTATAGCTGCGCTGATAAACCGCAACCATAAAAAAACGCCGCATTAAGCGGCGTTTTTTATTCAAAGATCCAAAAGTAGCAATACCTTTAAACGCCATTGTGGCTAGCCGAGCGCATTTCCACCAAAGATAAAAACCTCTCTTTCGATTTCAATTCCATTTGAGATACATATTCATACGCAGCTTCCTCACTCGTTTCCAGCTGTTCCCGCAGCGATTCAAAGCGTATTGCCATATCATCATCCAATGGAAGGTCGCTTGATTCCACGTAAGAGATAAAATCCCCTGCGAGACCATACTCTTTCAGCAAAACAGCTAAATAAGCATAATCAACCCCCGAGCGAGTTGCTAACCTCCCTTCCTTTCGCCACCCATCCGCTTGTTCCAAAAGCTTCCACCCTCCCGACAGACTGGCCAAAGAAGAAACAAAAGACTGCACAGAAACTTTCAGTTTTGTTAAAAAATCGTCAAACCCAACATTCTCAAAGCGCACCCCTCTTACAGCCGAGCAAGAGTACCCCAAGCTTTCCCAATGCCACGTACATATAACAGGAATAGCACAAAGATGAACATCACAGGCCCGTGATTTAAAATTCAGCGAAATAGACTTGAGCACATGATCATCAGCTGAGAAAATTAAGACCTGCCCAAAAACTACCGCATCAGGGCAATCAGAAGACAAAGACTTCAGGACCTGATTAACAAGAGTCTCCTTAAGCATCTCCATTCCTCTAAAAGATCATTATTACGACCGATTAAAATAAAAAACCGAAAAGCCAAGTATGAAAAATACCATTAGACCAATCGATAGAATGACAAAATTTATCAATCCAACCTGATATTTACTACAGAACAGTCAACCTTAAACCATCAACGACATATTCTTCTACAACCAGCAGCGAAAATTTCGCACCCCAACCGCTTTCTGATAGAAACCTTGAGGAAGATCAAGCTTCGGAGACATCAGGCTTGTTAAAACAAAAGAACGTCCATCCTTCAGATTAAACTTAGCGTAAATAAAGTTATCGCCTCCACCCCAACCAATTCGTTCGTCAAATACAGGATAGGTCAGATTCAGGTCAATACTCTCAACATCATCAGGAGATATGTAAGTTTCTACACCTCCCTGACTCCACCTCATCCAATCAGAACTTAAAAATTCAACAACGCTATCTTTATTTATCAGATAATACCGAACAAAAAGAACTATCGAATCAACAGAAAAAACAATAGCCAAACACCCCATAAAAAAGAGAGAACCACCAACATCTGCATCTTTAAAAACAACCAGATAACCGACACCCAGCATTGTCGCAACCAGCATCACACCGACACCAACAAGCTGAATCAAAATAGTCTTGATCGTTATCTTATAAACCATAGCTATCCCCACCCAACCTATCGAGAGTCATCGACACCAAAGAAAGCCAGATAAAAAGTTGAAGAAGAGGAAAGATATACAGAAATCCATGTACATATACAACAAATGCTGCGATAAGATTTACAGCAAAAATTCTGATAGCAATCAATTCAGACTTAGCTGACAGAACACCACCAGACCATACAGAGACAACCCCTTCCAGCCCCACTCGGATAAAAACTATCGATTGCCAATGCGCATCAAGCTACAAAACCACACTACCCACATAACAAACTCAGGTGACATGCAGAAACGAACGAGCCGAATATGGTTATTCATTTGATAATTACATCCAACAGATTATTTTCTTAACTCTCCCTTATGCACCCACTCCCTTACATCATCTATTTTGAGGATAAAGAATCAGCCGTCAGAGCAACACCTAGCAAAATATCCGGAAACTATTCATATAATCACAACATAAATCCCTACATTATCAAGCGCAACCTTTCACACTCAGCAGACATAAAAAAACCCGTATCTTCCGATGCGGGTTTTTGATTTGACATAAGAGTGCTCTTATATGCAGTACCTGATATTTACTGCAAACCAACCCGATATTACAGACTGGCCGCCAGTTCGCTGGCCAGTTTGATGGCGCGCTTGGCATCCAGCTCACCGGCAAACTCAGCGCCACCCACCAGATGCAGACCAAAGCCTTGGCTTTCGTCGGCTTTCAGGGTTTCGTGCAGTTCGTTAACCGATACCTGACCGGCACAGATGACGATGTGATCAACGTCGAGTACGCGCTGGCTGCTTTCTTCACCTTTGGTGATGGTGATGTGCAGGCCCTGCTCGTCGATCTTGTCGTAAGACACACCGCCAATCATTTCCACGCCTTTCATTTTCATCACGGCACGGTGTACCCAACCGGTGGTTTTGTTCAGGCCGTTACCCAGTGACGAAGCTTTACGCTGCATCATGTACACCTTGCGTGGTGATGGATGAATTTCAGCTTTTTTCAGACCACCGCGGGTGCTGTTGCTTTCGTCCACGCCCCACTCTTTCATCCAGGCGTCTTTATTCAGCGTGGTGGATTCACCTTCGTGGGTCAGGTATTCGCTGATATCGAAACCGATACCACCGGCACCCATAACGGCAACGCTTTTACCCAGTTGCAGTTCTTTATCCAGCACTTCCTGGTAAGACACCACTTTCGGGTTGTCGATACCCGGAATATTCGGCATACGCGGTGCCACACCAGAGGCGATCACCACTTCGTCAAAACCACCGGCTTTTAATTCATCGGCCGTTACGATGTGGTTCAGCTTCAGATCAATATTGTATTTTTTGATCATGGTGGTGAAGTAACGGATGGTTTCTTTAAATTCTTCTTTGCCCGGAATTTTCGAGGCGTAGTTGAACTGACCACCGATTTCGCCACGGCCTTCAAACAGAGTGACTGCATGGCCACGCTCAGCGGCCGTAACGGCACAGGCCAGACCCGCAGGACCAGCACCGACAACGGCTACTTTTTTCGCCTGTTTAACCGGGATGTACACCAGTCTGGTTTCGTTACAGGCACGCGGATTGACTAAGCAGGATGCACGCTTGTTTTCGAACGTGTGATCCAGACACGCCTGGTTACAGGCGATACAGGTGTTGATTTCGTCAGCGCGGTCTTCTTCAACCTTTTTCACCCAGTACGGGTCGGCCAGTAACGGACGCGCCATCGACACCATATCGGCTTTGCCGTTGGCGATAATATCTTCTGCGGTTTCCGGCATATTAATACGGTTAGAAGCCACCACCGGAATATTCACCTGCGCTTTTACCTTGGCAGTCACATCGGCGAACGCCGCACGCGGAACAGAGGTTACGATGGTCGGAACACGGGCTTCGTGCCAGCCGATACCAGTGTTAATAATGGTGACACCGGCTTTTTCCAGTTCTTTCGCCAGATGGATAACTTCTTCCATATCGGACGCTTCTTCCACCAGATCCAGCATCGACAGACGGAACATAATGATGAATTCTTCGCCGACAGTCGCGCGCATTTTGCGGATGACTTCCAGCGGGAAACGGATACGGTTTTCGTAAGAACCGCCCCACTCATCGCTGCGCTGGTTGGTGCGTTTGTTGATCATCTGGGTGATGAAATAACCTTCAGACCCCATCACCTCAACACCATCGTAACCGGCTTTCTGTGCCAGCTTGGCGGCACGGGCATACTGGTCGATGGTTTTATAAATCTGTTTGCTGGTCAGCTCTTTTGGTTTGAACGGTGTAATCGGCGATTTAATCGCAGAAGGTGCAACGTTCAGCGGGGTGTAACCGTAACGGCCGGCGTGCAGAATCTGCAGCAGAATTTTGGAACCGTTTTCATGTACGGCATTGGTAACTTTTTTGTGGAAAGGCACCTGCCAGCTGCTCATCATTTTGGAGCCAAACGGCAACAGGTCACCGGCACGGTTCGGTGAGAAACCACCGGTTACCAGCAGGCCAACACCACCACGGGCACGCTCGGCAAAGTATTCTGCCAGCTCACCAAAGTGCCATGGACGATCTTCCAGGCCGGTGTGCATGGAGCCCATCATCACGCGGTTTTTCAGAGTGGTGAAGCCAAGATCCAGTGGCTGCAGAATATGGGAGTACTTGCTCATGGTTGCTTTCTCACAAATCGGTTGTGTTGGCACAGGTTATTATCATCGGCTGCCGGACAAGCCGGCATCCTGTATTGCTTTATGGCGAACCAGTTTACCCGGCTTTACTGACAGGTAAATGACCAAACATAGCATATGAATGATCATTATTAACATCAGTTTCTGAAAGCAGACTCCCTAAGCCCCACTGCTGTCCCACAGTTTTTAATCGCACCATAAGTAGCAAAAACATTGTTTCAACATCAAGGCCTGTTGCCTCCCAGGGGAACTTATCCCCTTGCCGGCGGGCCGACCCCAGCTGCGCGCTTTCTGGGCCGTCACCCTTGAAACCTTGATATTTACTGGCCGCGTGCCTCATCGGCCATCCATGGCCGGAGCCACTTGTCCGCATCCCTGCAGACAGACCAGACATATCAGCGGTTTCTGCGGCGGCCCCAGAGGCGCAGAAAACCGTCACCGCGATGTCGTTTTTCAAATCAAACGCATTCTTTTAAATATCATGTCGCAAACACGGTTTCCGTTGAAATATGGCTGAGCGGATTACTAAAACCGGCGATCGTGCGGCGCCAGTCAACCAGATGATTCTGCGGCCTTCAGAGCAAAACCCTGCCCCGGAACGATACAAATTATTTGTGTTTTAAAGTGTCGTTCCGGGGCGAATTGTTTTGCGTGCCGCATAATCATTGCAGTTGGCTGGATGAAGCCGGACGCGCCGAAAAGAGAGGATCGTAAGGAGATACCTCTCCTTGCTGGGGGCCAGGGGCTTGCCCCGGAAAGGCGTTTTAGACTGAAAAACAGTCGTCGATGAATGCTGCAGTTTGGAGTGACACAATGTCACTCCAAACTGTGGGAGAACAGTGCTCCCTAAGCCCGGTCTTTTTCGGCAAGCTACCCGCCTGCCATCACTCGTCAGCAATCTCAATAGATGGCATCGCCTGCGCCGCAGCGGCCTGACGCGCCAGTGCCACCGCCAGACGGCGTGAAGCATGGCGGTACATCATAGAGACTTCCGAGCAATCATCCGCGGCCACCACCGGCGTACCGGCATCGGACTGCTCACGGATGTACTTGGATAACGGCAGCGAACCCAGTACCGTGGTGTTGTAGGTTTCCGCCAGACGCTCGGCACCGTCTTCACCAAAAATATGTTCCGCATGGCCACACTGCGAACAGATATGCATGCTCATATTTTCAATCATGCCCAGCACCGGAATATTCACTTTGCGGAACATTTCCACGCCTTTTTTGGCGTCAGCCAGGGCAATATCCTGCGGCGTGGTCACAATCACTGCACCGGATACCGGGAATTTCTGGCTCAGGGTCAGCTGAATATCACCGGTGCCCGGCGGCATATCAATAATCAGATAATCCAGCTCGCCCCACTGGGTCTGGGTCAGAATCTGCATCAGCGCTCCGGCGACCATCGGCCCACGCCAGACCATCGGCGTGCTTTCGGTGACCAGATACGCCATCGACATACTTTTCAGGCCATGAGCTTCAACAGGCACGAACCATTTGTTGTCGATGGTTTCCGGGCGGGTGCCGTCTTCGACCCCCAGCATAATGCCCTGACTCGGGCCGTAAATATCAGCATCCAGCAGGCCGACTTTGGCGCCGTCTTTGGCCAGCGCAATGGCCAGGTTAACCGCGGTAGTGGATTTACCCACACCGCCTTTACCGGACGCCACCGCAACAATATTTTTTACCTGAGTAATGGCTTCAACGCTGTTCTGGCTTTTGTTTTCCGCCACCGACCAGCCGATGTTCACCGCCGCAGCGCTGCAGCCATCGATATTTTCCAGCGCCGTTTGCAGCATCTGCGCGATGCCGCCTTTGAGAAATTCAGACGGGTAATCAAGATGAATATCCACCTCAACCCGGCCGCCATCGATACGGATATCACGCACGCAACCGGCGCTGAGCAGATCGGATTCCAGATAAGGATCGGTATAACCGGCCAGAGCGGCCTCAACCTGAGAACGGGAAATCTGTGACACAAGACACTCCTGCACAAAAGGGCGACAACAAAGAATGGCAGGATTTTACGCCCCGGCGGCAGAATTACCACCGCCAGAGTGTCAGGTTATTCAATACTGCGTTGGCACCACTAAACCGGGCTGACTGGTACCGAAGCCAGCAGGCTGCGGGTGTAATCGTGCTGCGGTGCGGTCATTATCTGCTCGGTATTGCCCTGCTCAACGATGACGCCGTCTTTCATCACCGCCACGCGGTGCGCCAGATGCGGAATAATCGACAGATCGTGGGTAATAAACAGATACGACAAGCCCATTTCCTGCTGCAATTCCTGCAACAGCTGCAACACCTGACCACGGATAGACACATCCAGCGCGCTGGTTGGTTCATCACAGATAATCAGCTCAGGTTCCACCGCAATGGCACGGGCAATGGCCAGACGCTGGCGCTGACCGCCAGAAAACTCATGGGGAAAACGATCAAGGTGCGCGACTTCCAGCCCGACCCGCTGCAGCAATGCCTGCAGGCGTTGTTCGCGTTTTTCCGCATCCGGCTCAACCTTTAAAGCGATCATGCCTTCGGCCAGAATATCGCGCACATTCATACGCGGATTCATCGACGAAAACGGGTCCTGAAAAATTACCTGAATGCGTTTGCGCAACGGCAGAAACTGGCGCTGGCTGAGCTGATCAATACGCTCACCGGCAAAATACAGCTCACCACCGGCCAGCGGTTCCAGACTCAAAATAGCGCGTCCGGCGGTCGATTTACCCGAACCACTCTCACCCACCAAAGCCAGCGTTTCACCACGGCCAATACTCAGGCTGATGCCATCCACCGCTTTGGTGTGGCCAACCACCCGCTGCAGAATACCTTTACGCTGGGCAAACCAGACACGCACATCCTTTAACTGCAGCAAAGGCTCGCTTTGCGCCGGAGCAGACAAAAAATGGCGGCGATCGGGTAATGAGTGAATCAGCGCACGACTGTATTCATGTTTTGGCGCGGCAAAAAATTCGCGGGCAACGGCCTGCTCAACAATTTCGCCATAGCGCATCACCGCCACACGATCGGCCATCTGTGCCACCACGCCCATATCGTGGGTAATTAACAGCACCGCCAGCTGGCGTTTGCGGCGTAATTCGTTAAGTAATTCCAGAATCTGTTTCTGGATGGTGACATCCAGTGCGGTGGTCGGCTCATCGGCAATTAACAGCTGCGGCTCGCAGGCCAGTGCAATGGCGATCACCACCCGCTGCTTCTGCCCGCCGGAGAGCTGATGCGGATACCAGCCTAAACGCTGCTCAGCATCGTTAATGCCCACCTCGTGCAGCAGACTGATGATTTTTTCGCGCAGCGCGGCACCGCTTAACCCTTTATGCAGACGCAGCACTTCGCCAATCTGCTGTTCAATAGTCTGCACCGGATTCAACGAGCTTTGCGGTTCCTGAAATACCATCGCCGCCATGCGTCCGCGCACCGAGTTCATCTGCGCTTCGGTCAGATTAAACACATCGGTTCCGGCCAGTTGCACCCGGCCACTGCGGATGGCCAGCGCCTCCGGCAGCAGGCGCATTAACGCCAGTGACGTCAGCGACTTACCCGAACCACTTTCGCCTACCAGAGCCAGAATTTCTCCGGCGCGAATACTGAAACTCACCGGTTTAACCAGCAAGCGTCCCGCCTGCTGATATTTGCCCGGTAATAATTCAATACTGAGGTTTTCGACCTGTAATAATTCCATCACGTTTTCCTCAGGCCGACCGTGGATCGAAGGCATCACGGACGCGGTCGGAGAATAAATTCGCCGCCAGCACCAGCACAAACATCAGCACAAAGGCCGCCGCAACCGACCACCACACCACCGGATCACGGGATAACTCAGACCGTGCTTCGTTAATCATATTGCCCCAACTGGCCATCGACGGATCAACGCCGACGCCGATATAAGACAACACCGCCTCGGCCAGTACAAAGACGCTGAAATCCAGCACCAGAGCAATCAGAATAATATGGGTAATATTGGGCAGAATATGGCGGTAAATAATACGGTTATGGCCAACACCAAAAGCATGAGCCGCCTGCACATAATCGAGCTGGCTGACTTTTAACGTCTCCGCGCGCAATAAGCGGCACAGGCCTGTCCAGCTGGTCATACCCAAAATAAAACACAGCGCCAGGAATTTAAAATCGGCCCGCACAGCTACCAGATTAAACTGCTCCGGATGGGTTTCGATATACACATCAATCAACAGCACCGATGCCGCAATTAACAGAATGCCCGGAATAGAACTTAATGTGGTGTAAATATACTGCACCACGTCATCAACCCAGCCTTTGAAATAACCGGCACTGATACCCAGCACAATCGCCAGCGGCAGCGTCAGCAGGGTTGCCAGGGTACCGATTAACACCCCGGTGCGGATGGCTTTAATACTCCAGTAGAGAACATCCTGCCCGACTTTATCGGTACCCAGAATGTGATACACCTTACTCAGCTCCAGCACCCAGCAACAGGCCAGCACCAATAAAGACAGCGTCAGATAAATGGTTCCCCAGGGCAACGTCTGCTGAGTGGTCAGCCCCCTACTATAGGATTGACGCTGTTGACGCTGACGCCAAACGATATGCAAACCGATAATCACCGCACTGATAAAGGCCGCCATCAGCAATGCCTTCATAGAGCGGACAAAAATATCCTTGCCATGATCAGCCTCATCGGCAAGATGCTGCCCGGCATTCGCTAAGCGCGGAAAATCGCGATACACAACACCATCGTCGGTTTGCATGTTTTCTTTGGCGAAAGAATAAATCGCGAACGGTGCCGAATAGGTTTTTTCGTCTTTATTGCGCAGCTCAGTCAGCACGACATCCAGAACGCTGTGCACTTCCTGACTGTAATGTACTTCCTCGCTGCCTTCGGTTTTTTCCAGAGGTGCGCGGTAATGCAGGGAATCCAGCAAGGCAATCAACAGATAAAACAGAATAACAATAAAAGATGCGACACCGGCACGGGAGTGAAACACCGTACGCCAGCGCTGACGCGCCAGCGGGTTTTTACTTAACTGGTAAAAAAACAGTCCGAGACTGGCCACCAGAATATAAATAAGCACATCGCTCCACAACACGACAGGCTTAATGCTCAGTAATTCATTCATAACAGACGTCAATTCATTCATATCAGGTCACTCATATCAGGACAGCCTTACCCGTGGATCGACCAGGGTGTAAGAAATATCCGTCAGAATCAGACCGAGGATATAGAGTACGGAACCAAGAAACACCATGCTGCGCACGATGGCAAAATCCTGTGCCTGAATGGCGTCCAGGGTGTAACTGCCAAGGCCGGGAATGCCAAAGAAAGATTCAATCAGCAGGCTGCCCATAAATAACGACGGGATCACCACCACCACACTGGTGAGAATCGGAATCAGGCCGTTAGGCAGAATATGACGGAACAATACCGCGGTTTCCGATACCCCTTTGGCGCGCGCAGTGCGCACATAATCTTTATTGGCTTCTTCCAGAAATAACGTGCGGTACAACCGCGTACCACCACCGATACCGGCGACCACGCCGATAATCACCGGCAATATCAGAAAACGGATGGCATCGGTGCCGGCCAGATAGCCGGAAATCGGCACCAGATGCCAGAGTTTGGCAAAGAAATACTGCCCGCCCAGAATATAAAACACCCCGGATATCGACAACAGCACCACGCACAGCACCATCGCAGCGGTATCAAACGCACTGGCGCGGAACATCACCACAAACAGCGCGAATACAATATTGACGCTGATGCCGATAATAAAGGTTGGCAAGGCAACCGCCAGACTCGGCCACATCCTTTCACTGATATCGGCACCAATGACCCGGCCTTCATCCGATTTGCCAAAATCAAATACGAACAGCCGCGCTGACTTTTCAAAAAAGATGGTATCGGTCAGCAACCCTTCGCTGTTTTCAGCAGCGTTGATAAATAAGGGCTTGTCATAACCACGCTGCGCTTTCCATTGTTCTATGGCTTCTTCTGAGACATGTTTATCACCCAGCTGCACCCGTGCCATCTGATCCGGTGTATTCACCATAAAAAACAGGGCAAAGGTCAGCAGGTTTACACCGAGAAGAATCGGCAGGGCGTAGGCTAAACGACGGATAATATAAGCCAGCATATCAGCCCTCCTGCTCTGCTGAAGTGGTTGTCTCGCTGCCGATACGGCGCTGCTGGCGACGACGGAAGGCACGGTACCCCGGCAGCAACGCAACCAGCAGAATTCCAACGACGACAAAAATGGGCCATAACACCGGAGCATTCCAGGCCGCCTGCGCCTGACTGCGCTGTTCAACATCAACGGCAAAATATTTAAGTACACTCTTGCTGATGCCATGGGCCTTAACATTACGAACCCAATGATTATTCAGCACATAAGAATGCGGATGCCAGCCAGATGCCCACACCGCATCGCGCTGCAGAATGGCAATCATACGGCGGATAATCTCCATGCGCTGCGGCGAATCTTCCATCAGCTGCATCTGGTCGAATAAACGGTTGTATTCGGGATTATTGTAATTGGTGGAATTTACCCCACTGCCACCGCTGATCACCTGACCGTTATTGCCGTACTGTAAAAACAGGAAGTTTTCGGCATCCGGATAATCGGCCAGCCAGCCCCACTGGAATAACTGAGCATTACCGGTCTGCATTTTTTCTTTAAAGCGGTTGTAATCGGTACCACGGATATTGAGCTGAATATTCAGCTTTTTAAATTGTTTGATCATCCAGTTCTGCATCGCACTGCCGCCACTGCCACCGGTCGGGGTATCCAGATTCAGCACCAGAGGCTCACCGGTTTTGGCATGGCGGCCGCCCGGGTAACCGGCTTCGGCCAATAACCGTTTGGCCTCTTCCAGCGATTTGCGCTGTGGTTTGCCATCCACCCAGTCAAATACATAAGGGTTAATGCCCTCTTCGCCACTCTGATAACCGAAAATACCCGGCGGTATCGGGCTCATGGCCACTTCGCCACGGCCGTTGGCAAAGATTGAAATCATTTCCTGCTGATCGTAAACAATGGCGATCGCCTGGCGCAGCTTGCGTGCACGTTCGCGGCTTTTGGCATCCCCTTTATCGCCGACCACCGGGTCGAGCATATTAAAGGCAAGATAATAACTGCCCAGCACCACTTCTTTTTCCAGCGTTACGCCTTTGGCTGTCATTTCCGGGCTCAGGCCAATGCCATCACTGCTGACGCGGATCGCCTGATCAAAGCTGTCACTGGCAATACCAGAGCGGTCGTAATAGCCCTGCATAAACTTGGTCCACAGCGGGATGGCTTCTTTTTCCAGCCGGTAAACCACTTTATCCAGTAATGGCAATTGCTTTCCGGCGTCATCCAGTAAACCGGCCGCAACATCCTCAGGCGAACCTTCAGCAGGATAATAATCGGCGCGGTAGTTCGGGTTCTTTTCCAGAATGATGACTTCGTTGGGGTTATTGCGCGTCATCATAAAAGGGCCGGTGCCCACCGGGTGCCAGTTCAGCACAATATTACGGTCGGCCAGTCCAGGCTGATGGTAAAAACGATCGACCTCCCAGGGGATGGGCGCAAAAAAGTGGAAGGCCAGCCAGTATTTAAATTGCGGATATTTGCCTTTTAAGCGGATGGTAAAATCGTAACGGCTCTGGGCTTCAACACCGGCCATACTGAGTTGGCGTAAATCCAGCCAGGCCTGTTTGCCTGCTTTTTCTTCCAGCACTTTACGCGTATCACTCGCAATCTGACTGAATTCCGTCATGCCGACAATATAATCGCTGAGCAGTGCGCGTACCGGCGACAACAATTTAGGGTCGGCCAGGCGTTTAACCTGATACACATAATCTTCAGCCACCAGTTCACGACTGCCCTGCTCAGTAAAATCGTCGAGACTGCGGTATTGCTCTGATTCGGCGGCCGAAGCAAACAGATAACGTGATTCACCCTTTTCGTTCAGGGCAAAGGCCGGATGCGGCTGATAGCGGATACCGGGTTGCAACTGAAAATGGTAGGTAGAAAAGGCAATGTTTTCGCTGTCGGCATCCACTTCATTACCATCGGCATCGCTGTAATGGATGTCCGGCATCGCCGTCAGGGTATTGGGAATCAGCTCGTAAGGACGTTTAAGGTAGTCATAAGCCAGAGGCGGCTCGTAAATCTGATCAATAAAGCGCGATTCATCCGAACTGTAAGAGCGGGCCGGATCAAGGAATTTGGGACGTTCAGAAAAACTGGAATAGAGAATATTGGCGCTGGCTTCGGACTCCGGATGAGGATTATTCCAGGCCTGATCACTGCACCCCGCCAGCAACACTGCACCTGCCAGCCATAGACCTGCGCTTACAGCTTTCAGCCAGCCAGACTTTTGCAAACCAGCCTGCAGACGACCAGTAAACCCGCCGCAGCGGCGCATCTTCCCCAAAACAACAGTGTTCATCAGCAGCTATCCATTACAACTCCGGCAGTCAGCCCCTCACTGCGGCTCCCTCTTACAGCGAAGGCAACCTGAGAGCAGCTGGCACAACGCCAGTCCGATGCAGAGATTTATTATTGTGTTTGCCTGCCCAACCACCTCAGGGGCAGACGGATATGACAGCAGAGTGTGCCAACATTTCCCGCCGGTGCAAGCTTTCCTCATTCAGGATATGTCAGTGTCCGCTGTGTCGGACGCTCTGGTGGTTATATTTTATACAGAAGGGACAGCCAGGCTGCCGTTGCAGGCTCTGTTGCTGACCGCATAACGGAGATCGGGCGCGTTATCAGCACAGGCGCCCTTGTCCACTCTAAGAACTATAACGCCTCAATAACCGGCGCAGCTTTGCTGTGTTCCGTACCGTAAGCGCGTAATTGATTGACTTGTTATGCATTAATCTATATCCGCAACCCAAAGCATGGAATCTAGCTGCTTACCAACTTTAACCATCAAACCCGTATCAATCGTTGCACCCGTGATAGGTGTGAAAGACCATGCATTCTCGCCATTAGAATATGGAACATTACTATTAGTGAAAAACCGAGCCTGCTTATCTTGAAACGCCATAAATTCTTTTGCCAACTCTCTGGCACTAAGCTTACTCATGACTTCATTTTCGTAACAAAGATCGGTCGATAGAACATCTATAAGTAATTTTTCCGCATCTTTAAATTTCACTTCTGAAAGTGTAAGAATATCGGAATTAATAAAGCCAGCCTCTCTTAATCCCTCATATCTTGTGGCCCAAGGTACATTTTGAAAAGAATAGAAGAATGCCCTTCCACCAGTTTTCTTCTTAAGCTTTTCTTCAAAGTTCATGATGTCGACTTCCTGGGTGTATAACGCCGCGCTCTGCAGAAAATTTGGAGCGCAGCGGAAAATTTGTCCGGCAGTAGCGCCTTGTCATGCAAATACATTTGTAGTTTTATGGACGTCAAACCAATTGACGTAATTTTTTAGTGCTTCAAATTCTCGCAAATCAATATAGCGCCCTTTCAATTCTTCTTTGCAACGAGACAAATACTCTTCGATAGCAGCCAATACGCCATCGCTCGTTTTTTACCATATTGCACCTTCAGCAACTAATTTGTGTGCCTTGAATTCGAATTTCTTCTTTCTTGTCCTTACCTTTCTTTGTGGCTCAGTACCCCAATACTCACCTCGAATTTGGCTACCCATAAAGAAAAGCTTTATGTGCCCAACAACCTCATTAAATTCCCAGTCGCCACCATAGGATGAACGATGACTTATTCTCCAGCTCTCTACCATGTCCGGGTTGTTTCGCCGAAAGTTGATATCCCATGATCTCGAGATAAGCTTTTCGAAGTCTTCATTCATTTGCGAATAATACTTATCTTCAGACAACCGATAGACTGGTATCACCATAAAATAATTATCGAAGACCATGATTAATCCTTGGGTGCATAACATCTTATTAGTGTGCGTGCGCATTTATTCCGGGCGACTCTTTCGAGAAACCCCACATAACTCGTTGACCAAACTGAGAAATCGTCCATAACTCAAATCCCTTCCAGAAAAACGCGCATGCCTGTTAATTCAATGCCTTTGCGCATATAAATTTGTAAACTGAGGTTGCAAGCTATTGATTCATTTGGCATTTACGTTACTACCCTCTGGCAAAACGGGCAAGCACGAATGCAAAGCGTGCAAATATCGCGGCTGAAAGCCGCTCCCACACTGCGCTTGCCAGGTGAGATGAGTCTTCTGATTTTGTCGCGGATAAGATCCGCTCCTTGTATCTCTCCATGAACATCTGATTTAGTATGCTGGGTCGCGGATAGTCGAATGCAACATCCATTGCAGCTATCGCGACTGAAAGCCGCTCCCACCATGTGCTTGCCGGGTAACTTGAATCTTCTGATTTTGTCGCAGATAAGATCCGCTCCTGCAAACGTCACCTGATTTAATGTGCGGGGTCGCGGATAGTCGAATACAACATCCATTGCAGATCTCGCAGCTGCAAGCCGCTCCCATACTGTGCTTGCCGGGTAAGTTGAATCTTCTGATTTTGTCGCGGACAAGTTCCGCTTCTGCCTTTCGCCTCAAAATAACCATCCGGTTATATCCTTGACCCGCATCAGTACCTTCCCCCAGCAGCCCGCTATCATCCCCTGCTGGCATGCCAATAAGGCGGCCGTTACAAGCCATAGACGTAACAACCACTAAGCTTATTCCAAACGGTGCTTAGAACCGAAAAAAACCTTCTTGTCCGAAATAACACAGTTTTGGGATAATGCGCGCCCATTTTTTAATATCGACGGTACACATGTGCTGCGGAGCCATTGATGACTGACTATCTGCTGATTCTGGTAAGCACCATTCTGGTCAACAATTTCGTGCTGGTGCAGTTCCTCGGTCTCTGCCCTTTTATGGGTGTATCCAACAAGCTGGAAACCGCCATCGGCATGGGCGCGGCAACCACCTTCGTGCTGACGCTGGCGTCGGTGTGCAGCTATCTGGTGTACACCTACCTGCTGATT
The DNA here is from genome assembly GCF_025318105.1 of Thalassolituus pacificus. Lineage (NCBI taxonomy): Bacteria > Pseudomonadati > Pseudomonadota > Gammaproteobacteria > Oceanospirillales > Oceanospirillaceae > Thalassolituus > Thalassolituus pacificus. The sequence goes on from NZ_JAOANI010000029.1 coordinate 86,451, forward strand.
CCGCTGGATCTGGCCTACCTGAAAACCATCAGTTTTATCATGGTGATTGCCGTGGTGGTGGGCTTTACCGAGATGGCCATCCGCAAAACCAGCCCGCTGCTGTACCGCGTGCTGGGTATCTTCTTACCGCTGATTACCACCAACTGCGCGGTACTGGGTGTGGCCCTGCTGAATATCAAACGCGACAACAGTCTGGTCGAATCCATTCTTTATGGCTTTGGTGCCGCCGTGGGTTTCTCGCTGGTGATGGTACTGTTCGCCGCCCTGCGTGAACGTGTGGCCGTCGCCGACGTTCCCAAGCCTTTTCAGGGCTCGGCCATCGCTATGCTCACTGCCGGATTAATGTCGCTGGCGTTCTTAGGCTTTACCGGTCTGGTCAGTATTTAGGAGTTTTCATGTCAGCTGCACTCTGGACCATTGTTATTGCGGTCGGCCTGCTGGCCGTTCTGGCGGTTATTTTTGGTGCCGTTCTGGGTTTTGCCGCCATCCGCTTTAAAGTAGAAGGCAACCCGATTGTCGATCAGATCAACAACCTGCTGCCGCAGACCCAGTGTGGTCAGTGTGGCTATCCGGGTTGTAAGCCCTACGCCGAAGCCATTGCCGGCGGTGAAAAAATCAACAAATGTCCGCCCGGCGGCGAAGGCACCATCCAAACTCTGGCCGATCTGCTCGGCGTAGAACCTGAGCCGCTGGACGCCGAGCACGGCGCCGAAAAAGCCGTACCCACCGTTGCCTTTATCCGTGAAGACGAGTGCATTGGCTGCACCAAGTGCATTCAGGCCTGCCCGGTCGATGCCATTCTCGGTGCCGCCAAGCAGATGCATACCGTCATCGCCGATGAATGCACCGGCTGTGACCTGTGTGTGGAGCCCTGCCCGGTCGACTGTATCGATATGATTCCGGTCAGCGTCGATAAATCCAACTGGTACTGGCAGGCCCCGACCTCAGGCGTTGAACTTATTGCCACCGACCGTCATCACCACCTGGCCGGAGACGCCGCATGACCAACCTGATTCGCCTGCACAATTTTGATGGCGGTATTCATCCGGCAGAAAACAAAGCCCAGTCCACCGCCACGCCGGTACAGCAGGCCAGCCTGCCAGCCGAGCTGGTACTGCCGCTGCACCAGCATATTGGTGCCGCCGCCAAGCCACTTGTGAAAGCCGGTGACCAGATATTAAAAGGCCAGCTGATTGCCGCCGCCGATGGTTTTGTCTCGGTGCCGCTGCACGCGCCAACCTCCGGAACCGTCGCCGCCGTTGAACCGCGCGCCGTGCCGCATGCTTCCGGCCTGCAGGAAGACTGCATTGTGATTATTCCCGATGGTGCCGAGCGCTGGATTGAACACCAGAGCCTGTATCAGCAACTGGGCCTTGAGCATCTGAGCGATATCAGCCCGCGCCAGCTGACCGAGCATATCCGCCAGTGCGGTATTGCCGGTATGGGCGGCGCCGGTTTCCCCACCGCGGTTAAACTGAGCACCGGCCAGCGCGAGATTCACACCCTGATTCTGAACGGCGCCGAGTGTGAGCCTTACATCACCGCCGATGACATGCTGATGCGCGAACGCGCGGCTGAAGTCATTCAGGGCGCACAGATTCTGCTGCATATTCTTGGCGCCAAAGGCTGCATGATTGGCGTTGAAGACAACAAACCTCAAGCCATTGCCGCCCTGAACAGCGCGCTGATTGAGCTGGGCGAAGAACACCATATCGACGTGGTGACCATTCCCACCAAATACCCGTCCGGTGGTGAAAAACAGCTGATCAAAATTTTAACCGGCGAAGAAGTCCCGGCAGGTGGCATTCCTGCCGACCTCGGTCTGGTGTGTCAGAACGTCGGCACCGCGGCCGCCATTTACCGCGCCGTCGCCTTTGGCGAGCCACTGATTTCGCGCATCACCACCTTAACCGGCGATGCGATGCAGCAGCCCGGCAACTGGGAAGTCTTAATTGGCACCCCGGTCAGCCACCTGCTGCAACTGGCCGGCTACCAGCCACAAAAGCGCGAACGCGTGATTATGGGTGGGCCGATGATGGGCTTTGCCCTGCCCGGTCTGGATCTGCCGATCACCAAAACCAGCAACTGTCTGCTGGCACCGACCGAAAAAGAATTACCGCCTAACGATATCGCCATGGCCTGTATCCGCTGTGGCATGTGCGCCGATGCCTGTCCGGCGGAGCTTCTGCCTCAGCAGCTGTACTGGTTCAGTAAGAGTCAGGAGTTCGATAAAGCCGAACAGCACAATATTTTTGACTGCATCGAGTGCGGCGCCTGCTCTTACGTGTGCCCGAGCCATATTCCGTTGGTGCAGTATTACCGTTACGCCAAAGGCGCCATTCGCGAAGAGCGCGCAGCCCAGGCCAAGGCCGAACGCGCGCGTCAGCGCTTTGAAGACCGTCTGGCCCGTCAGGAACGCGAAGTCGCCGAAAAAGAAGCCAAGCGTAAAGCCCGTGCCGAAGCAGCGGCTAAAGCTCAGGCCGCCAAGCCTGCCGTTGCCGCAGACAGCGCAGCAGCTCCAAACAGCGCGGCCGCTACAAATACAGCTGACGGCAACGCCGAGCTGGAAAAACTGCAGAAGCAGTTCGATGCCGCGCAAAGCGCACTGGCAAAAACCAAAGAAAAACTCGAAGCCGCCCGTGCCGATGAAAGCATGGCCGACAAGGTGCCGTTATTTGAAAGCGCGCTGAACAAGACCCAGGACAAAATCAAAGATCTGGCCAAACAGTTTGCAGCTGCGAAAAAAGCCGCCAAAGCCGCACCCGCAGCTGCTGCGACCGACACCGACAAAGGCGATCCGAATTCGCCGGAGCGCTTAAAGCGTAAATGGGAAACCGCCCAGGCACGTCTGGATACCGCACTCAAGCGTCTGGCCGAAGCCAAAGAACAGGGGCTGGATACCGTTGATGCGCTGCAGACCGGTGTCGACAAACAGCAGGAACGGGTGAATGAAGCCAAAGCGGCTTACGATGCGTCTGTCGCTGATGGCACTGCGGCCGGTGTGACTGTCGGTGGCAGCACTGCTTCTCAGGCAACAGGCGCTCCGACTGCTGATAATAACGCCGCCGATCACGCCGCCAATATCGACGCGCTGAACAAGAAGATCCTTGCCCAGCAAGACCGGGTGGCAAAAATGCAGGAGCGTCTGGATATGGCCAAAGCCGAAGGGCTGGACACCGTGGATGCCCTGACGCTCGGCGTACAGAAACAGCAGGATAAACTATTGCAACTGCAACAGGAGCTGGCCGCCCTTGCGCCGGCCGGCACAACATCGAACGAGGCGTCCTGACCATGGGTTTGCTGACCTTATCTTCACCCCACACCCACGGCCCGAACAGCACCAGCAAGGTGATGGCGACGGTGATTCTTGCCACCCTGCCGGGTCTGGCAGTGATTACCGCCCTGTTTGGCTGGGGCACCTTTATTAATGTATTGCTCGCAAGTGCCACCGCGGTTGCGAGCGAAGCGGCCATTCTCAGTATCCGTAAGCGTCCGCTGGCGTTTTTCCTGAAAGACAACACCGCACTGTTAACCGGTGTGCTGATTGGTCTGGCCCTGCCGCCTTTTGCCCCCTTCTGGATTACGCTGGTTGCCACGGCTTTTGCCATCGTCTTTGCCAAGCAGCTGTATGGCGGTATGGGCAATAATCCGTTTAATCCGGCGATGGTCGGTTATGCGTTGGTGCTGGTGTCGTTCCCGGTACAGATGACCACCAGCTGGGCGCTGTCAACGCAGATGTCCGGTCAGGCGACACTGGGCTTTGCCGACACCCTGCAGGTGATTTTTGCCGGTTCCGCCAGTCTGGCCGATGGCTTCAGTGGCGCTACGCCGCTGGATGCTTACAAACACCTGATTGCCAAAGGCACCGCCGACAGCGTACTGGCCGAAGCCACCTTTAACGGCTGGCTGAACGGCGGCTGGGAATGGGTCAACCTGGCGTTTCTCGCCGGTGGTCTGGTGCTGATCTGGCGCCGCATTATCAGCTGGCATATTCCGCTGGCGATGCTGGTATCGCTCAGCCTGTGCTCGCTGATGCTGGGCTGGGATGAAGATATGTATACCCCGCTGTCGTTGCATCTGCTCAGCGGTGCCACCATGCTCGGGGCCTTTTTTATTGCCACCGACCCGGTATCAGCCTCTACAACACCACGTGGCAAACTGATTTACGGTGCCGGCATCGGTATTCTGCTGTACGTAATCCGCACCTGGGGTGCTTATCCGGATGCCGTAGCCTTTGCCGTGCTGCTGATGAACTTTGCTGCACCCTTTATTGATGCCTACACCCAGCCGCGGACCTATGGTCACGCCAAAGCCAAACGCGGCCTGCCGCCAAAACAACGCTGAGGAGCGGCCATGAACGATTTACTGCAATCTATCCGTCGCAATGCCATTGGCCTTGGCCTGTTTGCCATGGTCACCGCCGGTGCCATCGCGGTGGCTCAGGTCGGCACCAAAGAGCGTATCGAGCACAATATCCGTATGGCTCAGGCCAAAGCCCTGAATGAAATTGTGCCGGCCGGCAGCTACGACAACGACCTGCTGACCGATGTCATCGCCGTTGATAAACGCTTTAACCAGCAGTTGCTTGGCCCCCTGCCGGACGATGCCCAGATTCATCTGGCGCGCACCAACGGCCAGGTTAACACCGTGATTTTGCCAGTGGTTGCTCCGGATGGTTACACCACCCAGATTGCTGTACTGGTTGGCGTACATGCCGACGGCAGCATTGCCGGTGTGCGCGTCATTGAGCATAAAGAAACACCAGGACTGGGCGATAAAATCGACCGTAAAAAATCCGACTGGGTACTGGGCTTTAACGATAAAAGCCTGAATAACCCGAAAGCAGAACGCTGGGCAGTAAAAAAAGACGGTGGCGATTTTGACCAGTTTACCGGTGCGACCATTACCCCGAGAGCGGTTGTTAAAGCGGTAAAGCTGGCGCTGAAATTTTTTGAATTACATAAAAACGAACTGCTGGGACAACGCCTGACCGAACCCCAGCATTCAGGCAGCGGAGAATAATGATGGCAACGAAATCCCTGCGCGACATCACCCTCGATGGCTTATGGCATAACAACCCCGCTCTGGTGCAGCTTTTAGGCCTGTGCCCGCTGCTGGCGGTAACCGGCTCGGTGGTGAACGCCCTCGGTCTGGGTCTGGCGACCATGATGGTGCTGGTAGGCTCGAATTTTTCCGTGTCATTAATCCGCAACCACGTGCCCGATGCCGTGCGTCTGCCCGCCTTTGTGATGATTATTGCCTCCTTTACCACGGTCGCAGAGCTGGTAATGCAGGCATTCACTTACGAGCTGTACGAAGTGCTGGGTATCTTTATTCCGCTGATCGTTACCAACTGCGCGATTCTTGGCCGTGCCGATGCCTTTGCCTGTAAAAACCCGATTATTCCGTCGGTGGTTGACGGTTTTACCATGGCGCTGGGCTTTACCATTGTGCTGATTATTCTCGGCGCGATGCGCGAAATTCTCGGTCAGGGCGTGATTTTCTCCGATATGCAGTTACTGTTCGGACCGGCCGCCGCCAGCTGGAAAATTGAACTGGTAAAAGACTACCCCGACTTTTTATTCGCCATTCTGCCACCCGGTGCTTTTATGGCGATGGGGCTGTTAATTGCGCTGAAAAATATCATCGACGATAAGCTGAAAGAAAAAGCCGAAGCGCAGAAAGCACCGGTTGAAACCGGCAGTAAGCGGGTGCGGGTGACCGGAAAAATCAGCTGAGGCTGAAAGCCTGCAAAGTAACGCACACATAAAAACACCGCAATGGCGGTGTTTTTTTATGCTTTCTCGTTCCTTTCTCCTCCCTACGCTCTGCGAAGGAATGCAACTGTGCCAGCAAGGGCTACCACGCAGAGCGTGGGAGCCAGGTGAAATGCTCTGCACAGCAGTATTGTTTCTTCTCGTTCCTACGCTCTGCGTGGGAACGCAACTGTGCCAGCAAGGGCTACCACGCTGAGCGTGGGAGCCAGGTGAAATGCTCTGCGCAGCAGTATTCTCGTTCCTACGCTCTGCGTGGGAACGCAACTGTGCCAGCAAGGGGCTACCACGCAGAGCGTGAGAGCCAGGTGATACTCTGCACAGCAGTTTCTCGTTCCTACGCTCTGCGTGGGAACGCAACTGTTCCAGCAAGGGCTACCACGCTGAGCGTGGGAGCCAGGTGAAATACTCTGCACAGCAATGTTGTTTAAAACGACATCCCCTCACACTCACCTTCCGGCCAGGAAGCCTGCTGCATGGGTAAGAATTCATCCTCACCCACTGCTCCATACAACAGATCACTGAAAAACGCGCTATGCAGCCACAACTGCTCCTGCTGCCAGCGCAAACCACCGGGCAAGGTAACGGCATCCTGCAACGCCAGCCACTGGCATTCGCCGTCTTCATAAACCTGCAGATCCATGCTCTGGCCCTGAAGCCTTATATAAACCCAGGTCTGTTCAGCACTCTGTAGCTGCCAGGCGCCCTGAAACTGCTCGCGCAGGAGTGCCAGCGGCAGGTTACTGTTCCAGTGCTCGGCCGCATTCAGGCGCCAGATAACCTCTGGTGAATTCTGCCGCTCAGAATTGTTGCGCAACCGCCCGTTCAACTGGCGTATAACCCGGCCGTACTGGCGTATCGTCAGCTGAAAACGGACACCAGTAGCATCAACAGCCTCTGCTGCCGCTTCGGCAACAAGCTGCAACGCAATACGGTAATCACCCGGCGCCAGCTGATGGTCGATATGCAACCGCTGACGTACCGCGGAGTGCTCAGTGTCGTCAGTCTGCTCCAGCCAGACAGGAAGGGTTTCTCCAAAGGGATGCGTCGGGCGGATAATTTCGCCGGAAGGTGCCATCAGCCACAACTCGGAAGCGGTACTGCCCTGCCAGGACAATTCAATGGTCACGGCGTCCTCATGTCCGGCAACAGAAGAACTGACAGCGCTCGCAAGAACACTGACACTCAGCAGTAAAAACAGGCAGCCAAGACAGGCCGAACGGTAATATCGCAGGCTAAACAATCGCACAGGTCACTCCTTTGCCGGTACGAAGCACTGTTGCCGAACTTAGCGTGCCAACACGATGGCCGCTATCAGCTGCGATTAATTTCAACCAAAATTCCTAAGCCCGCCCTTAATGGCTGGCTTAATGACCGCCCAATGACGGTCTGACAGCAACGCACCATCAGACAGCCAGAGCAAAGCCCGCCGCACTGGGCAGGCGGCACGATTCCGGTATAATGCCGCCCGCTTATTGCCACTCACGGCAACAGGCTTTGATATTCGACCGTACTTTTCACCCCTGCACCGGATTTACGTTCCGGCCAGCCGAGGACATTATGAACACTCCTGCTACAAGCCCTTACGTCGTTTGTGCGATGTATAAATTCGTGACCCTGGATAACTTCGAAGACCTGCGCCAGCCACTGCTGGATGAAATGCTGCGTCTGGATGTAAAAGGCACTCTGTTACTGGCCGCCGAAGGCATTAACGGTACCGTAGCCGGTTCGCGTGAAGGTATCGACGCCCTGCTCGATTACCTGCGCCGCGATGAACGCCTGAAAGACATCGACCATAAAGAATCCTACGACGATGACATGCCGTTTTACCGCACCAAGGTAAAACTGAAAAAAGAAATCGTAACGCTTGGCGTAGAAGGCATCGACCCGAAACGCGTGGTGGGCACTTACGTAAAACCAGCCGACTGGAACGCCCTGATTTCTGATCCGGACGTGGTGCTGGTTGATACCCGTAACGACTACGAAGTGGAAATCGGAACTTTTAAGGGCGCCCTCGATCCGCGCACCAAAACCTTCCGCGAATTTCCGCAATACGTGAAAGAAAATCTCGACCCGGAGAAAAACAAAAAGGTTGCGATGTTCTGTACCGGCGGTATCCGCTGCGAAAAATCCACTGCGTATTTAAAAGAGCAGGGTTTTGAAGAGGTGTATCACCTCGAAGGCGGCATCCTGAAATATCTGGAAGAAATTCCGCAGGAAGAATCCCTGTGGGAAGGCGAATGCTTTGTGTTCGACAACCGCGTCACGGTGAATCATCAGCTGGAAAAAGGCGATTACGACCAATGTCACGCCTGTCGCCGGCCAATTACCGAAGCCGATAAAGAACACGAGCATTATGTGCCCGGTGTCAGCTGCCACCACTGCCATGACGAGTTCGACGACGCTCAGCGCGAACGTTTCCGTCAGCGTGAACTGCAGATGCAACTGGCCAAACAGCGTGGTGAAGACCACCTCGGCAATGACCTGGCGTCCGTCATTGAAAAGCGCCGTCAGGAAAAACTGGCCTTAAAAGAACAGCAGCGTAAACGCAGCTAACCTCTCTTACAGAGCCTGTTTAATACCGTTAAACAGGCTCTGACGACAGACTCCGCCCCTATTTCAACGACTGCCTGCTATTGCCCGGCATTCCTGCACAAAACAGCAAACGATTTGTATTTCCGGCGGATTACTCTGTTCCTCCGGCAAGCCATTGAGCCCGTCCGGAAACCCGGTTAATTTCCTGAATTCAGGAACAGCATGCATCGCTCACCCTGATCTGACTCCGCTTCCAGGAATGCATAATGAAAATAATAACAATGCCGCAAGCACTGCACGAAGTATTCGGCGAACAGCAATCAATAGCCGAAATCATGGCGACTCTGGCCTTTGCCCTGACGGGCAGCGCTGTGATGTACTTCTTTCTCTATCAGCCAGCCAATCCAGATTTCAATTGGAAGACAATATTGGGCCTCATACTGGTTGCGGATGTGTTTGCCGGTTGCATTGCAAACTTTACGCACGGAACCAATCGTTTTTATGCCGAACGCCCCAAAGGCAGGCTTATTTTTATCCTGATTCATGTCCATATATTAGCCATCGCCTGGCTGTTAAACGCCCCTTTTGAATACGCTCTGCTGACCTGGGCGTTTACCATCGCCTCAGCCCTGGTCATTAATCAGCTGAAAAACCATCCCTTACAGAAATTTTCCGGCGCGGCCTTTATGTGTTTTGGTCTTTTTCTGCTAATCCTCCTGCCCATGCCACAATGGTTTCTGCTGTGCAGTGTGTTTTTTATGATTAAGGTCGTGTTCAGTTTTGCGGTTGATCATTACGCACACTGAAAGCGTGAGCCAAAAAAAGAGGCAGGAATGGAATTAACCATGCCTGCCTGAAAGCTTCTTACTGACTGCGGCCTCTAGCAGGCCGTTGATTTTCGTCTTCGAGGCAGTCAATGCAAGGCAAAAACCGGCGAAAAAGCGCAGTTTACAGGTCGTAAATGAGCATTTTGAGTCGGTTTTTAACACTGCAGTGGCAACGCAGATAGAAAATCAACAGCCTGCTAGGGGCCCGCCTGTTCATTCAGGCCTGCTCCGTCACCTTTACCTCTTCGCGCAATTCCAGTGCAACCGCCACCATCGCTTCCAGCGCCGGAATCACTTCTTCCCAGCGGCGGGTTTTCAGACCGCAATCCGGGTTTACCCAAAGATTTTCTGGCGCAACCACCGCCAGCGAGTCACGCAAAATAGCGAGCATTGCTTCAGCCGCCGGAATATTCGGACTGTGAATATCGTAAACCCCCGGGCCAATACCATTGTTGTACGGTGAGCTTTGCAGTGTTGCGAGTAATTTACTGGCCGAGCGCGCGGTTTCCAGCGTAATTACATCAGCGTCCATGCCCTGAATCGCCGGCAGAATATCGTCGAAGTCGGCGTAACACATATGGGTATGAATCTGCGTATCGGCGGCGACGCCGGTTACGCTGAAGCGGAAACTGTTCACCGCCCATTGCAGATACTGCTGATGCGCCGCTTTACGCAGTGGCAGACCTTCACGCAACGCCGGTTCATCCACCTGAATTATGCGGATACCGGCACGCTCCAGATCCTGCACTTCATCACGCAGCACGGCCGCCAGCTGATACGCCGTGGCCGACCAGGGTTGGTCATCGCGCACAAACGCCCATTTTAAAATGGTGACCGGCCCGGTAAGCATGCCTTTCATACGTTTATCGGTCTGGCTCTGGGCAAATTCGCTCCAGCGCACGGTCATTGGCTGCGGACGCTCAATATCGCCATAAATAATCGGCGGTTTAACGCAACGCGAGCCGTAACTCTGTACCCAGCCATTGGCCGATACCGCAACGCCCTCCAGTTGCTCGCCAAAATATTCCACCATGTCATTACGCTCGGCTTCACCGTGCACCAGCACATCCAGACCTATCTGTTCCTGCACGCGGATGGCATGAACGATTTCGGCTTTTAAACCGTCTTCGTATTCTGCCAGCGTCAGCTCGCCCTGTTTAAAACGACGACGTAACTGGCGAATACCGCTGGTCTGCGGAAAAGAGCCAATGGTGGTGGTTGGGAACAGCGGTAATTTTAATAATTGCTGTTGCAGGACAGCGCGCTCGCTAAAAGGCAAATCCCGCTGCCAGTCGAACGCGGCGGCATCGGCAGCCCGTTGCTTCACCGCGGCTTTATGCACCGCCGTTGAGGTGCGGCGCGCCTGAATGGCATTCGCCTGTGCCTGCCAGGTCGCAGAACTGAGCACGTCACTGTTATTTAACGCATCTCGCAGTAAGACGCCCTCTTCCAGTTTTTGCTGAGCAAACGCCAGCCACTGGCCAACACCATCCGGCAACTGACTTTCGCTGGCTGCATCGTAGGGCACATGCAGCAATGAACAGGAGGTGCCCAGCCACAAACGCTCGCCCAGTTGCTGCTTTGCTTCCAGCAGGGATTCACGGATGGCGTTTAAATCGGAGCGCCAGATATTGCGTCCATCAATAACACCGACCGACAGCACTTTATACGGCCCGATACGATCAAGCGCCGGGGTCAGCTGTTCCGGTGCACTGACCAGATCCAGATGCACGCCCTGCACCGGCAGATTCAGCGCCAGGCTGAGGTTATCTTCCAGACCGTTAAAATAGGTGGTGAGCAGCAGATTCAGGCCATTATTACGCAGGGTGTGATACGCCGGTTCAAACGCCTGCGCCCAGTCCGACGGTAAATCGAGGGCTAAAATCGGCTCATCCAATTGCAGCCAGTCGACGCCTTCGGCTTTTAACAGTGCAAATAATTCGGAATACAGCGGCAATAATTTAGGCAGCAGATTCAGACGATTGCTGTTATCCAGACTTTTGCCCAGATACAGATAACTCAGAGGCCCCAGTACCACCGCTTTTACTTTCGGATACACCGCCCGCGCCGCGCGGATTTCTTCCAGCAGTAATTCCGGCTGCAGGCGGAATTCATCCTCTGCCCGGCACTCCGGCACCAGATAGTGATAATTGGTATCGAACCACTTGGTCATTTCGCTGGCATGGCTGGTACAGCCACAAGGGGTACGGCCACGGGCCGCCAGAAACAGCTGGTTCAGCGCATCGTCGCCATGACGCGCGCGCTCTGGCAGGTGGCCAAACAGATAGCTGGTATTGAGCACATGGTCGTAAAGGGCAAAGTCACCGGCGGTAATAAAATCGGCACCCGCCTGCAGCTGACGTTGCCAGTTAGCCAGACGCTGGCTATGTGCCACATCCAGCAGTTCCTGCTGTGTGCTGTTACCGGCCCAGAACGATTCCAGCGCCCATTTGAGTTCGCGTTGCTGACCGACACGCGGAAAGCCAAGAGTATGAAAAAGTGTCATCGTAATATCTCAATGATTGAATGATTTTCACATTCTGGCCAAATTCAATCATGAGATAAAACGATGATTTCTAATACAAAGTTGAATTTATCTAATAGATAAATTAATCAGTGTCATCCCTTCCGTGCAGGCAAACACTCATAACCGGCGGGTACTTTGCGCATCACCAGCAGCACCTGGCCGACATGAATCCCCCATTTGCTCATGCGGGTTTCGTTAATCACCACGCCATCGGCGACCTGAAACATCCAGTCGTCCATATCCAGATCAAGGGTATCGCCGGGCTTGCCATAACGCAGGGTATAGGCCATCTGAATGCTGTTACCGGCATGCTTCATGGTGGTCGGCTGCGGGACATCCGTGGCGCTGGCGTGATAACCGCCGCTGCCGTTGGGCGTCAGTGTCCAGACGCGGGTTTCCTCAACGGCTTCCGCGCCGGGCTCATCATAGAAGTAAAAAACTTCATCAAGGGTGCCGGTTTCAGAGCCGTTACCCTGATCTTCCCAGCTGGCAAGAATACGGGCATTAAACTGGCGGATCTGCTTACCGGAACGGTCACGCACCACCCCGTCGGCACAGATGGTGCCGTCAAAAAAGGTGCGCGGATCCAGCGCCGGAGCACGCCCGGCGTATTCCTCAACCTGCACACTGGCGCAGCCTGTTAACAGAGCACTGGCGGCCAGCAACAGACTGACAGAAAACAACCCACGAGCGGCCGCAACGGGGCGAAAAGTCGTTAAATTCATAAAGCCTCCTGAAAACCTATACAAATTATTGTACAGAATTATACAAAGTGGTATAGGTAGCAATAGCTCAATTCTGTTGCGGCTGATAAAAAACCCAGTAGACTGGCGCTCAACATAGTCTGTCAAAGCGCTTTCTATCATGCCCCGCCTCGAAATCTTCGCCGAAGATCATATGCAGTATGCCTACGGCATTTACCTTTTTACCGCGAAACACCCTCTGGTCCGCAAACTGAAAAAAGTGGCTAAGCCAAGCGTCCATGGCCATAAAACCTGGTCGTCCAGTTTTCTGCTGATGGACTGGCTGAGCAGTAATCCGCTGGCGAAAAACAGCCGGGTGCTGGAGCTTGGCTGTGGCTGGGGACCGGCGGCGGTCTACTGTGCCAGCCAGCAACAGGCCAAAGTGACCGGTCTGGACGTGGACGACAGCGTGTTTCCATACCTGGATATGGTCGCTGCGGCAAACGACGCCAAAGTACGCCCGTTGCATGCATCCTTTAACGATATGAAAGGTCAGAATCTGGCGAAATTCGATTGTATTATCGGTGCGGATATCTGCTTCTGGGATGAAATGGTCGGAGACTTACTGCGCTTGTTTAAACGGGCTAAAAAAGCCGGGGTTAAGCAGATTATTCTGGCCGATCCGGGACGCTCGACCTTCGATGAATTAAGCAGTAGCTGCGAAAAACTCTGGCCTGCGGCTTTTACCTACGAGCACTGGTTTGCCCTTGAGCCGAACCGTTTTGAAGGCCGGTTGATGATTCTGGATTTCACCAAACTGTAAGCACCATGCAAGGCATAAAAAACGCCGCACTAACAATGTTAGTGCGGCGTTTTTATTTACAGCGAACTCACTACACTCCGACCGTATTCATCAGCCAGCCAATCAGCAGTACCTGCGGCACGGTAATCAGCGGTAAAAACAGCGCGATCTTCCAGCTTCTGGTAGTGTTCTGCAGCGCCATTATTTCAGTGTAATCGGTGGCGGCTCCGGCCATCAGAAAAGTAAACGCATTACCCGGTGCCGCCGCGCGGTTAAATAAATCGGCGGCAATCGGACTGGAACCTTCAGAGCAGACTTCAATAATGGTGGTAACCAGTAACGTCATCAGCAGACCGGTAAAGCTGGCACCAAACCAGATGCCGAAACTGTCTTCCGGCACAAAGGCACGCACCAGGGCAATTAATACCACGCCAAAAAATACCCAGCGCAACACCATTTTGGATTCTTTAAAGCCCTGCCAGAACATTCTTAATAATGACGGTACTGACCAGTCATTCTCTTTCCAGGTACTTTTCAGCGTTGGCATAAAAGCCACCTGCTGAAATTCGCCCTGATTCGGGTTGGCTGGCAAAGTGCCGCGCTCAACCAGTCGATCAAAAATCCAGCCGCTGACCCAGGCAATCAATAACGATGCCACGATAAACAGCAGCGTCCATTTCAGACCGATCAGGCCGACCAGAATTAACGTCAGAGTTAATGAATTCCACGGGCTGGCAATCAGGAAAGCCATCACCTGACCAATACTGGCACCACGTTCATACAGCTTCATCGCCACCATTAAGATGCCGTGGTTACACAGGTCGAGCATTAAACCGGCCAGCGTTGCGCGGAATAAACCCCGTTTGGTGCCGCCTTTGCCCAGCACCGACATCACCAGCTCGCGCGGAATCCGTCCCAGTAATCCGACAAAGAACGACGCGGTAAGAATCCCCCACCACATGGCGTTAACCATTTCATAGGAGGTATGCAGCATCACACCCAGCCAGGGCAGGCTGCTGTCCGGCTGATGACCCAGCAATAAAAAGCCGATATAACCCAGTACCACAAAACTGCCGCAGCCCCATAAAATCCAGTCGATGCGGCCTTTTTCTGCCGGCGGACAACAGCCACCTGGTTCACCGCTTTCTGTGCCACAGGAAGTCGCTACAGCGGATGTTTTCGTAGTGCCGCAACACGACCCCTCAGTTACTTTCTCTGCAGCGTCTTTTATTTCAGGAGCACAACATGAGGCAGGCTTTGCCGCTGCGGATGTTTTCGCACTGCCGCAGCACGAACTCTCAGCTGCTTTCGTTTCAGTTTCTTTCGTCTCAGTTGCACAGCAAGAGCCCTGTTCAACTTGCTTTGATTCTTTCTCACTGCCGCAGCAGCTCTTGCGTTCTGTATCAGTCATGCTGAAATTCTCCCCGACTTCCACAACGTTCACTCAGGTGCACATCGGCACCTTCAATCAAATGGCAGATGTGCTCTCCGCAGGGAACACAATCAGGTTGCTCTGCCCACTGCTCAACCGCCCGCTCCATCCGTTCTACCAGTGCCTGCATGGCCGCCAGTTTGGCTCTTGCCTCTGACAGGCGGGGCTCAATCAGCTGACGCACCGTAGGACAAGGCGATTCCCCCTGCTCTGCCGCCTGCAGCATGGTGTGGATATCATCGAGGGTAAACCCCAGATCCCGCGCCTGCAGAATAAAGCGCAGACGCTTGTGTTCTGCCGCGGTAAAACGATGGTAGCCACTGTCATCCTTCACCGGATTGAGTAGGCCAATCCGTACGTAATGGCGAATGGTATTGGCATTCACCTGCTCGCGCCTGGCCAGTTCCAGAACCCGCATATCCCCTCCTGATCACAGCGTATGACTCAATAAGCGCAGCTTAAACCTTCGAGTTACTCGCAGGTCAAGTCCTGTTTTCAGCCGCTTTCCGGTATTTGTCCCCCCATAACCGCATACAGATCAGAATACGCGCGGAAAAACGCCGATTTACGCTTTTTATACATCAGCTTCGGCTATGCTTTGAGATAAGGAAAACCCAGAAAGCCAAGGCCATGGTTCTGTTTACCACAGACCAACCTTTTGAGCTTTTTGCATGCCGAAAAAGATACTGTCCGGGCGATAGCGCGCTGAACGGACAACCAGACAGAGAACCTATGCTTTCAATCCGTCAGTTGTTTCTTTTCCTTTCAGTCATCTTCATTGCCCTGCTGTTTGTTGGGTTACTGCTGGTGCGTTGGTTTTGGTTTTATCCGGCAGAGTTGGATGTCGCCCTTAAGACGCAAAGGAACGAAATCCTGAGCCTGAACAGCGTGCTCAATTTGCAGAGAGAAAATCTGGAAGCGTTTGCCGTGGATTATGCCTATTGGGATGACACCTGGAATTACAGCCAGGTCCCCGACAGCAAATTCACAGATACCAATTTCACCGATACCACCTTTACGTCACTGAAATTATCCGGGGTGCTGATGCTCAATGCACAGCGTGAGCCGCTGTTTAATCTGGAATACAACGATCAGAAATCTCTGGTTAAAGCCGACAGCGGCCATTTACTGCGCTGGCTGAAAAACGGTCATAATGAATATCTGCAAAATCATCCGGCAACATTGTTTCAAAGGATTAATGACCAGCCTCATTTATTAGCATTAAGCCCGATTATGCACTCGGATAGCAGTGGTCCACAGCAGGGCTGGCTGATTTTCTTCCAGCATCTGGACGATGATTTACTTGAAACCTGGAGCCGGATTACCCGTATTCCACTGCTACAGATTGATGTCCCGTCTGATCCCATCAACTTGCTGACCCCTCCTCTGCAGGTCAGTCCCAGCAATGACCGTTGCCTGATATCCCCCGACGAACAACCGGTATTCTGCTTCCGCATTTATCATCAACAAGCGATTCCGAATTTTCTGACCAGTACCGTGCTGACAACATTCCTGCTGATTGCGTTAATTCCAACCGGTATTTTTCTCATTCTGGTGCATTTGCTGATCACCCCCATCCGCAAGGCGACCGAGCTTTTACAACTGAATAACAGGGACGGCATGCTGCGGCCGGTACTGTTTACCACACCGATCCGCATCCGCGAGCTGCGGCAGTTGCGCGACACATACAATCAGCTGGTGCATACCGCTCGCCAGCAACAGGCGCGGCTGGAGCAGCTGTCGAACACTGACCGTCTGACCAATATTCCTAACCGCCGCGCCTTTGATGAGGCGCTGGAAAGCACCTGGCGGCGCCTGCAACGTCACACCCAATCCGCGGCCTTAATTCTGGTGGATATCGATTACTTTAAGCGCTTTAACGATCACTACGGCCATCAGGCCGGTGATGATGCATTGCATCGGGTTGCTCAGGCTTTAAAAGGCTGTGCCAAACGTACCGATGAAATGGCTGCACGTTTTGGCGGCGAAGAGTTTGCACTGATTTTATATATTGATGATGCCAACAATCTGGATGCTGTCAGGCACAGAATCAGCGAAAGTATCCGTGCGCTGGATATCCATCACAACCATTCATCCGTCAGCAAACAGCTGACCATCAGTTTTGGTATTGCCTGGATCCGCGAGTCTGGCCCGTGGCTGGAAAATATGACGAAAGAGGAATGGCTGAGGGCGGCAGATTCCGCCCTGTATGAAGCCAAAGCATCCGGGCGCAACTGCAATATGCTGCAGATGATCAGCCCGGATATTCCTTTTACAGAGTCACCTGTATGGCAGCAATTACACGATTAGCTTTATCTTTGGCGGCATCAATACTCTCACCTCGGGCAAGAGCCACGCCCAGGCGACGCTTACCGGAAACCTCCGGTTTACCAAACAAACGCAGCTGAGTATGTATTTCGGCCAGCGCTTTATCGAGGCCGGAATACTGCATCGAAGACGACTCCCCCGCCACCAGTAATACAGAAGATGCCGATGGGCCGTGCTGCTGAATATTCGGAATCGGCAGCCCCAGAATCGCCCGTGCGTGCAGTGCAAACTCGGACAGATCCTGTGAAATCAACGTCACCAGTCCGGTATCGTGCGGACGCGGTGAGACTTCACTGAAGATAACCTCATCCCCCTTCACAAACAGCTCTACGCCAAACAATCCCAGCCCGCCCAGATCGTCAGTGACGACTTTAGCAATCTGCTGTGCTTTGACCAGTGCCGCTGCGGTCATGGCCTGTGGCTGCCAGGATTCCTGATAATCACCGTCTTCCTGACGATGACCAATCGGTTCGCAGAAACTGGTAACGGTATTGCCTGACGCGTCTTTATGACGAATGGTCAGCAAAGTGATTTCAAAATCAAAATCGACAAAACCTTCAACAATCACCTTGCCCTTTCCGGCACGGCCGCCTTCCTGCGCATAAGCCCAGGCACGAGCCAGCTGCTCTGGCTCACGAACAAAGCTCTGGCCTTTGCCGGAAGAGCTCATGATCGGCTTCACCAGACACGGCAGACCAATGATTTCCACCGCTTTAAGGAAATCCGTTTCGTTATCGGCAAACTGATAACTGGACGTCGGCACTTTGAGTGTTTCCGCCGCCAGACGACGGATACCTTCACGGTTCATGGTCAGCTGGGTCGCACGGGCGGTGGGAATAATCTGCACACCTTCCTGCTCCAGCTCGGCCAGAGTTGCGGTGGCAATGGCTTCAATTTCAGGCACCACCAGATGCGGTTTTTCCTGTTCGATGACCGCACGCAGCGCCGCCCCATCCAGCATATTCAGTACGTGGCTGCGATCGGCCACTTGCATGGCGGGGGCATTGGCGTAACGGTCGGCGGCAATTACTTCGCAGCCCAGACGCTGTAATTCAATCGCAACTTCTTTGCCCAGCTCGCCGGCGCCGCACAGCAGCACGCGGGTGGCCGTCGGAGAAAAAGGGGTTCCCAGTGTTGTCATGGTATTGTCCATCAGAAAGAAAGAGGTAGCCGGTCAGTCGGCCTGTACAGGGGTATAATTCATTGCATTGCGCTCACGCTCGGCCACTTTTTGCAGCACGACCCGACGCTCATTGTCACTGTAACGGCCCCAGCGGGTAATTTCTTCACCGCTGCGATAACAGCCAACGCACAGGTCGTTATCATCCAAAGCACAGATATTCACACACGGGGAACGAACCGGAGTACTCACAGCTCAATCTCCTGCAGTTGTTCGCGGTATCGTTTAGCGTTGTGCACGTAATGAGCGGCACTGCCTTCCAGCATTTTGCATTGCATTTCACTCAACTGACGCTTGATGACGGCCGGTGAGCCAACCACCAGCGAGCCATCCGGGATTTCCATATTTTCCGGCACCAGAGCATTCGCCCCGATGATGCAGTGCTTGCCGATTTTAGCGCCGTTCAGCACGACCGCATTAATACCGATCAGCGAATAATCGCCCACCGTACAGCCATGCAGCATGGCGTTATGACCCACAGTTACCCCCTTGCCCAGCGTCAGCGGGATACCGGAGTCGGTATGCAATACTGCATTGTCCTGCACATTGGAATGCTCACCAATGGAGATCAGATCGTTATCACCGCGGATAACCACACCAAACCAGATGCTGCTGTTGTCGCCCAGAGCCACACTGCCGATCACTCTCGCGCCATCGGCAACAAACACATCCTGTCCACGGGTCGGACGACGCTCGCCCAGCTGATAAAACATAATGGCTCCTAAACTTTATACGGAATATCGCAATCCCAGAGGTGGTTCATCATCTCTGCAATCATCATGGCGGTCAGCCCCCAAATGTGGAAGCCGTCAAAATCGTAACTGGGAATACGGATATGGCCGCTTTCAAAATAGCGGCTGGGAGGTAACTGAAAATGACTGAGTGGCACTTTGAATACCGCATCCAGCTCGCCGGGATTGGCGATCAGTGGCTCCTGTGCCGGAATCAACCCCAGCACCGGCGTTACCAGATAACCAAAGCGTGACACAACCTGATCCAGTTCGCCCAACACTCTTACCCGGCTGCGCGCCAGAGCCACTTCTTCCTCGGCCTCGCGCAATGCCGTGACGATGATGCTCTGATCATCCGGATCGCGTTTACCACCGGGAAATGCCACCTCACCCTTGTGGGTAGACAGGTGCACCGCGCGGCGGGTTAATACCACCTGCGGCCGCTCTTCGTCAGTCAAAGCGACCAGAACACCGGCTTCGGCCAGATCGGGTTGCTGCACTTTACGTGGCTGGTGTTGCTGCAACCGCAGTTGCAGATAATCGAAGAGCGGAGATGAAGTCATGTTGTCATTGTAATCTGTGGAGTAAAAGCGGGCCAGTGCCACTCTGGGTCAGGTCATCAATAAGACTGCTGTTATATTTTTTCGTCATTAAAAAGTCATACGATCGCATCAATTATCTGTTACCTGGCCTCGTAACAACCTTTACCTTGTTCAGTTAACATCCTGTTTTTAAACGAATTTGACTTCAAGCAGACCGCCAGGATGGTAATTTTTATCAAGTAATTCAGTCAGTTAGGCAGCATCACCAACCCTCACGGGGGATTTTGTCACATCTTGTAATTCGGTAGACTAAATCCAGAAAAATGCAAATTAACACCTGCGGGGAGAGTCTGTTGTGCAACTGCCGCCTTTTGATGAACTGAAAAACCTGGCCGATCATGACCCGGATGCGCTGGAAGCGCTGCGTCAGCGCCTGATTGAAAAAACCATCAACAACGCCAACGAAGACTTCCGCCGCCGTCTGCGTGGCCTGCAGTTTCAGATTGATATGGAGCGCCAGCGCGCCAGCAATCCACTGTCAGCCTGTCTGCGCATGTCGCGCATGATGCATGAGCGTCTGCACAGCATGGTTGAGAGTCTGAACCTTGCAGACAGTACAGAAGCCATCCCACTCGCCGACCATACTGCCATGCCCGTCCATGTACCCGGCAATAATGTTATTCCTTTCCCGTTCCGGCTCGGTTCCTGAGTCGGTTATACTCGGCGACTCTTTTTCAGCCGCCGGGATAAGGAATGAAATACTGCAGCCATTGCGCCAACGAACTGAATTTTACAACTCCTGTCGGTGATAACCGTCCGCGTTTTGTCTGCCCTGCCTGCAATACCATTTTTTATCAGAATCCACGCATCGTCGCGGGCACACTGCCGGTTCATAACGGTCAGGTATTACTCTGTCGCCGCGCCATCGAACCACGCCGTGGCTTCTGGACGCTGCCCGCCGGCTTTATGGAAAACGGTGAAAGCACCGAGCAGGCGGCACTGCGTGAAACTCTGGAAGAAGCTCAGGCAACGGTCGAACTGCAATCATTGTTCAGCATGATTACCGTGCCGCACATTGATCAGGTGCATATATTCTTTCTGGCGGCTTTACCTGAAGCCGAGTTCGGTGCCGGAGAGGAAAGCCTCGAAGTCGCGCTGTTTAAAGAAGAAGACATTCCCTGGCAAGAGTTGGCCTTCCCGACGGTCAGCCAAACCCTCAAGCGCTATTTTGCTGATCGTTCAGTGCAGCAAAACACCCATGTGTTTGATATTCAGCCACATCAGGCATTGCCCAAAGAACATTAAAGACATCCTCATTTCAACATTGACGTTCCATCAAAAGTCGGCCAGCCGCCACACATCATAAGCCGGCTCCTCATAAGGATGAGCCGCCTTGAGTGCCGCTACGGCGGCGCGGATCTGATCATCAGCACAAACCATTTCCACCCGGTATTCATCCACCCGCTCCAGTTCTCCGGCGCTGCCAATAAAAGGGTTAGCCGCCGCTGACGGGCGGAATTGTCCGCTTCCCGCTACCTGCCAGCAGCATTCCTGATAATCCCCCATTTTTCCGCCCCCCGCAGCAAACACAGCGGCTTTCACATCTTCCACATGCGATTGCGGTACAAAGAACACGAGTTTGTACATAAATATTCTACCTCTCAATAAGTTAGCCAGTTTTCAGTAATGGTCTAGGCTTGAATATAACGTCCGTCATGCTGCCACTAACTAAGGAAAATTCATGAAGGGTAATAGCCTGTCCATACAGCATAAAGTGTACTTCGCCCTGGGCAGTATTTTCTTGCTCGTTCTGATTGTTGTCATCAGTGTTGCCGTCTCCGCTGAGCGCAAATTGAGTTCGGATATGGTGCATTCTCAACTGCGGGATAAGGCATCCGGTTACCTCGACACCATGAATATGCTGATGATATCCGGTGCTATTTCCAATCGTGAACTGGTGCGGACCAAACTGCTGTCGGATAACAATATCGTTGAAGCGCGTATGCTGCGCAGCCCCAAAATCGACGCGATGTATGGTAAAGGGTATGAGCATGAATATCCCCTGGATGATCTTGATCGCCGCGCGCTGGCCGGTGAAGAAATATTAATTGAAAACGACGATAAAAATGGCCACACCCTGACCTTTCTCACCCCGGTACTGGCCCATGAAAATTACCGCGGTACCAATTGTCTCGGCTGCCATCAGGCCAAAGAAGGCGATGTGCTCGGTGCTATCCGCATCAGCTATTCCCTGGAGGAACTGGATAGCCATATTTTCAGTAACATGCTGAAAATGGGTTTGACTCAGGCCACGATGTTTATCGCCGCCCTGATTATTCTGTCCCTGCTGCTGCGTAAAGTGATTATTTCTCCGGTGCGTCGCATGCACAGCACACTGGATCTGATGGAGCGTAATTCAGATCTGACGCAACTGGTGAAAGTCGACAGTGAAGACGAAATGGGCCGCACAGCCATGGCGCTCAACAAAATGATTGAACGTTTTTCTGATTCATTGCGTCAGGTGGTTAATTCCTCCGGCGAACTCGAAGATGCCGCGAAAAGCATTAATGTATCTTCCAGTAAATCATTACAGGCCGCTCAGTCACAGAAAACAGAAACAACCCAGATTCAGCACGCCATCGAAGAACTGCACGAAAGCATTCAGCTGGTGATGGCCAACGCCGAACAGAGCAGCCAGGCCTCCGCAGAAGCGAAAGTCGTCGCCCGTACCGGGGTCACTAAAACCGATCAGGCGACCGCCAGCATCAACACCATGAACAGCGCCATTCAGTCAACCGCCGAAGTCATTGCCTCTCTGGATCAGCGCAGTAATAACGTTGGCGGCGTTCTCGGGGTGATCAAAGGCATTGCCGAACAAACCAACCTGCTGGCCCTGAACGCCGCGATTGAGGCCGCCCGTGCCGGTGATTCCGGTCGTGGCTTTGCCGTTGTCGCGGATGAAGTGCGTACCCTGTCGCAGCGCACCCACGAATCAACACAGGAAATTGAAAGCATGATCGAGCAGCTGCAATCAGAAGCCCGCCATGCCGTCGACTC
The DNA here is from genome assembly GCF_025318105.1 of Thalassolituus pacificus. Lineage (NCBI taxonomy): Bacteria > Pseudomonadati > Pseudomonadota > Gammaproteobacteria > Oceanospirillales > Oceanospirillaceae > Thalassolituus > Thalassolituus pacificus. The sequence continues at coordinate 108,869 of NZ_JAOANI010000029.1, forward strand.
CATGCACAAAGCACAGAGCACCGCCGAAGAAGGGATGGAACGGGTGAATGAAGCCGCAAAAGCCCTGCACAGTATGACCGAGCACGTTGAGCGGATGAGCAGCCTGAATGACGAAACACTGAAACGCATGCACATGCAGGTTGAGGTTGGCCGCAATGTCAGTCAGGGCATCGACAGCATCAGCACGCACTCGCTGAACACCTCACAAAGTGCCGAGCAAACAACCGAGATTGCCAAACGTCTGGTCAATATGGCCAACCACCTCAGTACGCTGGTGAAGAAATTCCGTCTCTGACCCCTGCATAACGCCAGTCCCTAAAAAAGCAGCCATCGGCTGCTTTTTTAGGAGGATTTTTCCCGTCAGTGCGAGCGCACGATAATGGCCGTTGAGCTCTCAAGTAAGGTCAGGTTTTCCAGCGCCGTTGGATTATCCGCAGCGCATACCTCCTCATCCGCTTTAAAGTCACCACACACCGCTGGCCGGCGCGGATCACCAAACAACAGGCAAAGGTTACGCTCATCCAATTGAATGCAACGTTCACCGGCGGCTTTGCCCGCCGGCATACCAGGAATAGGAGAAGAAATAGACGGGGCAATACAACAGGCACCACAACCGAGTCGGCAATCCACAGAAACCTCTTACGTCATTAGCGGGAAGAGGCTGTATCAAGCCTCAGTAGCGATAGCGGGTTGCATCCTGCAACTCTTTTTTCTGTAACAGGCGCCACATGGTCAGATTAAAACGCAACGCATATTGACGCAGTCTGAGCAGTTTGGCCGGATCATCTTCAACATTAGCAAAGGTTTCCCAGCGCTTGTTCAGCGGCCGGATACGATAATCGCGTCGTACTGTTTGCGCCTCTGCGTCTTTAAGACCAGGCAATTCTACGCCATCAGCCAACTGAATTCCGACAAATTCATACTGCCCGCTGCGGAACGTATCTCGGGCATCCTGCACCGGGTACGCCAACAGGTTCTGGTCGTCACCGGCAAACGCGGCAGATACCGCCAAAAGGGCCAGCAGCAAACAGCCAGACAAACCGCGAAACATCAGGCGTAAATAGTACATCGGAACATCGTCTCCTTAATTATAAAGAGTATCAGTATAGACCGTTGCAACCCGGCTGCGCCGTCCGGCTTGCCATCATCCAAGGGCTGGGATAGCCTTGGCGCCATCCTGACCATACGCTTCGTCAGTGGTGCAAAAACACGCCAGACCAAGCCCAGAACACCGAATAAGGACAATACGATGCATAGCGCTCTGCGCGCCTCTCTGTTGATATCAGCGCTTACTGTTTGCGCAGTAACTGCCTATGCCGCCGATAGCAATGAGCCCACCAACTTCCGCGTTGGTACCGGACTATTCCAGGCCGATATCGGTAATGCCCCTTCGTATCTGCCCAACGGCGAACAACAGGGCTTCAGCCTGTTTGCCGAATTCCCACAAAGCAATCATACCGCCTCGCGCTTTATTCTTTATCGCCTTAATGGTGAAGATGACGTGCAACTTCAGGGCGGCGAGACTCAGTTAATGTGGGGCTGGGGACTGGCCGAACCCGGTTTCCGTATATACACCGGCCCGGCCTGGCACTATGAAAAAATGCTGGTACAGCGTGCCGCCGGCGATCATTACCGGGTGTTCAACGGTTGGGGCTGGCAGTTTGGCGTGGGCGCCCAGTTTGATGCCATCACCCTCGACCTCGCCGCCACCCTGCGTGACCCCAAGGATTACAACAGCGAAAATCTTCAGGCCGGCGTCAGCAAAGGTGACGTCTGGACCCATAATTTGCTGCTCAGTTATCGCTTTTAAGGAATTCAGAAATGACCACCCCGGTTACCGTACGCTATATGTCACGCGCCGAAATCGAACGCCTGATGTACAGCCTCAGCGCCGACAGCAGCAACGAACAGGCACAACTGTTTGAAGCCCTGGTGCGTCGTTTACTGGAAATCATGGAGCAGGAAAGCCGCTAGTAGCGGATTTCCTGCCACCCGATTCTCCCCATTCATGACTCACCCTCAAAACCTGCAGCCATTCGCTGTTATCGGACAAACCGCCGACTGGCTGGCCATCCATAAACCAGCAGGCATTGGCATGCACAGCGAAGACGGCGAAGCGGGTCTGGTGGTACTGGCCGAACAGCAATTTGATTACCCGTTATGGCCGGTTCACCGCCTCGATAAAGTTACCTCAGGGATTATTCTGCTGGCCAAAAATGCCAGCGCAGCAGCGCGGCTGAGCAGTCTGTTCGCGGAGCATAAGATCCAGAAGTATTATCTGGCTCAAAGCGCGCAGAAGCCGAAAAAGAAACAGGGCTGGGTCAAAGGCGATATGAGCAAAGGCCGCAACGGCAGCTGGTTACTGCAACGCAGCAGCAACAATCCGGCCATCACCCGCTTTATCAGCCACTTTGATGAACAGGCGCAAAAACGTTTGTTCTTACTTAAACCCCTGACCGGCCGTACGCATCAGCTGCGCGTTGCCCTGAAAAGCCTGGGGGCCGCCATTGATGGCGACAGCCGCTACGGCGGAGATAATGCTGACCGTACCTATCTGCATGCGTTTATGCTCTGCTTTCGTGATGAAAGCGACGGCTGTGCCGCGCAGGACATTGTGCTGAGCTGCCTGCCGGATCATGGCCACTGGGCCAGCCTGCCCGAAACCTGGCAAGCGCCCTGGCAGATACTGTAAACCTCGGGCACCTTCCTCAATTCGTGAAGCGCCACAGCCCTTCCCGCAAAATGGCGCACTGTCCACTCCTCTCAAGCCTTCAGACAGACCCAAAGAAATCAGACTTCCCGGCATCCCCTATACTGATGACCAGCCCGTCACCGGCTGTCAGGACAAGGTTGCAATTATAATATTAGTATATTCTAATGTAGTAATATTGATTATTACCTGCTGCCGTCTAATTCAGAGAGGAATTTTTCATGCCGACCACACAGCCTTCGTCGCATCGTTTGCTGCTGCGCACCCTGAGCCTGGCTTTGCTGGCCTTACCTTTATTGAACACCAACGCCCAGGCAGCAGAGAGCCAGACCACCCGACAGACTCTGGCAACCCAAACCCTGCAACCGACAACCGTACCGGTATTTTTTGATCTGGAAGCCACCCTGGAAGCCGTCCATGAAAGTACGATTTCAGCGCAGACCAGCGGTGCCATTAAAGCCGTACACTACGATGTAAACGACCGGGTGGAGCAAGGCGCTCTGCTGCTGGAAATCGTTGACACTCAGCAACAGGCTCAACTGGAACAAGCCCGCGCCAATCTGGCCCAGGCCAAAGCACAGAATGAAGATGCCCAGGTATTACTGACCCGTAACGCCCGTCTGTTTAAGCAAGGCACCCTGTCTCAGGGTGAGTACGACAGCAGTAATGCCCGCGCCAAAAGCGCCGCCGCAAGCGTTAAAGCCGCCGCTGCCGCGTTAAAACAGGCGGAAGAACAACTGACTTATACCAAGGTAAAAGCGCCTTATGCCGGTCTGGTAAAAGCCCGTCATGTAGAAATGGGCGAACTGGTCAGCCCAGGCCAGCCGCTGATGACCGGCATATCCCTCGAGCAATTGCGCGCGGTCGCCGATGCACCGCAACGCATCGCCAGCCAATATCAGGACGCCAGTCAGATTCAGGTTCGCGTTGGTGAGCAAAGCATTACCCCCGACAACGTCGTGCTCTTTCCATATGCCGATGCCAGCCACCACAGTGTGCGCCTGCGTGCCAACTTACCGGCCGGCAGTCAGAGTGCCACGGGTCGTGATCTGTACCCGGGCCAGTGGAGCATCATCCGCGTCCAAACCGGTGAACGCAGTGCACTTTTAATTCCAGCCAGCGCCCTGCTGCAACGCTCTGAACTGACGTCGGTCTACGTGCTCGATAACGGCCAGCCAGAGTTACGCCAGGTGCGTACCGGCAACCGTGATGACGGCCTGGTAGAAATTTTGTCCGGTCTGAGCGCCGGTGATGAAATCGTCAGCGACGCTCTGGCCCAGCTGGCCGCAATCGGCTCACAGGGAGAATAACCATGGCGCTCGGTATTTCCGGAAAAACCGCTCAGGCTTTCCAGAACTCGGCGATCACTCCGCTGCTAGCCTTATTGGGCCTGCTGCTCGGATTCTTCGCCATTATGGTGACGCCGAAAGAAGAAGAGCCGCAGATTGATGTGACATTCGCCAACGTGTTCATTGGCTTTCCCGGTGCCAGCGCCCGTGAAGTCGAGCAGCTGGTGTCCATCCCGGCTGAACAGGTGCTGTCTGAAATCAAAGGCGTGGACGATATATTCTCCATTAGCCAGCCGGGTCAGGCCATTCTGACCGTGGCCTTTGAAGTCGGTATTCCGCGCGAAGAAGCCATCCTTAACCTGTACAACCAGGTCTACAGCAACAACGACTGGTTCCCGCAAAATCTGGGCGTGATGCCGCCGGTGATCAAACCGATGGGCATTGACGACGTCCCGATAATGGGCGTAACGCTCTGGTCGGAATCCGATCAGGTAACCGCCGCGCAGCTGACCCAGGTGGCCCACGCACTGGAAACCGAGCTAAAACGCATTCCCGGCACCCGTGATATTTACACCCTGGGTGGTCACAACAGCGTGGTCAAAGTTGAGCTCGACCCGGCGCGCATGAACGGCCACGGTCTGGCTTTCGATGATGTACGCAATGCGCTGCTCAGTGCCAATGCCGGGGGCTATCACCAGCCGCTGGTGCAGAATAATCAGGTGATCCAGATTCAGGCCGGCAGCTTCCTGAAAACCCGCGAAGAACTCGGCCAGCTGATTGTCGGCAAAGATAAAAGCGGGCTGGTGTATCTGGCCGATGTGGCCAATATTCAGCAGCAACCGGACATCCCCGACCAGGCGGTCTTTACCCGCAAACTCGGCCAAAAAGCTTCCCGCCCGGCGGTTACGCTGGCCATTGCCAAACAACCGGGCATGAACGCTATTGATATCACCCAGGCCATTGAACAGCGCCTCGACGATCTGCATAACCGCCTGATTCCGGCCAACATCAAAGCCGAAGTCACCCGTGATTACGGCGTTACCGCCAAAGATAAATCCGACAAACTGATCGCCAAGTTGCTGTTTGCCACCGCCGCAGTTGTAGTGCTGGTGCTGGCTGCCATGAGCTGGCGCGAAGCCATCATTGTCGGTGGCGCCATTTTCATCACCCTGGCGATTACCCTGTTTGCCAGCTGGGTGTGGGGTTTTACCCTGAACCGCGTATCACTGTTTGCACTGATTTTTTCCATCGGCATTCTGGTCGATGACGCCATCGTGGTGGTAGAAAACATCCACCGTCATCTGCACATGGGCGGTAAAAAACTGCTGGAAGTCATTCCGGCTGCGGTTGATGAAGTCGGTGGCCCAACCATTCTTGCGACCTTTACCGTGATCGCCGCCCTGATGCCGATGGCCTTTGTTACCGGTCTGATGGGCCCTTACATGAGCCCGATTCCGATCAATGCCTCCACCGGTATGCTGATCTCGCTGGTCGTGGCCTTTGTCGTTACGCCATGGCTGTCGTACAAGCTGCTGAAAAACAATATTCCGGATGCGGCTCATGGCGATGATGAAGCCGATCCGAAGCAAGGCAAACTGTACGATGCCTTTAACCGCCTGATGCGTCCTTTTATCGAAGGGGCCACCGCCGGGCGTAAGCGTCTGTTGTTATTTGCCGGTGTCAGCGCGCTGATCATGCTCGCCGTAGCACTGCCGGTGTTCAAACTGGTGGTGCTGAAAATGCTGCCGTTTGATAACAAGTCGGAATTCCAGATCATCGTCGATATGCCGGAAGGCACGCCGGTCGAGCAGACCCTGCGTGTACTGGAAGAGCTGTCCGACGAGCTGATGACGGTTCCGGAAATCAAAGATGTACAACTCTACGCCGGTACTGCAGCACCCATTAACTTCAACGGTCTGGTGCGTCAGTATTATCTGCGCGCGTTACCGCATCAGGGCGACATTCAGGTCAACCTGGTTGATAAACACCAACGCGACCGCCAGAGCCACGACATTGCCCTGTCAGTACGCGAACCGTTGCAAGCAATTGGCAAAACACTGAACGCCAACGTCAAAATTGTCGAAGTCCCACCCGGCCCGCCGGTGATGGCGCCGATTGTGGCGGAGGTTTACGGCCCGGATTACGAGCGCCAGATTGCGGCGGCCAAACAACTGCGCGTACTGTTTGAAAGCACGCCGGACATCGTCGACACCGACGACTGGGTGGAAGCCGATCAGGAGCAGTGGCTGCTCGATATCGACCGCCAGCGCGCCACGATGCTGGGCGTTGCCCAGAGCAGCATTGTGCAGGCGATTAATACTGCGTTGGGTGGTGAAGACGTCAGCTATCTGCATACCGAACAAAACAAATACCCGCTGCCCATCCGTCTGGAGCTGAGTGAAGGCGATAAGGTCGATCTGAACCAGCTGCTGGTGATGAAAGTCCGTGCAGCCGATGGCCGCTTTATCGCCCTGTCTGATCTGGTGCAGATACGTAAAGCCATTACTGAAAAAACCATTTACCATAAAAATCTGCAGCCGGTGGTGTTTGTTACCGCCGATATGGCCGGAGATCTCGACAGCCCACTCTATGGTTTATTCAGCATGGCCTTTGGCATGGCTGACGCCGGAATGAACTGGCAGCAAATGTACATTCAGCAGCCGCCACTGACCGACGACATCAGCGTAAAATGGGATGGCGAATGGCAGATCACCTATGAAACCTTCCGCGATATGGGCATCGCTTACGGCGTCGGCATGATCCTGATTTACCTGCTGGTCGTTGGTCAGTTCCGTTCGTATCTGGTGCCGCTGATTATTATGGCGCCGATTCCGCTGACCATTATCGGCGTCATGCCGGGACACGCGCTGTTCGGTGCACAATTTACCGCCACCTCCATGATCGGCATGATCGCGCTGGCCGGTATCATCGTGCGCAACTCGATTTTGTTGGTCGACTTTATTAATCAGAAAACCGCCGAGGGTATGCGCTTTGAAGATGCGGTTATCGTCTCGGCTGCGGTGCGTTCACGCCCGATTGTCCTGACGGCGGTGGCGGCCATGATTGGCGCCTTCTTTATCCTCGACGATCCGATCTTCAACGGTCTGGCGATCTCACTGATCTTCGGCATACTGGTTTCCACCCTGCTGACTCTGGTGATCATCCCGCTGTTATACTTCGCGGCGTTCCGCAAAACTTACAGCGCCAAACCTTAAGCCGTTAGCACTGCGGCTGCCCTGAAACTGAAAAGCCTGCTTCGCGCAGGCTTTTTTATTGCCTGCAGCCCCCCGTCGCCGGTATAACCTTCTGCTAAACTGACGTTATTCTTAAGATCCGAACCGCAGCGACACTCCAGACACTCAGGTCTTATTTCGGAATGAGCATGGAAACCAGCACTATCAGACCAATCACAAGCACCACCGAGCATCGTCGGCATTCTATTTTATGGCGCGTCATCCTCTACTTTGCCGTTGCATCCATTGCACTGTCTATTTGCGTGTCGGCTGCCATCGTTGTCTGGAATTACCAGCAACAGACCGACGCTTTTAAGCGCAAACTGGAAGACATCCGCGTCGGTTATTCAGAATCCCTCGGCTCCAGTCTGTGGTTTTATGATGAGATTCAGATCCGCAGTCAGGTGAAAGGCATTATGAACCTGGATGCCATCAGCTACGTGCGGGTAACCGACAACCTGAATATGAACATTGAAGAAGGTCGCCGTCCGCATCATACCGATGTCGAAAAACTGCCCATTGCCTTCAATGGCAAAGATATTGGTTTTCTTGAGATCGCCTTTGACCGTGACGCGGTTTTTGCTCAGGCCTCGCGCGCGGCGATTTCCAACATGGTCGCTCAGTTGGTCAGCCTGCTGCTGCTTGCCAGTCTGCTGGGCTTTGTGGTTCACAGTCTGATCAATCGCCGCATCAGCCTGATGGCCGAAGAAGTTAACGAACGCCTGAATAAAAACAGCTTTGAACCCTTATCCACCCGCCCCGGCAACAACCTCGACGAAATTGATGTACTGATTCTTGCGTTTAATGCCTTAAGCGAACAAATGAACGATGAGCTGAAACAAAAAACTCAGGCACAGCAACAACTGAAAACCATTAACCTGGAACTCGAAGACCGGGTAAAAGAACGGACAAATAACCTGCAATGCACCGTCGATGAACTGAATCAAACACTGGCAGAACTGCATACCACACAGAGCAAACTGATCGAGTCCGAAAAACTGTCATCCCTTGGCGGCATGGTGGCGGGCATCGCCCACGAAATTAATACCCCACTCGGTCTTTGCATCACCATTCACTCTTATATTTCAGATCATTACCTGAAAATGAAAGAAGCCTTCGAGCAAGGCGAAATGCGCAAACAGAATTTTGTCGAATTTGTTGGCATGATGGATGAAAGCCTGACCATTCTTGATAAAAACCTGCAGCGGGCAGCGCACTTAATTAAAAGCTTTAAGCAAGTATCTGAAGATCAGACCGGTGAGCATATCCGTAAATTTTCGCTGCATGATTATCTGCACGAAATTCTTGAAACCCTGTCACCAAAATTCAAACAGAATCAGCATAAGGTCGAAATCGACTGTTCAGAACAACTGTGGATGCAGACCTATGCCGGCTCCATCAGCCAGGTGTTAACCAACTTAATTATGAACTCCCTGCTGCATGGCTTTGAGCATAAAAAAGACGGTCACATCCGCATTCAGGCCGCCGAAGAGCGCGGTAATATTGTCATCCGCTACAGCGACGATGGTATTGGCCTGACGGCCGAAGCCAAAACCAAAATATTTGATCCCTTCTATACCACTAAACGGGGCCACGGTGGCACAGGTCTCGGTATGCACCTGGTATACAACATCGTTAACCAGCGTTTAAAAGGTGATATTCAGGTTGAAGACAGCGAGCAAGGTGCAGCGTTCCGGCTGGTCATTCCGAAGGTAACGGAAGAGCACAGTACGCAGATATAAAGCTTCCTGTATAAACGTCCTTATAAAAGACATAAAAAAGCCCGCATCAGCGGGCTTTTTTATGGTTTTGAACCAGCCTGATATCAGGCCAGTTCATCCACCGCTACGCGGTAATTCGGATCTTCAATCACGTTTACGTCACATAAATTACCGGCTTTTTTCAGCATGCCACGGCAGTCTTCGCTTAAATGACGCAGATGCAATTCTTTGCCAAGAGCCAGATAACGTTCAGCGATACTGTCGATGGCTTCCAATGCTGAGTGGTCGGCTACACGGGAATTACGGAATTCAATAATCACTACGTCCGGGTCATTTTCCGGCTCGAATAATTCTTTGAAATTCGCCACAGAACCAAAAAATAACGGGCCAAACAATTCGTACACTTTGGCACCATTTTCCTGAATGCGGGTACGGGCACTGATGTGTTTGGCGTGTTCCCAGGCAAATACCAGCGCAGCCACAATCACACCCACCACCACGGCAATGGCGAGATCGGTCACCACCGTCACAGCCGATACCAGAATCAAAACGAACGCATCGTGCTTCGGCACTTTGCGCAGAATGCGGAAGCTCGACCACTCGAAGGTGCCGATCACGACCATAAACATCACACCAATTAACGCCGCAATCGGAATCTGTTCAATCAACGGGCTGGCAAACAGAATAAAGCTGAGCAGAAACAGCGCCGCAGCAATACCGGATAAACGGCCACGGCCACCGGAACTGACGTTAATCATGCTTTGGCCAATCATGGCGCAACCGCCCATCCCACCAAAGAAACCGGTCACCACGTTAGCGGTTCCCTGCGCCACACATTCTTTATTGCCACGGCCGCGGGTGTTGGTCATTTCATCAATCACGGTGATGGTCAGCAGTGATTCAATCAGACCGATGGCGGCAAAAATGATCGAGTACGGCAGAATAAACCACAGAGTCTCCAGCGTCATCGGCACTGCCGGTGCAGCAAACTCCGGTAATCCACCGGCAATACTGGCCAGGTCACCCACGGTTTTGGTATCCAGCTGCAGGCCCCAGGCCGCCAGACTCACCACCAGAATACCGGCCAGCGCCGACGGTATGGCTTTGGTCATTTTCGGCAGATAGTGGGTAATAAACATGGTGGCCAGAATCAGTCCGAGCATCACATACAACTCAGAACCTTGCAGCCATACCCCTTCAGTCCAGCCCCACTTACCTTCCGGGGTGAAGGATTGCAGCTGCGGTAACTGCGCCAGAAAGATCACCAGCGCCAGACCATTCACAAAGCCCAGCATCACCGGATACGGCACGATGCGGATAAATTTGCCCAGTTTCAGCGCCCCGGCGGCCATCTGGATAGCCCCCATCAATACCACGGCGGCAAACAGATACTGCGGCCCCATGCCCGAACCAAAATCGCGTTCAGCTTCGGCCACCAGCGATACCATGACCACAGCCAATGCACCGGTAGCACCGGAGATCATGCCCGGACGGCCACCGATTAATGCGGTAATCAAACCCACCATAAAGGCTGCGTACAGACCGGTCAGAGGATGAACACCCGCCACGAAAGCAAAAGCCACCGCTTCCGGCACCAGTGCCAGAGCAACGGTCAGGCCTGATAAGGTGTCATTTTTGATATTGGGGGAAAAGGTCTGCATAAACTCGCGCAGCAACAACATAATGCGGGTTTCTCCGGGCTGGGTTCAGAAAGCCGCGCACTATACCAGCCTGAGAAGACATTTTCAGGATTTTGCTTAGTAATTGCCCAATTGTCGCGCTTGTTATCCTGTCCGGCGCAAATATTCCACCGGGCAAGATAACAACCGCACCGTCAGGCGGCAGGAGCAGAGACAGTCGCCGTGCTGTGTGCCGGCGTGATTCCCAACAGCGTCAGAATACGATCCAGAGAAACGTACAGCGCTGGCAGAATCAACAGACAAATAAAGGTCGTAAACAGAATACCGAAGCCCAGCGACACCGCCATTGGGGTAATAAACTGCGCCTGTCGGGACGTTTCAAACACCATGGGTGAAAGACCGCCAAAGGTGGTGAGTGTCGTCAGCAGAATCGGCCGGAAACGGCGGATACCGGCTTCACGTACCGCATCCAGTGCCGACAAACCGGCTTCTAAACGGCGACGGTTGGCGTAATCGATCAGAATCAGGCTGTCGTTCACCACCACCCCGGCCAGCGCCACGATGCCCATAATCGACATAATCGACATGCTGTAGCCCAGCAGCAGATGGCCGATGACGGCCCCCACGGCACCAAAGGGAATCACCACCATAATCAGCAATGGCTGGCTGTAACTGCGGAATGGAATGGCCAGCAACACGTAAATCAGCAGCATGGAAAAGAAACCATACAACTGCAGCGAACTCATGCTGTCCTGGGTATCCGCCTGACGGCCACGGAAGTCGAAATCCAGCGTCGGGTACTTAGCGCGTAAATCGGCAAAGGCCTCTTCACGCAGCACCCCCATCACCGCCGGAACCTGCTCACGCGGCTCCACTTCGGCGGTAACAGTGACCACCTGGCGGCCATCGCGGCGCGAAATACTGGAGGGCGATAATGCTTTGTGCAAAATGGCGATGTCTGCCAATGGCACATATCCACCCTGCGGCGTCAGAATCATCAACCGCTCAATATCGGCACTGAAGGCCCGCTCTTCTTTTGGCAGACGCACCAACACCGTCACTTCGTTGCGCTCACGCTGCTGGCGTAAAGCACGGGCACCGTACAATGCCGCCCGGATCTGCTGCGCGACGGCATCGGCTTCCAGCCCCAGGCTGCGGCCGCGCTCATTCAGTTCAATATCCCACTGCGGTTTACCGTTGGTAAAACTGGAGGCCACATCTTTAACGCCACCGAGCTGCTGCATAAAGTCCCCGAGCTCGGCACTGGCGGCTGCCAGTAATTCGGTATTACTGCCGCGTAATTCAACCGTCAGACCGGCACCGCCGGAGGGGCCGCCGCCACGCTCAGCATCAAAGGTCAGGCTGCGGATGCCCGGAATTTCACCAATCGCTTCACGCCAGCGCTTCACCACTTCGTTGGACGACACCGGACGTACCTCGCTGTCTACCAGCTTGGCCTGAATTTCGATGGTGGCGTTTTCAATATCGCCTTCCACGCTGACCAGCAAGGGTTTGCCCTGCGCTTCTATAGGGTCGACCACCTCTTTCAGTCGGGCTTCAAGCAGATCACGCACCTGTTGCGCCTGACTGAGCGGTGCATTCGGCGGCATTTCCACCTTAGCCACCGCGAACTCGCCTTCAAGACGCGGGAACATACTGAAGCCCATGCGTCCACTCAGCGGCCAGGCCAATACAATCATGGCAATGGCTACGGCAACCGCCAGCGTGAATCCGGGCGAGCGCAAACTGCTGTCCAGCAGCGGCAGATAGCGCTTTTGAATAAAGTGATGCAGGCCTTTATCCACACGCTGCTGCAGGCGATCCAACCAGTTCGGATTATGCTGAATGTCGCGCTTTTTCATGCGCCCCAGATGCGCCGGTAAAATAAACAACGCTTCCAGCCAGGAAATCATAAAGCAGCTGATCACCACGATCGGAATGGCAATAAAGAGTTTGCCCATCATGCCCGGCAGCGCCAGTAACGGCAGGAAAGCCACCACGTTGGTCAGAATGGCGAAGGCCAGCGGCATGGCGACTTCTTTGGCGCCGAAGATCGCCGCATCCATTAACGGCATGCCTTTCTGCATGTGCTCGTAGATATTTTCACCGGCAATAATCGCATCATCAACGACGATACCGAGCGCCACGATAAAGGCGAACATGGAGATCATATTGATCGACATATCCCAACCGGGCAGCAGCAGCATCGCGCCCATAAAAGCGGTCGGAATGCCCATGGTGACCCAGAATGCCAAACGATATTCGAGGAACAGACTGAGCAGCACCATTACCAGCACCAGCCCCACCACCGCGTTTTTCAGCAGCAGCCCCACCCGCTGTTTGTAGGTTTCGCCATCATCATCGGTAATGATCAGCGACATGCCCGGCGGCAATTGCGGACGGATTTCATCGAGTTTTTCATACACCGCTTCCACCACCGTCAGGGGCGTCTGACTTTCGGCGCGGTAAATTTTAAAACTCATCGACGTTTTGCCGTTGTAGGTAATTTCGCGGTTACTGTCGCTGAAACCATCGCGGACCTTCGCCACATCCCCCAGACGCAATTGCACGCCCGAGGCATCGCTGATCAGCGGCAGCTGGCGGAATTCTTCGGCCCAGTAGAGGCGGTCATCCAGCGTTACCAGAATATCGCCGCCTTCGGTTTTCACACTGCCAGCACTTTGTTCAATGGCATTATTGCCGATAATGGCCGCCACATCGCTCAGTTTCAGACCGTAACGCTGTAGGTCGTTCTGGCTGATTTCTACGTGAATTTCTTCATCGTTAATGCCGCGCAGCTCAACTTTTGTGATGTCCGGAGATTCCAGCAGCTGATCTTTAATCTGCTCTCCCAGGCGCTTTAACCCAAACTGATCAAGCGGGCCAAACAGCGCCAGTTCGATCACATCAATAGAGCGGCTGGCGATTCTCACCAACGGCCGTTCCATCTGCGCCGGGAAGGTTGAAATGCGGTTAACCGCCTGCTGGATATCCTGATACGCCTGCTGGCGGTCAACGCCATTTTCCAGTTCGGCGCTGATCTGTGCCGAACCCTGGCTGGCCGTAGAGACCACTTCTTTCAGACCATCAATCGCCGACAGCTCATTTTCAATCGGCAGAATCACGCCCTGCTCCATCTCCGAGGGCGTCGCACCGGCATAGCCGACCGACACAATCACCATGTCGGCTTCATAGCTGGGAATAAATTCTTTACGGATATTCAGCGACATCAAAAAGCCGCCGATGATCAAAAACGCCATCAATAAATTGGGAGCCACGCCGTGGCGTGCCATCCACGCCACCGGGCCGGTATAACGCAGACTCATGGGCGTGCTCCAGCCGTCTGAATACGCACCCGCATACCATCGGTAGCGCTGTCGATACGGTTAAGCAGCAGCTGGTCACCACTCTGCAGACCGTCGCCCTGCCCACCCTCGTTAACCGCCAGCCAGGCTTGCTCACGTCCGCGATACAACACCACAACCTTACGCTGATACAGCGCATTGTTGTTCACCACCCACACCGTGTCGTCATCATTCAGGTGGCGCACATCAATCACCACGGTTTTATCCAGTAATTTTCCGGGCAACTGCACATCAATAAAATCATTCACCAGAACCACCGGCTGCCCTTCCGCTAAGGGCTGATCCAGCTCCAGCACGACCTTGGCCTGACGATCGGTACTGTCGACATCCGGCAGCACATTAAGAATGCGGGCACGACGGGTCTGGCCATGCCAGCCGCTCATGCTCAGCGTTGCCTCAGCCTGTGTGTCCAGCATGGCCAGAAAGGCTCGGGGCACTTTAACTTCAATCCAGAAGCGTTCGGTGCTGACCAGATCAAACAGTACGGTGCTGCTGCCAACCTGACTGCCCGTGCTGACATGACGCGCCATGATCTGACCAGCAAATGGCATGCGCACCGACGTACGTGCCAGATTCAGCTGTGCCTGATCAAGGTTGGCGCGGGCTGTGCGCAGCGCCGCCTTGGCTTTGGCCAGTTGCGGTTCGCGCATCACCAGCGCCCGCTCTTCGTCACTGAGCTTGGCGGCGGCCAGGGCGTATTCTTCCCGCGCCAGCGCCGCCTGTCCTTGCTCGATATCCAGATCGGCCTGTGCCTGAGTCAGCGCAGCCTGCATCTGCCGCACCTGTAACTCAAAATCGGTTTTTTCCAGCGTCGCCAGCACGCTGCCTTTGCTCAGCCGCGCACCGGGTACGGCAGCGCTGCTGATCTGTGCCACGCGCGCACTGACCTGTGCCGTCAGGGTTACGCTGTCAGCCGCCATCACCTTGCCACCGGCAGGCCAGAATGGTCGCGACGATTCGCTGTTCAGCGCTGCCGCTTCCACCAGCCGTGCCTGCACTTCCGGTTTTATCCGCTGCGGTTTCGGTGCTGAGGTGAACACATACCAGGCCAGGCCTCCGCCCAGCAGTAAAACCAACGCAATCAGCAGGATATTGCCTGCAACCGAATGACGATGACTGTGTACATCCATCATGACGATGCTTCCTCTTCACTGAAGTCGCCATGACTGACGGCTTTATATAACTGAATACGGTTTTGCAGCTGACTCCAGCGGGCATTCAGCAACTGTTTTTCCAGACCGATCACATCCTGCTGGGCATTGAGCAATGCAAGAAAATCGCCCACGCCTTTGCGGTAACGGTTGTTCTGGAAGGCTTCGGTCTTGCTGGCCAACGCCAGCTGCCGCTCCAGGCTGACAACCAGCGCCTGACTCTGACGTTCATCGGTCAGCGCCTGCTGTACTTCCTGCGCGGCATCCAGCAACGTCTGCTGATAAGCCGCCAGATTTTCATCCACCACGGCGCGCTGTTGCGCCACGGCGGCACGGCGGTTGCCACCATCAATTAATGGAAGCACCAAACCACCGGCCAGATTCGCCAACCAGTTATCGAATACTTTACTGAGGTCTTCATCGCTGCCGGAATAGGACGCGCTCAGGGTAAAGCGCGGGTAGCGGTTCGCCGCCGCCGCCGCCAGACTGGCATTGGCGCTTTGCAGTTTAAAGAACGCCTGCTGCACGTCCGGACGCTGCTGTAAGGCGCTGACCGGTACGGTTAACGGTGTGATGTCCAGCTGCGGTAACGATTGCGTCTGATAAGTGCGTAATTCGCTGTTTTCCAGCGCCGCCGCCGACAGCCATTCACTGCGTCCCATCCAGACCGCCAGCTGCTGCTGGTAACTGTCGCGCTGCCCCTGAGCGCTGATCAGATCGGCGTTAATGGATTCCAGTAACTGTTGCTGCTGCCAGACATCGGAGACATCCGCCTGACCACGCTGAAAACGACCCTGAGTAACCTGCAGCGCCGCACTGACCCGTGCCTGTTGCTGTTGCAGCAGCGCCAGGTTCTGCCCTTCTTTAATCAGACCAAACCAGTTCAGGGCAATTTGTCCGGCCACGGTATTGGCCTGGGTGCGCGTCGCCGAGTGGGTCGCCAGTGCGCTTAAGCGTCCGGCGTCATCCAGCGCGGACACCCGGCCCCAGAAATCAAGTTCGTATTCCGTAGAAACACCCGCCGACCACAGATCGTTGGTGGTGTTCTCACGCCAGGCGCGGGATTTACTCAGGGAAAGATTAACATCGGGGTACTGACCACTGGCATTCTGACGCCAGAGAGCCCGGCTTTGAGCAAGCCGTGCCCAGGCCGCCTGCAGGCTGTAATTCTGCTCCAGCCCCTGCGCGATAAACTGATCGAGTTGAGTGTCGTTAAACGATTGCCACCAACGATTGGCGCTGATTGCATTGCTGCGGTCAGCGTTGCTGTTTGCTTCAATGCTGTTGCTGTTGCTGTCGTTATTCGCGTTCGTAAAAACGGGAGGCAGTGTTGTCTCGGGAGGTTCAACCGGTGTCACGCTGGCGCAGCCGGCAAGTGCCAAAACCGCCACCGCCGCCGTACCGCGCCACGGAACCCTGATCATCAAGCGCACAGAGACTTCTCCGCAGTAAAAATACGCATAATAGGCGTGCGGCGGGAAAGATGAAAATGGCGTTTACCCATCTTTACCCGCCCCGCCGGCACATTCGTACGGACTCAGTAAAAAATATTCAGGCTAAGTTCAATATAATCATCCTGACGCAGGCTATAAGCCAGCGCATCGTCGTTATCATCGGCCATAAATATCCAGCCATTGACTTTCAGTGTCGTGAAATCGGTCAGGCGCGTACTGGCCTCGAGCATAATCCCACGGCTGCCGCTGTAATCCAGATCCTGAGTAATACCGGCCAGAATTTCACTGGAGTCGGCATCGTTAAAGGCCAGACGGGTTGCAGCAAACACATCGTTCTGAGCCATGGCCGCATCGTTACCGCGCTGATCGTACTGATATTCCAGCAACAGTCCGACATCCAGCGCACTGTCCCAGCGCTCAGCAAAAGGGCCGACCAGGGTGTATTCAAAACCACCGACCGCCGCGCTGTGATCCTGAACACCAGCAACACCCAGCGCTTTCAGGTTATCCACCATGTGTTCATCGTAATCACGGCGCAATACTTCCAGCTTCCACAGCCAGGCATCCACGGTTGCCTGCGCGGTTATTCCGAGCTGACGCTGCAAAGGATAATACGGCGTTAATCCGGTTATCTGCGGACCACTGCCGGTGAGCGTGATCTGCGGTGTCAGGAAAGGATCACGGGCGGTGCCCTGAAACCAGGCGGCACTTAAATCCAGCGGAGATTCACCCAACTCAAACGAGCGGCTCCAGCGCAACGCCCAGTCGAGGTGTTCTTTTTCTTCCGCTGACTGATATTCGCCATCAGCACTGACCCGCAGTGCGGATCGCAAACGACCGTTTTCTCCGGCAAACGTACGTTCGCGGAAGCCTGGCAGAATAAAGGCCTCCAATGTGCCGACGTCATGCAGCCAGGTGGCGTGCACCATCGGCTGGCCGAGTTTTTCTTCACCATCCGGCGCTTCTACCAGATCGGTCTGGTTAATCACATCCACCAGATGCAATGACTCGGTGACGCCCCAGAACACTTTGCCAATACCCGCGCGGACTTCCCAGCTGTAACCGTAGGTCAGCCACATCAGTTCGCGGATATCGCCGTGGCTGCGCTCATCGTCAGCGCTGTCGTAACGGTAAAAAGGTTTGAAGGTCAGGCGCTGGGTTTCCCCCCATTCCCACACCAGTTCAGGCTCAGCCCAGACCGACAGCACACTGTCTTTTTGCTGCGGGAATTGCGCTTCCTGCAAAAACTGACGCCCCTCAAAGGCGCCCTGTAAAGCCAGGTCGGGCATCAACCCGGCACTGGCACTGCTGTTGGAATGAACACTCAGCGCAATCAGGGCGCTGCACTGCAACGTGGTTGTTATCAGCCGTTTCATACGGATTCGGCCTCCGGCTCAGCGTACGCGGGAAAGCGTAGCGTCGTTGAAATCGGCATCCGTCAGGCCGGTATCAAACCGCAGTTCGGACGTATTCAGTACGGTGCTTTTGCCGTTCTGATGATTCACCATGGTCAGCACATCGGCGCGCCAGAATTTATCTTTATACAGTTTATAGTCTGAAAAACTCAGGGTTTTCAGCAGGCTTTTTTTACGGTCATAAAATTCAACCTGTTGCGCACGCAGGTGTTCGGTATCCAGCCAAACGATCTGTTTGGTGTAACCGGAGAATTCATCCGTAGGTATCTGCTCAACCACATGACAGACCACACCGTTCAGGGTTTCTTCACGCAGGTAGGTAAAGCTGTATTTTTCCAGCTCAAACGAACTCATATCTTCATAGGCAAATTCACTGCCCATAAACGGGCCGGATTTATTACGTGAGGCAATACGCTTAACCCGTTTCAACGCCGGCAAATACAACCACTGCTCGTCCGGCTTACCGGTATGCGAGAAATTCAGAAAGGCGGTGCCTTTAACATCACGTGGTTCGTCGAAAATGGTCAGGCCTTTATCGCCGTCATCGACGACTTCAAGTGACTTAAGACGTATCTCTCGCACACTTTCTTCACCCTGAGAGTTACGCAGTGTCATGGTCATCCTGGCTTCACTGTTGCCCCAGCCAAGATCACGTTGCTTACGGTCTTTAGCAATGGCCAGACCTTTTTCTGCAGCATTCTGCTGCCCTGTGCTGCCTGCTGCAGGTTGTGCAGTATCGGCCTGCGCCACCAGTGGCGTGGCCAGAGTCAATGCCGTAATAAGGCTCAGAAAAATGTTCATAATGTTTCTCCTGTGAGAGTGGATGCAGGATGCGTTTCAGTTTTTAGTTCTTGTTGTTTGTGTGGGGTGTTGCAGTGTGCCTGATTATTTTTGTCGAGGCGCAGTAAAAAGGCCGGCAGGAAGAAAAAATCCACCAGCAGCGCAATAAAGATAATCAGCGCAGTGGCCAGCCCCATATCCGAATTCAAACGGAACGCGGAGAACGCCAGCATAGAGAATCCGGCCACCAGAACCACCGTGGTGATCAGCAATGCCCGGCCAACACTGGAGAAGGCATACCGTACTGCGGCTTCCGCGTCTTTACCGTCATCACGGGCGCGCTTGTATTTGGCCAGAAAATGCACGGTATCATCAACAATAATGCCCAGTGTCATGGATGCCACAATCGACAGCCCCAGATTAATCTCACCGGAAATCAATCCCCAGATACCAAAGCCGACCAGCGCCGGTCCAAGGTTCGGAATCAGGCTGATGGCGCCCAGACGCACTGAACGTAATGCCACAACCAGCAGTGCAGAAATTAAGATTAATGCCGCAATCATACTGACAATCATGCTATCCATATTGGTTTCGCCAATATGCGAGAACATAAGACTCGGACTGGCCGCGGCCAGACGGATACCGGTCGCATTTTCAGCAAACCAGGCACGGGCACGGTCTTCAAGTTCGACGATTTCTTTACTGCCCAGATTTTTCAGGGTGGAGGTCAGACGGGTCGAAGACTTATCTACGTTCAGCTGGTTATTCAGATCCAGTCCGTAAGGCAATGACATTTCGTACAGCAGTAAATACTGCGCCGCCAATTCACGATCCTGCGGAATACGGTAATAACTTTCGTCATCGCCGTGCATATTTTTATTCAGACGCTTAAACGTATCCGACAGCGTCGTCACATGATCCACTTCCGGCTGTTGACGCAGCCACTCGGCAAACGCTTCTGTTTTAGCAATAAATTCCGGCGCATTGACTCCCTGAGCTTCACCGGAGTACAACGCCCAATCGATGGTATCAGTACCGGATAAATATTCTTCCTGAGTATCTACCGAGTCACGGAAATCGGTGCCCTTGGCAAAATATTTTGTAGCCTCATCGTTCACCACATTCAGCGTGACCAATGAACCGAATATCAGCATCAACAGCGCCGTCACCGGCAACAACGTGCGCTGATGGCGCACCACCCAGCCACCGAATTTTTCCATACCGCCATGGTGCTCAGGCGACACCTTTACCCGCACTGGCAAAATCAGCAGCAAGACCGGCAGTAAGGTGACAGAAAGCACAAACGCCACCATCACACCAATGGCGCTTAGAATGCCAAAATCAGCCAGCACCGGAGATTCGGACAGCACCAGCGTCAGGAAACCGACCGCCGTGGTCGCACTGGTAATAAACACCGGCATTAAATTCAGGTCGAGGGCAAAACCTATGGCGTCACTGCGCGAGCGCCCTTCACGCATAGCAAACTGCGCCGAGGCCACCAGATGCACACAGTCGGCCACCGCCAGCGTCATTACTACAATGGGGACGTTAATAGTACCGGTGGATAAGAAAAATCCAAGCCAGCCGCCCAATCCCATGGTCACACTGATGGTCAGCACCAGCACCACCACGGTGGCCAGCATCGCCAGTACACTGCGCAGCATGACCGCCAGCATTAACACAATCAGGCCCAGCATCGCCGGCACCAGAGTCTCCATATCTTTCTGACCCTCGGTAGCGAAGCTGTAATTCATCGGAATCACACCGGTATGATAAAACGCCGCCTGCGGATAACGGCTGCTCAGCTCGTCGGTGAGCCTTTTGACAAAATCCACCACCTGAATTACTTCGGCGGTATTATCATTGGTTTCAGTAGCATCCGGAATCTGCACCGTGATATTGACGATGGCCGCACGGCCGTCCTCAGCCACCAGGCCACCATTCAGATTCGGCTCATTAAAAGCAATAGTGCGGATGCGCTGTAAATCGGCAGCGGTTAAATCCTGCGGATTCTGCACCAGATCTTCGACGATCATGTCGTCATATTCCGACCAGGTGTGCTGGAAATTCACCACCGAATCCACCCGACTGGAAAATGGCGTCTGCCAGGCCTCTTTCGTCAGTTCTGCTAATAAAGTCAGATTTTCGTTGGTAAATACATCACCATTCTGCGGCACGACCAATACCGAAATATTGTCGTTTTTATTGAAGATGCGCTGCATCTCTTCAAAATCCTGCAGCGGTGCATAGTCCTGCGAAAAGAAGACTTTATAATCGCCGCGAAAATACAGATTCTTGCCGCCAACCGAAGCACCGAATGCCAGAGCCAGCAGTAACAGCAGCAACAGCCACGGATACCGCATAATGGTGTTTAACCAGAGTGTTTTCATACGCTTTCCCTGTAGTTATTTTCAGTTATTTCAAAGCACCTAACTGCGCCATTTCCGGCGCAAATACATCACGCTCAACCCGTTCCCAGCTGGCTTGGTAATCCCACTCTGAAGACAACGGTTTAAAGCCCATACCATCAAGTAAGACATTGCAGCTGATTAACGCAACATTGGTCCCCATCGCACGGCTGACCGCAGTGATATCGCAGGCCGTTGTCATCAACGCATTCAGACCAAACGCCTGCGACCAACTGATAAATGCCATTAATTCCACGGTTAATTCCGGGTGATCCTGAAGGTCGCCCTGCTCAATAGCGTTGCGGTACACATCATCGACGATGCGGGTAATACGAAGATCACACGCATCGATTAATTCGCTGCGTGCTGCCGATGTTTTTTCCGTAAATGAGGGGGTTTTTGCTGACAGAACAGCCAGCGATAACGTTGGCTGCAGGCTGGCATACAAGTGATAAGCAACATTCATCGCGAGTATTTTTTCCCGCAAGGTTCCATCAAAGGCTGCGGCACGGCTGAACATATCTTCCATCATTGCCATACCGCGCAGACAAAGACCGGACAAGCAGTCTTCTTTACTGGAAAAATGGTTGTACAGGGTGCCTTTGGAATAGCCACTGGCACGCACCAGTTTATCCATGGAAAAATCGGCAAAGCCATCACGATTCAAAAGTTCGTGGGCAATATCCAGAAACTGTTGTTCACGCTCGGCAATTTTTTCGGCTTTGCTTTTACGCAGGCCCAGAGGGCAATCGGTTTTGCTGCCACTGCCCGGCTTGGCGGAAAATAACGGGAACAGCGGCGTATTGTCGCCCCCGGAGTTTGATTCGCTGGCCATCCACAGACACTTATCCGCAATCAGCGGCGCGGTAGCGCTTGTCGCCTGACACAGAGACTGGATACGCTCGGGACGCAGTATCTGCTCAATCTGGTGCCGCAGGCTGTGCAGCCACTCAGGAAAAGAATATTTCAATAACCATTTCATTTTGACGATCCGTCGAAAATTGACGAACCGTCATATTATTCTTTTCCTAATAAACAACAAGCACTGTTTAAGGACATTTCAGGCCAGAATCAAAACCACCCGACAGGCATAAAAAAACCGGCATAACGCCGGTTTACCAGAGCCAATTGACACTTTTCTCGTTCCTACGCTCTGCGTGGGAATGCAACTGTGCCAGCAAAGGCTACCACGCAGAGCGTGGGAGCCAGATGAAATACGCGCATCCAGAAGCGCCCTGGCCAGCAGCCATGGCGCATCATCAAGCGTTTAACGCGGCCCGCTGCAAACGAGAAGACAGAACCACCTCAATAAAAAATGGCCCAGCGCTGGTCTCAAACGGAATCACCAATACCGGGCCGGCGGCGTCATGGGGAATATCCATCTCGCCGGTGAGGACACCGGGTTTGGCCATTTCAAAATCGTAGCCTTTTTCCCACAGCAGCTTACGCGCACCACCGGACAGCATATTGGTCAGCTCGCCGGTCAGGTCATGGCAGGTTTCATCCACCTCGTCGATGGCTTCACCCAGCATGCTGCTGCTGATTTTGATGATGGCTCCGGCCGAAAAGCTGATCGCCAGCGAACCCTTCACGCTGTCGCCTGACATCGGAATAATACCGGTGACCACCCCCAGCGGCCGGTTACCCTCTTTCAGGTAGGGCTTACCGTATTCGCAACTCATGGAGGCCATGGTGGCCAGAATGTTATTGATTGTTTCTACAAACGGATTAATAAACTCAACATTCATACTCAGGTTCACCTCTACAGCACAGTGTAGTGAAACCAGCCGATAAACCCATCAGTACCATAGACAAAAAAAGCGCCAAAAGGCGCTTTTTATAACCAACCGTTCAGCGAACGGTGGCGGATTACAATCCTTTCACCGCATAAATGCCCGGCGCATTGCGCCAGTAGCCACGGTAATCCATGCCACAGCCAAAGACGTAGCGGTCTTCAACATCCATACCGACAAAATCAATCTGAAGATCGGTATTTTTGCGGTCATGAACTTTGTTCACCAGCACAGCGGTCAGCACTTCTTTGGCGCCCTGCTGCTGACAGGATTTAACCACCTCAGCCAGGGTGTTTCCTTCATCAAAGATGTCATCCAGGATCAGCACGGTGCGACCTTCCATCGGTACCGATGGCGGTGCCTGCCATTGCAGGTCGGTATGGCCGGAGGTCTCACCGCGGTAACGGGTAGCATGCATATAGCCCTGCTCCAGCGGGAAGTTCAGCTTGGTCAGCAGACGACCTGCCATCACCAGACCACCGTTCATGATGCTGTACACCACCGGCAGGCTACTGCTCAGACGTGCTGAAATATCCGCAGCCAGTTGAGTCAGCGCGGCTTCTACGTCCGCTTCGGATTTCAGCAGATCAGCTTCTGCCATCACTTGGTTCAGTTCTTCAAGAGTCAGGGGCTGGCTCATGTTATCTACCTTAAATAGTGCTGGTCGGCCGGAGAATCCGGCGGGTAAAAAGCCGGCTATGGTATCACCGCTGCCGGACGGCGCAACGGCTTATTCGGCCAGCGACGGCGGCGGCCGTGGCCAACGCGCAAAACAGCCGCGCTTTTGCTATCATGCGCGCCATTTTAAATTCTGCGGTCCGGCGCACTCCGGCCCGCCTTTGCCGATCAGGAAACAGCATGACCCCCACTCTGCAACTGGCCTTTGATTTAATCGCCCGCCGCTCTGTCACCCCGGATGATGATGGCTGTCAGGCCCTGATGATGGAGCGCCTGGCCGCCGCCGGTTTCAATAACGAAGAACTGCGTTTTGAAGAAGTAGAAAACTTCTGGTCACGCCGTGGCACAGAGGGCCCGCTGGTGTGCTTCGCCGGCCATACCGATGTGGTGCCAACCGGCCCGGAAGGTCGCTGGAGCTATCCGCCGTTTACCCCAACCATCGTTGATGGCCTGCTGTACGGCCGTGGTGCCGCCGATATGAAAGGCTCCCTCGCGGCCATGGTGGTCGCCTGCGAAAACTTCGTGCGTAAACACCCCAATCACAAAGGCTCCATTGCCTTTCTGATCACGTCCGATGAAGAAGGCCCGGCGAAAAACGGCACCGTTAAAGTGGTCGAAACCCTCGAAGCGCGTAACGAGAAGATCGATATGTGCATCGTCGGCGAGCCATCCTCCACCAACGCCGTCGGTGATGTGGTGAAAAACGGCCGTCGTGGTTCATTGGGCGCGGTACTGCACGTGCACGGCATTCAGGGTCATGTGGCTTATCCGCACCTGGCGAAAAACCCGGTACACATTGCCGCCCCGGCACTGGCTGAACTGGCCGCCGAGCATTGGGACGAAGGCAACGAATTCTTCCCGGCTACCAGCTTCCAGATTTCCAACATTAACGCCGGTACCGGTGCCACCAACGTGATTCCCGGCGAACTGGAAGTGGTGTTCAACTTCCGCTTCTCCACCGAACTGACCGCCGACATCCTGAAAGAGCGCACCCACGCCATTCTCGATAAACACGGCCTCAGCTACGACATCGACTGGAACCTGAGCGGCGAGCCGTTCCTGACCGCACGCGGCCCACTGGTCGAAGCCAGCGTACAGGCGATTAAAGAAGTCACCGGCCGCGACACCGAACTGTCGACTGCCGGCGGCACCTCCGATGGCCGTTTTATTGCGCCCACCGGTGCTCAGGTGCTGGAACTCGGCCCCTGCAATGCCACCATTCATAAACTGGATGAGCACATTGTCGCCGAAGATCTCGACACCCTGACCGTGATCTACGAACGCATCCTCGAATTACTGCTGGCCTGAGAGACAACGCGTGAACAAAGTTATTGCCTGCCCGGTCTGCGGGCTGCAACTGCTGGCGGCTGATAAGCGCTGGTGCTGCAGTGCCGGACATACCTATGATGAAGCCCGCCAGGGCTACCTCAACCTGCTGCTGGCCCAGCACAAAAAATCGAAAGCGCCGGGTGACACCCTGGAAATGGTCGACGCCCGCCAGCGTCTGCTTGACAGCCAGGTCTACCGGCCGATCTCCGACATGCTCAATCAATGGGTGCTGGAACTGGCCCTGAACCACGACGGCGGCATGCAGATTGCCGATGTGGGCTGCGGCGAAGGCTATTACACCCAGCGTTTGCAGGAAGTGCTTGATGATCATCAGTTGCCGCATTGTTTATACGGCGTCGATATTTCCAAAGACGCCGTCCGCCGTGCCGCCCGCCGCAGTAAACAGATTGACTGGCTGGTCGCCTCCGGCGGCCAGCTACCTTTTACGGCGCACAGTCTGGATCTGATCACCTGCCTGTTTACCAATCTGATGCCGCAGGGTTTTGCCCGCGCACTGCGCCCACAAGGGCAGATTGTGCTGCTCAATACCGGCCTTCACCATCTGGTCGAACTGCGCGAAATCATCTACGACGAAGTCAACCTCGCCGCCCTCGATCCGCGTCCGGCCATGGCCGAACACGGCTTTGACTGCAAAGGTGAGCAGACCCTGAAATACCGCGTCAGCCTGACCAACAATCAGCAGATTATGGATCTGCTGATGATGACCCCACACCGCTGGAAAGTGCGCAACGAAGCCCTGCAACGCTTAGAAGCACTGAACGAACTGGAGGTCACCATCGACGTGGTTTTGCATCAGTTCGGGCAATCGCTGTGACGCAGCGCAAAGAGCCTGACAGCAGCATTTGCCATGCCCCGACGCCAGAGGTAGCATTCTGGCCTCAATTACCAACATGGCAGCCGCTGTCCGGTCTGTGCCTGCCCACACAGACCAGCCCCGACCCAAACCCGTATCCATGACCTGTATCCGCCAACGGGCAAAAAGCCCGCAACAGAAAGCCTTGCGCCGCCAGCAGATACTGGATGCCGCTGCCGGCTATTTTGCCGAAGCCCCCTTCGAACAGGTGAGCCTGCACGATATCGCCCAACGGGTCGGCATTACCAAAGCCGCGCTGTACCGCTATTTCCGCAATAAAGAAGCGCTGTTTCTGGCGTTGTACCATCAGCAGATGGAACAACTGATTGAACATGGCGAGCAACTGCCCCCCGCTGATGACGCTGCCGCCGTCTGCGCTCAGGCTCTGGCCGAAGAAACACTGTTCTGCCGCCTGAACGCCATTCTGCATACCGTACTGGAACGCAACCTGAGCGAAGACGAAGCGCGCAACTTTAAGCTTGGCCTGCTGCCACTGCTACAGCGCTTTGCCACATTAATCAGCCGCTGGCTCAATATCTCAGTAGCCGAAGGGGTGGAATTGCTGCTGCATATTCAACAAGCGATGATTGGCTGCTGGCATATCTGCCACCCGAGCAAAACCGTGGCTGCTGCCATTGCCGAACCGCCATTAACGCTGTTTCAGCTCGAATTTGCAGCCACGCTGCAGCAACACCTGAGCTGGCTGTTTGCTGGCTATAAAGCCAACCATAAACACCGCTCTGACATCCCAAACAGCGCTGACAACTCTGATAGCCTCAGTACAAACCGGAACGCTTATGACCCAGGTTGATTTTTACATCCTCGCCGCCCAGACCCGCGCCGAGCAGATGCTGTTTGCCTGCCGCGTGGTGGAAAAAGCCTTCAGCAAAGGCAACCGCGTACTGATTCAGGTCGACGACGAACGCACCGCCCGTCAACTCGACGAGCAACTCTGGCAATTTCGCGCCGATGCCTTTGTGCCGCACACCCTGCTGAACGCCAGCGACGCTCCGGCCGATTGCCCGGTCAGCATCAGCTGGCAGGCTGACCCGGGCCATCATCACGACGTGATGTTAAACCTCAGCAGCCAGTTACCGGCATTTTTCAGTCGTTTTCAGCGATTTATTGCCGTGGTGGTACAGGAAGATCAGGTGCTGGACTACACTCGTAGTCACTACAAATTCCTCAAAGACCGGGGCTACCCGATCAACAATATCGACATGAGATTGCGTTAATGAACCAACGTAACGACCAGGACGAACCCGGCAATCTGCTGCGTGAACTGGAAAATCTGCAACGTGTACTCGATGACGCCGCCAGCGATCAGGTAGACCACGGACGCAACATTCCGACCTTAGATCCGGTCGATGACATTCCCTTGCTGAGCGAACTGTTCAGCGAGAATGACATTCCGGTATTAAAAGCCGTAACGGCCAAAGCCGCCGCCGTGCCACTGCAGCCAACGGCCGACAACCGCCGCGCAGAAACCAAACCGGCAGAAGCAAAGCAAACAGAAGATAAGACAACAGACAACAAACCACAGCCCGCCAGCGCCCGCCCGGTGCTGCGCGCACAACCGCTGCCGGATGTTGTCATCCAGCGTCCGCACGGCGACCAGCCCGCTCAGCGGGCACAGGTTTCAGCGGCCCCCGTAGCGACAGCAACAACAAACACGGAACCAACCGCAACCGACGCACTGCTTGCTGCTGCCGAACTGACCCCCGCCCCGGCCAGAGTCTCTGCCAACCCGTTCCTGCCCCAGGCCATTCTTGATCGCCTGACCCAGGAGCGCGAAGCCGCTCAGCACAGCGCCCAGGAAGCCCACCGCACCATGCAGAAAGTCATGGAGCAGAAGCAGGCGCGCGCCAGTGAACAAGCCGTTCAGCAACACATGCAACAGCTGACCAAACTGCAAAAAGAACACCTGATCGACCAGCTGGTTGCCGAAATGCTGCCGCAACTGACCGAACGACTGCGTGAAAAACTGCGCGAAAAGCTGAATCACTGACCCCCGAATGTCACCTGCAATACACAGGTGGCATACGCTGCCCGCCCGCTACATATAACCCACATCAAGACCATCCGCAGACCAAACCAGCGCCCTATAAACAGCCGCGATACAGGTAAATTTCACCCCATATCTCCGCCGACAGGCTGTCCAGCCCGGCTATCGGTACCAATGCCCGCAACACTGCCCTAAAGCCTCACTTTCCGTTATAATCGGCACCATTTTTTGAACCCGAAACCAGCCAGCCTCTGCCCCGCAGAGGCTGGCTGCAATCACGACGAGACGAGCAGCAGCGAACCATGGATAAAACGTACAAGCCCAGCGCCCTTGAACAAACCTGGTACCAAGAGTGGGAAGAAAAAGGCTACTTTAAGCCTTATCAGGACGGACTGACCGGCGAAGGTTACTCCATCATGATCCCGCCGCCGAACGTCACCGGCTCGCTGCACATGGGTCACGCCTTCCAGCACACCATTCAGGATGCCCTCACCCGCTACAAGCGTATGCAGGGTAAAAAAGCCCTGTGGCAGGTAGGTACCGACCACGCCGGTATCGCCACGCAGATGGTGGTTGAGCGAAAACTGGCCGCCGAAGGCCAGCCTGACCGTCACGAATTAGGCCGCGAAAAATTCCTCGAAAAAGTCTGGGAATGGAAAGAACAATCCGGCGGTACCATTACCGGTCAGATGCGTCGTTTGGGTAACTCGGTCGACTGGGACACCGAACGCTTCACCATGGATGACGGTTTCTACAAAGCCGTACAGGAAGTGTTTATCCGCCTGCACAAAGACGGCCTGATTTACCGTGGCAAGCGCCTGGTCAACTGGGACCCGAAACTGCACACCGCCATTTCTGATCTGGAAGTGGAAAATAAAGAATCCAAAGGCTTTATGTGGCACCTGCGCTATCCGCTGGCGGATGGCCTGAAAACCGCAGAAGGCAAAGACTACATCGTGGTGGCCACCACCCGTCCGGAAACCATGCTCGGCGATACCGGTGTGGCGGTTAACCCGGAAGATCCGCGTTATAAAGATTTAATCGGCAAAGACATTATTCTGCCATTGGTGGGCCGCCGTATTCCGATTGTAGGCGACGAGCACGCCGACATGGAAAAAGGCACCGGTGCGGTAAAAGTAACCCCGGCGCACGATTTTAACGACTACGAAGTGGGCAAGCGCTGCGGCCTGCCGATGATCAATATTTTCACCTTTAATGCCGACGTGCGCGAAACCGCGCAGGTATTTAATACCGACGGCAGCGTAAACACCGACGTAGAAGCCAGCATCCCGGAAAAATACCGTGGCATGGAGCGTTTTGCCGCGCGTAAAGCCATTGTTGCCGATTTCGAAGCCGCTGGTCTGCTGCAGGAAATTAAAGACCATGACTTAACCGTACCTTACGGTGACCGTGGTGGCGTGGTGATTGAGCCAATGCTCACCGACCAGTGGTATGTGGATGCCAAAACCCTGGCCAAGCCAGCGATTGAAGCCGTCGAAAACGGCGACATTCAGTTTGTGCCTAAGTCTTACGAAAATATGTACTTCAGCTGGATGCGCGATATTCAGGACTGGTGTATTTCCCGTCAGCTGTGGTGGGGTCACCGCATTCCGGCCTGGTACGACGAGGAAGGTAACGTCTACGTTGCCCACGACGAAGCCGAAGTACGCGCGCAGAATCATCTGGCCGACGACGTTGAACTGCGTCAGGACAACGACGTACTCGACACCTGGTTCTCCTCTGCCCTGTGGACGTTCGGTACGCTAGGCTGGCCAAATCTGGACGACCCGGAAGTGGCTAAGCGCATGGCCGATTTCCATCCGACCGACGTGCTGGTCACCGGTTTCGATATTATTTTCTTCTGGGTAGCGCGCATGATCATGATGACCATGCACTTCTGCAAAGACGACTCTCCAGACGGTCAGGGCAAACCGCAGGTGCCGTTTAAAACCGTGTACGTTACCGGTTTGATCCGTGACGAAGTCGGCCAGAAAATGTCGAAATCCAAGGGTAACGTTCTTGACCCGCTGGATATGATCGACGGTATTTCGCTGGATGATCTGCTGGAAAAACGCACCGGCAATATGATGCAGCCGCAACTGGCGGAAAAAATCGGCAAGCGCACCCAAAAAGAATTCCCGGAAGGTATTGCCCCGCACGGCACCGATGCTTTGCGCTTTACCCTCGCGGCCATGGCCTCAACCGGCCGCGATATTAACTGGGATATGAAACGCCTCGAAGGCTACCGTAATTTCTGTAATAAATTATGGAACGCCTCACGCTACGTCATGCTGTCTATCGCCGGTGAAGAGGCCGTAGAAGCCGCAGCCGCCAATGGCACCAACATTGCCATTACCGACGCGATGAAAGCCGCTTGTGGTGCCAACGGCGAACCGGGTGCGTTATCACTGGCCGACCGCTGGATTATTTCGCGCCTGCAAACCGCAGAAAAAGAAGTACGCCGCCACATGGACCAGTATCGTTTCGATATGGCCGCACAAACGCTGTACGAATTTATCTGGAACGAATACTGCGACTGGTATCTGGAATTATCCAAACCGGTACTGTGGGATACCAACGCCAGCGAAGAAGTAAAACGCGGCACTCTGGGAACACTGGTGCGCGTACTGGAAGCCACCCTACGCCTGGCGCACCCGATTATTCCGTTTATCACTGAATCGATCTGGCAGCAGGTAAAAGATCTGGCAGGCAAAGGCGGCCCAGACTCCGCACCAAGCATCATGCTGGCCACCTACCCGGAACCGCAGGATGCCTTTGTGGATGCCGCAGCCGAAGCCGACGTGGAATGGCTGAAAGGCGTGATCACCGCGGTACGTAATATCCGTGCAGAAATGAACATCGCACCGGGTAAAGAACTGGAGCTGCTGTTTAAAAACGGTGACGACGAAGACTTCCGCCGCGCAGAAGAAAACCAGACCTTCCTGATGAAACTGGCCAAGCTGGAAAAACTCACCTGGCTGAACGACGGCGACGAAGAGCCAATGTCGGTCACCCAGCTGGTTGGCGATATGGAAGTGCTGATTCCGATGGCCGGCTTTATCGATAAAGACGCCGAAGTCGCCCGCTTAGGCAAATCCATCGACAAACTGGAAAAAGAACGGGAGCGTGTTACCAACAAACTCGCTAACCCGGGCTTTACCGAAAAAGCACCGGCTGCGGTTCTGGAAAAAGAAAAAGAAAAAGCCGCAGGCTTTGAGCGCGACATTGTTAAGCTCAAAGAGCAGATCGAGAAGATTAAGGCGCTGTAAGCGCTGACTTACTGGCTCTGCAATAAAAACCGCCCACTTGATAAGAGTCGGCGGTTTTTTTTATTTATGCCTGCCAGAAATACCGTAATATCGAAAAATCTAAGCGCACGCCGGATACAGTAATGACTCCCTTTCGCCTCCTGACAGCAACAGGCACCCTCGGCCTGATTATCTGGGTACTGATAACACCTCAGATTCCTCTTGCTGCCCTCTTACTGCTGATTCCGATTACTGCGCTGCAGATTGCACTGTCACAATATGCCAGCCAGTGCACAGAATGCGGTATCAGCGTATCCGACCCGGCATTCAATAACCCGGAACGTGAGCTGCCGTATAAATTTGACTACAGCAAAATAGGAAATGACTGTGCATCCGGAAACTATCGCCGCAAGCTGGGAGCGCTGCCGCGGTGTGCGGCATGTAAGAAGCAGATCAGGAAAAGCGACGGGCAAGGATCACTCAACTGAACTGCTTTAACTTTGAATTCGTTTGAATACTGCCAGGTCTTTCTTGGCTGAGTATATTTTGGCATTGGACACCTCGTCAGTTTGACTTTGGTGTCCGTTAAAGCGGGGGAAGATCACAGATAGTGCCACTGCTTTTTAACTTTCAGATAAGTCACATCGGCCACCCATACTTTGTCTTTACAATGAGGAACCGCACCGT
>NZ_JAOANI010000004.1:0-70139 GCF_025318105.1 Thalassolituus pacificus
CAAAGATCGGTATAAAGCAATGATTTACCTGAGATTTGGAAATCTGAATACGAGCTTCTTCCACTAAGAACGGTGAAGAGCCTTTTATATACAGTATTTTGAGTAAGGTATTGATATGGGTAAAAGCCCCTTCCTGAATAATGTTCGTACGTTTATGCGCCTGCGCGGAATGAGCCTCCGTACCGAGCATACCTACATTTACTGGGTCAAAGACTTCATCCGTTTTCATCGTCTCAAACATCCGGCGACGCTGGGCGGCGATGATGTCATGGCTTACCTGAGTTATCTTGCGGCAAAGCGTAACGTCGCGATTAATACGCAGAAAATCGCACTCAATGCACTGGCATTTTTATACAACCAGTTTTTGCAACAGCCATTAGGAGATCTGGATTTTACCTTTGCAACCAAGCCAAGGCGTTTACCTGAAGTGCTTAGCACACAGGAGGTTGCTGCAATTCTGCGCGATCTTTCAGGGCGCGATAAGCTGATTTTTTCTCTTTTGTTTGGTTCTGGTCTTCGTATTACGGAATGTCTGCGCTTACGCGTGAAAGACTTTAATTTTTCTCATGGAACATTAACGGTTCATGATGGCAAAGGCGCTAAAGACCGTGTAACCATTTTAAGTCCCTTATTACGCCCTGCCATTGAAGCAGAGATTTATAACGTACTTCGGCTGCAGGTGTCTGACAATCAACAGGGTATCGGCCCTTCTATTCCGGGAGTACTGGCCAAAAAGTATCCTTCGGCTTATCGGCAAGCTGCCTGGATGTTTTTGTTTCCATCATCCGGTTTATGCAATCACCCAATCACCGGCACTCTTTGCCGACACCATTTGCATGATTCTGTTCCTAGGAAAGCACTTCGCAAGGCGGTTATAAAAGCCGGACTTACCAATAAGCGCATTACCTGTCACACCTTCCGGCACAGTTTCGCTACCGAGCTGCTTCGTACTGGTCGTGATATTCGCACCGTACAGGAGTTACTGGGACATTTTGATGTAAAAACAACCCAGATTTACACCCATGTAATTGGTCAGCATTTTGCTGGCACTGCAAGCCCTCTGGATGCCATTGCATCGTTCTGAATTCAGGCACGCTGCCGCCCTTCCTTGTTCACGCCACAACAGGACTGGCAATATTTGATTTATGCATATCGTTCTCAGGGAGTATCAGCATCCGTTCCGCTGCTCAGACGAGCGGGTAGGCTCAGCAATCCCTGCTTTTTCATTAGACTATCGGACTTTATTACCGCTCTCAACTGATAAATCACTGATCATATACATGGGTATATTTTAAACGGTCGTTCTGATTTACCAGCCATCCTCCCCTGCTCAGTGCCTTCTAAACCTGCACCAAACGGACACCTGATCGTACTCCCGCTCTCTGGAAAATCCGGCAAACCCCGGAAAACCGGCTACACTTGGATGCAGAGTTTCAATTTTAAAGCCTGCTCGCCAGACTGCGGCAGAAGCAGGCAATCGGTGGCTGCCAACCAGCGCGCAGCCCGCACACGGAGGTAATATCACCATGACCGATCTGATGGAAAGTACTGAGGAAATCAGTCTCCTTAACGCCGAGGTTCAACGCCTCGAAGACGAAATTCACCGCATCACCAATAAACTGAATAACGATGGCTTTATATCCCGGGTTCCTGCGGCGATGATTGAGAAAGAACAAAAGAAAAAAGCCAGCTTTGAGCATGATCACGCCAGATTAAAAGAGAAAATTGCCGCCATCAGAGGCTAGCAATATCTGCGCAGGAGTTAAGCGTCGGCAGGCCCGATACTCCTGCAACCATACTCCTAGCTCACAGCCCTAACGGCTAAGCTCCAGACTTCAGACCAGAGATTCCGATCCAAAACCCAAAAGCCTGAATCCAGTGATACCGGATTCAGGCTTTTTTATTCCACAGTCCAACGTCAAGGGGCAAAGCTACCTTAAATACGACTCCAGTAAGTTAAAGCGATATTCAACTTTCCATTCTTCCGGATAATTTTCGCCCACCCAGCGGGTAACATCCAGCGGAATGCTATACGTCAGCTCAGGATCATAGCCAATGGTTGTAACCTGAATACTTTCCACATTTTTATCCAGTAATGGGCCGCCATTCCAGCGGTCTGACGCATGGCAGTATAAAAACCAGTAATCGTCTCCCTGAGGCAAAGTCCATATCCGCGGAGCTGTCTCTGCCCGTTCTTTCAGGGTAAGTTTGAGCTCATAGTTCGTGGCATTAAGAATGTTGTAAGAGCTGCAGGCGATGGAAGTCTCTTCAGACTTATCATCAGCACCACAACCAGCTAATACAAGCGCAGCAAATATCAGAAGTTTTTTCACAGAACATCCATTTCCGGGTAAGAATTACAGAGGAACGGATGCTGCCAATATTACATGACAGATAAATGACAAAACTAAAAATAAAAACTCAGAGCACCTCTGAATAATTCAACGCTGAAGGATATTGCCCAGTTCTTTGCTGCCAGCCGTCACCGGATGAGCCAGCGGGGCTCCATCATGCACATACACTTTACGTGCTCCGGCACCCAACCCAAGCTCGGTGTACATGCGCCGCGCAATATCAGTTATACCGCCTTCTGTTTTTTCCATCGGCTGAATAATCAGCACAGGTGAACGCGGTAGCAGACTTTTTTCATACGCACTGGCAATGCCGTAACGCAGCAACCGTTCTGCATAAGCAAAATCGGCAATTAACAACCGTGGATGATCCAGAGGGTTGATCAGTGTTAAATCTGGCTCTGGCTTTTCATTGGGTTGTTCATTCCGCTGTTCTTTTAATTGCTCTTGCTGATACAACTGCGCGGCTTTGCACCCAACGGCCAGCACAATTTTTTTACCGTTTTCGGTGCATATCGCCAATAACGGCTGGTCGTCAAAAACTCTGGTTGATTGCGTGCAGCTTATTCGGATACGGTCGCTCCATAATTGCGCATAGCAGGTTCCTGATGGCAGTGAGCGGATAAAAGCAGACAGCATGTTATTCCCTTAATCGTCAGTCATTTTGTATACAGAGAACGGGCCGCTATACGTCGTTCAGCAGTGCCAGCGTATAGTTCAGGCGCTCGTTGGCGGAATCCATTTCCAGAATTTCCTGCAGAATATCGGCATCGAAAGCAATCATACCAAACAGCTCAAAGCTGAAGGCCTGCGCGGTTTTTGCCTGCCATTCCGGTGATTCCATTAAATAATTAATACTGCGCTGTACGTCTTCATCGCCCTGCCCCAGCGCGTATAAACGGTGCAGGATTTTATCTTTTAATTGCGCGTTATCGGCGTCTTCCTGTTCGGCATCTTCAGCTTCACGGTCGGGGAAAGCTTCGCACTGGTAAATCTGATAGGGCAATAATTGTACAGCCTCACCCAGGTGGTAACGTTGCTCAATATGAACGTTCAGGTACATGCGGCCGTCGTCGCTGATTTCGACCAGTTCGCAACGTCCGGCGCTGACCACATCGTACGGACGATAGGTTGCCTGGTTGCTGTTCAGTGCTTCTTCCAGATTGTCGGCCGGTTTGCCGGGGCTGATCATTTTTTCGGTATGGCAAATGGCTACCGGCATGCCGGTATCCAGACAATGCTGGATCATCGCACGATAACGTGGCTCAAATACGTGCAGCGGAAACACGGTGCCGGGGAAGGTAACGCATCCGGGTATCGGAAAAATACAAATGTCGGTGGTGCTGCCGCTTGCGTCTGGTGTTGCATGGTCTGCGGTCATTGGCTATTCCTCGGTTTACTTTACGCCATCAGTGAGGCGATATTCTGCGCCGTAAGGTGAATAATATTCTGCCGCGCCTGCGGGCTGATCCAGGCGTTATGTGGGGTAACAATCAGATTCAGATTGCCCTGCTTAAGTGCAGATAACAGCGGATGCCCTTGCTGCGGTGGTTCAATCGGAAGCACATCCACGGCAAGCCCGCCCAGATGTCCGGCCTGCAATGCCCACAGCGCTGCCATCTCGTCGATAATACCGCCGCGCGCGCAGTTAATAACCAGGCAGCCACGCTTAAGATGATCGATGTTGTCGCGGTTGAGCAGCTGCTGAGTATGTTCATTCAGCGGGCAATGAAAACTGAGCACATCGGCTTCTTTTATCAGTTCCGCAAATGCCGGACGGCGGTCATCGTCACCGCCGGGCCGGGCGCTGAATTTTACGATCATACCCAAAGCGTCGGCCAGTTTGGCCACCGCACTACCCAGAGCCCCCTGTCCCACAATCACCAGCGTTTTACCGGCCAGCTCGGTCGTGCGGTGATTAAGCAAACAAAAGAACGGGCTGTGCTGCCACGCCCCGGCCGCCACATCGTGCTGATACAACGGCAAACGCGCGGCTAAAGCCAGCATCAGCATCAAGGTATGCTGCGCAACGGAATGCGTGCCGTAGTTGCTGACGTTGCGCACAGGGACACCCAGTGCCCGGGCAGCCGCCATATCAATATTATTAGTGCCGGTGGCCAACACCAGAATGCCCTTACGACCGTGCATGGCCCAATCCGGAATCAATACTTTATTGGTGAGAATCAGATCGGCGTCGGCCAGGTGCTCTTTAAGCTGCTCCGGATGAGTGCGGGCATGAACACGCAGCTCGCTCACCGCATCGCGGATTGGGCTTAAATCGATATCAGTGCCAAGGGTATCGGCGTCCAGCAATACGGCTTTCATAACATCTTCCCGTGAGTATTGTGCGCATCGGCACGTCTTTAGCGCGGCATGCAGCGGGTATTCAGACCTGCGCATGCAGTCAGCTAAGGCCAGGCAGCGCTTAATTGTATGGTGTAAAAGACATCGCTGGCTAATACACCCTGCCTGCTCCACTATGATTTAAGCGCTGACGGTTAAGTAGTCGCTTTCATATGTGGCTTTAACCAAAAGAAGGCATTGCACCAGCCAGAACAACAGTCTGTTGCGTTATGACAGGATGAATTCCGTAAGCCTGCCCGCATATAGTTATCGCGATAATCATATACCCATCGACCCACCGGAGTTACTATGTCCACCGACACTCAGATTCTGTTCAACGCCACGACCGTCGGCAATGTTACCCTGCCTAACCGTTTCATTATGGCGCCGCTTACCCGCTGCCGCGCCGTTGATCACCAGCCTAATGAGCTGATGGCCGAATACTACAGTCAGCGCGCCAGTGCCGGTCTGCTGATTACCGAGTGCACCATGGTCACACCGAACACGTCGGCTTTTGGTAACGACCCGGGCATTTACTCTGCTGCGCAGATCGAAGGCTGGAAGCTGACAACCGACGCCGTACATAAAGCCGGTGGCCGTATCTTTATGCAAATCTGGCACGCAGGCCGCGCGGCGCATCCGCTGCTGAATAACGGTACTGAAGCGGTAGCACCCAGCGCCATAGCCATTAACGATGAAGTACACACGCCAGAAGGCAAAAAACCATATACCGTGCCACACGCACTGACCACCACAGAAATTACCGCCATTGTTGAAGATTTCCGCAACGCTGCCGCCAGCGCTATTGCCGCCGGTTTTGATGGGGTGGAAATTCACGGTGCCAACGGCTATTTAATTGACCAGTTCCTGCGCGATGGCTCAAACCAGCGCACGGATGAGTACGGCGGTTCGCTGGAAAACCGAGCCCGTTTTCTGACCGAAGTACTGGAAGCCGTTACCGCCGAAATTGGCAGTGGCCGCGTGGGTCTGCGTTTGTCACCGCTGAACAGCTTTAACGATATGCGTGACAGCGATCCTCTGGCCTGGACCGAATATCTGACCAAGCATCTGAACCGCTTTAATCTGGCTTACCTGCATTTAATGCGTGCCGATTTCTTTGGCGTGCAGCAGGCCGATGTAGTGAGCGTGGCGCGTGAACATTATCAGGGCCACCTGATGCTGAACATGGGTTACAACGCCGCCGAAGCCGCTGCCGTTATTGCCGCCAAAACCGCCGATTCTGTAGCCTTTGGTACCAGCTTCCTGGCGAATCCGGATTTACCGACACGTGTAGAAACCGGTGCCGAGCTGAACACGCCGGATCAGAATACCTTCTACACCCCAGGTGCCGAAGGCTATACCGATTATCCGTTTATGACGGCCTGATCATAAAAAAATCCTGCACGGGTTTCGTCCGGTGCAGGATTTTTTTATTTCCGGAGATCTGATCAGGGACGTTCGTCGTATTGTGGAATATCGTCGTGCGCTCCATCCCATGAGGCTTTTGAGCCCATAAAAATATGCGCAACAGGCTTAACCTGCACATCGGTGTCGAGCGTGCCAATGCGCAGCCGGTAAATATCCGGCATCGACGGTCGGCGACTGTACAGCGGTGAACCGCAGTTTTTGCAAAAGGTCCGGAATACACCGGGCGTGGATTCAAACTCACCGACCAGCGCTTGCCCTTTGAGCAGACGGAATTCATCCACCTTAATAGCGGCATTAACCGCAAAAGCGGAACCGTTGGATTTACGACACTTGCCGCAGTGACAGATCATCGCCTGGCCAAGATCGCCATCGATTTCATACTGAATGCCATTACACAGGCAACTTCCGCTTAACATACTCTTCTTCCCCTCCCGTTCAGGACTTCAGCGCAGCGCTGATGGCATCGGCAACAACCGCATCCGTTACTTTCAGATCCGGTGCGAAACGGGCAAGCACAGTACCGTCTTTACCGATCAGAAATTTCTCGAAGTTCCACATAATGTCGCTGTCGTTTTCCGGCAGCAGGTTTTTATCCCCCAGCTTTTCTTTTAATGCACCACCGGCAACCGCCTCAGGCTGAGCTGCAATCAGGCGCTGATACAGAGGATGACGGCCGCTGCCGTTGACTTCGAGCTTGGCAAACAGCGGAAAGGTTACATCGTAGGTGAGGCTGCAGAACTGCTGAATTTCATCTTCGTTGCCCGGTTCCTGACCCAGAAACTGATTGCAGGGAAAGCCTAAAATTTCCAGCCCGTTGGAGGCCTCGGCTTTGTACAAAGCTTCAAGCTCGGCGTATTGCGGAGTAAGACCGCATTTGGACGCCACATTCACCAGCAGCAGCACTTTGCCACGGTAATCGTTCAGCGCCTGAGTCTCGCCCTGAATGTTTTTAACCTGAATATCGTAAATGCTCATACCTGATCTCCGCAGTGGGTTTTTCAGACCACAGGCTGACGCATTAACCCCACAGGGTCAACGACCAGAAATGGAAACAATGCTTGCAGGTAATTGCCGTCAGTCTCCCTGACGGGTGCGCTTGATAAACCGGGCATTACAGTCGGCATCAATCAGGGTAAAAATGCTGTAGTGTTTTTCACCGGTTTTGACGTAGCTGGCCACTTCTTTGCGGCGACTCGGATGGTGCACTTTCAGCACCCGGGCGGGATGAAAGATTTCTGCCACTTTGAAGTAAGCCTTGGCTTTTTCATCGCTGGCAGCCTTGGCGTCACGGTCAAGACATTCGGCATACGCCGCTGGCACCAGAAACAATAGCCCTGCCGTCAGTATTGCCAATAACCGTCTGAAAAAAGTGTCCCAATAAACGCGCATAAACCTCTCCGGATATCAGAGAAGTGTAGACCGCTCAGCCGCCCGCTGTTTGCTGATGTTGGCGATTACTGGCGGATAAATAACAGGCAAAAAAAAGCCGCAGGCATAAGCACTGCGGCGAGCTTCTCGAGCACAGAGAAATCGTTAGTCGTCGGAACCCATCACACCCAGAATCTGCAGCAGACTCAGGAACAGGTTGTAGATAGCAACGTACAGTGTAACGGTCGCAGAGATGTAGTTCGTCTCACCACCGTGAATAATGGCACTGGTCTGGTAAGCAATCAGACCGCTCATCAGCATGATGAACATGGCGGATACCGCCAGAGAGATCATTGGCAGACCCAGGAACAGGTTACCGATAGACAGAGCGAAGGCGACCAGAATACCCACCATCAGGGTTTTGCCCATACCGCTCAGGTCTTTACCGGTGCTCAGCACCCAGCCAGACATAGTCAGGAAGATCAGGCCGGTAGTACCCAGTGCCATGGCGATCATATCGGTGCCGCCCGGCAATTTGGCGTACATAGAGACGATAGGTCCCAGGGTCAGACCCATAAAACCGGTCAGGGCAAATACCGAAACAATACCCATTGCGCTGTTTTTGGTTTTTTCCACCAGGAACAACAAGCCAAAGTAACCCACCAGCGTCAGAATGATGCCCGGGTGTGGCCAGTTAAAAGCCATCGACATGCCAGCCACACCGGCACTGAAGATCAGTGTCATGGAAAGCAGCATGTAGGTATTACGCAGAACTTTGCGGCCATCCACGGCCTGCGTTTCATACGCCTGATTCTGTTCAGCCGGAACAACCACCGGCTCAGCGGATGCAGACTTCATATTCAGATAATCGGGACGATTCATTGCCAACTCCTGTTTGTCAGAGATGCCGCCATTGTAGGCAGCGTGAATACAAAATAATATTCGAATTATCTTACGCCAACGCATCGGTTTTTACGAACATTCTATGAAACGACTCAATTACAAGCACCTGCTCTATTTTCATACGGTCGCGGCAGAAGGCAGTGTTCTTGCCGCAGCCAAACGGCTGAATGTAACGCCGCAAACCATCAGCGGACAGATGCGCCTGCTGGAAGATGACTTGGGCAATGCGTTGTTCGCCAAGGCCGGACGAGGACTGGAGCTGACCGATGCCGGACGGGTGGCGCTGGATTACACACGGGAGATGTTCCGCCTCGGCGATGAACTGCAGGAGGTAATGCATCAGGGCGCGACCGAGCGGCCGCTGGAGTTTCGTGTGGGAATTGTTGATGCCCTGCCCAAATCCATTGCGCATCGCCTGCTGGTGCCGGCTCTGGGTCTGTCTGGGCGTATGCGGATTGTCTGCCATGAGGAGCAGATGCCAACCCTGTTAGGCGAACTGGCAGTGCATCGTCTGGACCTGGTGCTGGCCGACAGCCCGATTCCTTCCGGTATGAATATCCGCTGCTTTAACCATTTGCTCGGACGCAGCACCCTGGCCTGCTTTGCCGCACCGGCCCTGTACCGGCAATACCCCGGCGAGTTTCCGGAATGCCTGCGCGATGCCCCTTTGCTACTGCCGACCGACACCGCGTCCGGGCTGCGTACCGAGTTGCTGAGCTGGCTTGACCGGCTGAGCATACCGATGCAGATTGCCGGCGAGTTTGACGATTCCGCCCTGCTGGAAGCTTTCGGTCATGAGGGTCATGGCTTTTTCTTTGCGCCAGCGGTTATCCGCGACGAAATCTGCCGTAAATATCAGGTGCAGTGCGTGGGCGAGGTGAATGATCTGGTGCAGGAGTTTTATGCGATTTCGGCTGAACGCCGCATCAGCCATAACGCGGTCAGGCTGATTACCGACCGCGCCAAGGATGGATTTCTGACCAGCTGAGCAGGCCCCGGAATTACTCGACCGGGTTCCTGCATTCGTTACGCGCCGGATCGACTTTGCAACGGATCTTACGTTGTAATTTCAGCATCAACGGGTCGTACACACCTTTGTCACGCAGCGCGATGCGCAGGTCCCTCAGGTGCGCCTGCTCTCTGGCCTGTTCGTCGGCCGGAATATCAATCCAGAATGAGGCATCAATATTGGCGCGCTCTTTTTCAACCCGTCTTACGTAATTGTCGAACTTAAACAGGAAATCTTCGCGCAGAATCTGCGCCAGTCCGACCGGAAAACGCTCACTACGGCCAATCAGCTGAATCGTGGACTGTGAAAGCGGCATATTCAGAATGCCCATGCCCGGCTTCGCTTTCCCCGTCCCCGCCACATGGTAAGCCACCAACGGTGCCAGCATCGCCTCCGCCTGACCGCTGACAAACTGATCAACACTACTCAGCAAACCACCCGTACGGGCCTTTGCTTTCAGCTGCTGCGCCAACGCCTGCAGTGATACATCAGTGTCGGGCACGAGCAGATCTTTACCCGCCATCTGCGAGAATTTATGCAGCGTGCGATTGCCGGAATAGGCGTAGTTCTCACCCAGAGACGCAACCCCCAGCACCACATAATCGCCTTCTTGCAGACGCCCGGCCATTTTGGGGCTGGCCACCACCTGCATCAGCATCTGCAGATGCTGCACATCGGGAATACCGCCCAGGGCTTCCAGCGTTCCGGAAAAGCGGTTAAAACTGAGCGCACGACTGCCACTGATCAAAGCCGCATCACACTGTCCGGAAGTCAGGTCATTAATCAGACTGTCTTCGTCCTGATAAGCGATGAGGGTGAGATTGAGCCCGTAATGCATTGAGCGGAACTTTTGGTCATCAACCGCGGCAAACACCGGGCCGGCCTTGCCGAGCATATCCCAGACGCAGAAACTGCGATTGATTTTGCCGTTTTCTAATTGATCGGCGTACAGTTTTTTCAGCGCTCTGATGCGCTTTTCCAACGGCAGATTCTGACTCATGACCGTTGCTTCCAGCTTGTCCAGCTGCTTACTGTCATACTCTGCTGCACTGACCGTGTGCACGCCAAGTAATGCTGTTGCCAGACAGGCAACCCATAGGCTTTTGATCATCCGAATATCCTGCTGAGTTCTGTGGTGATTATGATTGTTGTTATTGTTTTTTAGCGTTGGCTGTAACGGACACCGTCAAATAAAGAGGTTATCCCTTCGGGCCTTATTGTCTTTATCATCGACGCATTAAATGAAAACAATGCCACGATAACAATGTCGTAATCTGCCTTTATAACCCTTTTTATTGCCGGAGATAACCGTTACGGATACGACAACAAAGGACAAAATACGATAAACACACGCATTAACTGCTCCCGCTGACGGTTGCGGCGACCCAGCTCCTGCTGATACAACTGCACACAGCAATGCCCGACCTGGGCAATGAATTAAAAACAGGAATGATTCATCAGTGTCCGGGTGTTCAGTAATTTACCATTCTTAACAGAACAAAAATGAGTTAGTTATTAATGTAATAAACGGCCTGAAGCCTCAGCGATAAAAATAACAAGGACCCACTCATGTCAGTCAAAACACCTCTGGAAATGCTTTATCACTGGGAAAAAACCACACCGGATGCCGTGTATCTGCGTCAGCCGATCGATGGGGTTTTTCATGATTTTACCTGGGCCCAGGTGGGCGAGCAGGTACGCAGAATCGCCAACGCATTAATTGCCCAAAACTTTGAACAGGGCTCGCACATCGCCATCCTGTCGAAGAACTGTGCTGAATGGTTTATTACTGATCTGGCCATCATGATGGCGGACCATGTCTCTGTACCTATTTATTTTACCGCCGGCCAGGAAACCATCCGCTACGTTCTTACGCACAGTAACTGTCAGGCTATATTTATTGGCAAGCTGGACGACACCGAGCACCAGTGTGCCGCCATCGACAGCCACATTACCCGCTTCGCCATGCCTTACGGCGATATTCCTGCACGCTTCCAATGGCAGGAACTGCTGCAACAGCCACCACTGGCCAGCTCACCGGTTCCCGCTGCCGATGACACCATGACCATCATTTATACCTCCGGCAGTACCGGTAATCCGAAAGGAGTAGTCAACACCTTTGGCGCTTACGGCTGGAGCTGTCAGGCTCTGGCCAAGGC
The DNA here is from genome assembly GCF_025318105.1 of Thalassolituus pacificus. NCBI lineage: Bacteria > Pseudomonadati > Pseudomonadota > Gammaproteobacteria > Oceanospirillales > Oceanospirillaceae > Thalassolituus > Thalassolituus pacificus. The sequence goes on from NZ_JAOANI010000004.1 coordinate 11,562, forward strand.
TCTGAAAGTGAGCAATCAGGAGCGCATGCTCAGTTACCTGCCACTGGCTCATATTACCGAGCGTGTGTATGTCGAAGGGGCCAGCCTGTACAACGGTTTCAGTGTTGCCTTTGTTGAGTCCCTCGATACCTTTGCCGAAAATCTGAAAGCCGTATCGCCAACCTTATTTATCTCGGTGCCGCGCCTCTGGACACGTTTCCAGATGGGTGTACTGGCTAAAATCCCACCGAAAAAACTCAACCGCCTGCTCAGTATTCCGATTCTGAAAGGCATTGTGGCGAAAAAAATCCGCCAGCAACTGGGACTCGACAGCGCACGCCTGTTTGGTTCAGGCTCCGCACCTATTTCCCCAGCGACACTGCACTGGTATGAACGCATTGGCATTAATATCAGCGAAGGCTGGGGAATGTCTGAAAATAACGGACTGGGAACCCTGAGTTATCCCTTCCGTCGCGATAAAATCGGTTGCATCGGCCACCCCTATGATGGCGTTGATCTGCGCATTGCTGAAGACGGTGAAATTCAGCTGAAAGGCCCCTGCGTGATGAACGAATATTATCTGGAGCCGGAAAAAACCGCCGAGGCCTTTACCGCTGATGGCTACCTGCGCACCGGCGATAAAGGCACGGTCGATGCCGATGGGTATGTGCGCATCACCGGCCGCCTGAAAGAAATTTTCAAAACGGCAAAAGGTAAATACGTTGCTCCGGTGCCGATTGAATCGTTATTAATGGAAAATTCATTAATCGAACAAATCTGCGTAACGGGTTCCAACCTTAAGCAACCCATCGCTCTGGTCGTGCTGACACCGGAAGCTCAGGTACACGACGAAAGCCATTTGCGTCAGAGCCTGAAACACACCTTGGAGCACATCAATAAAAAACTGGAAAGCCACGCGCGCCTGGATGCACTGGTGGTCGTTAATGACAGCTGGAGTGTGGAAAATGGCTTGCTGACGCCGACGCTGAAAATTAAACGTCACTTAATCGAGAGCAAATACCACGACCTGATTCAGAGCGAGCACAGCCAACCGGTGGTATGGCAACACCACTGACAGCGCCACTGATAACCATCAAAACGCGGGCGTTATTCGCCCGCTAACTCTTCACAGCGCCACACGCCCTGTTCGCCAGCCAGCAACTGGCTGAGACGCGGCAGCAGATTCTGCATTTTGGCCTTTAAAGTCCACGGCGGGTTAATCACAATCATGCCGGATGACGTCATTCCCCGGCCATCGGTATCAGCACTTAAACCCAGCTCAAATAACTGAATACGGGCGATTCCTGTCGCTTTAAGCTGCTGCTCCAGTTTATTAATCCGGCTGCGTTCAACCACCGGATACCAAAGCGCATAAGTTCCCGTCGCAAAGCGGCGATGAGCCTTAGCCAGTGTTTCCACGACCAGCTCATAATCGCTTTTAATTTCATACGGTGGGTCCATTAAGACAAAGCCGCGACGCTCACGCGGCGGCAAAGCCGCAATAAGGCCTTTAAAACCATCGCCCTGCTCAACCCGAATCCGGCGATCGGTCGCCATTAATTCGTCCAGCAAGCGAAAATCCTGCGGATGCAATTCAAATAATTGCGCCCGGTCCTGCTCACGCAAAAATAACTGACCCAAACGCGGCGACCCCGGATACAGCTGATCGCTCGTCAGACCACTCTGGTCATGAGCCGGACGACTGTCAGCCACCGCTTGCAGATAATCCTGTAATTCCGGCCAGTCACAATCCTGCAGACGGCCGATACCGGTTTCGAACTCGGCATTTTTTTCGGCTTGCGCCGATTGCAGTGAATACAGACCAGCACCTGAGTGAGTGTCGATATAGACGAAAGGTTTTTCTTTCTGCTGCAGGTATTGCAGGATTTCAACCTGAATCAGATGTTTCAGTACATCGGCAAAATTGCCGGCATGAAAAGCGTGGCGGTAACTCAGCATAAGATGTCCGCAATGGTCAGATTAAACGTGATTAAAAGATAAAAAAAACGCATCGCCAGGCGATGCGTTTTTAAGGCAGGAGGCCATCAATCAGGGACGGTCGTCCACTTCTTCCACTTCCGGCGGCATCAGATCTTCGCGGCTGATGTTCATCAGCAGCAATAAGCTGGAGGCAACGAATACCGATGAATATGTACCCACCACCACACCAATCATCAGCGCCAAGGCGAAGTTGTGAATCAGATCGCCACCGACAATCATCAGAGCAAACAACACCAACGCCGTGGTTAAGGAGGTCATGATTGTACGACCCAGAGTCTGGTTGATCGAATAGTTGATCACCTCTTCTGAATCGCCACGGCGCAGCATGCGGAAGTTTTCGCGGATATGGTCAGCGACCACGATGGTATCGTTCAGCGAGTAACCAATCACCGCCAGCAGCGCGGCCATTACCGTGAGGTCAAATTCCCACTGGAACAGTGAGAACAGGCCGATGATGATGATCACGTCGTGAAACAAGGCCACTACAGCGCCGACCGAAAATTTAAACTGGAAACGTGCGGCAACGTAAATCATCACCACAAACAGCGCCAGTAATAAGGCCAGACCACCCTGGTCACGTAATTCTTCACCGACCTGCGCACCCACAAATTCACTGCGCATCAGTGTCAGTTTGTTCTCGGCACTCTGGGTCTGCAGAACATTCAGAACTTCTGCGCCCAGATTGTCACGGAAGGCTTCTGACATACGCACTAATACATCGGTTTCTGCACCAAAATGCTGAACCGTTACGTCACGGTATCCGGCATTTTCCAGTGCCGTTGAGATACGCTCGATGGATTCCGGTGTTTCATACTGAACTTCGAGCAGCGTACCGCCGGTAAAATCCAGACCCAGATTCAGGCCACGGGTTGCGATAGCACCAATGGAGATCACAATCAGAATAATGGACAGAATGCTGGCTGCATGACGCAGACGCATAAAGTTAAAGTTGGTCGCCCCAATCATGACTGACCTCCGATAGACAGGGTTTCAATACGGCGGCCACCGTAAATCCAGTTGATGATGGCGCGGGTCAGAACAATGGCGGTAAACATCGAGGTGATGATACCGAACGACAATGTGACCGCGAATCCTTTAACCGGACCGGTACCCACCGCAAACAAAATCACCGCCACGATCAAGGTGGTCAGGTTGGCATCGAAAATGGTAACAAAGGCACGATTATAACCTTCATGAATCGCCTGTTGCGGCGAGCGGCCATTGCCCAACTCTTCACGTATCCTGGCAAAAATCAGGACGTTGGCATCCACCGCCATGCCCACGGTTAATACGATACCGGCAATACCCGGCAGCGTTAACGTGGCACCAATCATTGACATCAAAGCAATCAGAATGACGATATTGGCCAACAGGGCAACGTTGGCAACCAGACCAAACAGTCGGTAATACACCGCCATCAGCACCAGTACCAATGCCAGACCCAGCACAACTGAGTTAATACCCATTTCGATATTTTCTTTACCCAGGCTTGGGCCAACGGTGCGCTCTTCTACGAAGTACATGGGGGCCGCCAGAGCACCGGCACGCAGCAGCAGCGCCAGCTCAGAGGCTTCGGCTGATTCCAGACCGGTAATGCGGAAGCTGTTGCCCAGCGTGCTTTGAATGGTCGCCAGCGAGATAATGGATTTTTCCACAATCTGAATGGTTTTCGGAACTTCAACGCCATCGATTTTTTCGTAAGTCGTTTTCGGTTTGCGCTCAACAAACAGCACGGCCATACGACGCTTCACGGCTTTGCGGGTGACCTGAGTCATCATCGCGCCGCCTTTGGCATCGAGGTCAATGTTCACCTGCGGGAAACCGTTTTCATCGAAAGATGGCTGCGCATTGGTCACGCTGTCGCCGGTCGCGATGATGGCTTTTTCCAGACGTGCAGTGCGGAACTGTTCATTGCGGAAAGCGTATTCTTCGGTCTGGAAACGACTGGCACCCGGCTCAGCTTCCAGACGGAATTCGAGGTTAGCGGCCTTGCCCAGAATTTTCTTTGCTTCAGCCGTGTCCTGCACACCTGGCAACTCAACCACGATACGGTTACGGCCCTGACGCTGAACCAGAGGCTCTGCGACACCCAGCTCGTTAACACGGTTACGCAGGGTCGTGAGGTTTTGTTTGATGGCGTAATCTTCAAACTCTTTGATTTTCGCTTCGGTGATGGTTAACACCACATCGGCGTATTCGCCTTTGTCTTCGCTTTCCTGCTGGAACTCAGGATACGTACGGGAAATAAAACTGTTGGCTTGAGTACGTACTTCAGCATCAACAAAACTGATACGCAGGGTCTGCCCTTCGATCTGAATACGACGATATTTCAGCTGTTCTTCGCGCAGGCGATTGCGGAATTCTTCGCGATAGTTCGTCATTTTGCTTTTGACGTAGTCATCCATATCCACTTCCATCAGGAAGTGCACACCGCCACTCAGATCCAGACCCAGTGTCATCGGACCTGCGCCCATATTCAGCAGCCAGTCGGGGGTGGTTGGGGCCAGGTTCAGCGCAACAATAAACTCATCACCCAGCAAACGCTGTACGGCGTCTTTGGCGGGTAACTGATTTTCGTTGCTGGTGAGGCGAAACAGTGCCGTACTGCCGGTCACTTCTTCACCAAAAAATTCAATATTGCGTTCCTGCATAGCAGAGCGGACTTTACTCAGTACCACTTCTGACATTTCAGCACCGGAACGCGCCGGCGTTACCTGAATAGCCGCATCGGGTGGATACAGGTTAGGTGCGGCATAAAGGCAGGCAAATATCAGCGCCAGCACAATCAGAAGGTTTTTCCACAGCGGGTATTTATTGAGCATACAACTGCCCTTATTCCTTATTCAGAAAACAAAGACGGCCTCCTGAGAGACCGTCCTGAGCCCGGAGACGGGGCTTAAGCTTTAACGTCTTTGATGGTGCCTTTTGGCAGAGCCGCCGTAATGGCTACTTTCTGCACCGGCAACTGCACGCCGTCAGCGACTTCGATTACCACAAAGTCATCGGTAACCTTGGTGATTTTACCCAGCATACCGCCGGCGGTTACAACTTCATCACCTTTGCTCAGACCACCGATCAGATTTTTGTGCTCTTTCTGACGCTTGCTCTGTGGACGCCACAGCAGGAAGTAGAAAATCAGCAGAAAACCGCCGAGGAATACCAGCTGACCGGTGATTCCCATTGGCTGTTGTGCAGCCGCGGCACCGTCGGCCATCGCCAGACCGGAGGTAGTTAAGGCCAGAGCTGCCAGAATTGCTTTCATGTAGAGAGTCTCCCAATTACTTACCGTGAGTTTGTCACGGCTGAACGACAAAATGTTTACAGACAACGCCATTAAGGCAATGTTTGTTATTTATTCCCTGGCTCCGGAGTTCTCATCCAGTGGCGGGGTCTTCATGCCCCGTTTGGCATAGAACTCATCGACAAACCCGGCAAATGTACCTTCTTCCAGTGAGCGGCGCAAACCGGCCATCAGGGTCTGGTAATAATGGAGGTTATGAATGCTATTTAAAGTGGCCCCCAGAATTTCTTTGCATTTGTCCAGATGGTGCAGATAGGCACGACTGAAATTTTTGCAGGTATAACAATCGCATTCGTCATCCACCGGGCCGTTATAGCTGCGATTCGCTGCATTACGGATCTTCAGCACGCCTTTGGAAGTAAACAGGTGCGAATTGCGCGCATTACGGGTCGGCATCACACAGTCAAACATATCCACGCCACGGCGCACGCCTTCTACCAGATCTTCAGGCTTACCCACCCCCATCAGATAACGGGGTTTATCCTGCGGCATTTTCGGCGCCACATGACGCAGCACACGCATCATATCCGGCTTCGGCTCGCCCACACTCAGACCACCAATGGCGTAGCCGTCGAAGCCGATATCCTGCAGGCCAGCCAGTGATTCATCGCGCAGCTCTTCGTACATTCCGCCCTGAATAATACCGAACAGCGCGGAAGGATTATCACCGTGAGCGTCTTTTGAGCGCTTGGCCCAGCGCAATGACATACGCATGGAGTCAGCAGCCTGCTTCTCGGTGGCCGGATACGGCGTACACTCGTCAAAGATCATCACAATGTCGGAGCCCAGATCACGCTGCACCTGCATTGAGCTTTCCGGTGTCATCATGACTTTGTCACCATTCACCGGTGAGCGGAAAGCCACCCCTTCTTCGGTGATTTTGCGCATATCACCCAGGCTGAACACCTGAAAGCCGCCGGAGTCGGTCAGGATGGGTTTGTCCCAGCCGATAAAATCGTGCAGATCACCGTGCTCTTTAATCACTTCCGTGCCCGGACGCAGCATCAGATGAAAGGTATTGCCCAGAATAATCTCGGCACCCAGCGCCTCAACCTGATCCGGGTTCAGGCCTTTCACTGAGCCATAAGTTCCCACCGGCATAAACGCCGGGGTCTGAATTTTTCCGCGCGGGAAGGTAATCGTGCCGCGGCGCGCATGGCTGGAGCCATCGGTAATCTCGGAGTGCAGCTCAAACTGCATAAAACATTCACGGGTCATGGACATTATTCCGGTTGAGCGTCGTTCAGCACTGGCTGCGGACGGGATAAAAACATGGCATCGCCATAACTGTAAAAACGATAACGCTGTGCAACGGCTTCGGCATAGGCTGCCATCGTATGATCACGGCCGGCAAAAGCCGACACCAGCATAATTAAGGTTGATTCCGGCAGGTGGAAGTTGGTGATCATGGCATCCACACTGCGGAAACGGTAACCCGGGTAGATAAAGATGCGGCTTTCATCATAAAAAGGCGCGATCTCACCGCTCTGACTGGCACTCTCCAGGCTGCGTACCGATGTTGTACCCACCGCCACCACCCGTTTGCCTGCCGCACGGGTGGCTTTGACGGCATCCACCACATCCTGGCCAACTTCAATATATTCGGCGTGCATTTCGTGATCGTGGATATTATCGACTTTTACCGGCTGAAACGTACCGGCACCAACGTGCAAAGTGACATAGGCAAAGTTTACGCCCTTCTCTTTAAGTACCTGCAACAGCGGTTCATCAAAATGCAGACCGGCGGTTGGCGCTGCCACCGCACCCGGTTTAGCCGCATACACGGTCTGATAACGTTCGCGGTCTTCTTCTGCATCGTCACGCTCCATATAAGGAGGCAGAGGCATATGGCCAACGTCATCGAGGATCGTCAGCAGTGGGCGTTCGTCGAGAAAGCGCAGCTGAAACAAAGCGCCTTCGCGTCCGACAACCTCCACCTCAACACCACCGAGCAGAATCCGGGTACCGGGCTTAGGTGAGCGGGATGAGCGCAGATGAGCCAGCGCCTCGTGCTCGCCGGTCACTCGTTCTATAAGAGCTTCCAACTTACCGCCGCTCAGTTTCTCGCCAAACAGACGGGCCGGAATCACCCGCGTGTTGTTAAACACCAGCAGGTCACCCGGCTCTAACATAGAAGCCAGGTCTTTAAAGGTATTATGTGCCATCTCACCGCTTGCACCATTAAGGCACAACAAACGTGAGGCGCTGCGCTCGGCCATCGGATAACGGGCTATCAGCTCGTCTGGCAGATCAAAATAGAAATCACTGGTTTTCATATAGTCACGAAAAGAGCCGCAGTCAGCCATTATCTGGTAACAGAGACAGCCGCTTTGCAGTATTTGCTGAAAGAGCCGCAAGATTACCGGAGATACTTTGCTAAGTTAAGGAAATCATTAGAAAAAAAGTGTTGACAGTAAAAATAATCACGGTAATATGCGCGCCACTGACGAGCTACTAACGCGCCAGAGTGGCGAAATTGGTAGACGCAGGGGATTCAAAATCCCCCGCCTTTGCGGGTGTGCCGGTTCGAGTCCGGCCTCTGGTACCAAGCAAAAGATGCTGTCAGTATGAAGTGCGAGATGGTAACATGCCGCGCCTCAATGCCCAGGTGGTGAAATTGGTAGACACGCAGTGTTCAGGTCGCTGTGAGCTATGCTCGTGAGAGTTCGAGTCTCTCCCTGGGCACCATTATTTAGAAACTGATAAGTCTCAGACTTACAGACCCACGCCGAAGTGGTGAAATTGGTAGACACGCAGTGTTCAGGTCGCTGTGAGCTTTGCTCGTGAGAGTTCGAGTCTCTCCTTCGGCACCATTTTTATTCTTTCCAAACGGAAGGTATAAAAAGGTGAAAGAAAGTCCCTTCTTAAAAATCCATTCTTAAAAGTCCATTTTTAAAAATTTCTGTTAAACAAAACATCTCCTTATACCCAGCAACACATACGAAGACTGAAACACCTGTAGCTTCGCTGAGTTACCTGTTTTTTTGCCCTACCGTCTGACCTTCTTACTTATCCGAGAAAAACCGGCTAAAAACCAAGTAGAAAAGTCACGTTATACACTCTATACAGTTCCACCAATCCTCTTCTCGTCACCGTCATACGACTGATCACCGCCTAAGACCATTTACTGCTACGGCAACCCCCGATTTTGACTACGCTGAATGGAATGGACCCTCCGGAGCGCAACATGTCGAAATATGGAACCCGAATTTTCTCCGCAGCGGCAGTCAGCGGCACAGCCAGCCTGATACTGGCGCAGCTGATCAACATGCCCGACCTGATCTCACTGCGCGAAGCCGCCGCCATTGTGGCAACCACCGGCATTACCACAGCGGTTCTTTATTACATGATGATCCGCCCACAGATTTTACTCAGCCATCAGATAACCCATCGCCTGACTCATTCCGGGAGTGATTACGACCCGAAACGGCACTCCCTGCCCGCTTATCTGAAAGGTGAAATGCAGCGCCTTGAACAGCAACTGACGATTTACAGCGAACTGAGAAGCAAATTATCCGGGCACGGTGGCCGGATTGCGATTGCCGCGGCTGAAATGTCGTACGCAGCCGATCAGATGAAAGCCAAAATCCATGATGAAGTCGCCGACACAGAGCAAATCGTTGTCTCTGCCAGACAAATCCATGACACCGTGGAACACATGGTAAGCCAGACTCAGGAGGCCGCACGCGCAGCCGGAGAAGCCAAAACCATTAATTCGCACGGTAAAAAAGCCGTGGATGAAACCATCCCACAGATGGAAGGCACGCGTCAGCAGGTCAACACCAATGCTGAACTGATTGCACAACTGGAAGCAAAATCAGAAGAAATTAAAGCCGTCACCCGCGTGATCAGTGACATTGCCGAACAAACCAACCTGCTGGCGCTTAATGCTGCCATTGAAGCCGCACGGGCAGGCGAACAAGGACGCGGCTTTGCAGTTGTTGCGGATGAGGTACGCGCGCTGGCCGCCAAAACCTCCGATGCCACACAGCAAATTGGTGATACCGTTAATCAAATTAATCTGGAGATTAAAAATGCGGTCGGCAACAGCAAAGAGCTGACGGTAACGATTGACCATGGCGTACAAATGACACAAAACATCAGCACCCACCTGAACGATATTTACGACCGCTCCGAAGCGATAGAACACAGCATCAGCACCATCGCCTCCAGCGTGCAGGAAAACAGCCACAATATCAGCCATATCTCATCGATTGTTCAGGAAACCAGCAAACGTCTGCAATTAACTGAAGAAGAAATTGCCTCCATCGCCCAACGCTCACTGGCATTATCCGAAACCGCCGAAAAAATTTACGAAGCGTTTGGCGACACCGAACTCGGAGAACCGCACGACAGCGCAAAAAATGAGGCGATCGAAGCGGCCATAGCAATCGGGGCATTACTGAGTCAGGCAATTGAAAGAGGGACACTCAATGAACAGCAGGTGTTCGATACTAAATATCAGCCCATTAAAGGCACCAACCCCACCAAGTATTCCACTGAGTATGATAAGTTCAGCGATCAGAACTTCCCCTCGATTCAGGAACCGATTCTGACCCGCAACACCAGCATCGCCTATGCCGGAGCGGTTGATATTAATGGCTATTTCCCAACACACAACAAGCGTTTTTGTCAGCCATTGACGGGGGATCACGCCAAGGATTTATTACAGAATCGCACCAAACGTATTTTCAATGACCGCACCGGGTCACGCTGCGGCTCAAATACCCGCCCCTTTTTACTGCAAACGTACAAACGCGATACCGGCGAAGTTATGCACGATTTATCGGTACCAATATACGTGAATGGCCGTCACTGGGGAGGTTTCCGTATTGGTTATCGCAGCGAATGAACCAAGCCTTCTGGTATAGAACAATCGGGTTAACGAACCACACTGGTTGATAAAACGTCTGTTGGGTAATAAATAAAAAAGGATGCCAGCGCATACTTTTTTATTTCACACCCGATAATGCGCAACCTGATTACGGCCATTGGCCTTGGCATAGTAAAGTGCCTCATCAGCACAGCGCACCCATAATTCCGGCTTGTCGTTGTATTGTGGAACATCACCATGTACGCCAACACTGACTGTAACTGCCAGGCCTTCAGCCAGGCGGCTGAAGCTCAAATTCGCAATGGTTTTACGCAGACACTCAGCCACCAGCATGGCTCCGGCAAGCTCTGTATTGGGTAAAATCAGAATAAATTCTTCACCGCCATAGCGTGCAATTAAATCCGTATTACGATGAACTGTCTGACGAATGGCCTGAGCGACAATACGCAGAATTTCATCACCAGCCTGATGGCCATGCACATCGTTTACCTTCTTAAAATAATCGACATCCAGCATCAGTACACTGAGAGGCTCACGCTCACGGATAGCACGGGCCATTTCACGTTGCATAATCTGATCAAAAAAACGGCGATTGCGGACATTGGTTAACGGGTCTGTAATGCTCATAATCTCCAATTTCCGATTCGCACTTTCCAGTTCCAATGTGCGTTCTTTAACTCTTAATTCCAGTGTTTCTGTCGCTTTACGCTGCACTTCAAGAGCACGGGACTGAGCTTCCCGCGCTTCGCGCTCATGCTCCAGCGCTTTATCCTGAGCCTGACGGGCATTACGCTCCTGTTCCAGCGCCACTTCCTGAGCAATGCGGGCAATCTTTTCATGCTCGAAAGCGGCGATCTGTGCTTCAAATCGCTCGCGTTTTTCCTGATTAAGACGATCTGCCAAGGCAAAAGAAAGCAGGATAACTTCAAGTGCAGAACCAAACTGAACAATATTTTCGGTAAACACATTACGTGGAATAATATTGAATTTATTCATTGCCAGAATAGCGCCACCAACCAGCATCGACGACCAGGCAACGGTATAATAACGGGCCGCAGAATATCCCTGACTCCAACGCCATACGCCACCATAAATTGCCAATCCGATACCAACAACCGCAGTCGCGATCAGAATCCGGATCATGGTGTGGTAAGGAATCACATTACTGAGCACGACAATCGCCAGAGACGCGACCACGATCACGCCGAACGAACGGTTAAGCCAGTTAATATCCTGCAGGTTAAGAAAGTTGCGGGTGAAAATTGCAGCAAACAGAACAACACCGCTTAAGAAAACAATAATACTCTGGTCATTCCACTCCGTTGCCGTCGGCCACAGATACTGGAAATTAATCCCCTGAAGACTGCCGAGAAAAGCCGCCATACTGCCGACATACAGTACGTAATAAAGGTAATCTTTTTCTCGTACCGCCAGAAATATAAACAGATTGTACAGCACCATAATTAACATAATGCCGTAATAAAGCCCCATTCCCATTATCTGGTTCTGGTCATAAACGAAAAAATCCCGCTCTTGCCAGATACTGAGAGGAAACTGCATTGAGCTGGACGTTTCTACACGAAAAACCCATTCATCGGCATCGCCGGCAGCCAATGCAATGGGGATGACGAAATAACGATGAATAATCGGCCGCTGATAAAATGACTGCTTGTCACCCAGCTCCAGCAACTGCCACTCACCACCATTACTGCGATGGTAGACACGCACATGATCCAGAACCGGATAGGCCAGGTTAAGAAAACGCTCTGCAGTCTCGCCCCCCGGATTATTCAACGCCAGACGAAACCAGAAAACAGAGTCGGTATAGCCAAACGACATTCTCTGCTGCCTATGATGTTGCCAGCGCAGTGACTCAGGGGGCGCTCCCTGCATATCGCCGGCAACATCTTCATAGTATTGCAACACCTGATCGAGATCCTGCCCCGACGTCAGCGTGCGGATATCAACCGCTTCTGCCGCACCAACAGAAGACTCTCCTGCCGGCATGGTAATGACAGCATCCGCTGCGGCAACTGTTCCGCTCAGGCAAGAAAAGAACACTAAACACACAAAAATCGCTGACGAAAGTAACCGCTCGACCATAATTCATCCATCCACCTAATGAATTCAGTCTAGCAGGCGTACTGCAAACCGATGCTTATCCGCTCCGATTAATTCCCATAAAGAAAAAGTACAAAAGTCCCATTTAAATCTGCCCGGTAGTGCCCAGCACGCGCAACAACCTGAAGTTACATTTTTTCGTTACAAAACCTACTCAAGCATTCTCCGTATCATCAGAATCGATTGATCAGAGTCGCGTTTTGTTCACAGTTTTTTCACCCAATCACTGCTATAAAAGACCGATCAGGATAACAATAACGAGAATGCCCACAAGAAGGCATAATTCAACGCAGTGAGGCGAGGATGAAACACACACTCTGGTTCCTGTTACTGCTGTCTCTGGGCATTACCCTGAGCGGCTGTAAAAGCGACTATTCCGGTAATGTTGGCGGCGCCTCTAATGGCGGCAATGGCAACTTGATCGGCAACTATAATCCCGAAGGTCAGCGTCAATACGAGCGCCAGTGCGCCTCCTGTCACGGCGTCGATGGTAACGGAACGCCGATCGGTTCATCGTTAGTTGCTTGTGCAACCTGCTCAACCGTCAGCGTTCTGGCGGATGAAATCAGCCGCACTATGCCAATTGGTAATGTCGGCAGCTGCAGCGGTAGCTGTGCCACCGATACCGCGGAATACATTCTGTACGCCTTCAATGGCTACAACCTCGCCGCCGCGACCACCACACTGGAAGGTGTTGCCAATCACGAGCTGACCGTTACCCTGCGCAGCGCCGCATTACTGCTGGCTGGCCGCCTGCCCACCGACAGCGAAATCGCCATGGTAGAAAACAATGGCGAAAGTGGTTTGAGCCTCGCCCTTAACCAGCTGATGAATGAAGAAAACTTTTATCAGTGGTTAATGGAAGCGTTTAACGAGCAACTGCTCACCGATAAATACCTCAGCAGCAATCAATATGAAGGCGGCATTAACCTGCTTGACCCGGATGATTACCCCCAGCGCAAATGGTACAACGATGCTTATCCCGCCGATGAGCAAAGCAGCATCCGTGGCTGCGTTCGCACACTCACCAATGATGCCGTTGCCCGCGAGCCACTCGAATTAGTGCGCTATGCCGCTAAAAACAGCCTGCCACATACTCTGTACATGAGCGCCGATTACATGATGGTGAACTGGTACAGCCAACAGGTGTACGAAGCCACACTGGTCGATTCAAATGCGACCTTTAACCGCCTGGCCGAGCCAGTTTGTGATGCCAACGGCGTTAAAGTTTATTACGACCCGAATGACTTCCGCCCGGCGCGGGTTACCAAAGACCTCGAATATGAAATGGGTGGCATGCCGCACGCCGGGGTGCTGACCTCGCCGATGTTCTTAAACCGCTATCCAACCACCTTCACCAACCGCAACCGTCACCGCTCGCGCATTGTTTTTGACTATTTTCTGGATACCGACATTCTGAAAATTGAAGGTGATCGTCCGGGCGATGGCATCGGTGCAGGCACCGCCAATCCAACTCTGCTTGATCCGGCCTGTTATGCCTGCCATCAGGTGATGGACCCGGTGTCGTCGGCTTTCCAGCATTACGATGATCGCGGTCAGTACATTGTCACCGGCAGCACCTCACGCAATCGCTGGGACAGCTCCGATATCGAACCCGCCGGTCTGGCTGGCAAAACCATTCCACTGTCCGGTAACAGCGGTTATTTCCGCAATATGCTGCAGTGGCTGGGGAAAGAAATTGCCAATGATCCACGTTTTATCCGCGCCACCATGCGCACACTGTATACCGGCATCATCGGCCAGGAGCCGCTGGAATCACCGGGCGAAAATGGCAGTGATGCCGACAAAGTCGCTTACAACAGCCAGCGCGCCGTTATCAACACCATCGGCCAGGCCATGGCGGCCGATGGCTGGAATATCAAAACCGGAGTAAAGGGCATCATCATGAGTCCTTACTACCGCGCCAAAGCACTGGACGCCGGCAAACTGGTCGCCAACGAACACATCGGCGCCACCCAGTTCCTCAGTCCGGAACAGATGCAACGCAAACTGCAGGCAACTCTGGGCTTCGGCTGGGATGAATTCCGCAATGAAAACAACCGCATCATGTACGGCGGCATGGATTCCGACAGCATCATTGAACGCATCCGTGAACCCAGCGGCCTGACCATTGCCATTCAGCAGCGTATGGCCACCGAAATGGCCTGCCGCGCCACCGCACTGGATTTCACCCGCAGTGCCGCCGAGCGCAAACTGTTCCGTTACGTTGAACCCACCACCACGCCGCTGAACAGCGAAGGTGAACTCAGCGCCTCAGCGGTCAGCATGATCAAGCACAATCTGCAGCACCTGCACTGGGTCTTGCTCGGCGAACAGCTCGATATAAACAGCAGCGAACTGCAGGCCAGCTACGACCTGTACTATCAGGTCTGGTCACAGGGCCAGGAGCTGCTGGCCAATTACCGCGACTATGACCCGCGCCCAGGTACGTCTATGGAATGGGAATGTCGCGCACGCTGGTATCGGACGGACGATGGCCGCACCAACGGCGATTTGCCGGAAGAAATGCGTATTGAACAGGATGACAACTACAGCATCCGCGCCTGGACAGCGGTCATTACCTACCTGCTGTCTGACTACCGCTTTGCTTACGAATAAGGAGCACGCCATGAAACGTCGTCACTTTTTGCAACTCATGGCCGCCACAGGCATGACCGCCCACATGCCACTGTGGACTCCTAAAGCCCATGCAGCCGCCGCCCCCGATCAGTTTCTGGTGGTCGTTAATGCCAGCGGTGGCTGGGACCCGACCTCACTGTGCGACCCCAAGGGTCTGAACAGTGCCTATGAGGCTCAGTCAGACCGTTACCTTGGCTCCACCAACTCGGTCGACCTTGATCCGGCCAAAGCCTTTGGCAATATTCGCTGGAGCGCCATCCCATCGTACGTATCCAACGATGAGGCGGTGCTGCTGCGTGTAGAAAGCCAGTTTGACCAGTTTTTCAATACTTACGGCAACCGCTTGACCGTGATTAATGGCATCGACACCGGTACCAATAATCACGATACCGGTAACCGCGTTATCTGGTCCGGCAAAGAAGAAATCGGCTACCCGAGCCTGTCCGCCTACTTTGCCGCCGCCACCGGCCCGACCCTGCCAATGGCCTTTATCAGCAATGGCGGCTACGACTTTACCGACTCACTGGTCGCCCGCGCCCGTGCCAGTAACGCGAATTTTATTAACGAACTGGCCGACCCTAACCGCTACAGCGGCGACCGCGGCTTCTTGTTCCGCACCAGCGATCGCAGCATCGACCAGTACAGCGCCGTTGTTGCAGCACAAAAAGCCCGGCTCCAACGCCAGCAACAACAGGAAGCATTACCGTTGCGCCGCCAGCAACTGAGCCAGTTGTTCGGCGTCCGCAGCGAAGACAGCAACCTTGGCCAACTGAGCGTATCGCTGGCCGATATCAAAGCCAACGTCAGCCGTGACAGCCACTGGAACGCTAACCGCTCCAACAGCCTGAAGAGCCAGGCAGAAGTCGTGACTGCCGCCTTCCAAAGTGGTCTCGCGGCCTCAGCTAACCTGAACATTGGCGGCTTTGATACCCACGGCAACCACGATTCCAATGCCTATCCACAGCTGGGTGATCTGCTCGAAGGCATTCACTTTCTACAGGCGGCGTTGCAATACGCAGGCATTGCCAACCGCACCACCGTGGTGGTGGGTTCTGACTTTGGCCGAACGCCCTACTACAATTCCGGCAATGGTAAAGATCACTGGCCGGTCACCAGCATGATGGTGCTGCACCCGAATAGCACCGGTGGCAAGGTATTCGGTGCTTCGACCAGCGATTATCACGCCCAGCCCCTGAACCGCAGCACCGGACTGGCAGACGCTTCCGGCGATAAACTGACCCCCGCTCATGTGAATCAGGCGCTGCGTAAATTACTTGGGGTTGATCAGAGCCCGCTGAACAGCAATTATCCGTTACGCGTTAACGACTTTGATATTTTTGCCTGAACCCGGAACATTAAGGAGATAAGCCTGTGCGCTTACTGATAACCACTGCACTGTTACTGACCACCCTGCTGACTTCATCTTTGAGTCTGGCGCTGGAAACCGGCGACAAAGCCCCGGCCTTCAAGCTGCCGCTGTTAACGCAGAAAGGTCAGCTGTCACTGGCCAGCTACAAAGGCAAAGTGGTGTATGTCGATTTCTGGGCCTCCTGGTGTGGTCCGTGCCGCAAATCCCTGCCGCTGCTGAACGAACTTCGAGCCGAGCTGAAAGGTCAGGGCTTTGAAGTGCTGGCCATCAATCTGGATGAAGACGTTAAAGATGCCCGCGCCTTTCTCAAAGAGTTTCCGGTCAGCTACCCAACCCTGTACGACGGTGAAGGTAAAACCCCCACCGCCTTTGGTCTGCGCGGTATGCCAACCTCTTACCTGATTGATCGTCAGGGGCGGGTTCAGAGCGTGCATCAGGGTTTCAAACCCTCCGATATCAGCAAAATCCGCGCTGAAGTGATTCAGCAACTGAAGCAAAAATAACGGAGTATTGAGTCCATGCTCAGCCGATTACTGCTTACCGTGGCTATCCTGCTGATGATCAGCGGCTGCAGCACGGTAAAACCCTGGGAACGGGGTAACCTG
Source organism: Thalassolituus pacificus (assembly GCF_025318105.1). NCBI lineage: Bacteria > Pseudomonadati > Pseudomonadota > Gammaproteobacteria > Oceanospirillales > Oceanospirillaceae > Thalassolituus > Thalassolituus pacificus. The sequence goes on from NZ_JAOANI010000004.1 coordinate 28,412, forward strand.
GCCCAGGACATCATGGCCTGGCAGCCCGACCCGCTGAAGGCCTCGCTCGATAACCATATTCATTTTTCCAAGGAAGGATCGTCCGGTGGCGGTCAGGCAGCCGGGGGCGGATGCGGCTGTAACTAGCCCGATATGTTATGAGCAAACACACACTCAATTCTCTGGCCGCTCTGGCAGCGGCCGCGGCGACTCTGCCGGTTCAGGCAGAAAGCGCACCAACCGAACAGGTGATGGCGTACCGCTTCAGTCAGTATCAGGAAGCCGATGCGCCGCGGGCGCGAACCTTTACTCCCACGACTGAACGCTACAGCATCGATATTCACCAGTTTCGCTATGGACGACCACTAGGTGGTGACTGGTATCTGAACAGCGAGTTTCAGTACGAAACCCTGAGCGGCGCTTCTCCCATGCAGACTTACCAGAATGCCAATGGCCAGAGCGTGCTGCTGATGAGCGGTGCCAGCATTTCCGAAACCCGTTACGACCTGAAAGTTGCCCCCAAGCGATATTTCAGCGGCGCTCTGAACGGCCAGCTCGACGGCACGCTGGGAACCAATCTGGCCCTGTCGCAGGAAAACGATTACCAGTCGATTGCCCTTGGTGCCGATGGTTCGCTGGAGTTGTTTAATAAACACACCACACTGCTCGGTTCACTGAGCCTGTCGCTGGATGAACTGTCGCCCAGTGATGCCTATATTTCAGCTGACCGTCGTCGTGCCGATGGCCGTGGTAAGCGCAGCGTCTCCATTTACGAAGGTGTATCGCAGGTTATTGATAAAAACCGCGTGGTACAGGTTGGCGTCGGCTACACCAAATTATCGGGTTATTTATCCGATCCGTATAAATTTGAAGACCGCCGTCCCAGCAGTCGCGGGCAGCTGACGCTCAGTGGTCAATATCGGCATTTTTTCCCACTGTGGGACGGTGCGGCACTGCACGCTGACTATCGCTACTACAGCGATGACTGGGGCATACGCTCGCACACCCTGACGACCCGCTGGGCACAAATGTTCAATCTGGCACCGTTTTCGTTCCGCCTTATCCCGATGATGCGCTACTACCGCCAGACCCAGGCCGATTTTTACAGCCTCGAACAGAATCCGCCGGATGATCAGCTGAACAGCTCCGATGCGCGCTTATCGTCTTATGGTGCCTTCAGCTACGGCCTGGAAAGCCGCATTCTGTATCAGCAATGGACGCTCAGTATCGACTGGCAGCAATACCTGTCATCGGAAGATTTCGCTCTGGTGCAAACCACCAATAACGAAACCCCGGCACTGGTCGATTACAGCATCCTGAGTCTTGGCATTGAATACCGTTACTGAAGCACAGTCCCTGCACCGCCATGAGTTTACCGCCATGGCGTCGCCCTGCTGTTTTCATCTGCCCGACCTGCCCGGTATTCATACGCTGGCGCAACAGATGGAAGAGGAAGTGCGCCGCATTGAGCAGAAATACAGCCGTTACCGCCACGACAGCGTGCTGTCCCGTCTCAATGCACACGCCGGGCAAACCAGCGTAGTCGATGCCGAAACCGCCTGGCTGCTGAATTACGCCAAGGTGTGTTTTGAGCAGAGCGATGGCTTCTTTGATATCAGCTCCGGCATTCTGCGCAGCGTCTGGGACTTCCGCACGCCAACGCTGCCCGACACCACCGATCTGCAACGCCTGCTGCCGCGCATCGGCCTTGGCCGGCTGACCCTGAACGCTAACGAACTGTGGATGCCCGCCGATATGGAGCTGGATTTCGGCGGCATCGGCAAGGAGTACGCCGCCGATTGCGCCGCCGCCATTGCCCGTAATGCCGGAGTGCATCAGGGCATTGTTGACCTAGGCGGTGATCTGCATATTCTCGGCCCGAAAATCAGCGCACAGGGCGAAGAGCCCTGGCTTCTGGGTGTGCGCCATCCACGCAAGCCGGAACAGGCCATTGCCCAACTTCCGGTATACCGTGGCGGCATGGCCACCAGTGGCGATTACGAGCGCTATTTTGAGCTGGATGGCCGCCGCTACTGCCACCTGTTAAATCCACAGTCCGGCTGGCCGGTCAGCCACTGGGCATCGGTGACGGTGCTGGCGCCGTCCTGCCTGCTGGCCGGTACCTTATCCAGCATTGCCATGCTGCGTGAAGCCGCAGCTGTCGACTGGCTTAAGGAACAAGACGTTCATGCCCTGCTGATCGATCCCGCACTGCAACTGCAGCCTCTCACACCAGCAGCCTGACACTCAGCGCCTGCGTTCTGACATTCAACACCCATAACCTGACACCGGCGGCATTGGCCGTTACTGCCAAGGGCTGATATAAAGAGGCCCTCAATAAGAAAAACATCAGCAGGTCAGACTATGGAAACGCCAAGCGCCACTGCCGTCAGTAACCCGACAACCACAACGCCATCATCCGCCTCCGCGCCGGAGTTTGAATACCGTCAGCATGATGCCCTCGGTCTTGCCGATCTGGTTCGCCGTGGTGAAACCTCCGCCAGCGAACTGCTGGATCTGGCCATTGCCCGGGCCGAAGCGGTGAATCCCAAAATCAACGCCATCATTACTCCGCTGTACGATTACGGCCGTGCCCAGATTAATGCTGGCTTACCCGATGGTCCCTTTTCCGGTGTGCCTTTCTTACTGAAAGACCTGCTCTGCGCAGTCGAAGGAACACCGCTGAGCAACGGCAGCAATGCGTTAAAAGGCCGTATTTCACCCCGCGACAGTGAACTGGCCGCACGCTTCCGTAACAGTGGTCTGGTGTTTTTTGGCAAAACCAACACGCCGGAACTGGGACTGATGGGCGTCACCGAACCCAAAGCCTTTGGCCCGGCGCGCAATCCCTGGAATCTTAATCACACTCCCGGCGGCTCCAGTGGTGGTTCTGCCGCGGCCATTGCCGCCGGTATTGTGCCGATGGCTTCTGGTGGCGATGGCGGCGGCTCTATCCGTATTCCGGCGGCCTGCTGTGGTTTATTCGGCCTGAAGCCAAGCCGTGGCCGGGTACCGACCGGTCCCTATGCGCAGGAGTTCTGGGACGGTGCCGCGACTGAGCATGTACTCACCCGCAGCGTGCGTGACAGTGCCGCCATGCTGGATGTGATCGCCGGTCCCGATGGCTCCAGCCCTTACCCGCTGCGCAGCCGTAATAACTATCAGGATTCTCTCAGCCAGCCCCTGCGTAAACTGCGCATTGGCTACACCAGCACCTCCTTTATCGGCCGCCCGGTCAGTGCCGATGCCATTGCTGCGGTTGAACACAGCGTCAAATTGCTGGAGCAACTCGGCCACGAGGTTGAAGCGGTTGAGATTCGTCTGGATGGCGAAGCGCTGGCCGACAGTTACCTGACCATGTATTTCGGCCATGTTGCGGCCGACCTCGAATTTATGGCACAGCAATTAGGCAGCCGCATCAGCAATCTGGATGTGGAAGACACCACCAAGGTTCTGGGCTTTCTCGGTAAAACCATTTCCGCCGGAGATTTTGTACAGGCCAAACGCCGCTGGAATGATTTTGCCCAGACCATGCACCTGTTTCATCAGCGCTACGATTTACTGTTAACCCCAACACTGGGCTCTGAACCTGTACCCATCGGCAGCTTTGAGCCACCGGCATGGGAAGCGGTAGCCATGAAAGTCATCAATGCCTTCGGCCTGCACAAATTGCTGCTGAAAAGCGGTATGGTGAAACAGATGGCACTGGATAATCTGGAGAAACTGCCCTTTACCCAGCTCGCCAACCTGACCGGCCTGCCGGCGATGTCGGTGCCGTTATACTGGACGGCAAATAACCTGCCGCTGGGCTCGCAGTTTATTGCCCCTATGGGCGATGAGCACACTCTGCTGCAACTGGCCCAGCAACTGGAGCAGGCGCAGCCGTGGATGCTACGCACCCCGGATTTATAAGATGCTACGCACCCCGGATTTATAAAATGCATTGCATCCCGGATTTGTGAGGTGCAATGCATCTCAGGTTTGTAAGATGCAACACACTGCAGAAGTAGCAAATTAAAACAAAAAGGCCATCCACAATCCTGTCACAGGATTGTGGCACCCTGACCAATAACAATTAAAAGATTGCCAATATGACCATGAATACTAAAACCGTTCTGATTACCGGCTGCTCTTCTGGTATCGGCCGCGCTCTGACCGAAGAATTTCTGCGCCATGGTTATCTGGTGTATGCCGCTGCGCGTAATACCGAAAGCCTGGCCAACCTGACCAGCGAGCATTTAATTCCGCTGCAGATGGATGTCAACAACGCCGATGATATTACCCGTGCGGCAACAACCATCCGCGAGCGCTCCGGCCATCTTCATTGCCTGATTAATAATGCCGGCTATGCCGCGATGGGGCCGGTTGCGGAACTCAGCAGCGAATCATTGCAGCAACAGTTTGCCACCAATGTGTTTGCGCCGATTGCCCTGACCAAAGCGTTACTGCCGTTATTACAGGCCGGGCAAAATGAAAAACATCCGGCTCAGGTGGTTAACATCGGGTCGGTTTCCGGCATTCTGACCACCCCGTTTTCCGGCGCTTACTGCGCCACCAAAGCCGCACTGCATGCCCTATCCGATGCTCTGCGTATGGAGCTGGCGCCCTTTAATATTCAGGTCATTACCGTTCAGCCTGGTGCAATTCAATCAAAATTCGGTGATAACTCTCTGGCCAACCTGGGGGATCTGATTCAGCCTGATTCACTCTACGCTCCGCTGAAACAACAGATTCAGGCACGGGCAACAGCGTCACAGGATAACCCAACCCCGGCGGCGGATTTTGCCCGTGAATTAATGGCACAGTTATTAAGCCAGCCCGATCCGGTGATCCGTATCGGTAATGGTAGCCGCGCACTGCCTTTTATGAAGCGCTGGATTCCACTCGCCTTACTCGACAAAATTCTGAGCAAAAAATTCGGCCTGCTGGCGTTAAAACGCTGAGGCTGAGAACACAGCACTATCTGATGCATAAAAAAACCGCAGCCTGAGCTGCGGTTTTTTTATGGTCTTATTACGTCTTATGCAATCAGAAGTAATAATCCATGGTCAGATAGAGGGCATCGAAGTCGCCATCAACGACTTCACCGTTAGCACCAATATCACCATCGTTGGATACGTATTCAACGTAGAACCAACCCGGACCATAGTTATAGCTCATACCCGGTGCCCAGCTGTCGGCAGAGCCCACGGTATTACCTTTGGTATTGGCTTCGGCATTGGTGTAATCCACATAAAACAGGTAATCACCCATGCTGTAAGTCAGCGTAACTGCTTTACGGTCGTTTTTAATTTTAGGAGTACCACTAAAGCCACCAATATCAGTCAGATCACGCTCGGTGATCATATACTGGGCTTTAACGCCTAAGTTGTTGAACTCACCTTCGTAATACACAACGGCGGCATTATGGTCGCCAACGTACGGACGATCGGCATTGGCACCGCTCAGATCACGCAATTTACCGTTCTGGTAAGAGGCACCGACTTTTTGCTTGTCAGCCAGATCATATGCACCGTTCAGCACGAAAGTATGCGTTTTCTGGTAAGTGGTTTTGCTGCCCCAGTGACCGCCGTCGTCCATGGTTTCGGTGCTGGAACCAAAGTCATCAACGTGGAAGTAAGCAACGTCATAGTTAACCGCACCCAGATCGGCACTCCATTTAACACCGACATCCATCTGGTCGGCGTAGCCGCCCAGCAATTCATCGCCAGGCCAGAAGTTAACGGTTGCCCAACCAAAAGGCACCTGAGATTTACCGATTTTCAGCTCGCCCTTGCCAAAGGTTTTACCCACCCAGGCTTTATGGAAGCCAAAATGAGCACCGGTATTGTTATTCGCCGGATCGGTGAAAGCACCGGTGCCATAACGCATTTCTGATGAAAACTGCCAGCCGGTTTTTTCATCGGTTTTATCGATATACAGAATCAGCGCTTCGTAGTTGGTATCACCATAAGACACTTCGTCAACGTTATCGTTGTAAAGCGCATGGTTCAGCCAGAAGCCACCACTGATCGATTCCGATGCAACGGCCGGTACCGCACTTGCACTGATGGCCGCAATGGCCAGGGATAAGTGTATTTTTTTCAAAAGACTCTCTCCTTCCTTATTATGAATGAATCCCGGAAAACTCAGGGTTTTCCGTGGATATTCGCTACGATGGCAGATATAACAACCTGACTATCTGTAGCAAATAATTGCGCAAACCCCAGGGGTTCACCTGGGCCTGTCAACGCGAATTAAACAGGCCCTAGTCATCAGACATCATCTTGCCAAGCAGCGTGTGGTACAACTCCCGGTCTCCGACAACGCCCTGTACAGCCTGATCATCGCCGACCAGAACCGAGTGTCCGGTGTGATAGCGAATTTCCATCACATCGTGCATCGCGGTACGTGGTCCAACGCGGGTTGGAATCTGCTGTAAAGCGCTGATGTCATCACCACTCTGCCAACACTGTACAGCATAGACCTGATCTTTTACCTGTACCTGATTACCATCGAGGCTAAGCCAATAATCATGGCGCTTACTCAGGCAATAGCCCCGTTCCTGCTGCGACATATCCGTCAATTCACGCATTATTGATCCGGCACGCAATACGTTCAGCGGATTGGTATGGGCAACAAAATCACGGACATAATCGTTCGCCGGGTTCAGAACAATGCTTTCCGGCTTACCGTGCTGCACAATTTCACCGTCTTTCATTATGGCGATATGGCTGCCAAGCTTCAGCGCTTCGTCAAGATCGTGGCTGACAAAAATAATGGTCTTTTTCAGTTTTTCCTGCAGCTGCAATAATTCGTCCTGCAACTGAGTACGGATTAATGGGTCCAGCGCCGAAAATGGCTCATCCATTAATAAAATATCGGATTCAACCGCCAGCGCCCGTGCCAGACCGACCCGCTGCTGCATACCGCCGGATAGCTTACCTGGCTTAAGCTTGCGCCATTCAGCCAAACCAACAACCTCAAGCTGCTCGTTCACCCGGCGCTTGATTTCAGCTTTCGGCAAGCCCTGTAATTCCAGTGGCATCGCAACGTTCTGCTCCACCGTCAGCCAGGGCATCAGTGCAAATTTCTGAAACACCATGGAAATCCGGCGCATACGGATATCGCGCTGGGTTTGCGCATCGGCACTGGCAAAGTCGAGCATTTCACCTTCATGCTCAATATTCACCGCACCGCGGGCAACCGGGTTCAGGCCATTAATACAACGCAACAGGCTGGATTTACCGGAACCGGACAGCCCCATCAATACGCAGATTTCACCGCGTTTTACCGTTAACGATGCATCTTTAACGGCAATCAAAGAACCGCTCTGAGCACGAACCTGTTCGCGATCCAGCCCCTGATCAAGCAACGCCAGCGCCTGTTGCGGCTGCGCGCCAAAGACCACATCAAGATGTTTAATTTCGATCATATCAGCCCACCTGCTCACGTTGTTTGCACAGGCGATCCAGTAAAATCGCCAACAGAACAATGGCCAAACCCGCTTCAAAACCACTGGCAATGTCCACGGTATTCAACGCCCGGACCACAGGCTTACCCAAACCATCAGCACCAACCAACGCCGCGATCACCACCATCGACAGTGATAACATAATGCACTGCGTCACACCGGCGGCAATATTGGCCGCCGCTGCCGGCAGCTCGATACGCCACAACAACTGTGAGCGGGTCGCACCAAAGGATTGGCCTGCTTCAACCATTTCTTTCGGCACCTCAGAAATACCCAGATACGTCAGACGTACCGGCGCGGCAATGGCAAAAATAATGGTGGAAATAAGACCGGGTACAACCCCCAGTCCGAATAATGTCAGCGTCGGTATTAAATACACGAAGGGCGGAACGGTTTGCATCAAATCCAGCACCGGCCGTAATACGGTGTATAAGCGCGGATGATGCGCAGCATAAATACCAATCGGCAGACCTAACAAAATGCAAAACAGCGTGGCATACAGAACCAACGATAAGGTCTGCATGGTTTCGACCCAGTACCCAAGATTCCAGATCAGTAATAACGAGGCAACGGCATACAGCACCAGCCCCACAGAACGGTGCAGCCAGAACGCGAACAGCGCCAGAACCACAATAAAAGCGGCCGGATGCATCCAGGTCAGAGCATCGGTACTGGAACTGATAAGCCATTCCAGTGATTCGGCCATGGCATCAAAGAAACCGGAGGTGTTGTCCACCAGCCAGTCGAAAAACAGCTCGATGTATTCACCGAGTGGAATTTTAAAACTATCCATAAGACTCACGTAGTTGAATTAGGACTCACGTAATTGAAAAATCTGTAAAAAAGAACAGAAATTTAAGCAGGAAGTCAGAACATTCAGTGAACAGACTTCCTGTTTTTATGGATACTTAACGGAAAGCAGCCTGTGCCTTGCTTAAAGCTGGCGAGCCATCGGCGGCTTTAACGTCTTTCAGCCAGACGCTCAGTACGTCGGGATTCTGTTTCAGCCATTGGGTCGCTGCGGCTTTGGGTTTTTTACCATCATCAAGGATGGCCGCCATCACCTGATTTTCCATTTCCAGGGTAAAGCTCAGATTGTTAAGGAATTTACCAATTTCCGCACACTGGCCAACATAGCCTTTACGGGTATTGGTAAAGACCGATGCGCCGCCCAAGTCCGGGCCAAAGAAATCATCACCGCCTTCCAGGTAGGCCAGGTTAAAGTTACTGTTCATCGGGTGTGGTTCCCAGCCAAGAAATACAATCCACTTATCACGACGGGTTTTACGCTTAACCTGCGACAACATACCGGCTTCGCTTGATTCCACTACTTCAAAGCCTTTCAGGCCAAAAGCGTTTTGATCAATCATGTCCTGAATCAGGCGATTACCATCGTTACCCGGCTCAATTCCGTAGATTTTCTGGTCGAATTTATCGGCAAATTTCGCGATATCCGCAAAGGTTTTTACCCCGGCATCATAGACATACTGAGGCACAGCCAGAGTGTATTTGGCACCGCTCAGATTTTTACGCACGGTATCGACCGTACCACGTTCACGGTAAGCTTTAATATCGCCTTCCATGGTTGGCATCCAGTTGCCCAAAAACACATCAATATCGCTGTTTTCCAGCGATTTATACGTCACCGGCACTGATAACAACTGCGTACTGGTTTCATAGCCTGCGCTTTCCAGCACTACAGAAGCCAGTGCTGTGGTGGCGGTAATATCCGTCCAGCCAACATCAGAAAAGCGTACCGTATCGCACTGTTCAGCCTGAGCGGCAGAACCTGCAGCCAATACCATGGATAATAAAATCGTTCGTAAAGTCATCGTTCTCTCCTGCGTTTTTTTGCCGGATCAGGCCGGCGGATTAGTCCGTTGTTTTTCTTTCCAGTTGGCTTCCATACCAACCTCTGCGTTACTGGGAGGTAATATCTGTGAGTGGCCCGTCAGACGACTGCGGATAAAATCCGCCGCCCGCTCGGCCACCATAATTGTGGGCGCATTTAAATTGCCGTTCGGAATGGTCGGAAAAACAGAAGAATCAACCACGCGCAGCCCCTGCACACCATGAACGCGGGTTTCTGGATCAACCACGGCCAATTCATCGGTGCCCATTTTGCAGGAGCAGGACGGGTGATAAGCGCTCTCGACATTACTGCGTACAAATTCATCAATCTGCTCATCCGTTTGCACCTGTTCGCCCGGTTGAATTTCACCGTCGCGATAAGCATCAAATGCCGGCTGACCAATAATTTCACGCGTGCGCTTTACACAGTCGCGGAAGCCTTCACGGTCATCCTCATGTTGCAGATAATTAAACAGAATACGCGGTGCACTGTGCGGATCAGCGCTGACAGCCTGAATATGGCCGCGGCTTTTCGGTTTGTTATGACCGATATGCACCTGAAAACCATGACCATCGAATGCCGTTCGGCCGTCATAACGCATTGCTGCGGGTAAAAAATGGTATTGCAGGTCCGGCCATTCAACCCCGGCTTTAGAGCGGATAAAACCACAGGATTCAAAATGATTGGTTGCCCCCAAACCTTTGCGGGTAAACAGCCAGCGGCTGCCAATTAAAAACTTGCTCCACAACCCCAACTTGCTGTTCAGGGTAATGGGCTGTTTGCATTTAAACTGAAAATAAAACTCCAGATGATCCTGCAGATTTTCTCCGACACCGGGTAAGTGATGGTTCACTTCAATACCGGCTTTCTCCAGTACCTCACGCGGACCAATACCGGATAACTGCAGAATATGCGGTGAACCAACGGAACCGGCCGACAAAATAACTTCTTTACGCGCACGCAGATTTTCAATCTTACCTTTACGCTCATAGCGCACACCGGTCGCACGCAATGCATCCGGCTGCTCATCCAAAAGAACCTTATGCACCAGCGCATGGGTAATCACGGTTAAATTATTGCGTTTCATCGCCGGACGAAGATAGGCATTGGCGGTTGACCAGCGCAGGCCATTTTTTACCGTCATATGCATAGGGCCGAAACCTTCCTGCTGCTTACCGTTATAGTCGGCGGTAAAGTCATAGCCAGCCTGCTGCCCGGCTTTAATAAAAGCACCGTACAGCGGGTTCTGCATATTATTGCCGTTATTAACGCCTAACGGTCCGCTGTCGCCGCGGTACTCATCACCACCAAAGGCCCAGGTTTCGGCCTTTTTAAAATAGGGTAAACAATAGGCGTAATCCCATTCGGTCGCGCCAGCTTCTGCCCACTCATCAAAATCACGGGCGTGGCCACGCACATACACCATGCCATTAATGGATGACGAGCCACCCAGCACTTTACCGCGCGGGCAATGCATGCGGCGGTTATTCAGATACGGCTCCGGCTCGGTTTCAAACTGCCAGGCGTATTTTTTAGTATTCATCGGAATGGATAATGCAGTTGGCATCTGAATAAAAATACTTTTATCCGAACCACCGGTTTCGAGCAGCAGTACCGATACCTGCGGATCTTCGCTCAGACGATTCGCCAGCACACAACCGGCGGAACCGGCACCGACAATAATGTAATCAAATTCGTTCATGGGCACTCCTCAGAATGGGCTTTCCAGTGGATTCATACCCACGTACACCGCTTTAAACTGGGTGTAGTGTTTAATGGTTTCGACACCATTTTCACGACCGATACCGGACAATTTATATCCACCTACGGGCATTTCCGCCGGTGAGGCACCATAGGCATTAATCCAGCAAATACCGGCCTGCATCTGGTGAATAACCCGGTGCGCACGGCGAATATCGCGGGTAAAGACACCGGCCGCCAGCCCCAGACGGGTATCGTTGGCACGACGCACCACTTCGTCTTCATCGCGGAAGGTCAGCACCGACATTACCGGGCCAAAAATTTCTTCGCGCACGATGGTCATATCATCGCGGCAATCGGTAAAAATGGTGGGTGCAACAAAATAGCCGTTAGGCGCACTGTCCGGTGCCAGCGCAAAACCACCACTGGCCAGCGTCGCACCTTCGGCTTTACCTTTGTCAATATAACTCAGCACCAGTTGCTGGTGCTTGGCCGAGATTAAAGCGCCGAAATTCACGTCCGGGTCCATCGGATGACCCGCCACAATATTATTTTCGGTACGTTTCAGCAGACGCTGCATAAATTCGTCATACACTGCTTCGTGCACAAATACCCGCGTACCATTGGTGCAGATTTCGCCCTGGGTATAAAAATTCGCCAGCATGGCCGCCGATACCGCATCGTCGAGATCAGCATCGTCAAAAATAATCAGCGGCGATTTACCACCTAATTCCATGGTTACGTCTTTTAAACTGCCAGCCGCAGCAGCCATTACTTTTTTGCCGGTGCCGACTTCGCCGGTAAACGATACTTTGGCAATGCGCTCTTCTGCCGTCAGCCAGGCACCAACTTCGGCCGCACCGTGGACAACGTTAAACACACCGGCAGGCACACCGGCTTCGATAAATATTTCCGCCAGTTTTACCGCGCCGTAAGGGGTTTCTTCTGACGGTTTAAAAATCATCGCATTACCACACGCCAGCGCCGGGGCAGATTTCCAGCAGGCAATCTGCAGCGGATAATTCCACGCACCGATACCGGCGCAGATGCCCAGTGGTTCGCGGCGGGTGTAATAAAAATCACCGCCTAAATCCTGCTGATTGCCTTCAATGGCTGGTGCGATACCGGCAAAAAATTCAATCGAATCGGCGCCGGTCACCACATCCACCACTGAGGCTTCCTGCCAGGGTTTGCCGGTATCCCGTACCTCTCCAGCGGCCAGTTCATCATTGCGCTCACGTAACAGCGCCACCGCTTTTAATAAAATACGGCTACGTTCCATTGCCGGGGTTGCCGACCATTGCTCAAAACCACGCTGGGCACTGGCCAGCGCAGCGGCTTTAATGCTGTCGTCGGCGACTTCCACCTGATAGGCCACTTCCGCAGTCGCCGGATTAATAACGTCGAAGGTTTCACCGCTTTGGTTAGCCATTAACTGGCCATCAATAAAATTCATCAGTCGCATGGATTCAGACCTCATCGGCGCGACCGCTGGTCGCTATCAGTGAATCAATAAAGGCTTTGCACAGACGCTCGGCTTCGTTAAAAGCCTCGTCGGTAGCGGGTGTCAGATTGAGCGTACTGCGCAACCACATGCCATCAATCATGGCGGCAGTCATCGCCGCAGCATCACGGGCCGCAGCGGGGTCAGCGATTAACTGACGGAAGGAATACAACAGATTGCTGCTCAGACGCTGGCTGTTAACCCGCTGTAAGCGGGCCAAAGCCGGGTCATGCATGGCTTTCGCCCAGAACGCCAGCCAGGTAACCGTGGCTGACGACGAGCGCTGAAAACCGGCGAAATTGGTTTCCACAATCATCATCAGACGCTCACGCGGGGACACCTGACGCGCCTGCCCTGCCTGCAACTGCAGCAACAAACCCTGCTTGAGCTGCTCCAGAAGATAACGCACGGCGGCTTCAATCACGCCCTGCTTGCCACCAAAATAATGACTGATAATGCCTGACGACATCCCGGCCAGCTTACTGATGGTGACGATGGTGGTGCCCTGAAACCCATAGAGTTCAATAGATTTCAACGTGGCATCAATTAATTGCTGACGCCGTACACCCTCGATATTTGCTCTGTTTAAACCGTTACTCAACTGCTTTCCCGCCATTGATTGAACGTTCAATCAATACGAGTCTAAAGTTTAGTGCTCTATGGATCAACCTTGACAATCGAGCCAAAACGCAGCCGAGAGCATGCTCAAAACAGCGCCAGGCCTGCCATCATGGGCACCAGAGGGCCCCGCCAGAAGGTAAAAATTAATTAGATATCAATGGAATTATTGTGCAGAACAGCGGCAGAATTGCTCATTTACCAAGCTGAAGGCATAAAAAAACGCAGCACCGGCAATGCCGCAGCTGCGTTTTTTTGACTAGGGCCTGTTAACACTAATTGAATCGGGCCTGCTGAGAGCCAGTTTTTCTCAGAACAAGGAGTGAGGAGGGATATTAACGGGTTAAATGAATGACGAACGACGATGTTAATGGGGAAAACTGGCCTCAGCCCGAAGGGTTCTGGCTAAAAATCCCTCATTCTGCGTTGCTGTTCGCTCGCTGAACCCGTTACCAATCTGTCTGGAACAGATTGGCGTGCCAACCCCAAAGGGGTGAAGCACAGGGATGTGCTGAACATCCCACACTCTCAGCGCCTTGTCTGAGAAATTTTTAGCCGATAACAGGCCTGTTTAATTAGTATTAACAGGCCCTAAGAGGTAACAGCAAGGCCGCAAATGCGGCCAGCTATTACTCGGCGCGGTGTTCGCGCGCCAGATACTCGTGGGATTGCATCTCCAGCATGCGCGAGGTGGTACGCTGGAATTCAAACTCCAGCTTACCCTGGCCGTAAATCGCCGGAATCGCCGCATCGGCCGACATAATCACCTTTACGCCACGGTCGTAAAATTCGTCAATCAGGTTGATATAGCGACGCGCCAGATCGTCATTTTTAATGCCCATGACCGGCACATTGGAAATCAGAATGGCGTGGAACTGCTTACCCAGCTCAATGTAATCGTTCTGCGAACGCGGGCCATCGCACAGGGCGGTAAATTCAAACCAGGCGATGTCATCACACAGTGCCTTCGCCGGAATTTTGCGGCCAAGAATTTTAACATTACAGTCGGTTTTAACGTGACGCGGATCGGCAATCAGGCTGTCGAAGCTCTTCTGCAGACTGGCTTCTGCGCCACTGTCCAGCGGGTAATGGTACAGCTCAGCCTGCTCCAGGGTGCGCAAACGGTAGTCGACACCAGAATCAACGTTAACCACTTCGGTGTACTTGTTTAAAAGCTTAATCGCCGGAATAAAACGGTCACGCTGCAAACCGTCTTTATACAGACCGTCTGGCACAATATTGGACGTTGCCACCAGCGTTACGCCACGGTCGAATAACTCCTGCATCAGACCAGCAAGAATCATCGCATCGCCAATATCCGAGACAAAGAATTCATCGAAGCAGATCACCGCAGCTTCTGCAGCAATCCGGTCGGCAACGATATTTAACGGATTCTTTTCGCCCGCCAAAGACGTCAGATCACGATGCACACGCTGCATAAAGCGGTGAAAGTGGGTGCGCATTTTGCGTTCAAACGGCAGCGCATCGTAAAAGGTATCGACCAGATAAGTTTTACCGCGGCCAACCCCACCCCAGAAATAAATACCCTTTTCCGGCTCCGGTTTTTTCTTACTCAGTTTGCCGGCCAGCTTGCCGAACAACCCTTGCTGCGTGCGGCGATTTTCCGCAGCAACCAGATCGTCAAACAGACGTTGCAGATGCTTTACCGCCATTTCCTGCGCAGCATCATAGGAAAAGTCATCACGTTGCAGATCAGCTTGATAGAGTTCCCAGGGCGTAGACACAGACAGTCTCCCTTATATAAGTGGGATATTGGGCAGTTCCGTCCGTGCGGGCGCACATCGCGGAAGAAAATTCAGGGCGCGCAATTTAACCAAGCATGGGCAAAAGTGCAAATCCTGACCAAGGTCGGACGACAGGAATAACCTGCCAAACCGCCCTTTTCCCCTGACTCAGCCCAGCCATCTTCCCAACCCTCTCAACTCAACCCTCTCAGCCCAGCCCGACCGCCTTAAGCAACGGCGTCCAGTCTTCCTGCAAACTGGCTTTAAGGTCGGTCAGGCGACCATGGAAGAAATGGCTGCCCTCACAGAACACCTGATAGTGCGGCGTTGGCACGACGCGTTCAGCCCAGTCGCTGACTTCATCGAAAGGCACCACCTCATCGGCATCGCCCATATAAATAAAGGTTTCGAACTCATAAGGCAGCTGATTGGGCGCATCGAAGTGATGCACCGCCGGTGCCAGCAGCACCAGTGCAGCAATGCCTTCCGGCGCGCGGCAGGCGCTTAAGCAGGCCATACCGGCACCGAAAGAAAACCCCGCCAGAATCACCTTTTGCCAGCCCAGTTCGTTACGCGCATAGCTTAGCGCCGCCAATACATCATCCTGCTCGCCCACACCCTTATCGTGAACACCTTCACTGTTACCGACACCGCGAAAATTAAAGCGCAGCGTCGGCAACCCCAACCCGGCCGCCGTACGTGTTACGGTGGTCACCACCTTGTTATCCATCGTGCCGTGAAACAGCGGATGCGGATGGCACATCAATACGCCCAACTGCGTCTGCTCTGCCACCTGCCAGCGGCCATCCAGCATTCCGGCCGGGCCTGTGATACTGACTTTCTGTTCCTGCGCCATGGGCTCTTTTCCTCATCGGTCCGATAACTATCCGCAACGGCTGAAGCCTGCAATGGCAGGCACTGAGCCTGCCAAACCAAAGCATCTTCTTCACCATATACATATAGCTAAATGTTATTGAATATACCTTCTTATATATCTGGCAACTTGGTATATTTCGCGCAATTTACATTGCCCCACACCTACCTTTTGGGAGCCATCAGACCAAAATGACTGACTACAACCTGACGCACTTAAAGCAGCTGGAAGCGGAGAGTATTCATATCATCCGCGAAGTCGCCGCTGAATTCGACAATCCGGTGATGATGTACTCCATCGGCAAAGATTCTGCTGTGATGCTGCATCTGGCCCGTAAAGCCTTTTATCCGGGCAAACCGCCATTTCCGCTGCTGCACGTGGATACCACGTGGAAATTCAAAGAAATGATTGAGTTCCGCGACAAAATGGCCAAAGAAGTGGGCATGGATCTGATCGTACACATCAATCAGGAAGGTGTAGAGCAAGGCGTTGGCCCGTTCACCCACGGCTCATCCAAGCACACCGATATCATGAAAACCCAGGGCCTGAAGCAGGCGCTGGACAAGTACGGTTTTGACGCCGCCTTTGGTGGTGCGCGCCGCGACGAAGAAAAATCCCGCGCCAAAGAGCGTGTCTATTCTTTCCGTGACAGCAAGCACCGCTGGGACCCGAAAAACCAGCGTCCGGAATTGTGGAATATCTACAACGGCAAAGTAAACAAAGGCGAAAGCATCCGCGTTTTCCCACTGTCGAACTGGACCGAGCTGGATATCTGGCAATACATCTACCTCGAAAACATCAACATCGTACCGCTGTACTATTCCGCCAAGCGTCCGGTGGTTGAGCGTGACGGCATGCTGATTATGGTCGACGACGAGCGCATGCCTTTAAAAGAAGACGAAGTACCGGAAATGAAATCCGTACGCTTCCGCACCCTGGGCTGCTATCCGCTGACCGGTGCGGTCGAATCTGAGGCAGAAACCCTGCCGGAAATTATTCAGGAAATGCTGCTGACCACGACATCTGAGCGTCAGGGCCGTGCTATCGACCACGATTCATCGGGTTCGATGGAGAAGAAAAAGCAAGAGGGGTACTTCTGATATGTCACACCAATCCGATCTGATCGCTGCCGATATTCTTGAGTACCTGAAGCAGCACGAAAACAAAGAACTGCTGCGCTTTTTAACCTGCGGCAACGTTGACGATGGCAAATCGACCCTCATCGGTCGTCTGCTGTTTGATTCCAAAATGATCTACGAAGATCAACTGGCATCCGTCACCAAAGACAGCGGCAAAGTCGGCACCACCGGCGACCGCCCCGATCTCGCCTTATTGGTCGATGGCTTACAGGCAGAGCGCGAGCAAGGCATCACCATTGACGTAGCCTACCGCTACTTCAGTACCGCCAAGCGCAAATTCATCATTGCCGACACACCAGGGCACGAACAGTACACCCGCAACATGGCCACCGGTGCCTCCACCTGCGACCTGGCGATTATTCTGATCGACGCCCGTTATGGCGTGCAGACCCAAACCAAACGCCACAGCTTTATCGCCTCATTGCTGGGTATTAAGCACCTGGTCGTTGCGGTTAACAAAATGGACCTGCTCGACTTCAGCGAAGAGCGCTTTAACCAGATCCGCGAAGACTACCTCGACTTCGCCAAAAACCTGAATCTGGAACTGAGCGCCATTCACTTTGTACCGATGTCCGCCCTCGACGGCGACAACGTGGTCGAGCGCAGCACGCGCGCCGCCTGGTATACCGGCCAGACGCTGATGGAAATTCTCGAAAGCGTGGAAATTGCCAAGGACAAAAACCTGGAAAACTTCCGCTTGCCAGTACAGTACGTTAACCGTCCGAACCTCGACTTCCGTGGTTTCTGCGGCACCATCGCCTCCGGCATCGTCAAACCCGGCGATACCATCATGGCGCTGCCATCACAGAAAACCAGCAAGGTTGAAAGCATCGTGACCTTCGACGGCAACCTCGAAGAAGCCTTCGCCGGTCAGGCCGTTACCCTGACCCTGGAAGACGAAATCGACATCAGCCGTGGCGACGTTATCGTTAAGCTCAACGACCTGCCAACCGTGGGTAAAAAACTCAACGCCGACATCGTATGGATGACCGAAAACCCACTGGTTCCGGGAAAACCCTACGACCTGAAATTCGCCTCCAGCTCAACCGCCGGTACCGTCAGCAAGATTCACCATCTGGTGGACGTCAACACGCTGGAACAGAGCCTGGCTGATCAGGTAAACCTGAACGAAATCGCCCTGGTGGAAGTCTCGCTGGATAAAGCCGTACCTTTTGACTGCTATAGCAGAATTCCGGGTACCGGCGCATTCATCATCATCGACCGCCTGAGCAACGTCACCATTGGTGCCGGCATGATCGTCGGCGCAGCCAGCGCCTCCGACGACAACACCCCGGTAACCGCTGCGGAAAAAGCCCGTCGCTTTAACCAGAAGCCAGCCATCATCGCCGTTAACGCCGTGAATGCTGAGCAAGTGGTTCAGGGCCTCGACCGCCGTCTGTTTGAAATGGGACGCGTAGCAGCCATTGCCAGCAACGAACACGCCCAGCTTCTGAAAGACGCGGGTCTGGTGGTTCTGGTAGCCGGCGGTGCCGATGGCGCCGACATCAGCCTCGCCGCCGATCAGGAAAGCCTCGACTCCCTGATCGCCGACCTGCAGGAACAAGGGGTTATCTGACCCCTGCCCGCAGGCTGAAACGCTGACAAAAAAGCCCCACCGGAAACGGCGGGGCTTTTTTTATCGGCTGCGAGTAGCTGCTGCCAACCTGGCCACCAGACAATATCCGCTTCACTGCTGCCATCATCGGCACACCACACTGAGCGCGACGGTCTGCGGCGAACACTGCAACACAAGGCCACAGCGCGGGCTTTCGCGCAGATTAGTAACTCTTTGAAAAATCTCAGAAAAAAATGTTTGACAGGTAAAAGAATGCTGGCATAATACGCGCCACTTGAACGGAGCAATGCGGCAAGCACTGGTAACTTCTTTCAGGTAACAATGTGGCTATGTAGCTCAGCTGGTTAGAGCACAGCATTCATAATGCTGGGGTCACTGGTTCAAGTCCAGTCATAGCTACCACGAATTCTAAAGCCCGCGAAGTATGCAAATACTCGCGGGCTTTTTCGTTTAAGCAATAATTTCCCGCCTCCGACAGCCCCCCTTTTTACTTAAATGCTTTTTTAACTAACAGCACGTCATCTGACTACCCTTCGCCCTGAGCTTGTCGAAGGGTTATTTTTTCAGCTGCCACCGAAAAGACGCCGTTCGCCCTGAGCCTGTCGAAGGGTTATTTTTCTCAGCTGCCTGTGCGGCAGCGAACCCGTCGGCTGAAAAGTGAAGAGAGCTATCTGATTTCTGAGCTGCCTGTGCGGCAGCGAACATAACGACAGACGCCGGCTCAAACGCTGCAATTTTCTGAGCTGCCTGTGCGGCAGCGAACTCCGGCAAACTCCGCTTCGATCGCTTTGTTAATTTCTGAGCTGCCTGTGCGGCAGCGAACGCGGCTTGTGCCGCTTTTGCCGCCGTCATTGTTTTCTGAGCTGCCTGTGCGGCAGCGAACTCTGCGTACAGATTTTTTGGGTCCCCCATGGTTTTCTGAGCTGCCTGTGCGGCAGCGAACCGTAAGCGGATTTGCCGCGGTAAACGCGTGGCTTTCTGAGCTGCCTGTGCGGCAGCGAACAATAAACACACCGACGAGCTGTACGACTCGCTTTTCTGAGCTGCCTGTGCGGCAGCGAACGGGGGGAAGGTAGAAGGGAGATCATTATCTGTTTTCTGAGCTGCCTGTGCGGCAGCGAACAGCTTTTCTTTCAAGGTAACGAGGATGATAATTTTCTGAGCTGCCTGTGCGGCAGCGAACACTCCATTCTGCGCACTTCGCACACTCAAACTTTTCTGAGCTGCCTGTGCGGCAGCGAACATTGCATGATTGTGGCGGGTGCATTTTTGCCATTTCTGAGCTGCCTGTGCGGCAGCGAACTTTAAAGCGCTTTTTCATATCACTTACTCCGTTTTCTGAGCTGCCTGTGCGGCAGCGAACCGTCCATACTTGCGAAACGCGCTTATCGTTCTTTTCTGAGCTGCCTGTGCGGCAGCGAACCTTCGCAGTTTCCAGTGTAGCGAAATCAACCGTTTCTGAGCTGCCTGTGCGGCAGCGAACTTTTAGAAATCAGGATTTATGCGGGCTGTAGATTTCTGAGCTGCCTGTGCGGCAGCGAACATGCACCAAGGGCGCATACCGGGCAATCAAAGATTTCTGAGCTGCCTGTGCGGCAGCGAACCACCACCTCAGCCAGAATCCGCACATGGGTCTTTTCTGAGCTGCCTGTGCGGCAGCGAACGATTGTTATCACGCAGCAATGCAGATGCCCTGTTTCTGAGCTGCCTGTGCGGCAGCGAACCTGCCAAGCTCAGAACGCGGCATCCGTAAAAATTTCTGAGCTGCCTGTGCGGCAGCGAACGGCCGCTATTGCGGCCAGCAGCGTATTTATGCTTTCTGAGCTGCCTGTGCGGCAGCGAACGCGATACCCACGCAGTGCCGCCCGAACATTAATTTCTGAGCTGCCTGTGCGGCAGCGAACCTCACAAGTGCGTGGTGGTCTGTGGTTGTGATTTTCTGAGCTGCCTGTGCGGCAGCGAACGCCAGTACCGGTAATCAGCGCCGCCGTGGCATTTTCTGAGCTGCCTGTGCGGCAGCGAACGAATTCGCTAAGCTATCGTCAATGCCCAATGTTTTCTGAGCTGCCTGTGCGGCAGCGAACGCTGGGATTGCCAGCGCTCGTTACCGCTCAAATTTCTGAGCTGCCTGTGCGGCAGCGAACATGGCGGAACAGCAGGCGGCCGCATCTGCCATTTTCTGAGCTGCCTGTGCGGCAGCGAACGCCTGATGAGCCTTGAATACGCTGCTGCCCGTTTTCTGAGCTGCCTGTGCGGCAGCGAACTCAGCACCGCCCATCACATGGCGCAGCACCTGTTTCTGAGCTGCCTGTGCGGCAGCGAACGCTCATAACCCGCGAACCAACAGGGTCTGTTGTTTCTGAGCTGCCTGTGCGGCAGCGAACGGTTGCTACGCCGCCGGCAACGGCAAGCACAATTTCTGAGCTGCCTGTGCGGCAGCGAACGCGAGCAATAAAAACAGATATTTCATTTCAGATTTCTGAGCTGCCTGTGCGGCAGCGAACTTCTGCCGGTTGTTCCACTTGCCGCAGCTCTTTTTCTGAGCTGCCTGTGCGGCAGCGAACGCCAACAATGCCGTCGCGGCTGAAACCCTTCATTTCTGAGCTGCCTGTGCGGCAGCGAACATGTGGGGCTGCCTGGTCATGGTAAGTCTTATTTTCTGAGCTGCCTGTGCGGCAGCGAACGATTATGTGGAGTTATCGCAGCCGGTGGAGTTTTTCTGAGCTGCCTGTGCGGCAGCGAACGCATTGCAGCCGGTGGGCGTGAATCATGATTATTTCTGAGCTGCCTGTGCGGCAGCGAACAGGTCAAGGATGTCTTCGATCATAGTGTCACCTTTCTGAGCTGCCTGTGCGGCAGCGAACGGCATCCGCTGGCCTTGGACTGTTTACATTGCTTTCTGAGCTGCCTGTGCGGCAGCGAACTATGCCCACATGGATAATTACCGCGCCATGGCTTTCTGAGCTGCCTGTGCGGCAGCGAACGGTAGGCTGAGTTTTCACTAGTCACTGTAAACTTTCTGAGCTGCCTGTGCGGCAGCGAACACGTTAAAGTGGCGGGTGATGGGACTCAGGATTTTCTGAGCTGCCTGTGCGGCAGCGAACGGCGAGCAGTTAGTAAGACTGGCAGATTCTCTTTTCTGAGCTGCCTGTGCGGCAGCGAACCAGCCCTCGGTGCGCTCTTCGTGACTGCTGTTTTTCTGAGCTGCCTGTGCGGCAGCGAACTGTCGTACTGCAGCCCCATGTGAATTTCACCATTTCTGAGCTGCCTGTGCGGCAGCGAACGTGCTACGAAGTTAGACCTTCACTGCCGAACATTTCTGAGCTGCCTGTGCGGCAGCGAACAGCATCGTTTTACGACGTTGCTTTGTTTTCATTTTCTGAGCTGCCTGTGCGGCAGCGAACTGACCCATCAGAAATCTCTTTCATGCGATCTATTTCTGAGCTGCCTGTGCGGCAGCGAACTGCCTGTACCGCTGCAGCGAAAAGCCAGGGATTTTCTGAGCTGCCTGTGCGGCAGCGAACTTTAGACGCGGCGGACTGGCAGTGATTCAGTTCTTTCTGAGCTGCCTGTGCGGCAGCGAACCTCAAAAACGGCGCGGCTCACGAACTCTTCAGTTTCTGAGCTGCCTGTGCGGCAGCGAACGAGCGGGCCATACTCCGAAATATGCACACACTTTTCTGAGCTGCCTGTGCGGCAGCGAACCAGGAAATTCAGCGTCAGCGCGGGGACATTCATTTCTGAGCTGCCTGTGCGGCAGCGAACGGCGTGGGTTTTGGTTAAGAGCTAATTACAGGTTTCTGAGCTGCCTGTGCGGCAGCGAACGAAACCACATGAGTAATCCGTGGGTAAGGTTCTTTCTGAGCTGCCTGTGCGGCAGCGAACCGGCGGCGCATAACGTGGCGCTCAAACAATATTTTCTGAGCTGCCTGTGCGGCAGCGAACGTCGCAAGGAGCCGCGCCTCACGCACTTTACCTTTCTGAGCTGCCTGTGCGGCAGCGAACGCTCCCACTCGGTGCGCGTCTTCGTATTGGAATTTCTGAGCTGCCTGTGCGGCAGCGAACGCCAATCCAATCCGGAACGCCATAAATGCTTTTTTCTGAGCTGCCTGTGCGGCAGCGAACGCCTCTCAGGTTAAGGGTGGCGTTCCGTGCGTTTTCTGAGCTGCCTGTGCGGCAGCGAACAGAAAATCTGCGCTTGAGGTTGAACGCCTTCATTTCTGAGCTGCCTGTGCGGCAGCGAACCTCATAAACTCATTGCAATTCGTGTGGATGGTTTTCTGAGCTGCCTGTGCGGCAGCGAACTAATGCGTGATAATCCACTGCGCTTTGCCAATTTTCTGAGCTGCCTGTGCGGCAGCGAACGAACAATTGCCCTACGGCCCCGACGCTCTGCCTTTCTGAGCTGCCTGTGCGGCAGCGAACTGGGGAGGGTGTATGGGCCGCAGCGTAAACAATTTCTGAGCTGCCTGTGCGGCAGCGAACGTGCTGATTGTGGGTATCGCGACCATTGCGCTTTTCTGAGCTGCCTGTGCGGCAGCGAACGGAGCGTAGCGCCGAGACTGTTAGGGGGTATTTTTCTGAGCTGCCTGTGCGGCAGCGAACTCTCAGCGTGGTCATCACTTGCTGATGGCGATTTTCTGAGCTGCCTGTGCGGCAGCGAACTCAATTACCGCCATTTTTTGCCTCCCCTCTCATTTCTGAGCTGCCTGTGCGGCAGCGAACGTGGCTTTGGCGATGGCGGCGCGTATCATGTCGTTTCTGAGCTGCCTGTGCGGCAGCGAACCTTTCTTATCCGACCGTGTACGGGATCGCAAATTTCTGAGCTGCCTGTGCGGCAGCGAACCAAGCGTTGCGCCGTCGCTGGTAAGTCCATCATTTCTGAGCTGCCTGTGCGGCAGCGAACGGAGCCTTACATCGTTTCTGGATTCTCAGCGTTTTCTGAGCTGCCTGTGCGGCAGCGAACAAAGACGGAGGAAGACTTGCCATGATCTCTTTTTTCTGAGCTGCCTGTGCGGCAGCGAACTTTGACCGGCCACGAACAAACACACGGTGATATTTTCTGAGCTGCCTGTGCGGCAGCGAACTTCTGGCCGAAACACATCGCCGTCAGGACAGTTTTCTGAGCTGCCTGTGCGGCAGCGAACTAGCCGTCTGGGATTTCTTGCTCTGGTAACAATTTCTGAGCTGCCTGTGCGGCAGCGAACAGTCTGATTCGTCTGGTGTTCGGGGTTCAGAATTTCTGAGCTGCCTGTGCGGCAGCGAACATTGTGTTGACTGACACCTTTCCTTTTTGTAATTTCTGAGCTGCCTGTGCGGCAGCGAACAACAACCAGCGCAGAAGAAAAATACGTCATGATTTTCTGAGCTGCCTGTGCGGCAGCGAACTAGAGCATTTTCTATCTAATCGCTTGATTATTAAAGAACTTCAGAGAAAAAGCCTGCTTCACCCTTTTTATAATGAAGCAGGCTAACTCTTTGATTTTTAAGGCGGTTAGTGCATCACCTTAAAAAAGGGTCAAAACCACGGGACGGTCGCATCCGGGCTTAATCCGTAACGATTAAACTCGCCACCTTCTTGCTTCTCCTGCAATGTACTTCTTTCGATAAACAGGCAAAACGGTTGGGCGGTGCTGTGGCTGCGCAGATGTACATAGGGCAGGTTAGGTTTGCGTTCTATGGTTGCCGGAATCGCTTCTGTTGCCTGCCCGGCTGTTTCTCCTTTGCGTTTCATGCGGCGTCTGCGCATCCGCTCGGCGTTGGTTTTAAATTGTTTACGCCGGAACGTGCAGTGCTGGGCATGCTCTGGCACGGGTTTGATGTCGGTCATGCGTACATGGTCACGCATGCCTTTCAGCCAGTCTTCCTGCATCAGGCTGCGCAAGGTGCTTTCGCTGCTGTGCAGGCGTAATACATTCCCGACGCCACGAGGGTTAAGGCTGTAGTGCGGAAAGCTGATGCCAATATCACTGCGCTGTTGTTGTACCAGCGCTATGTGCAGGCGGCCATAGAGCGCGCCCAGTAACTGGGCGGCACTGGTTTCCGGGTCGGGCTGCACGTTCAGTTCAAGGTAGTGTGTTGTCATGGCCTCACCCTGCATCACCAAATACACCGCCACGGATTAAGGTGGCGATCACGAAGTGTTGTTGATTCTGTTCCGGTACTTTGTCTTTCAGTACCCAACCATCCAGCAGGTTGTAAAAATCCATTTTTTCTTTTGGCTGACGATACGCTTTACCCTGGGTGGTAACAGAACCATAAGGTTCTACGGCAATTGGGCCATTGCTTTGCGCATCCGGGTACCAGGTGTCGATGGTGCGCAGTGCATTACCGATTTTTTGTGAATGCATGGCGGCAACATCCGCAACGTGGTAAAGGGTTTTACTTTTTTTGCTGTTGGATTTATCCAGAATTAATTCCTGCGATGGAAATACTTCCTGCCCTTCGCCAAGTCGTACAAAGGCGGTAATTTGCAGCAGCACATGTTCTTTGCCGGCTAATCCGGCTTCCATTAATGCGGCGAGTTCGGATAGTTTTCCGGCGTCTGCGGCTGGCGCTTTCAGTTCCGTCATGGAATGCGTTAACGCATCAAAGCACCATTCTGATACGGCGCGGCCACCTTGCAGGCGGGCAACGGTTACTTCCACCTGTTCTGCGCCAATACGGTTGCGCCATAAAAAGCGACCATTGGCCAGGTTGGCCGCGTAACGCTGGGCCAGTTCACCCAGGCCTGCGTTCTGAATATAACCGGCAACGGTGGCCAGTAATTTTTCGCGGTAGGCCGATTCATTACAGGCAGATGGTTCACCTACCCCACTGAGTACGCGCAGGGTAAATTGTACTTTCAGGGTGTCGGCATCGGCGGGTAATGCGGCAACATCGACGGTTTGCAGATTAGGGTTTTCAATCGCAGCATCCAGCTTAGCCGGGTCCTGATCTTTGGTTTTCAGACGATTAGAGATCGTACCGCGCACCGATTTTTCACGGATGGATACGGGCTGCCAGTGATTATCGTGGCGGTTATCCCACTCGCCGGAAAATAACAGCGCATCGGACACGTCCAGTTTGCGTTCAAATGCTAATACGGAAGCGGTTTTAAGTTCATTAGTCATAATGTATTCCTTGTTACGTCACTTAATCGTTATGGGGTTTAATGAAGTTATTGCGGCAGCGGTATAAGCCGTTTTCCGGCTGGCTGTCGACGTACCAGAGCAGTTGCTCAATCGAATTCAGGCGATGCGGTGCAAGCCATTGCCCGATAGAAAACAGGCTTTCAACAAAGCGAAATGGTGTCTGCGGATCACGGCTATTGGCCACGGCTCCAGCCGGGTGTACGTCACCCAGTGCGCCGTAACCCACCGGAATGGGTACGATCCAGCCCTGCCCTGTTCGGTCGTGCTGCCATTCGCCTTGTGTTTTTTCTGCGGTCTTTTTTGTTTTTCCTTCTGTTGTTTCTTGCATTACCTCTTCAGCTGTTTCTTCTGCCGTATTGTCGCTCGCCGGTTGGTAGTGCCAATTAATGCGCGACAGCGATAACCAGGCATCCAGTCGGGTCGCATCCGGCTGCGTGTTTTTAAGTGCCTGTAAACGCTGATCGAGCAAATCGTCACGGGCGACCAGGGTGAAACCGGGTAATAATTGACGGCTTATTTTTTTCATCACCTCAGAGTCGCTGTTAGGTTCAGCAAAGGGCTGATAACGACGTAACCAGGGCTTGGCCTGTGGATGAATGGTGCCTCCGGCAATGCGCATGCGATTAAGAATTTCCGCTACCTGAGCCGGGTATTCTTCGCGCCATTCGTCCGTACCAATATTGACGCCAAATACCAGGCTGATCTCCAGGTGAATACGGCCTTCTTCAACAATGGCGGCGGTTTTTCCGCTTTTATCGATGGGGTTACGGGTAAGGCGGAAAGATTTTACAAAGCCATCGTCGGTGACCAGTTCCTGATGATCGTGGCACACCACCCCCACGGCATTCAGGGGTAAATCTAACCCGGCCTGTTTTAATTGTCGCTCCAGTGCCCACATCAGGCCGAGGAAGGCCGTCATCGATGGGAAGCCGTGGGTTAACGGGCTGGAAATGGCGTTGGCGTTTTGTACCCGTAAACGGGGAATGACCAATACATGAGAAATCGCCGGCAGGCTCATACCGCACCTCCTGGCGCACGGCGTTGCTGCGGCACCGGCCAATGGGCTTCGATAACCGCTTGTTTTGCCCAGTGTTTGTATTCCACATCGCCGACGGTTTTTAATCCGGCTTTGTGCAGCTGCGTGTTTAACCAGTTGGCAAAATAACCGGCAACCTCATCGGGCCAGTCGCCCCACTGATAATCCGCATTAAATTGTTCGTCTTTGGCTTGATGATCTTGCCGCAGCGGTAATTCAATGCGTTCGGGGTCGAGCCAAAGCCGCTGACATTGCGGTAACTTGCAATCGGTGTGACGGCTCCAGCCCGGCTCCTGGCCAAAGCGAATACTCTCGCCAAACAGCGCCAGTTGCTGACCCAAAGCCTGCTCCAGAGCCTCGCGCTTTTCACGGGTTGCTTTAATAGCCTCCGGGTCCGATTGCAGTAAACGGCTCAGCGATTTCAGCAGCTCAGCAACATCATCAAAGAAATAAAAAGAATGAAAGACAGAATCGACTTTAAGTACCTTAATCCGGTCTGAAGCATTCCAGTGTGGTGGCAGGGACGCTAACAGGTAATTAACCCCACCCCGTTCGCTGTTCAGCTGCGAAATATTCTGCGGTTTGGTGCCCCCCAGTTTACGCACGACCAGCCCACGGTAATCGTGATAACTGCCGTCGTAAGCGCTGTTTTCCCGGCGGGCCTGGCGGGCCAGTTTGTTTTCTTCACCAAAGCGTACTGCCTGAATATCGGCATGTACTGTATGCGTCAGTGCGCTGGAAAATAACGGCTGCAACAGTTGATAGTCTGCATTATCGGAGGGTTCTTCACCCACCAGCCAGTAGAGCTGTTTGGCGACTACGTGTGATGTTGGTTGTGTTTCTGCGCGGATTAATGACGAAAAAGCGTGCATCCATTCCTGGGCAGTTTCTGCATCTTCTGACAATGCGGCCTGTAAGTCAGAATCCGATGCCTGCATCCAGTCAAACAGACGCTTTCCTTCTACTTCGGTTTTCAGAAATTTGAAAACATCCAGTGCGGCGGCATTGCCAACAATATCTTCGGCAAACGCATCACCTAACAGGTGACTGCCGATTTCATGATGTTGAGGGAGATTATTGGGCGTCAGATGCAGGCTGCTGCCTCTGGCATCCGGGTGGGTGGCTTTGAGTACGTGGGTCACAGCCTGAATTTGATTGACTCGACGGGCGGCATCAGCCAGCCAGGTCGTGTATTCATATTTAGCCGTCGTCTCAATATCGGTATTGTTGCCTTTCAGCTTGGCATCCCGCCGTTCGTCAATAAACGTGGTAATGGCCGAACGAAAGGCGCTCGCTCTTGCGGTTAATGTTGTCATTCCTTTTTCCTCATTGCTCCGTTTCCTTTGCTGATTTTTCCATGTTCATCATCCTTTTTATTGTCGCTTCATAAACCCAAGCCACGGGTGCCAATTCCACCCCTGTGAATTATCCAACACTTCAACCGTTGTCATTTTTTCTGCACAACGCTCAAGCGACATATCCAGCGCTTCGGCCTGTTCACGCACTAAGGTCATTAAATCAAAATCACCCCAGACGCTGATGCCGGTTGCTGGTTGCAGCAACAGGGTGTGTCGCTGGCTGTGGTCTACCGGTATATACAGGTTTTGCCCACGTGCTGATCGGTTAGCTTCCACCCGATGCAGTCGCAGTTGTTCTTCATCGTCGTCAGGGCGGAACACTAACGTGAGGGTTTGGCTGCCTGCGGAATCACGGAACGGCTGATACTGCGCTAATACGCCGGTCAGCAGGTTGTGCGGATGCCGCCAGCCCGGTGCGGCTTCATCTTGCTCCAACCACTGAACCTGAGTATTACGCCGCGAAACGTTGGCCGGTTTTGGCCGTGGGTACATGCTGGCGGCGATGCGCGCCTGTTCCAGATCAACCAGACTAGTCTGCGGTTTTTGCTCTTCAGCATTGCGCGGGAGAATACGCGGTACGGCGTTGAGGCACTGGTACTCATCGGTCTGCAGCAGATCGTGCAACCAGGGGCTGGTTAAGCGGAACTGCGTTCCTGCTGGGCCTTTTTCAAAACCGGGCCGCTGATAAATACCGTCATCGTTGTTCACGTTGGTAAAGTATTTAACCGGCGCATCCAGCAGCAACATATTGGCGTGTTGCGGTGTTTTGCGACGGTGACGCTGTACGCGACCAGCCAACTGAATGAACGAGCGCATGGACGATGGCTCGGCGATGGCCCAGTCGGCGTCCCAATCGCGCCCGACTTCACACACCGGTGAGGCCAGCACCACAAACAACTGCTGCGAGGCGGTTGTAGTATCCAGCGCATGGCGTATCTGGGGTTGTTGATACACCACCTGGCCGCCATCACCCCGGCGGTTAAAGGCGCTATCCAGCAGGTTCTCGATGGCTGAGCGCTGCACCAGTGGAAAACGTGAGTGGTAGACGCACAGGTGAATGTGAACATCATCAGCGGCGCCCAAAGCGTAAAGCGCTCTGGCCACCTGAGTCAGCGCTTCGATATTGGCCATCCGCACCATGCCAAAGCTCACCTGTTTAGCGCTGACAGGGTCGATCTCAGAATGATGGTGATGTAAGCGGATGCAGCCATCACGAAGGATGCGGGCCAGCTCAGAGTAGACCTCATTGGGCTGCCGGGTGGTGATGTCCAGCGGCAAAATTTCTGCCTGACGGCATGGCTTTTCTTTCGCTAATTGCGCAACACGTTGACCAATAAATTGTTGGTGTTGCTGCTCAAACAATTCAGCTGTTTTAACCGTTGTGCTCTGCACACCAAATTCATCAACCCAAAGACATGGAATATCCGCCATCGAGTTCGTCTCACCGCCATCGGCACCGCGATTGTTAAGATAATGCTGGCGTCCCTGGCGATAGGCCATAAACATACCCGCAACTAACGCGGGCGGTAAGGTGGCCGAGGATAAGATAACGCGGCTGCCCAGCAATCCGGCCCAATACACTAACCGGGTCAGCGCTGGCAGATCGTTCAGGTCGTAGTCGTCGAGCTCATCCAGAATCAGGTCGCTGCTCATTAAGCGCAGCATCGGGGCAATTTGTCGGCCAGCGCGCTGTGATTCGGTAGCCGGAACCAGATGATCAACAGTACAAACCAGCATAGGAGCCGACAGCAGTTTGCGGATATCGGCATTGGCTAACGCTTTGGCCAGCAACGGATGATCGGCACTATTGCCTTCGTACAGCACATGGCTGTCTTCTTCGAGCAGCTCCTGCACTGAAGCTGAGCCGCTTTGCTCCGCCCGCTGTTCGTAATACTCAAATAATGCCCGGCTGGACGAACCGCCAACCTGAATGGCCAGTTCATCGTCATTCAGGTGCAGGTCTTTGCGGTAGCTGCGCCCGGTCTGCAAGGTCAGTGTGCGCAGGCCAAGCGCATAGGTTGCGCGCATGCCCTGCTGCGGACTGGCAAGAGCATAAAGAATGCGGGCATTGGCCAGTGTTTTACCGCAACCGGTTGACGCCATATTAATAATAAAAGCGCCTTGTTGCCGGGCGCTTTCGCGGATGGCCGTGGCGGCATCAAAGGCTTTATCCTGCCAGGAGAAACGTGGGTTACCACTGCGTTTTCTTAAGCCACGATGATTGGCTAAACGCGGTAAATAGCGCTCAAATCCGGGTAATGCATGAGCGATAGAGGCGGCACCCTGCGCAACCCCTAATAAATGTTCAAGCAATGATTGGTTAAGCACCGGCCGACCATGTTTATTGTGCGTGGTATTCGCGGCCAGCGTTTGCTTGATCTGTAAAAAAGGCACACGTCCGGCAACCGGTTTATCGGTGGCGGTTAACCCCAGGCTGGAATAATGATGGTCACCCAGCATCAGACAAAGCCGCGCCAGATGCATTACATACGGATTATCCAGCCAGTTTCCCCGGTGAGTTTGTTGCAGCGATATTAAGCGTTTTGCTAACTTCGCCGCTTGCTTGCGCCAGACCGGAGACATAACAGGCAAATCGCCTTGCAAGCTCCAGTATTTTTCTTTGAGAGCCTGGTCTGCATCCTGTGCCTGTTCGTTCCAGTCGTGCGCAACCTTTGATAATAAATCCGGTAATTCATGCAGACCTGGAGCACGTCCTTTGGTACCAAGCCATTGTTGTTTACCGTCATTATCTTTTGCCGGTTTAAGTGGTAAGCGGTGATGGGTGACGATCAACCAGCCAATAGCGGCGGCGACCGGGGCCTGGGAAGAGAGAGTACGAAAAGGTTGCGGATGATCGGCAGCATCCAGACCATCACGCCAGTAACGTCCGGGCATGGTCCAGATTGCAGGATCGTCGGTTGTTTCATCGGCCAGGCGCTGCAGCCATTGTTCGTCAGTATCGGTGCCGACGAATGCCTGAAATAAGCGCAGTGACACCCATTCATGGCGGTACAGATTTTTCTCTGTACGCTGTCCTTTTAAGCGCTCCTGAAACGCAATACTGGCCTTACCTAAATCGTGCAACAGCCCCGCGAACTGAGCCAGTACACGAATAAGTTCGAGGGTATGCCAATCGTTTTCGTCTTCGTGGCGCAGCACATTACGCGCCGTGCTATTCGTGGGGGTCGCGCCTTCCATATTGAACTGGCTGGCGTCGCCGACAATCCACATCAGTTCGCTGTGGTCTTTGCCGCGAATCCAGTGGCAGGCAACCGCGGTATTTTTGCGTGCGGTTTTGCGCAGCAGTTTGCGTAGGGTATTCAGGCCCTCCTGCGTAATGGCCGTCTGCCAGGTGCGTTCTCCTCTGCGCTCGGCAAATTGATCCAGAATTCGGCGACTTTCTTTTAAAGCGTTTTTATTGCATTGCGAAACCAGAAGGACATTCATAAAACCGCCTTTGCGGCCGTATCGGTTGCGACGCTTTTTAACGTATTAATGATAAAGTCGAGGGATTCGCTACGTGTCAGGGCTTCAATGCAGTGCTGGCGAAATGCCTGTTCGTCGTCACCACGCATCGCCGACAGAAATGCCTGCGGCAGAATGCAGGCGTCTTTAATTAAATCGGCGGCATCAAATACCAGACCGCCACGCCGGGTTTTGCCATGCAGCACCGCCAGTCCGTGCGGCAGACCTAAAACCCAGGTGGCCGTAGCGCCGAGGCCATAGGCCAGATAATTGCCGTGATCGAGAAAGCGATTCGCCGGATCAGACCCCGTCCCTCGCTTGGCGCGGGTAAAATCGCCGTAGTTCACCGTATCGACTGCCAGCTTAAACAGCGCTTTGGTCAGGCGGGCTTCTTCGGTTAGCAATCCGGTTGTATCCGTCTGCTGCTGAATCCGTTCTTCACTGCCGGTTAATAGCTGATTCAGCCTTACGATATCGACGCGAAAACCCTGATCATGCAGTGAGCGGCGGTTCCACTCTTGCCTCAGCCTTGCCAAACGCTCTTGCTGCAGCGTTTTTGCCGCCTGCAGACGCAACTCATCATCGAACCAGAATTTCACCCAGCCCTGTAAATATTCTGTCGGCCGATATTCACTCTGAGGGGAAAACCATGCGACTTCGATGTCCATTTCATTCGCACTGAACAGTGGCGTCCCACCGCCACCACAAAACCCAACCAGAACACCGGCTTTTGCCAGTTCCCGCATCGCCGCCTGGGTAACCGAAGTTCCGGTGCCAAGCAACAGGGTTGTGGTATTGGCAATCGGGATATTCCAGTAGAGGGATTTTTTTCCCTGATCGGTGACGTATTCCACACGTCCGCCATTCACCAATACCCGGCAATACTGCAGGTAATAAATATTGGCTCGTTTGGAATGTAATATTGTTTTCAGGTCTGAAGGTGATAGATCATCCATAGTCGTTCGCTGGCCCTCTGGCTGGCTTTCTTCCCTGTATCACTTGAGCATTCATCGCTTAGCGATGCCTGCTGCGATTAGACTTTGTGCGAATGAAGATACTGACTTATTTATAATCAATCAATGTTTTGCAGCGCCACATAAGCGCTATCAGCCATGAAGATTCACAGCTGATGAATATTACGAATAGGTATTAGTCGTTTATAAAAAGCGCATAGAGAATGCGCCGCATATCGAGTGAATAATCAAAGCTCAGTCGCACTCTCCTGCGACTTCTGCCTAACCGGCACCTGCGCCAACCGTTTATTATCGCCACCCTCTTCCGCACGCGGTTCCATTTCGTGCACTGTATTTTCCAACCCGGCAACGTCCTGCTCAATTAACGGCTGCCACCAGTAACTGAAGCGCTGTTCGCTGCCGATAATAACGCCTTCACCAATGGTTGGTGTAACCAGCGCAATATTGCGTTGTTCGGCCTGTTGCCGTACCTGCTCCAGCGGGTCGTACCAGGCATGAATAGACAAGTCGAAGGTGCTGTTATGGATGGGCAGCATCTGCTTGCCACGTAAATCGATATGCGCCTGTACACTTTGCTCCGGCATCATATGCACATGCGCCCAGCGCGGATTGTAAGCACCGTTTTCGACCATGGTTAAATCGAACGGGCCATAGCGTTCGCCTATGGTTTTAAAGCCATCAAAATAGCCGCCGTCACCACTGAAAAAATAGCGTTTATCGTCGCGGATAATGACCCAGGATGCCCACAGTGTTTCATCACCATCCAGTACTCCACGACCGGAAAAATGCTGCGCCGGAGTGGCAGCAACTAAGGTGTTACCAACCTGAGTTTCCTGCCACCAGTCGTGTTCGTGAATGCGTTCTTCGTTGACGCCCCAGTCCCGCAAATATTGGCCCAGGCCCAGGGGTACATAAAAACCTTCGGCACGATCAGCCAGCGCACGAATGCTGGCTTCATCCAGATGGTCATAATGGTTATGGGAAATAATAATGCCAGTCAGTGGCGGCAATTCATCCAGGCCAATAGGCGGCTGATGAAAGCGTTTGGGGCCGGCCCATTGCACCGGAGAGGCACGTTCGGAGAATACCGGGTCCAGCAGCCAGAGTTCGCCGTTAAGCGCCAGCAGTAAGGTTGAGTGGCCAATGCGGTATACACGATGCTCACCGGCTGGTAACTGCTGCAGTTCCTCAGCATTAAAAGAGCGCACCGGAATAGCCTGCGATGGCACCGAGCGCGGATGCTTGCCGGTCGCCAGCTCCCAGAAAATACCGGCCACCTCTTTCAAGCCATGCGCAGGGCGTGGAACCGGGTTGGTAAATTGCTGTTCTGCCGTATCGTATTGCGGCGACTGTTGCAGCCGTTCTGCCTGAGCGCTTGCATTGACCCTGCTGCTGGCACAACCGCTCAACAGCATCGGGATTACAACCAGTAATATCAGCACGGTGGCGGCACCCGCAGCGATGATGGGGTATTTCATTCGGCTCTCCGGCCCACTCGGGGCATTTTGACTGCGGCCAATATTAAGTAACCACTGGTTATTAATAAACCGTTTCTGCCGACTACTGTGTTCGTCGTAGCGGATTAATCGGCCAGTGCGGTTTCTTTTGCGTGTTGCCAGGAAAAGGCCAGCTCATCTTTCACCAACCTGGAATATAGAACAATCGGCATTCATTGCAGTCAGCGCTGCAAGCGTAAATTGCAGAGCGAACAGGCTGCGAAGCAGGAAAACACCCCTGTGTTAACACTCCGTAACCAGAACGTAATTCCTTGGTAAAAGCCCCATAAAGCGCTCAGTCTGAGGTATGAAAGTGTTAACTGCTCAGCATTATTTCATTTTCTGCAGCCATACACTGTACGACTGTTTAACGTCAGAGTGTTGTGCTATGAACCATGCTTTTGCCCTTGATGAGCGCGCATCCGGTTACCATGACGACCACACAGCTCAGCCATTGCTTCGCGATGTTCTGGCCGATGCGGTGAATAATCGCCTGCTGTTTCCATCGGCAACCGATTTACGTGGATTCAGTCGTCACCAGCATAAAAACCAATTGCAGTTCAGTGTGCAGACCGCAGCCGGTGCGTTTTTTATCAAGTGTCAGGATCTGGAATATCTGCCGCACTTTGCCGCCGAACAGGAATGCCTGTTACGCATGCTGGCAACACAGACCATGGCTGCCTGTGCTCCGCTGGCTCTGGGCTCACTCAAGCGTGCGGATATGCAGCCTATGTCTTATCTTATTTTGCAGCATATTCCACTGGCGGTGCATGGTGACTGGTTCAGTGCCGGTCAGCAGCTGGCACAGATGCATCATCATACAACCGATAAAGGCTACGGTTTTGAGCGCATGACCTGGTGTGGCGAAACCGCTCAGGATAATCGCTGGAATGCCAACTGGTGCGATTTTTTTATCGGCCAGCGCCTGCAACCCTTACTCACACAATTACTGGACCGTGGCATCCGCCTTGCCCACAGCAACCGTGCATTACAGCGGGCGAAAGAAATATTAGATAATCATCAGCCTGAGGCAGCATTACTGCACGGCGATTTGTGGTCGGGGAATATTGGTTTTAATCCGGATAAACATTTGTCGTACCCGGTATTATTCGACCCCGCCAGTTATTATGGCGATGCCGAAACGGACCTGGCCATGACCGAGTTATTTGGCCGCTTCCCGAAAAAATTCTACGACGGCTATGAAAGCGTTAATTCTTCCGCTGACAATCGTGAACAACGCAAGCCGGTGTATCAGCTCTACCATCTGCTCAATCATGCCTTGCTGTTTGGTGGCAGTTATATTCCTCAGGCCGAATCTTTAATGGCAAAACTCTGATGCTCAGCCAGGATGGTAAAGCCTGAACGTAAAAAGCCCGGAAAATCCGGGCTTTTTTGCATTCAGATAATGGCTATGGATTTAACCGCTGTTTTTTCCACTCACGGTCAGCCAGCGAATATTCGAGCCGATCGTGCAGTCGGTGCTCACCACCCTGCCAGAATTCCATACGCGCAGGTTTTAACCGATAACCGCCCCAGTAATCCGGCAGTGGAACGTCCTGCCCTTCATACTGTTTGGAAACTTCAGCAAATTGGGCTTCCAGTGTAGCGCGGTCGGCCAGAGGACGACTCTGCGCAGAGGCCCAGGCACCGAGCTGGCTTTCCCGCGGGCGGGAATGAAAATACGCTTCTGCCTCGGCACGGCTGATTTTTTCGACCATTCCCTGCACCTGCACCTGACGCTCCAGATTAATCCAGAAAAAGTGCAGGCTGGCACGGGCGTTTTCTGCAAAATGCTGGCCTTTATTGCTGTCGTAATTGGTGAAAAATACGAAGCCGTTTTCGTCGTAGGCTTTCAGCAGCAAAATACGCTGCCAGGGCTGGCCTGCGGCATCCACCGAAGCAACCGTCATAATGGTTGGCTCCAGCGGGTCGGTGCCGCGATATTGCTCAAACCAGGCATGAAACTGGGTCATAGGGTCCGCTGCTGCGGTTTGTTCGTCTAACCGGCCCTGAGTGTATTGCCGGCGGATATCACCTAAATTAACCATTTAACTCTCCTGCCTGTGTTCATTAATACGATGATAAAAGTGTAGCGCTTAGCGTACAGGTAAATATTGATCTGCCGCGCATGATTTGCCGTACACCATCAATCTGCAGCATGCGTCAAAGGGCGAGAAAATCCAACGCGCGCAATAACGCAAACAACAGACAAAACAGCGCGGTCTGCGCCAACTGCCGGTTCAGTTTTATTCCGCTACGCCGCCAGATTCGCAATACTAGCCACAGCGCTGCCGGTAACGCACACCAGACAAAACTTAACGTTCCTGCTGGCAGCAACAGCAAAGGCAGCAAAATCAGAGCGGCATACAGCACACGACTTCCCTGCTCGCCCAACCATAATGCCAGGGTAGTTTTACCGGCCAGCTTATCGCTCTCCCGGTCACGCAGATTATTAACCAACATAATCGCTGCCGTCAGCAGACCCATCTGCACAGCGGCCAGCCAAACCTCAACGGGCAAAGACTGGCGCTGCAAATAGTAACTGCCACACACCGCCAGCAAACCGAAGAACAGAAAGACCGTAACCTCCCCCAGACCATGGGACGCCAGAGGCAGAGGCCCGGCACTGTAAGCCAGCACGCCCAACACCGACGCCAGACCCAGCAAGGCAAAGGGCCAGCCGCCCTGCAGCACCAACCAGCCGCCGCTGACAACAGCCAGCAATAAACTCAGGATTAATCCGCCCTGCAATTCGCGCGCGCTGAGCCAACCCGACTGTGCCGCGCGCGCCGGGCCAAGGCGCACGCCGTCATCAATACCACGCTGAAAATCGAACAGATCGTTGGCAATATTAACGGCCACCTGCAAGGCCAAAGCACAGCTCAGAATCACCAATGCCAGTGACCAGGAAAAACCACCGGCCGCCGCCGCCATGCTTTGGCTGAGTAATACCGGCGCTAACGCTGCGGGCAGGGTTTTGGGTCGTGCGGCCAGCAGCCACGCCTGTTTTTTGTTCACACCTTGTCCTTATCTGAATCAGCGACGGCCGCGATTCACGCTGGTCCTGACGCTTTATTACCCGGCAACCGGTCTATCTGGCAGCCACAACGCAGCACTTTTGTTATGATGCGCGCCTGTTATTTGCCGACCGTTACAGGTGCTGTTATGTCTGATCAGAATTACCCTACCGCTCCGCTCACCCGCCGCCTTGCGGCAATGGCCTACGATGGTCTGGTTCTGATTGCGCTGTACATTCTGCTCGGCGGCCTTCTGGTAACAGCCGTGTCTAAAATCATCGGCAGTACGGAGTTTGTTCGTCTCAGCCCGGCCATGTCGATGTCGGTTATGTTTACGATCAGCTTTCTTTATTACAGCCATTCCTGGCGCCGTGGCGGTCAGACCATTGGCATGAAAGCCTGGGGCCTGAAGCTGCTGAACGACAACAACGATAACAACAAAAACAGCAATGGCCGCGGCATTCAGCTCAGCCAATGCATGTTACGCAGCGGCGTGGGATTTTTCTCGCTGTTGTTTGCCGGCCTTGGTTTCTGGTGGGCGTTGTTCGATAAACAGCAGCGCAGCTGGCACGATATGGCATCCCTGACGCGAATGGTTTATATCCCGAAAAACATGCAATAAACACCGTACAACGCCCGCCTTGACTGTGCCTGAGGCGGGTTTACCCCGCCTTACGCATCAGCAGCACGCCCAGTAAAAAACAGCCTGCAATCGGAATAATACTGGCCCAGATGGGCGCAAAGCCGAACACAATACTGGCCGGAGCCAGCAATTCTTCCGCGTATTTGTACACCAGCCCCACCAGAATGCCGGAGAAAATCCGGTAACCCGGTGTCACTGCGCGCAGCGGTCCGAAAATAAAAGAAATACCCAGAATCACCAGCGCAAAAGTTCCTAAAGGCTGTGTAACCTTGCGCCAGAAAGATAATAAATAGTTGTCGGCGTTCAGCCCCTGCTTGCTCAGATAACGGGTATAGCTGAACAGATTGGAGATCGACATATCCCGTGGCTGCACCATCACCACACTGAGGCTTTCCGGTGTTAATTCGGTATCCCACGAAGAAGTCGGAAAGCTGCGCACTTCGGTATGGTCACCCAACAGCAACACATCCTGCACATCTTCCATCTGCCAGTGCGAGCGCTGATAAATCGCCCGCTGCGCCGTGCGCACACGCTGCAGTTCGCGGTCGACATCAAATTCATACAGCGTCACACCGTGCAGCACACCACCCGGCTCGACCGCGGTAAAACGCATAAAGTCGTAACCTTCGCGGTGCCAGTAACCTTTGCCTTTATTCGACAACGCATCACCTTTGCCCTGCGCGACCGCTTTTTGTGACTGAGCAATACGCTCCAGCGTCGGAATGGCAAACTCAGCCAGCAGCAGACTGAAAATCATCAGTACCGCCATTGGCTTGAGTACCGAAATACTGATGCGCGCCACCGAAATACCCGCCGCCCGCATCACGGTTAATTCGCTGTTGGCGGCCATACTGCCAAGGCCAGCCAGACAGCCAATCAGACACGCCATCGGCATATATTCATAGGCGCGGCGTGGCAGGCGCAGGCCCATAAATTCCAGAGCCTGCACAAACTGGTAATCGCCTTTCAGCTGGTCGAGCTCGTCTACTAAGGTAAAAATCGCATCCAGGCCAACAATCACAATAATGACCACCAGCGTGGCCATAAACACATTACGTGCAACGTAGGAATCCAGCTGATTCATTACAGGCCCTTAATCTTGCGCCGGCGTATCCACTCCGGCAGTAACAACAAACCCGCCGCAATCAGCAGATAAACAATATGCAGACTCCACAGGCCAATCGCCGGGTCCAGGGTGCGTTTTTCAATCATGCCGGTCATAGCAATCAGCAATGAGATATACACCATAAACAACACAATGGCAGGAAACAGCCGGGCAAAACGCCCCTGACGCGGATTCACTTTCGATAACGGGAAAGCAATTAAGGTGACAATCGGCACCATTAATATTAATGAAATACGCCACTGCAGTTGCGCCTGATGCTTGGGCTCGGCCGAGCCGATCAGTTCCAGCGTTGGTACGGCTTCTTTGCGCAGCTTGCGCCGTTCTTCCGGCTCGTCGGCGATTTTTACGCCGTATAAATCAAAATCCAGCACCTGCAGCTGAGCACTGCC
This sequence comes from Thalassolituus pacificus, assembly GCF_025318105.1. Classification (NCBI taxonomy): domain Bacteria; kingdom Pseudomonadati; phylum Pseudomonadota; class Gammaproteobacteria; order Oceanospirillales; family Oceanospirillaceae; genus Thalassolituus; species Thalassolituus pacificus. The sequence continues at coordinate 67,490 of NZ_JAOANI010000004.1, forward strand.
CGGTGTCAGGTCGTAACGGCGGCCTTTATGCAATTCGAGAAAACGTGAGCCGGTTTCGTCACTCACATATTGCGTGCCGCGTTCAGCCAGAAGCAGCGTATTGCCATCGGCAATAAACACCTGATGCATCTGGGTTTTATCATTCGATAAGGTTTCGGTATAGGTAACGCGGGAGCCTGTAGCAGTACTCTGAAAACGCCCCGGTGCCAGTAATTCAAACTCGGTTAATTTCGATTGTTTTTCATACAGGTTTTCCATTTTCTGCGCGCCCCAGGGGCTCAGCACCAGGGTAAAACTGGCCACCAGCAGGGTCAGAAACAGCGCCGGAATCATGGTGTAACCGAGTAATTTTTTATCCGAAAAACCGGTGGCGGTAAGCACCGTCATCTCGCTTTCTGCGTACAGACGGCCATAGGTCAGCAGGATGGAAATAAACAGCGCCAAAGGCAGAATCATTTCCAGAAAAGACGGCAAACGCAGCAACAGGGTAAAAAATACAATATCCAGCGACACCTCACCGGCGGCGGCGGCGGCCAGTTGCTGGATCAGACGACCACTCATCAGGATCATCAGCAGCACAGTGGTCACAGCCACCAGTGAGCCGGCCAGTTCCCGGGCCAGATAACGGAAAAGAATCAAAATACTTACCTTATTGCTAACAAACGGCTGTGTTCCGCCCTTGATTTTCGTACACTTGAACGCATCTTTGAGTCAAACGGGCAGGCACTACTGCCCTTTCTTTTCCCGTCAGGAGCCATCATGCAATATCAGATTTCCACGAATTCTGCCGCCGATGTTCAAGCCAGCTGTATTGTGGTCACTCTCGACCAGTCAGGCAAGCTGTCTGACGTCGCCGCTGCCATCAATAATGCCAGTAACGGTTTTATTCAGGCCCGCATCGATGACAAAGACATCAGCGGCAAACTGGCCCAGACCCTGTTACTGCCGGCCGTTGCCGGGGTAAAGGCCAGCCGCGTATTACTGGTTGGCACCGGTAAAGACGCCCTGACCCGCAGCAGCGCGGTTAAAGTGCTGAACGCCATCGCCAGCGCCAGCAGCGGTTTTTCCGGCAGCATCGCGCTGGCCCTGAATGAACTGGCCAATGATAACCTGAGCGAAAAATGGCTGGCAGAACAAAGCGCCATGGCCTTCGGCAACGCGCTGTACCGTTTTACCGAAACCAAAAGCAAGCAGGATGACGACGTTCGCCAGCCCGACAGCATTATCTGGCTGGGCAGCGATGTCAGCGCCGCGCTGAATAAAGGCGAAGCCGTCGCTCAGGGTGTGGCTTACGCCAAAACCCTCGGCAATATGCCACCGAATATCTGTACCCCAAGCTATCTGGCCGAACAGGCACAGGAACTGGCGGCCAGTGGCGCACTTGAGGTGACCATTCTGGATGAAGATCAGCTGGAAGAAATGGGCGCCGGTGCCTTTGTTTCCGTTGCCAAAGGTTCGTCTGAGCCGGGCAAAATGATCATCATGAAATACAACGGTGCCGCCGATAAAAACGCCGCGCCGCATATGATTCTGGGTAAAGGCATCACCTTTGATACCGGCGGCATCAGCCTCAAGCCGGGTCTGGGCATGGACGAAATGAAATACGATATGTGTGGCGCCGCCTCTGTACTGGGCGCTATGAAATCCTTACTGGCGTTAAAACCGGCGATTAATGTGATTGGTATGATCACCAGCGCCGAGAATATGCCCGCCGGTCATGCCAGCAAGCCCGGTGACGTGGTCGCCAGTTTGTCCGGCAAAACCATCGAAATTCTCAACACCGACGCCGAAGGCCGACTGGTGCTGTGCGATGCCCTGACCTACGGTATCGACAACTTTAAACCGGCCTCCATCGTGGATATCGCCACCTTAACCGGTGCCTGCATGGCCGCACTGGGTCGCGTTAATTCCGGTTTATTCACCACCGACGAAGTACTGGCCGGTGAACTGCAGAATGCCGCCAGCCACAGCGGTGACAAAGTATGGCGTCTGCCACTGGAAGACGACTATCAGGAACTGCTGGATTCCAACTTTGCCGACATCGCCAATATCGGCGGCCCGCTGGCCGGTGCCACCACCGCCGCCTGCTTCCTGGCGCGCTTTACCGAAGGCACGCCATGGGCGCACCTCGATATTGCCGGCACGGCATGGAATACCGGTGGTAAAACCAAGGGCGCGACCGGACGTCCGGTGCCGTTATTGGTGAATTATTTGCTGGCCAAGTAAGCGGTAGCAGAGCATAACAAACGGCCAGCCCCAGTGTTGGCCACTGCTTTCCTATAGCCTGGAGTGGCATCGTGGCTCTCCAGGCTGTGCATTGTGGGAGCGGCTTTCAGCCGCGATATCTGGTTTATTTTGTGGCCGTTCGCCTCGTTGGTTCTGACCTCGTCTAAAGGTTTGATGCCGCTGCGCGGGCTGGCTTTTCTGGCTGAAGCCAGGCCCTATGACCTCTTTGAGGGGTCTTACCCCTCACGCCGGTCGGGCGCTTACTCCTGACCGCCATGAATGGCGGAAATGCCGATTTTGCAGGAGCACACAATCGGCCCTGCGCCCCAACCATCACGCAAAGCCATATTTCAAAGCAGCCTGTTCACTGTGGGAGCGGATCTTATCCGCGACAAGCCAGCCATACCCTCACGCTGACTTTCTC
>NZ_JAOANI010000005.1:0-93122 GCF_025318105.1 Thalassolituus pacificus
CTACCGCTCGACTTGCATGTGTTAAGCCTGCCGCCAGCGTTCAATCTGAGCCATGATCAAACTCTTCAGTTTAAAAAGTTTCGACTGGAGGAATATCCAATCTAAATCCTGCTCAAGAATAAAACTGTCTTTGCTTCATAAATGAATTATCGACGAGTTCTTACTTGATAATGCTTTGTCTCCAGAGCATCTCAGTAAGCACCCACACGTAATTGTCTAAATACTTTGTTAAAGAACGTCGCTTCGTTTCTCTCGAAGCGGGCTGCGCATTTTAAAGATTTACTTTTCAATGTCAACCACTTTTTTCGTCTTTCTGATCGTCAGGCTGAGCCTTGTCGTTCAGAGCGGGGCGCATTATAAAGCTGCTTAGCTTTCTGTCAACCCCTTGTTTTTCCTTTGTTTTTCCGTTTCTTTCGAAACCGTCTCAACTCAGGAGCGGCGCATTATAGAGATACCAGATACGCCGTCAACTCTTTATTTAAACTATTTTGCAATCTCGAACAGGTGGTACTTTTTCTTGCCCAGTTTCACCAGGAAGAAACGACCATAAAGTGCTTTTTCAACGCTGAAGGCTTCTGCAGTTTTCATATTGTCGTCCGCGCCTTTGGCCTCACCATTAATAACAATGGCATTGCGTCCCAACGCATCTTTCACTTCGCGCCCGGCTTTTACCATGCCACTGTCGGTAAACAGCGTTGTCATTGGGATATCAGCCAGACCGGACAACGGCAGATCGCTTGAAGGCAGCCCATCCAGTTTGATTTGTTCCAGCTCGGCTTCAGAGAGCTGAGCAATATCACCGGAGAACAAAGCTTCGGTAATACGACGCGCCGACTGCAGAGCGTCTTCGCCATGCACCAACCGGGTAACTTCTTCCGCCAGAATTGGCTGTGCTGTTTTACGCCCTTCAATCGTTGCGTCGTGCGCTTCAATTTCGGCGATACGCTCTATCGACATAAAGGTGAAGTAGCGCATGAATTTGTAGGCATCGGCGTCAGCGGTGTTCATCCAGAATTGATAAAAGCTGTACGGCGAGGTTTTCGCCGGGTCGAGCCATACCGCGCCGGACTCCGTTTTACCAAATTTGGTGCCATCTGATTTGGTGACCAAAGGAACGGTGAGGCCGAATGTCTGCGCTCCGTTCTGACGACGCGCCAGATCAATACCACCAACGATGTTACCCCACTGATCCGAACCACCGATCTGCAGCGTACAGCCATGACGACGATTCAGTTCTGCAAAGTCCATCCCCTGCAGCAGCGCGTAAGAAAACTCGGTAAAGGAAATACCGGCACCTTCACGGTTCAAACGCTGCTGTACGGATTCTTTGTTAATCATCGCATTCACAGAGAAGTGCTTGCCGACATCCCGCAGAAAATCCAGCACATTCATCTGTCCGGCCCAGTCGAGGTTGTTCACCACGGTGGCCGCGTTATCAATGCCTTCAAATTTAATGAACTGACTGACCTGTTGACGGATCTTATCGGCCCAACCGGCAACCACATCGGCGGTGTTCAGCTGACGCTCGGCGGCTTTAAAGCTCGGATCACCAATCAGACCCGTCGCTCCACCCACCAGAGCAATCGGCTTGTGTCCGGCATTCTGGAAACGGGTTAATACCAATAAGGGGACGAGATGGCCGAGGTGCAGACTGTCAGCTGTCGGATCAAAGCCGCAATACAGGGTGATGGAACCAGATTCCAGATGTTTGGTCAGTTCCTCATCCGCCGTTGCCTGATTAATCAGACCGCGTGCTTTTAAATCGTCTAATAATGCAGCTGTCATGGGAGCACTCTGAATTGTGTCGGTATTAGAAAGGTTGGTGAACATACCTGATCAATGTGCAAAATCAAGTTCGCTGGGTAAAATGCCGGTGAATTGTTTACACTTATGAAGCATTCAATCATTTACAGAATAAGGACAACCAGACCACTATGGCCTTGTCGGGACGCCTGCAGTATTTCCCTCTGACTCACTTGCTCGGTGTTCTGACCGCTATGGTCGTGTTGCTGATGTTACTTTTCTGGCCTCATGCGCCGGAGAAAAACCTGCAACAAACCCGGTACATTATCGAGATGCCGGATAACACCCCCGAGCCCAGGAACGAAGTCACCGCACTAAACTGGGAGGAGGCAACGGTTCGCCCCGGCGACAACCTCTCTATTCTGTTCAGCCGTCACAATCTCAGCGCTGCAGATGTTATCGAAATTGCCGCCATTGCACCGAAAGATGCTATCCAGCTAAAGCCCGGACAAACACTGCACTGGGTGCGCTCGCAGGATAATCATGTGCAGCAATTCCAGATTGAACTGTCCCCCCTCGCCCGCCACACCTTTGAACGCAGTACCGATGGCAGCCTGAAATACGAACTGGCCGAGCGTAACGCCGACTACCGGCCGCGCTTTGTCGGTACGACGATTGAAAACTCACTCTTTTTAGACGGCTCCCGCGCCGCTATTCCGGAGCAGATCCTGATTGAGCTGGCCGCCATATTCGGCTGGGATATCGATTTCGCGCTGGATATCCGCCAGGGTGATCGCTTCAGTCTGATTTATGACGAAGTCTTTCTCGATGGTGAAAAAATCGGTAACGGCAACATTCTGATTGCACGCTTTATCAATCAGGGCCGCGAACTGACCGCGGTGCGCTATGAAGATAAAAACGGCGACGCCAACTACTACACGCCGGAAGGCCAGAGCATGCGCAAAGCTTTTTTGCGTAACCCGATTGATTTTGCCCGCATCAGTTCGCGCTTCAATCTGAACCGCAAGCATCCGGTACTGAATACGCTGCGCGCGCATCGGGGCACCGATTATGCCGCACCGACCGGTACTCCGATTAAAGCGGCCGGCGATGGCAAAGTGGTCTTCGCCGGGCGCAAAGGCGGTTTTGGCAACTGTGTGATTATTCAGCACGGCTCACGCTACCAGACGCTGTACGCGCACATGAGTAAATTCAACCGCAGCGCCCGGGTAGGACGCAGCATTAAGCAGGGCCAGGTAATTGGCTATGTTGGCAGCACCGGCCTGGCCACCGGGCCACACCTGCATTACGAGTTCCGGGTTGATGGCGTTCATCGTGATTCTCTGCGGGTTAAATTGCCGAAAGCGGATTCTATTCCTTCACAGGAAAAAGCGACCTTCCGCCAGAAATCACAAAGCATGGTCAGCTGGCTGAACAGCTATAACGAAAACGAAGATAACCGCGTTGGTGCATTCCAGTGACGCTCTATATCGGCCTGATGTCGGGCACCAGTGCCGATGGCATGGACGCCGCGCTGGTCGATTTTTCTCAGGGCGCTCCGCGTTTGGTCGATGCTCTGTGCCTGCCTTACGATCCGCCATTCCGCCGGCAACTGCGTACGCTGGCGGTGGCTGAAAACGCAGACATCAACACCATTGCTCTGCTTGAGCGCCGCATTGCCACCTTATCAACCGACGCCGTAGCGCAACTGCTGCAACGCAACAGTCTCAGCGCGGCGGATGTCTGTGCCGTTGGTTCTCATGGCCATACCCTGCGTCATCACAGCCAGCCGCAAGGGTTCAGCTGGCAATTGGATGATCCCAGCTGGATTGCCGAACACACGGGCATCACCTGCATTGCCGATTTCCGCCGCCGTGATATTGCCGCCGGAGGTCAGGGTGCTCCGCTGGTGCCGGCATTTCATCGACATTGTTTTGGTCATAATGTGCAGGTGCTGAATATCGGAGGCATCGCCAATCTGACTGTTTTGCCGGAGGACAGCGACTCAGATTCCCTGCTCGGCTTTGATACCGGCCCGGGTAACGCCTTAATGGATGAGTGGTGCCAACAGCAATTTGGCTGCCCGCGCGATGACCGTGGACAGCTGGCTGCCAACGGCAAGGTGATTGACTATTTATTAGAGGACTGGCTGAGCCAGCCGTACTTTCAGCGGCCACCGCCGAAAAGCACCGGGCGCGAATTATTTCGCCTGGAGCATCTGGGTGACCTCAGCCACGAAGATCCGCAGAATGTACTCACCACGCTGACCGAATTAACGGTGCAGAGCATCGGCATGGCGATTCAACAGCATGGGCATAAGCAGGGGGAGGTTCTGGTCTGCGGTGGCGGCGTGCATAACCATTACCTGATGCAACGCCTGCAACACATTCTGCCGCTGGCGCAGGTGCACAGCAGCGCACGACGTGGCATTGATCCTGATTGGATGGAAGCCATGGCGTTTGCCTGGCTGGCACAGCGCACACAGGAAGGCTTAAGTGGTAATGCGCCGGCAGTTACCGGCGCTAAAGGCGAGCGTATTCTGGGCGGAATTTACCCTGCCTGAGCTTGCAGGCTGTAGTGATCAGGGCAAACTGACACTGCGCACCGCACGCTGCACTTTCTCTTCCCCCCATTGCAGCGGTTGTCGTGGCGACTCGCCAGCCACTACAGATACACCAAAACCCGGCTCTTCAATAAACACAACCCCGGCGTCATTGCGGATTTCCAGCGCATGCTCACCTTCAAGCAGGATGACATCCAAGACATCCGGCTGCAGATACCCACCCCAGAAATCCGTACCGCGGATACCGATAGTCGCCGCGGGCGTGGTGACGGTCAGCTGCGGATCGGCCTGACGGGTAATTAAGCCGGTAATAAAACGAAAAGCGCCTTCAATAAATTCCAGCCGGGCTGAATTGTTCTGACTGCCAGCGGCATATTGCCACTCACTGAACTGTAAGCTGGTATCTGCACCCAGAGTAATCACGCTGTCTTCGTTCATTTTCAGCACCAGACGGGCGCTGCTGCCGGTGGATACGGTATCGCCCTGCTCGACCGCATCGCCGCGTTTAAGCTGCAATTCATGACCGGCTCGATACCAGCTGACCGGACCAACACTGACGCTGATCACGCCAATGCTTTCTGCCCGGACGGGCATGACAAAGAGAAATAACAAACAAAAAAGAAGGGATTTCATATCCGGCTCCTGAACGCGGCTGCGGCAACTCCATTAGCCACAACATAGCATTAAGGAACAGACAGCGCATACCGGGCGGTATACGCGGGAAAGGTCAGAAGCTGGCGTAACCTTCAAGCTGCATGCGCGTTACTTCTTCGGCGCCATTGGTCACCGGATCAAGAAACGCCGGCAGATCAGCGGTTTCCACTTGATTACGCGCCATCCAGTTCTGGCACACCTTCAGCTCGACCACATTAAAGGCATCAAGACGAGCGGCGAGATCCACCAGCGCTTTGTTGCCGCGATAACTGCTGCGCACGAAGATAGCGATTTCATCGCCACTCAGTACCAGCCTGACCGGCTCGTTATTGCGGTAATCGACACTGCGGGAGAGTTCTTCAGCGCGGGTCAGTAAAGCCTGCAGCTCTTCTGCGGTATGCAACCGCACCACGGCCTGAATTTTACTGCCGGGCTGCAATCCCTGAACGCCAGAAGGAAGAATACCTTCCTCAGGTAAAACCACGGCATCGGCGGCAGGGGAAACGGCATTGGCTGGTTCGTCGTCCACCAGCGGCACTAACTCTGCCCAGGCCTGTTGTGCCAGCAGCAGAGAAGCGATAAAAACGATGCGGGAAAGCGCGGACATGAAGCGATCCTTACTCAGATGGAGAACGACGATCCACAGCCGCAGGTTGATGAAGCACCGGGGTTATTAACCATAAAGCGCGAGCCTTCCAGCCCTTCTTTATAATCCAGCACCGAGCCAACCAGATAGCCATAGCTGAGAGGGTCAACCAATACGCGGACACCGTCCAGACTGATGAGTGTGTCGTCTTCGGCACGCTCATCGTCGAAGGTGAAGCCGTATTGGAAACCGGAGCAGCCACCACCGGTGACGAACACTCTTAAACAGAGCTCGTCATCCGCTTCTTCCTGCAGCAGCTCACGGATTTTCTCCTGAGCTTCCTGACTGAGTTCGATCGGACTGGCCTGCTGTACTGCACTCATAATGATTCCGGCTTGCTGAATATCGGCAAATTATCTGTTTTTCCGACTAATTTAGTCAACTTTAACATCCGGTGTCACAACAACGGGCGCAGGCTCTGGTTTCTTGCGTCCATCACCTTTGGCCTGATGGTGCAGTTTGCCGTTCACTTCGGCACCCATCACCATTTCCATCATCTGGTAATACACATCACCGGTTACCTGAGCTTTCTTCGCCAGCTCAATGTATTCGCTGGCATGCACGTCGCCAATGACTTTGCCGTTGATGATAATATTGGGCGCACTGATCTGCCCTTCAACCCGACCTTTATCACTGACACGAACCACCGCACCACTGCCAGCTTCAGCCACCAGATTACCTTTGATCACACCATCAATGTGCAGCCCGCCGGTGAACTTAACATCGCCAGTGATTTCGGTTTTAACGGAAATCAGGGTGTCGTAATGGGTATTGCTGCCCTTGTCTTTACTGCTGAACATTAAGCCTCTCCTTATTGGGGCCAGTCGATGGTTTGCTCGACACGTTGTGCTTTACCGCCGGTGGATTGCAGAACAACCTGCACCTGCTGCGGCACGAAACCAGCCGGCAATGTGATATCGCCAGCCACTTCCTGAAAATAGCGGAACCTGAACTTTACGCCCAGATCGGTCACATTACTGTCGAAATCACGTAACGGCAGAATGACCTTTTCCGTACCTTTCATCCCGACAAAATTCACTGCCGCCAGCCCGGTAATATACGAACTGTTATCCGCGACCTGCGTCATCATGATGGAATAACGGAATTTTCCGGCGCTGTCCTGAGGCTGGATTTCAACCTTACTGATGCGCAAGCCTTTATCATTGGCGCTCGGGGCCATAATGCCTTTATAAAACGCCACTTCTTCTTCGAGGGTGGATATCTGTGCTTTCAGTTCTTTAACGGTCTGGCGGATACCTTCGGTGGCCTTGCGATCAACCTGACCACCTTTCTCCAGAACCCCAACACGTTGAGTCAGGTTAGTAATGGTACGCTCGGCATCCTGCAGGGCCGATTGCAGCGTATCGCGGGCGGTGGTCAGCTGCTGGATACGATTCATGCTGTCGTACACACCGCCGAAGTAACCACCCATTCCCACGGCCGCAATAAACAGTACCGTATACAGGAAACGGCGAAAGCGCTCCCATGGCCGGTACTGACGAATAATCAGCTGATCCTGTTGGCTACCTTTTACTACCGCCATGCGTGTGTCCTTATTGATTCATCCAGGGCCTGTTAACACTAATTAAACAGGCCTGTTATTAGCTAAAAATTTCTCAGGCAAGGCGCTGAGAGTGTGGCCTAACGGGTTAAGCGAACGAACAGCAACGCTGGATGAGGGATTTTTAGCCATAACCCTTCGGGCTGAGGCCAGTTTTCCCCATCGACTTCGTCGTTCGTCATTCATTTAGCCCGCTAATATCACTCCTCTCTCCTTGTTCTGAGAAAAACTGGCTCTCAGCAGGCCAGATTCACTTAGTGTTAACAGACCCTGAGTACGTATCAGGGCAACAGCGCGACCTGTTTCAGGCCGGCATCTTCCGCCAGGCCAAACATAATGTTCATGTTCTGTACCGCCTGACCAGACGCACCTTTAACCAGATTATCAATAACTGATAACACAATCACCTGACCGGTATGGGTGTGATGGTGAACGGCGATACGGCAAACGTTGCTGCCTTTTACGCTGCGCGTTGCCGGGTGGCTGCCAGCAGGCATAACATCAACGAACGGTTCGTTGGCGTAACGTGCTTCGTACAACGCTTGCAGATCTTCTGCCAGCCCCGGAGCCTGAGCATAGAGTGTAGAATGAATTCCGCGGATCATCGGCGTCAGATGCGGAACAAAGGTAAGGTTGACCGCTTTACCCGCGGCGCGTTCCATTCCCTGACGAATTTCCGGCAGGTGACGATGCCCTTTTACCGCATAGGCCATCATCGATTCACTGGCTTCGCACAACAGCGAGCCTACGCTGGCACCACGGCCAGCGCCGCTGACGCCGGATTTACAGTCGGCAATCAGCATCTGTTCCGGCAGCAGATTATTTTCCAGTAAAGGCAGAAAACCCAGCTGTACCGAGGTTGGGTAACAGCCCGGTACGGCAATCAGGCGGGCTTCCTGAATCTGCGCACGGTTCACTTCCGGCAGGCCGTAAACAGCCTGAGGCAGCAGGCCCGGCGCACCATGAGGCTGGCCATACCATTTTTCCCACTCAACCGCGTCCTGCAGACGGAAGTCGGCTGACAGGTCGATCACGCGCGCGCCGGTATTCAGAATATCTTCTGCCAGCGAGTGCGCAACGCCATGCGGCGTGGCAAAAAACACCACATCGCACTCACCCAGCGTCTGTACATCGGGTACGCTGAAGCGCAGATCGGTATGACCACGCAGGTTGGGGAACATATCCGCCACCGGCAGGCCATCTTCACTGCGCGAGGTGATCACCTTCAGCTCAACGTCCGGATGGTTTACCAGAATTCTGAGCAGCTCTACACCGGTGTATCCGGTGCCACCTACGATACCGACTTTAATCACGCCAAACCTCGTATGTCAGAAGACCGCCCCGCAAAAACGGGGAGCGGTTAAATACAGAAAGGCAGGTATAATACTGATTCTTGTCCCCCGTTGACACCACGCCGGTAAGCCCATTACCGGATAAGGATGCCGGTTTACCGTGAAGCGCCTCAGACAACAGTGGCTCAGCTTGATTTCTTTGTCAGATAACCAGATCGGTCTGGCGCTGCTCTCCCTGCTGGCAGGTCTGGCCAGTGCGCTGGTGATCACCCTGTTCCGCCTGGCGATTGAATTTCCTTTCGCGACCCTGCTGCCGGTTGCCAACTCGGACGACTTTGAACACCTCAGCGAAACCACACGCATCGCCCTGCTGTTGGGCGGCAGTCTGCTGTTGATTGCTATTTTCTACCTGATCAAACCCGAACGCCGTGGTGTGGGTGTTACCCATGTTCTGCAACGCATGGAATCGCATCAGGGCTACCTGCCACAGTCGAATATTGTGCTGCAGTGGATTGCCGCCGTCATTGCCATCATCAGCGGCCACAGCGTGGGGCGCGAAGGCCCGGCCATACACCTGGGTGCCGGTACTGCCAGCCAGATTGGTCAGAGCGTCGGTCTGGCGCATCACCGCCTGCGGATTATTGCCGGGGCCGGGGTCGCCAGTGCCATTTCAGCATCGTTTAACACGCCGATGGCGGGCGTCATTTTCGCCATGGAAGTGGTGCTGCTGGAATACAACATCCGCGGTTTTATTCCGATTATTCTCGCTTCGGTCGCCGGTGCGATTGTCAGCGAAGCGGTATTCGGCGCACAGACCGCCTTTGCCGTGCCCGGCGTTGATATGAACTCGCTGCTGGAAATCCCCTATATTCTTGCCCTCGGCATTATTGGCGGCATCGTCGCCAGTGGTTTTATTTTGCTGGTGCGTTTTTTTCAGCGTCTGAACAACTTGCCACTGTGGCTGAAATGGGGCGGCCTGAGCGCGGCAACGGCGTTAATCAGCCTGCAACTGCCGCAGGTAATGGGTATCGGCTACGACACGGTTAACGATGCCCTTGCCGGCAAGGTGATAATGGGAACGCTGCTGGGTTTATTACTGGCCAAACTGGTGCTGGCCGCCTGGGCCGCCGCCGTGGGTTTTCCCGCCGGCCTAATCGGCCCGACCTTATTTATCGGTGCCGCACTGGGTGGTCTGCTCGGGCAATTATCCGCCTGGTGGCTACCGCAATATCCGGTATCCGTGGGGTTTTATGCTCTGCTCGGTATGGCGGCATTAATGGGAGCAGTTTTGCGTGCGCCATTAGCCGCTCTGGTGGCGCTGCTGGAATTAAGCGCCAACCCGAACATTATTATGCCGGGCATGCTGACCATCGTGATTGCCAGTCTGGTGGTGAGTGAGGTATTCCGCCTGCCATCGGTATTCGAAGTCCAGCTCGGCGGTGGCCACAATTATCAACAGCCCGATCCGGTGCAGCAGATGCTGCGCAACACCTGGGTGGCCGAAGCGATGGAACAATCTTTTGTTTCGGCATCGCGTCAGTTATCACCGGAAGCAGCGGGGTTTATTTTGCAACGCGAACCGGAGTGGCTGCTGCTGGAGGAAGAAAACGTCATCCTGCCCCCGGCGGCACTGGCCGAGGCGCTGAGCCTGCGTAAAGAGCAGGAAGCAGAAGGCGCTGACAGTAATCCGGATGATATTGACCTGATCGCCATTCCCGCCGACCGCCAGCAGGTTGAACGTATTTCGCTTAAAGCCAATCTGCAGGATGCCTTAGACCTGATGCAGCAGCATCACTTACAATGGCTGGCCGTTTACCGCGATGACCAGTCCAGCCGCTGCGTTGGCATTGTCTCGCGCACTCATATTGAACATTTCTATCACTACCAACCAAGAGGCCGTTGATGCTCTGGGTAAAAGCCTTTCACATCATTGCCGTGGTGACCTGGTTTGCCGCCATTTTTTATCTGCCGCGTCTGTTTGTATATCACGCCAGCGCCGATGATCAGGTGTCGCGTGAGCGCTTCAAAATCATGGAACGCAAGCTGTACCGCGGTATCATGACGCCGTCGATGGTCGTGGTACTGGCGCTGGGCGCCTGGCTGCTGACGTTTAATCCGCGCTACTACTTTATCGACAGCCACTGGATGCACGCCAAGCTGACGCTGGTTGCCCTGCTGGTGATTTACCATTTTTACTGCGGCCACTTATTAAAAGTATTCCGCGACGACAATAACCAGCGCAGCCACGTGTTTTACCGCTGGTTTAACGAAATTCCCGTCTTCATGCTGATCGCCATTGTTATTCTGGTGGTCGTGCGTCCGTTTTAACTTCTTGTAAAAAGAGAGTGCTATGAGTTATTCCATCGCCCAGTCCGAAGCCCTGTTTGCCGCCGCACAAAAACACATTCCCGGCGGAGTTAATTCACCGGTGCGTGCATTTAAAGGCGTGGGCGGCACCCCGATTTTCTTCGATCATGCCAAAGGCGCTTATGTGTTTGACGCCGACGGCAACCGCTATATCGATTATGTTGGCAGCTGGGGGCCGATGATTCTGGGCCACAGCGCCGATGAAATTCTCGACGCCGTACGCGCCCGTATGGATAAAGGCCTGAGCTTTGGCGCACCGACCCATATCGAAATCGAAATGGCCGAAGAAGTATGCAAACTGATTCCATCTATGGATATGGTGCGTATGGTGAACTCCGGCACCGAAGCCACCATGAGTGCGATTCGTCTGGCGCGTGGTTTTACCGGCCGCGATAAGCTGGTGAAATTTGAAGGCTGCTACCACGGCCACGCCGATTCACTGCTGGTAAAAGCCGGCTCCGGCATGCTGACCTTAGGAGTACCGACCTCTCCGGGTGTGCCGGCCGCCGTTGCCGCCAACACCATCACCCTCGACTACAACAATCTCGACAGCGTCAAAGAATGCTTCGCGCAAATGGGCGACGAAATTGCCTGTGTGATCATCGAGCCGGTGGCCGGCAATATGAACTGCATTCCGCCAAGCAAATCCTTCCTGCAGGGTCTGCGTGAGCTGTGCACCGTGCATGGCATTGTGCTGATTTTTGATGAAGTCATGAGTGGCTTCCGCGCCGCGTTAGGCGGAGCACAGGAGTACTATGACATCGTGCCGGACATGACCTGTCTGGGCAAAGTCATCGGCGGCGGTCTGCCGGTGGGTGCCTTTGGTGGTAAGCGCGAAATTATGGAATATCTGGCGCCGCTGGGCCCTGTCTATCAGGCCGGTACACTGTCGGGTAATCCGCTGGCGATGGCGGCAGGTCTGGCCATGCTGAAAGCCATTCAGAAGCCCGGTTTCTACGACCAGCTGAACGCCCGCGTACAATTATTGCTGAACGGTCTGCAGGCCGCTGCCGATGCGCACAATATTCCGTTTACCCACAACAGCGCCGGCTCTATGTTTGGTTTCTTCTTTACCGGGCTGAAAGAAGTAAACACCTTCCGCGACGTGGCCGACCACTGTGATGGCGCACGCTTTAATCAGTTCTTCCACGGCATGCTGAAAGAAGGCGTTTACCTGGCGCCAAGTTCTTTTGAAGCCGGTTTTATGTCCATCGCCCACAGCGAGCAGGATATTCTGGAAACCATCGCCGCCGCCGATCGGGTAATGGCAACGCTGTGATGAATCCGTTGTTTGCTGCATTAATACTGTTGCTGGTCAGCGCCTGGCTGTGCCTGCAGCAGCGCCCGAACCAGCAACAGCCAAATGACGGAACAAAAGCAGAATGGCGCGGCGCATCGGCCGCGCGTTTTGCTGCGGGCCTGTTGCTGCTCTGCGCTGCCGTTGCCGGGTTGCTGCAACGGGTTCTGGATCTGCCGCCGGAGGCCGGTCTGTTACTGCAACAGCTGAGCCTGTATGCCGCGCTGCCGTTGTTAGTCGTGGTACTGGCAACAGATGCTCTGGGTTATCAGTGGTCGCGGATGATCTGGGGCCGGTTATTACTGGCATTGTGCGTGGTGTTTGAACTCTGCCGCCGGAATAACCAGCTCGATGCATTGCTGATTACCATCGCTGCGGCAGCCGTAATCGCTCTGCTGCTGGCGCTGTGGAAAATGAGCGCCGTACGTGTCTGGCTGGCCGCGCAACTGATCATGGCCTGCGGCGCACTGGCCTGGGTCTTGGCCAGTGAACATCAGCCTGAGCCGCTGTTATTCTGGTTAAGTATGACCAGTATCAGTGTTATGCCTATATGGGCGGATCGCATCTCCAGAATCTGAACTAGGCTGAGGGGAGTTTATGATCGGTCGATCCTTACGGATCAACCGACAAGCTCCACTTTACCGACCGTTCAGGTGCATCCATGAGTTCAATCCGTGATGATTTTTACCGTCAGGCTGACCGCTTTTTTCTGGGCATTAACAGCGCTCTTCTGATGGTCTCTTTACTGCTCGCCAACTGGTACAACACCTGGGCCGAAGCGCTGCTGATTGGTATACCAGCGCTGCTGGTACCGTTCATTGTCAGTAAAGTTTCCCCCGGCAGCCGCCTGTCCCGAATGACCTACGGTGCATCGCTGATGGTGTTCTCAGCGCTGCATATCCATCAGGCCCATGGCCTGCTGGAAATGCATTTTGGTATTTTTGCACTGCTCGCCCTGTTGCTGTATTACCGCGACGTGATGCCGATTCTGGTCGCCGCCGCGACTATTGCCGTACATCACCTGCTGTTTAATTACCTGCAGGAAAACGGCAGTGCTGTCTGGGTATTTGAATCGCGCACAGGGATCAGCATCGTATTACTGCACGCAGTATTCGTCGTCATTGAATCGGCTGCGCTGATGTACCTCGCCCATAAAAGCTGGCAGGAATTTCAGCAAAATACCGAGCTGGCCGAAATCGGCGCACACATTGCCCGCGACGGAGAAATTGATCTGACGTTCCGCATCGAACAGCCAGAAGGAAAATTCACTAAATCGTTTAATGATTTCTTTGCCCTGATGAATGACCTGGTCAGCCAGGTAGCGCAGCTCTCGCGGCAAATTGATGAGGTCGGCCGTTCATTTTCTGAATCGACACAACGCATGAGCGCAGGTGCCAAACGCCAGCATACTGAAACAGAAATGATTGCCAACGCCACGACCCAGATGACCTCGTCGATGCAAACCATTTACGGTCATTCTCAGGATGCCGCGAGTGCCGCCGCAGCCGCCGATAAAATTGGCCAGGACAGTGAAAAAAGCATACTGCAGGCACGCAGCACCATTGAAAATCTGGCCGGCAGTATTGATCGCGCCAATCAGGTGATCAAAAACCTGGATACCGAAAGCAACAATATCGGCTCCGTACTGGCCGTTATTCAGGGCATTGCCGAGCAGACCAACCTGCTGGCGCTGAACGCTGCGATTGAAGCAGCACGAGCGGGCGAGCAAGGGCGCGGCTTTGCGGTGGTTGCCGATGAAGTACGTACTCTGGCATCCCGCACCCATGAAAGCACCGAAGAAATTCAGCGCATGATTGAACGCCTGCAGAAAGGTTCAGGCGAAGCCGTCAGCGCGATGGACACCAGTCAGCAAGGCGTTGACAGCAGTGTTAGCCAAATTGCCGCCAGCAGCGACAACCTGCTGGGTATGAAACAGGCAGTGACCAATATTCATCATATGAGTCAGCAGATTGCCCGCTCTATCGACGAACAGAACAATGCCATCAGTGAAGTGAATGCCAATCTGAACGTCATCCGCGATATCAGTGAAGAAACCTCCGGCCACGCCAGTGGCTCGGCGCATAATTCAGAACGGTTAGTGGCTATGGCGACCGACCTGCGTGGTCTGCTGACTCAGTTTCACGTATCGGACTGAGCCGATATAAAAATCAAACGTCCCAAGCCGCCTGCTGACGCAGACGGCGGGCTTCTTCCCCGCGCCCCTGCGCATCCAGCGCTTCGGCCATTAACAAACGCAAACGCCGGGTTAATTCCATGTCGCCACCGGCAAATACCAGCGCGCGCTGCAGTAACTGTTCGGCGCGTACAGCATCGCCCATCTGCAGGCTGACCCAGGCCTGACGATAAAACACCGCCGGATTGCGCGGCTGAATCTGGCGCGCCTGATCAAGGTAGGTCATGGCTTTACGCCACAGCTGTTGCTGACGCGCCTGTTCGGCTTTGGCGAACAGGCTGGCGACCGCCGGGTGATGTTCGCCCTGACTGAGCGAGGCCAGCATACCGTCCTGCCACTGGGGCAGATCGTCGGCCGTTGCCTGTTGCTGTTCCGGTTTTGGCGGCAGCGGCGTACAGCCGCTCAGCCCACCCAGTAACAGCAATAAGAACAACAGAGGAAGCGGTACAGCTCTCAGAACAACCAGTCGAACCACGATTTTTTCTCCTCAGGCGCCGGTTCAGGCTGAAGCGGCTGACAGTCAGGCAGCGAAGCCGGTAAACGGCTGCTGATAAAAGGATAAAGCGTACCACGGCAACCGCTGCCCACCAGCTCGCCGCGTTCATTCACGGCGGCAGTACGCAGCGCCGAGGCCGGTTGCAGCGGTTCGCTGCCTACCGTGCGGAAGGTATCGAGCCAGATTGGCAGAGCGGCGCTGGAACCGGCGAAAGGCATCGGCTGGTTATCGTCACGACCAACCCAGATAATGCCGAGATAACGGTTATCGAAACCGGCAAACCAGGCGTCGCGCTGGTCATCACTGGTACCGGTTTTCGCCGCCAGCGGGCCGTTCAGCACCTGAGTTAAACGCCGTGCGGTGCCGCGCTCGGCCACCTGTTCCATACCATAACGCAGCCACTGCATCATCGCCGGATCGAAGGCCTGCTCGCCACGCAGCGCATAGGATGACAGGGTTTGTCCCTGCGCAGTGGTGACCGCTTCAATGGAACGCAACGGCATCACAAAACCCTGCGAGGCGATGGTCTGATACATGCCCGCCACTTCATAGGGCGACAACGAAATCGCCCCCAACAACATCGACGGATACGGCGGCACTTCGGCCTGTAAACCCAGTTTATGGAAGGTGGCGGCGACATTGCTCAGCCCCACTTTCATGCCCAGACGGGCGGTGGCCTGATTCAGCGAGCGCGCCAGACCATCCACCATTGGCACCACGCCGTGGGAGCGATGATCGTAATTCTGCGGCTGCCACAGCTGGCCGCCGGGGCCGGATACCGACACCGGTTTATCTTCCAGCGGCGTGCCCCAGTGGTAACGGCCGGTCTGTAATGCGGTTAAATACACCACCGGTTTGGCCAGCGAGCCAATGGCACGCTTGGCCGCCAGAGCGCGGTTAAAGCCAAAAAATTCGGCCTGACGCGAGCCCAGTAAGGCCCGTACTTCGCCGCCATCGACGCTGGTAATCACCGCCGCGGTTTCTAGCTGGCCTTTGAGTTTGGCCGAGCGGCTTTCCAGCTGCGCCAGCTGACGTTCGGCCGCCTGCTCTACCGCATGCTGAGCCCAGGGGTCGAGAGTGGTGAAGATATGCAGACCTTCACTTTGCAGATCTTCCAGCCGGTAATCACGCTGCAGCTGGGCTTTGGCCAGTTCGAGGAAGGCCGGATATTCTCGCTGACCGGCGCGGCGCGAATCGGCGGTAACCAGCGGCTGGCCCTGCGCCAGAATGCGCTGGGCATCGGAGATGATGTTGTTTTCGGCCATCAACCCCAGAATCAGGTCGCGGCGCTGTTTCGAGCGCTCCGGATTGCGGCGAGGATTGTAATAAGACGCACCTTTGACCAGCCCGACCAGCGTGGCAATTTCCGCGTTGTTAAGCTCCTGCACCTGCTTGCCGAAATAAAAGCGCGAGGCCAGACCAAAGCCATGAATCGCCCGGCGTCCGGCCTGCCCTAAATACACTTCATTTAAATAGGCCTGCAGAATCTGCTCTTTGCTGTAATGCAGCTCCAGCAGCAATGCCATTAAGGCTTCCTGAACTTTACGCGCCAGCGTGCGCTCGCTGGTTAAAAAGAAGTTCTTCACCAGCTGCTGAGTAAGAGTCGAGCCACCCTGCACAAAACCACCGGCTTTGACGTTGGCCAGCATGGCGCGGGCAATACCGCGCAGCGAGACGCCCCAATGATCAAAGAAGGCTTTATCTTCAGTGACGATCAGTGCGGCCACTAAGGCTGGCGGAATCTGCTCCAGCTTAACCAGTTCACGGTCTTCGTTATGGGCCGGGAAAATACCGCCGATATATTGTGGTTCCAGCCGCACCAGCGCCTGATCATCGCCGTCTTCAACAATATTGCTGACCCGTCCCTGAGCGAATTCCAGCCGCAGTTTGCGCGCCGGTTCCTGGCCATCCCAGAACGGAAAAGCACGGCGGTAAACCACCCAGTCATCACCATCGCGGTAATAGCTGCCCGGACGCACCGCCCCGGCCTGCTGGCGGTAGTCGGCCCACTCCAGTTCGGCTTTAAGCTGCTCAGGGCTGAGCAACAGCCCCGGATATACGGATAATGGCCGGGCGAATACCTTGGCCGGCAGTGTCCATTTATTGCCATCAAATTTGGCCCGCACCTGAGCATCCAGATACACCAGACCGACCAGCGTCAGCACCAGACCCACCAGCATCAGGCGCAGCAGCCACACCAGCCAGCGCGGCCAGCCTTTCTTCTGTGCGGATGATTGTCGGGAAGCGGAACGCTTGGCAGAGGGGGAACGGGACGTCTTTTTACCGTTACGGGACACCATCAGAACCTTCACTTTTTATCGTTGGCGGCATGATAACAGGCCACTGTTTACCCGCCTAACAACTACACAGCAAGCACAGAACAACGGCGGGGGTGCCATTCTGAACAGCCAATATGACCAATGCGCTTCAGTCGCTGCACTTTACTCATGTCTGCGGCATCAGCTTGCGTCGCCCGCTCACAAGCGAATCATCACCAACCCTAACAATGCGGACAGTTAATGAGAACGGCTGAGATCGTGCCCTGATCGTGCATCAGGGGGCGACGGAATTCCTTACAAAGGAGCATGCTGAGCATTCTTCCTGCGCAGCACGGCAGGGCTTGCCATTGCTGGTTCCGGCCGTGTTTTTGCCATATCAGTCAGAAGGGGTTTGGCAACAGGCTGAATAAGGGATTTTAATCGTGACAATCCAATCTATTGTCTGTATTTTTCGCGGAATATTGCCATCATGGCGCGCAGCAGCAGGGCAGCAAAAACAACGCGCCTGATCATGCAAACTGGCACTAAGAAGCAGTGCTATCCTGCCAGCGGATAATGCCCGTATCAGGCCGGATATCCTGAATTTCTTATGAGACCGGATAAACCGCTGAAGGTTTATCTGTTTTATTGGCTTCCCTGACGGGGAACGGAGCTGGAGAACTGGCTTAATGAAAATGCGTTTATTGGGTATTAGCTCGCTGACCGCCGCACTGATGGCAACCGCTGTGACAGTATCGGCTCAGGAAGAACTGCATATTTATAACTGGTCTGATTACATCGCTGAAGACACCATTACCAATTTTGAGAAGGTATCCGGTATCAAGGTGACGTATGACGTATACGACTCCAACGAAGTTCTGGAAGCCAAACTGCTGGCTGGCCGCAGCGGCTATGATCTGGCCTTCCCGACCGCGCGCCCGTTTGCCGACCGCCTGATCCGCGCCAAGCTGTATCAGCCTTACAACAAGAGCAAGCTGAGCAATTACGGCAACCTGGATAAAGTGATTCTGAAATCGCTGAGCGATATTGATCCGGGTAATCAGTATCTGATCCCTTATATGTGGGGCACCACCGGCCTGGCTTACAACGTCGATAAAGTAAAAGCGATTCTGGGCGACGATATGCCACTGGACAGCTGGCAGCTGGTATTTAATCCGGAAATCACCAAGAAGCTGGCGGCCTGCGGCGTTGCGCTGATGGATGATCCAATCGAAGTATTCGTTGCCGCCCGCGCTTATCTGGGCAAGCCAACCGATGATTTCAGCAAGCCTGCCATTCAGGAAGCGGCCAATGTGATTGCCGGTGTACGTGACAACATCCGTTACTTCCACAGCTCACAAACCATTAACGATATGGCCAACGGTGATATCTGTGTTGCTCACGGTTACTCCGGCGATATGCTGCAGGCGCAGGCTCGTGCGGCCGAAGCCGACAACGGTGTGCATGTTGAGTACATCGTACCGAGCGAAGGCGCGGTAGTATGGACCGATGTGGCGGTTATTCCGGTCGATGCACCGAACCCGGCAGCGGCCCACAAGTTCATCAATTACCTGATGCAACCGGAAGTAATCGCGCCGATTTCCAACTACGTCGCTTACGCTAACGCTAACGCCAAAGCCACTCCGCTGGTTGATGCCGAAGTGCGTAACAATCCGGGCATTTATCCACCCGCCGCCACCCAGGAAAAACTGGTGGTGCTGAAGACGCCAAGCGATAAAGAAGCCCGCAATATGTCCCGTATGTGGACACGGGCGAAAACCGGTAAATAATTCGCTGTTCACCGGATCACGCCGTTCAGAACCTCGCAACGTTGGTTGCGGGGTTTTTTCATTTATCGGCAAACCTATTAACCGTTTCACTGGAGCGTCCGGAACGAGATGACACAGATTCGTCCAGCATCCTCTGAGCAGCCCTGGGCTGCGCCTGAAGAAGAGCCTATTGTCCGCATCGACAAGGTAACCAAGACCTTTGGTTCGACCTACGCCGTTGATGAAATCAGCCTGAATATTCACCGTGGCGAATTCTTCTCGCTGCTGGGGGCCTCGGGCTGCGGCAAAACCACGTTGCTGCGTATGCTCGGTGGTTTTGAAACGCCGACCTCCGGCCGTATTTATATCGACGGTCAGGACGTCACCGATGTGCCGCCGTACCTGCGTCCGATTAATATGATGTTTCAGAGCTACGCGCTGTTTCCGCATATGAATGTGGCGCAGAACATTGCCTTTGGTCTGAAACAGGAACGCATGCCGTCGGCCCTGATCCGTGAGCGCGTGGCCGAAGTCATGGCGCTGGTGCAGATCGAAAAACTGGCAACGCGTAAACCGCACCAGTTATCCGGCGGCCAGCGTCAGCGTGTGGCGCTGGCACGGGCATTGGCCAAGCAGCCGAAAATTCTGCTGCTCGACGAACCGCTGGGCGCGCTGGATAAAAAACTGCGCGAACACACTCAGTTCGAGCTGGTGAATATTCAGGAACGTCTGGGTATTACTTTTATTATCGTGACCCACGATCAGGAAGAAGCCATGACCATGTCATCGCGTATCGCCCTGATGCACGATGGCCGCATTGAGCAGGTCGACGCGCCGCGCCGCATGTATGAATTTCCGGCCACCCGTTATGCCGCCAGCTTTATCGGTTCGGTGAACCTGTTTAATGGCCACGTCATGTCGCATGACAACGACATGGTGCTGATCCATTCCGAAGAAGCCGGCAGCGATTTACTGGTACACCACAGCCAGCCGCTGAATCCGGGCATGGAAGTGACCGTGGCTATCCGTCCGGAAAAAATCGCCGTGCGCGATCATCACTCCGAAGATCCGAACAGTATTCACGGGGTGATTCAGGAAATTGCTTACCTCGGTGACGTGTCGATTTATCACGTTGAACTGCCCAGTGGTAAGCGTGTGCAGTTTACCCAGTCAAATGTCCTGGCTCTGGCCGAGCAACCGCTGACCTGGGGTCAGGAAGTGGCGCTCACCTGGAATGCATACAGCTGCGGGGTGCTGACTCAATGAACGACTGGCTGCTGCAATTAAACAACCGTATCCGCACTCTGGTGCCGGGTAAGGGTCTGATTGTTGGCGCGCCCTGGTTCTGGCTGGCGCTGTTTTTTGTACTGCCCTTTTTGTTTGTACTGAAAATCAGCCTGGCCGAACCGCAACTGGCACAACCGCCCTATCAGGACTGGATCCGCGAAATTGAAGACGGCCTGATCACCATTAAGCTGAATTTCGGCAACTACGCCATGCTGTGGGAAGACGAGCTTTACCGCGATGCATTGTGGGGCTCGTTTGAAATTGCCGCGATTTCGACCTTTTTCTGCCTGCTGATCGGCTACCCCATGGCCTATGCCATTGCACTGTCGCCGACCCACTGGCGCATGCCGCTGCTGATGCTGGTGATTCTGCCGTTCTGGACTTCGTTCCTGATCCGCGTCTACGCCTGGATTGGTATTTTAAAAAATAACGGTCTGCTCAATCATTTTTTAATGAGTATCGGCCTGATCGATCAGCCACTGGAAATTCTGCATACGCCTACCGCCGTGTATATCGGTGTGGTCTACAGCTATCTGCCGTTTTTAGTGCTGCCGTTGTACGCCACCCTGGTGCGTCTGGATAACACCTTACTGGAAGCCGCCGCCGACCTCGGTGCCCGGCCATGGAAACAATTTTTAAAAATCACCCTGCCGCAATCGGTACCCGGCATTCTGGCCGGCTCGATGCTGGTATTTATTCCGGTGATGGGCGAGTTCGTGATTCCTGATCTGCTCGGTGGCCCCGACACGCTGATGATCGGTAAGCTGATGTGGACCGAGTTCTTCAGTAATAAAGACTGGCCGTTAGCCTCGGCGCTGGCGTCGGTATTACTGGTGGTGCTGATTATTCCGTTCGTACTGATGCGTCATTACGAACAGAAAGCCGCCGAAGAACTGAAGTAGGGGAAAGGTCATATGTTAAAACGCTATCCACTGCTGTTTGGTCTGCTGTTTCTCGGTTACGCCTTTCTGTATCTGCCGATTTTCAGCCTGATTATTTATTCGTTTAACGAAAGTCGTCTGGTCACCGTGTGGGGTGGTTTCAGTACCAAATGGTACGGCGAATTAATTAACAACGGTCCGCTGCTCGATGCCGCCTGGCTAAGCATTAAAATTGCGGCATTAAACGCATCGCTTGCGGTAGTGCTGGGTACGCTGGCGGCGCTGACGCTGGTGCGTCTGCGCGGTATCCGTGGCCATAAAAGCCTTGGCGTCATGGTGACGGCACCACTGGTGATGCCGGAAATTATTATCGGTTTATCGCTGCTGCTGTTATTCGTGGCGATGGAAGATTTAATCGGCTGGCCCGCTGGCCGTGGTCAGACCACCATTCTGCTGGCGCACGTTACCTTCTCTATGGCGTATGTCACGGTGATTGTGCAAAGCCGTCTCGCGCATATGGATACGTCCATCGAAGAAGCGGCTCTCGATCTGGGCGCACGGCCGGTAAAAGTCTTTTTTGCCATTACCCTGCCGATGATTGCCCCGGCACTGGCCGCCGGTTGGCTGCTGGCTTTTACCCTGTCGATGGATGATCTGGTGATCGCCAGCTTTGTCTCCGGTCCGGGTTCAACAACTTTGCCGATGGTGGTGTATTCCAGCGTACGTCTGGGCGTCAGCCCGCAGATTAACGCGCTGGCGACCATTATTATCGCCGTGGTGTCCACTGCAGTATTAATTGCCGGTGTCACCATGTACCGCAAAGAGCTGAAGGCGCAGCGTAAGAGCTGATAACTCTGTGGGAGTGACTTTGCAGGAGTGACTTTCAGTCACGATACCCATCGCGGCAGAAATGCCGCTCCCACAATATTCATCGCGGCAAAAATGCCACTCCCACAATATTCATCACGGCAGCAATGCCTCCCCCACAATAATCATCGCGGCAGCAATGCCGCTCCCGCACGGCACCTCAATTGCTCCTCATTATTTATTAATTGCCCTGCCTCTGTTTTTTATCCCCGAAAACCCGCTAGAGTATTGGCTTCCTGTTTTTTATCAATAACGGAGCCCGCCCTTTTATGCTGTCCGCCGCACTGCACGACCACTGGCAACTCGTTACCACCCGCCTGACCGATCACGGTGAACGCACCGGTTTCGACTGGCCGACGCTGTGGCAGAGCCTGAGTGCAGAGCAACAGGCGCGGGCGCAGAAAGTGCTGAGCATCAGCAACTACGTCGCCGACGCCCTGCCGCATGAACCGCAGTGGTTTAGCGCCGCTTTAGCAGAAGACCGGCTGTCGCAGCCGCTGCCGCGTGCGACCATCAGCCAGTGGCTGGACGAACTCAGCGGCCATGCAGAAAGCGAAGAAGACTGGCACAAAGCGGTGCGCGTATTACGCCGCCGGGCGATGGTGCAGATTATCTGGCGTGACCTGCTGCGTCTGGCGCCAACACTGGAAACCACCCGCGCACTGTCCGATCTGGCCGATGAGTGTGTGGTGCGTTCGCTGGAGTTTTTAAGCCGTTCATTATTTGAACGCCATGGCCGGCCCATCGGTAAAGAAAGCGGTAATGAGCAGCAGATGCTGGTGCTGGGCATGGGCAAGCTTGGCGCTTATGAGCTGAATTTAAGCTCCGATATCGACCTGATTTTTACCTACCCGGAAAGCGGCGAAACCAGCGGGCCGAAGGTCATTACCAATCAGGAATTTTTTGTAAAACTCGGGCAGAAGCTGATTCAGGCGCTGGATAAACACACCGCCGATGGCTTTGTCTTCCGCACCGATATGCGCCTGCGTCCTTACGGCCAGAGTGGCCCGCTGGTGATGAATTTCGCCTCGGTAGAAGAGTACTACCAGGATCAGGGCCGCGACTGGGAACGCTACGCCATGGTCAAGGCGCGCATTATGAACGGCGAGCAAAGTGCAGAAGCGAAAGAGCTGCTGAGCATTCTGCGCCCCTTTACCTACCGCGTGTACGTCGACTACAGCGCCTTTGCCTCACTGCGTTCGATGAAGGCGATGATCAACGCCGAAGTGCGCCGTCGTGGTCTGCAGATGAACGTTAAACTCGGCGCCGGTGGCATCCGCGAAGTGGAGTTTATTGTGCAAGCCTTTCAGCTGATCCGTGGCGGTCAGGATAAAAGTCTGCAAACCCGCGAACTGGTAAAAGTGCTGGGCATTTTACAGGGCGAGGGCTATCTGCCCGCCGCCGCCTGCGACGAACTGAAACAGGCCTATTTGTTTCTGCGCGACAGCGAACATGCGCTGCAGGCCTTAAACGACGAACAAACCCAGCTGCTGCCGGACGATGCCGAAGCGCAAACGCGGATTGCCTGGGCCATGGGCTGTGACGACTGGCCAACCTACCTGCATCAGCTTGAGCAGCACCGCGAACGCGTGCGCCATCATTTCGCCCAGATCGTCGCCAGCGATGACGACAACGAAGAAACCGACGAGCTGCAACAGGTGTGGAACGACCTCTGGCTCGGCGAGCTGGATGAACAGCAGGCCGCGACGTTTCTTGAACAACATCCCTGCGCCAATTCGGCGGACGTACAACAGCTGCTGAGCAAGTTCCGTGATTCGCGCACCGTGCTGAAAATGCAGCAGATTGGCCGCGAGCGTCTCGATGCCTTAATGCCGTTGCTGCTGCAGCAACTGTGGCAACAGCCTGAGCCGGTGACCACGCTGGAGCGCATCGTGCCGCTGCTCGAAGCCGTGGTGCGCCGTACCGCCTATCTGGTGCTGTTAAAGGAAAATCCACAAGCCTTAACCCAGCTGGTTAAGCTCTGTGGCGCGTCCAGCTGGGTAGCGGAATACATCACCCAGACGCCGCTATTGCTGGACGAATTATTAAGCCCGGCCAATCTCTACCGTTTGCCGGAGCGCAAAGAACTGGCGGAAGAATTACACCTGCGCCTGCTGCGTGTTGATCCGGAAGACCTTGAACAACAGATGGAACAGCTGCGTCAGTTTGTGCGCGCACACAAACTGCGCGCCGCCGCCTGCGAAGTGATGGATGCCCTGCCACTGATGAAAATCAGCGACTACCTGACCTGGCTGGCGGAAGTCACGCTGCAGACGGTCATGGAGCTGTCGTGGAGTCAGATGGTGGCCAAGTACGGTTACCCGACCAATGCCGCTGGCGAAGCGGTAAGCCAGCCGGAATTTGCCGTGATTGGTTATGGCAAAGTCGGCGGACTGGAGCTGAGCTACAGCTCCGACCTCGATCTGGTGTTACTGCACAACAGCACCAGCGGCCGTTACACCGATGGCGAGCGCAGCCAGGACAACGGCGTGTTCTATACCCGCATGGGTCAGCGCATGATTCATATTCTGACCACCCAGACCCGCTCCGGTGATCTGTACGAAGTGGATATGCGCCTGCGCCCGTCCGGCAACTCCGGCATGATCGTCGCCTCGATGAAAGCCTTTGAGGAATATCAGCAGAAACACGCCTGGACCTGGGAGCATCAGGCGCTGGTACGCGCCCGCGTCTTGTGTGGCAGCCAGCAGGCGGCGGATGAATTTCTGGCCATCCGCAACCACATGCTGAGCCAGCCCCGCGACCTTGGTCGTCTGCGTGAAGAAGTGCGAGCCATGCGCCAGAAAATGGTGGATAATCTCGGCTCCAAAGATACAAGCGGCCAACAATTTCACCTGAAGCAAGACGCCGGGGGTATTGTTGACATCGAGTTTCTGGTTCAATACGGGGTTCTGGCCTGGTCACACCAATACCCAGAGCTGTTAGACGTTACCGACAACATGCGGTTGCTGGACGCGTTCGACACAGCCGGTCTGATGGATTCACAAGATTGTCAGACCCTGCAGGAAACCTACCTGTCCTACCGAGCCGAAACTCACCGGCGTGCATTGCAGAAACAAAAGCTGTTACTGGATTCAGACACCCTGTCCAAACTTGGCTTCAATGCGCGGCGCAATGATGTGACCCGACTGTGGAAACTCTGGTTGGAGACTGATACGGCCTCGTGATTACGCGTATCATCCCCGGAACACATATTTTTTACTGAATTTAGAGTGAGGTCCTTATGCTACCTTCCATGTCCGACCGCGATGGTCTGATCTGGCTAGACGGAGAGTTGGTTGACTGGCGCGAAGCAAAAGTCCACGTACTGACTCACACCCTGCACTACGGCATGGGCGTTTTTGAAGGGGTGCGGGCTTACGAAACAGCACAGGGCGCGGCGATTTTCCGCCTGCAGGAACACACCGACCGCCTGTTCAACTCGGCCCACATCCTGAACATGAAACTGCCTTTCAGCAAAGCCGAGATTAACGAAGCTCAGCGTGCTGCTGTGCGTGAGAACAACCTGAAAAGCGCCTATATCCGCCCGATGGCTTTCTACGGTTCTGAAGGGATGGGCCTGCGCGCCGAAAACCTGAAAGTACACGTAATGGTTGCCGCCTGGGAATGGCCAGCCTACATGGGCGAAGAAGCCAAAACCCAGGGCATTAAAATCCGTACCTCAAGCTTTACCCGCCACCACGTGAACATCACCATGTGTAAGGCCAAAGCTAACGGTAACTACATGAACTCCATGCTCGCCCTGCGCGAAGCACTGGACAGTGGTTGTGAAGAAGCCCTGCTGCTGGATAACGAAGGCTACGTGGCTGAAGGTTCCGGCGAGAACTTCTTTATGATCACCAACGGCATCATGTACACCCCGGAACTGACTTCCTGCCTGGACGGTATTACCCGCCGCACCATTATGGAAATGGCCCGCGCACAAGGCATTGAAGTCCGTGAAAAACGCATCACCCGCGACGAAGTTTATATCGCTGATGAAGCCTTCTTCACCGGTACTGCCGCTGAAGTACTGCCAATCCGCTCACTGGATGGCCGTATCATTGGTGAAGGCCGTCGTGGCCCGGTAACCGAAATGCTGCAAAACATGTATTTCGATACCGTAACCGGTAAAGATCCGTTTAACGCTGAGTGGGTAACTCCGGTTAAATAAGCCGGCGTGATTCAGCAATAAACACCAATAAAAACGGGAGACGCAGTCTCCCGTTTTTATTGTTCAGCCATACTATTTTAATGTCATCCCCACATTGTTATGGATATAAACCATGTGCGAACTCCTTGGCATGAGTGCCAACACCCCGACCGATTTATGCTTCAGTTTTACCGGCCTGACACAGCGCGGTGGTAATACCGGACCGCATAAAGATGGCTGGGGCGTGGCCTTTTATGAAGGTAAAGGGGTGCGCCAGTTTCATGATCCGCAGCCCAGCTGCGAATCACCCATCGCCGGCTTGCTGCAGAACTATCCGATTAAAAGCAAAAACGCGATCTGCCATATCCGTCAGGCCAATGTCGGCGATATCTGCCTCGCCAATACCCACCCTTTTGTGCGTGAGTTGTGGGGACGTCATTGGGTGTTTGCCCATAATGGACAGGTGCCGGATTTTGTCCGTCATGTCGGTATGTATGAACCGGTGGGCGATACCGACAGCGAAAATATTTTCTGCGATTTAATGAACCGTGTGCGTCAGACATTACCGCGCGATGCCATGCCACAGCAGCTGGCCGAATGCCTGGTCAGCTTTGCCCATGAATACGCTCAACAGGGTGTGTTTAATTGTCTGCTCAGCAATGGCGACTGGTTGTTTACTTACTGCAGCACCAAGTTGGCCTGCATCACCCGTCGTGCACCTTTTGGCCCGGCACAATTAAAAGATGCCGACGTTACCGTCGACTTTGCCGCCGAAACCACCCCCAACGATGTGGTCAGTATTATCGCTACCGAGCCATTAACCGCCGAGCAAAACTGGCATATTTACCAGCGTGGTGAATGGAAATTATGGCAACTGGGCGAAGTGGTTGCCGAAGGTTTAACCTCGCTGCCGCCACGGGAAAGCAACTGATGCGTCTGCGTTTTTCAGCACCGTTTTCTGCCGTGTTTTTTGCTCTGTTGTTTGCTTTATTGCTTGCTCTGTTTTCTGTTCAAAGCTGCAGCGCGGCTGTACCGGCCGGAGAAAACCAACCTGCTGGCGTACGCAATATTATTTTATTAATCGGCGATGGTATGGGTCCGGCGCAGTTTGGTCTGCTGGAAAGTTACGCCCGCCGCGCCCCCAACAGTATTTATCAGGGCCGGCCAACAGCAGTCAGCCAGTTAATGCAACAGGGCAAAGTACTGTTGTCCGATACCGGGCCGCATGACGTGTTGGTCACCGACTCGGCCTGCTCCGCCACACAGCTCGCCATTGGTGAAGCCAGTGGCAGCGAAATGATTGGCTTAAATGCCCGTGGCGACAGCGTTGAAACCATACTGCAAAAAGCCAAACGTGCCGGTATGCGTACTGGCTTAGTTTCCGATACCCGTATAACCCACGCTACTCCGGCGGCTTTTGCCGCACACCAACCGCACCGCCGTTTTGAAAATGAGATAGCCGCTGATCTGTTAACCACCGTCCCGGATTTAATGCTGTCCGGCGGTCTGCGTTATTTTCTGCCGCAAGACGCTGCAAACATCAGCACAGAGCTGCAAAAGAAAATCAGCGCAGCGCAATTAACCTTAAAATCAAAACGCACGGACCAGCGTAATTTACTCAGCGAAGCTCAACAGCAGGGTTATGCCCTCGCCTTTAACCGCCAGCAATTAGCGCAACAGCAACATTTACCTGTACTTGGTTTATTTGCCAGTTCAGCCATGGATGATGCGATTTATGCCAGCCAGAATCCGGATTCCGCACAACCGGATTTAAACGAATTAACGCGCAAAGCACTGCAGTTACTGGGTACTTCTGAGCGTGGTTTTTTTCTGATGGTGGAAGGTGGCCAGATCGACTGGGCAGCACACAATAACGATGCCGGCGCCCTGCTGCATGAACTGTTGCGTTTTGACGCTGCGATTCAGGAAGTAGTGAACTGGGCAGCAGACCGCGATGATACTCTGGTGGTATTAACCGCCGACCATGAGACCGGCGGCTTTGGTTTTTCCTACAGCGCGCACGATGTTCCGGCGGCCAGAACGCTACCCGGTAATGGTATGCGCGGTCAGGCTTTTGCCCCCAACTATAATTTTGCGCCACTGAGTCTGCTCGATCGTTTATACGCACAGAAAAAAGGCTATTACCGTCTCTGGGGCGATGCCAGCACGGATGCCAGCTCAGACGGCAATAAGGGTTTACCCACAGCGGATTCGTTAATGGCTGAAGTGAATGCAGCGCTGGATTTTCCGTTTTCCCGCACACAGGCCGAACGGGTATTGCGCCGCGATCCCAATCCGTATTTTGATCCACAGACGGATGCCCCTGCAGCCGCAACTCAGCCACATATCGAAGACTTCAGTGATTTTTACGTCTACCGCGAAGAGCGCTATCTGAATGCACTGGCCCGTGAGCTGGCATCCGCACAGAGCGTTGTCTGGAGCACCGGCACTCATACCGCCGCCCCGGTGCCAGTGGTGATCAGCGGGCCTGAACCGATACTGCAGAATTTTCAGGGCTTTACCCGTCATGCCGAACTGGGACATCAACTGAAAGCGCTGATTAAAACCGACTGAACTGGGCCAACTGAACTGGCCGACTGAAAAAATTGGCCGGCACCAGATAACCGGCACTAAAGCATTTTCTGCATCAGCCGGACTCCCCGGCGCTGGTGCACAATAACCGCAGCAATATGGCCCAGCACCAACAGGGCCAGCAGCGCGCAGGCATAATGATGCAGCGCAGAGAAAGCCGCAGTCACCGCACCCGCCTTAAACAGAGGGGGCAGTTCCAGCAGAGCAAATACCGATACCGGTCGTTCCATCATACTGACACCACTGACCAGTACGGTGAGCACCGTGCCGTAGATCAACCCATGTCCATACGCGGCCAGCCGGACCTGCCGCGTGGTCAATGCCGGTGTCGGTGGTTTCTTGCGGGTTAATGCCAGCCATAAGCGCAATAGAAAAAACGGCATAAATACCAAAGTAAGGGCGACATTGAAGGTCCCCAGCCACTGTTCCAGCGCCTCAGGCAAGACCAGAAAAGCCAGCATAAAGCCCGTGACTGTCGCCCAGATGATCACCAGCGCCGACAGCCAGTGCAGCGCCCGGCGTATAGCGCTGTAGCGGCCTGCCCTGTCATAGAACTCTGTGCTGCCACATGGATTGGCGCTGCCATGCGGCCTGGAAGGTGTGTGATTACTTGCTGATAACTTATTCATCAGCACGTTATATCAGCAAAAGATGTACGCCAGATGAAATTCGATCTCATTTATGGCCAGTTTGGCCGTTTAGTTAATCCGCATGGCTGACGGCCACTGATTCCTTCCACCTCAAAATACCGATCGGTACCGTTCTGTAACGTATCGAACTATCCTCCTCGGCTCATTGACCGCCTATAAATAGCAGCTAAGTTTAATGAACCGCAGCGACTGAATGAGCGCAGGCTCTTAAGGCTCCGCTGAATTCCGGGCAAACGTACATTCCAGGAGGATTGCCCCGCTCTCTCAGGGGCTAACGCCATACGCAGGCAATGATTGCCTGCCGCAAGGACCTAACATGAGCAGCACCGCCAATCTGCCTACCATGCGCCGATTTTTTCTGGTTACCGGATTGATCGCTCTATTGCTGTGCAGCGTACTGGTGGCCTTACTTGAGAATCACAGCCGGGAAGATGCTTACAACCGGGCGTTTAATGAACTGGGTGAACAAGCGACCTTACGGGCCAACTACTTCAGCGAGACCCTGAACAAAGACAAAGATAAAGTTCGCTTCCTGCACAGTACTCCGCCTGTTAGTGGCATTGTCCGGGCCATGGAAAATAACGGTAAGGATCTGCTTGATAACACCACCAGTCAGCAGTGGAAGCAGCGCCTGCAAACCATCTTCAGCGGTTTTATTGCCGCCAATGCCGAAATCCGTCAGATTCGCTTTATAGGCCGGGAAGATAACGGGCGTGAATTAGTACGCGTTGAGCGTAAAAACGGCAACATCCGTATTACCGCCGAAGCTGATCTGCAGGAAAAAGGTCAGAGTGACTATTTTCTGGCTGCCAAAAATTTATATAAAGACGAAATCTACATATCCTCCATCAGTCTGAACCGTGAGTACAATAAGATCGAAATTCCGGCCTGGCCGGCATACCGGATAGCCGAGTCTGTTTTTGATTCTGACAATAATTTCTTCGGTTTTATTATCATTAACTTTGATGCCGGAATATTGCTTCAGAACCTGAAAAACGATACCCCGAAGAACATGCAGGTATTTTTATTAAATGCTGACGGCGGCTATCTGATACACCCGGATAAAAAAGAAGAGTTTCGCTACGAATACGATCCCGAAAGCAACTGGGAAAATGATGAAAACCCGGTAGCGGTAAAAAGCCATAAAAACATATTTATAAGTAATAAATCACCGGCAAAGAATACCTTTTACTACTTTTCTCAGCGGATATTTCTCGGCGGCCCTGGCAGCGATCACTTTCTTGATCTTCACACCGCGTTCAACAGAACCGACATAGAGCAGCAGATTCAAAGTATGCGCTTTAAAATACTGCTGCTGATTGCTGTGCTAATCAGCTTTGCTGCTTTTATCGCCTGGTTGTATCAGCGCCGTATCGACAGCCGCATGGCACTTCTGACAGAACGCTCGACGGCCCGCGCCATTATCAATCACTCAACCGATGCCATTATCGGTATGAACCCGGATGGAAAGATTGATAGCTGGAACAGCGGCGCGACGGTTATGTTTGGCTATCACGAACAAATGGTCATCGGTAAAACGCTGTTTACGACCATACTCGACAGCAATAATCAGCAGATTACTCCGCAGATCATCAGTGCAGTATTATCTGGCAAGGTGATTAACCAGTGTGAAACGCGTGCCAGAACCCAGAATGGCGAAAAACTGTATATTTCGGCCAGTATTTATCCCATTGTTATTGAACATAAAACGATTGGTTGCGCGATCAGCATCCGTGATATCTCTGAAAAATATGTCCTCAATGAAGAAATCGCCCGGATCAACTCCACCCTTGAAAGCCAGGTAAAAGAACGAACTCAGGCCCTGGAAATTGCCATTCAGGAAGCGCAGCAAGCCAGCCAGGCCAAGAGTCTTTTTATTGCCAATGTCAGCCACGAAATCCGCACACCCATTAATGGCATTATGGGCATGCTGTCATTACTCAAGCGCGAATGCAGCAGTGATAAGCAGCTGCATTATATTCGCATCGCGGAAAACAGCGCTTCAACACTGACCGCTCAGATTAACGATATTCTGGATTTTTCCAAGATAGGCGCAGATAAGCTACAACTGGAGCATACCGAGTTCAACATCAGTCATTTACTCAGCTCAATTGCCACCAGCATGTCGGTGCGGCCATTTGAATCCAATATCGAGTTTGTATTGGATAGCGCCGATATTAACCATACCCATCTTCTCGGCGATCCGGTCAGGGTCCGGCAGATTATTGCCAACCTTGTATCGAATGCGGTGAAATTCACGCCTGCCGGAGAAATCGTTCTAAAAGCCGGAACGCATGATGAGGGAAACGGCAATGTTCGTTTCTCCTGTTCGGTAACCGATACCGGCATCGGTGTTGATCCGGAAAAGCATGACGTGCTGTTTGAAGCGTTCAATCAGGCCGATAACAGTACGACGCGAAAATTTGGCGGCACAGGATTGGGACTCTCAATCTGTAAACAATTATGTGCATTGATGAATGGCAGCATAGATGTTATCAGCAGCAACGAAGACGGAACCAGCATCGCTTTCAATATTCTGCTCAGCATGAGTCAGGATCAGCCTCATTCGCTCGCAGTGGATAGAATATTCTCGGCTCAGCAATGGTTAATTGCCTGCCCGAATCACTCATTGCGATATTCACTGGAAAAAATCGTCCATTATCATGGTGGCGAACCGACCAACGTTGACAGTGCGATGCAAGCTGAAATGATGCTGAGTAATAATCCATCAGCCGATTATTTATTACTCGATATCGCCTGGCTGCGCGGATCGTTATTAAATGCGTTGCAGCTGGGTACTTTTCAGGGGCGTCTGATGCTGCTGGTGCCGCCCGGATATGCCCCGGAACTGCCATTATTTCCCCCACAACTGAAAGCCATCACACTTACCCGGCCAGTATCTCCGGAAGATCTGGAGCTCACTTGGCGCAAACAGATGGGCCAGGTTCTGCCAGAAACGAATCGCCAACCTGACAACAACCATTATTCATTCACTCATCCCGACGGGCGCGCCTATCGTATATTGGTTGTAGACGATAATGTGATTAACCAGGAAGTAGCTTGCGGCCTGTTGGCAAACCTTAATATGGATTCACTGACGGCCAATAATGGTCAGAATGCCTTAGAAAAGCTGCAACAAAGCAGCGATAAAGAACCCTTCGACCTGATCCTGATGGATTGCCAGATGCCGGTCCTGGATGGATTTTCTGCAACGCAAAAAATCCGTGCTGGTGAGGCCGGTGAGCGTTATTGCAACATCATTATTATTGCCATGACCGCCGGTGTAATGGATGGTGATCGTGAGAACTGCCTGCAGTCAGGCATGGACGATTATCTGAGCAAACCCATTGAAACCGATCGTTTTGAAAGCACGTTGCGTGGCTGGCTCAGCCGCATTAAAACAGCAGAAGCAGCGCAGCAACCAGACACAAAGAGAACGATAATGTCTGCAGAAAACGACCCAGACTCAGCGCTCAACAGCAACAACAATGAAAGCACCGGAAATAAAAGTAACGAAAATGAAAATAATGGCCGCAAATTACCTGCCGAAGTGGCTGGCCAATCGGTGTGGGATAGGGCTGGTGCATTACAGCGATTGATGAATAAAGAAAGTATTCTGACCCGCGTCGTGGAATTATTTATCAATACATCAGGGGAAACGCTGCAAGCCTTACAGGACGCACTGGCCGCTCAGGATATCAGCAGTATTCAGGCGCAGGCGCATACACTGAAAGGGGTCGCCGGGAATATTGGTGGTATGCAATTGATGGCCCTCAGCGGGTTGTTGGAACAAGCCGCCCGCGAACAGGACAACAGCCGCTTGCAAAGCCTCAGTCTGCATTTGCCGCACTGCTACAATATGCTGATGGAATCCCTGCAGGAAAATCAGCCGGAATAAACACTACTGGCCAAGACGCATGCGGTTAAAACACCTTAACTCCCTGCCGCCGGTGTTTTTTTCCTGCTCCGGCCTGCTGTGCTTTTACTTTTCCCGGCGCGACCTGCCCTGCTGACGCTCTTTTTCCCTGAGCTGTATTTGCGTCTGCCTGCAGTGTTCGCTGCACTTCCCGCTAACCCCGAAAACTGCACAGTATCCGCCGTCAGGGCTGAATGAATCAGCTGGTGCAGTTGTTCGGTCATCGGTTGCATAAAAGCAGCGTAATTCAAAGCTTTGTGTGCGATGTCCTGTAATTGCTTTTCCCAATGCGCCGTCATGTCCGGCCGCGTACTGGCCTCTGGCAACGCATTAATCAGTGTTTGTCCCAGTGCTGTCGCGCGAATGCTTTTGCCTTCTCGCTGTAAAAAACGGCGTTTAAATAACAATTCAATAATGCCGGCACGGGTTGCTTCTGTTCCCAGGCCATCGGTTTCTTTCAGAATACTTTTCAGGCTTTTATCCTGCACAAAACGACCAATCCCGGTCATCGCTGCAAGCAAACTGGCATCGGTAAAATGTGGTGGTGGCTGAGTGTGTTTTTCCTGCAGCAAAGGCTCTCCACTCCACAGTACCTGTCCTGCTTTTAACGGCGGCAATGGTGCTTTAGCGCTTGTCTGATTCTCTTTTTGCGGCAGTAATACTTTCCAGCCCGGCTTCAGGGTTTCCCGCTCAGTAGCGCTGAACAGACCACCAGCAATGATGAGACTGATTTTGGTATCGGCGTATTCATAGTGAGGAAAAAACTGCAGCAGATACTGGCGCGCAATCAGTGCATAGAGTTTTTGTTCGGTACTGTTTAAGCGTCCGGCAGGCAGTACTTTGGCGGTCGGAATAATCGCGTGATGAGCACCCACTTTGGCATCGTTCCAGGCCTGGCTGCGGATTGAACTGTCAGCCTGAGCGCAAGCCGTAGCCAGCGCCTCGCTGTGTGCACTCACAGCCGTTATAACCTGCTGCCGCTGGGCAAAGTGCTCCTGCGGTAAATAACGGCAGTCGGAGCGGGGGTAGGTAATTAACTGATGCTTTTCATACAGGCTCTGTGCTCCGTCCAGCACCTGCTGCGCGCTCATGCCCAGTGCTTTAGCTGCATCAATCTGCAACGCCGATAAATTAAACGGCAGCGGCGGTGCCTGCTTTTTTTCTTTACGCTCAACCTGTTCAACCTGTGCAGGTTGCTGACGAATACGGGCGGCGACATTGGCGGCCAGCTTCGGATTCAGCACCCGGCCTTCCTCATCCTGATGCGCGGCACAGGCATCACTCGGCTGCCAGTTAGCGTAGAAACTCAGTGGAGTGTCTGCGGTTAAATGAACAGCCGCCTGCACCTCGTAAAACGGTTTACTGATGAAATTATTGATCTCTTCATCGCGGCGAACCACCAACCCGAGCACCGGTGTCTGTACGCGGCCCACCGATAACACACTGTTCACTCCGCCCTGACGGCCTTTAATGGTGTAAGCACGGGTCAGATTGATGCCGTATAACCAGTCGGCGCGGGAGCGCGCCAATGCTGATACTGACAGCGGTACAAATTCCTGATTGGAACGCAGCTGCTGTAACGCCCTGCTGACAGCCTGTGGATTTAAATCACTGACCAACAGTCGCTGCATTGCCTGACGTTTGGCCGCGGGCACTTTCAGAAATTCAATAACCTCGTCCACCAGCAGCTGGCCTTCGCGGTCAGGATCGCCGGCATGCACCAGATTGTCGGCTTCTTTCACCAGTTTACGCAGCACGGTTAATTGTTTACGGGTTTGTGGTTTAGCCTGCAGCTGCCACTGTGCCGGTATAATCGGCAAATGATCGAGCCGCCATTGCTTAAAAGCCGGATCATAAGCATCCGGTTCTGCCTGCTCTAACAGATGGCCAATACACCAACTCACCACATCGCCGTTGGCGGCACGGATAAATCCTTCGCCCTTAGTGTGCGGCTTGGGCAGCACGGCGGCGATGGCACGGCCAAGACTGGGTTTTTCGGCAATAATCAGGCGCATAGCAAACAACTGTATTTTTATACAGCATCCATCATAGCCGAGCTGTTACCGCTCTTCCAGCATCAGGCCGCTCAACACAGGCTGGCATAGCAACAGCGGCCTCCCGCTTTATTTAACAAATCGCTCAGCAAAATATCTGTTCTATGCTGAAAACAGTCCGTTTTCAGGAAAAATCCCATGCGCAACAGTATCCGCACACAAATAATGCTCGCGGTTGGCAGCACCATTCTGGTGCTGCTCGCCCTCAGCGGTGTTTTTACCTACGAACAAGCACGCAGCAGCCTTGAGCAGGCCATCAGTGAACGCATTCAGGTTACCGGCGAGCGCGCCAGCCGCTACGTCAGCAGCTGGATCAGCAATAAAGGCCAGGTATTAAGCGGCACAGCCAAAGCGCTGCTTAACAATGAACGCATCCCGGTAATTGAGCAGGGGCTGGAATCCGGTAATTACATGTACCTGTATCTGGGCACCGATACCGGGGAAATGATCATGCGCCCGGATGATGAAATGCCGGACGACTATGACCCACGTACCCGCCCCTGGTATCAGCAGGCGATGGCCGAGAGACGCCAGGTGCTGACGCCACCTTATGTGGATGCCACGACTAACGAATTGATCGTAACCTTTGCCGAGCCACTGCGCGGCGGCGTGATCGGTGGGGACATATCCCTCGAGGCCATTGTAAAAGAGGTTCTGGGTATTGATCTGGGCGAAAGTGGTTATGCGGCACTGCTCGATAGCAAAGGTGACTTCATGGTTCATCCGGAGCAGAAATTACTGGGTAAAAACGTCTCCACCCTGCTGAGCGGCAGCACACAACTGCAACTGAACACAATCCAGCAAACCAGCTTCAATGATCGCAGCAGTCTGGTGGGCCTGTATTCCATTGATGGCACCGACTGGCGTCTGCTGCTGGTCGTCGATCAGGCCGAAGCCTTTGCCAGCCTCGCCACTCTGCGCTGGTCCAGCATGTTGATCGGCATACTCACCATTGTGGTGGTTACCCTGATCGCCGGCATGATCATCTCCTATCTGCTACGGCCTCTGGTGGTACTTAACACGGCCATGTCTGACATTGCTCAGGGGGAAGCGGATTTAACCCGTCGCCTGCAGGTAGATCGCAATGATGAAATTGGCGCCCTGAGTAACTCGTTTAATGTGTTTGTTTCTTCCATTCACGAGCTGGTATCGCAAAGCCGTGATTCATCCCACGAGCTGGATGGTATTGCCAAATCGGCGCGCGAAAATGCCGAGAACAACAACCAGGCGGTACAGTTACAACAGAACGAAATCAGCCAGGTGGCCGTCGCGGTTAACGAACTCTCTTCCACATCGTCGGAAGTAGCGACCAACGCGTCCGATACCGCCCATGCTGCGCAAAGTGCCACGAACGAAGGCAATAAGGGCATTCAGAATGCGCAGGAAAACAAACGCCGTATGGACGGTTTGTCACAGCAAATGGACAGCGCTACCGATGTAATCAACCAGCTGGATAATCAGGCGCAGCAGATCACCGGCATTCTTGCGACCATTCAGGGCATTGCCGAACAAACCAATTTACTGGCGCTGAACGCTGCCATTGAAGCGGCACGTGCCGGTGAGCAAGGACGGGGATTTGCCGTGGTAGCTGACGAAGTACGTACCCTGTCACAGCGCACACATACCGCCACCGGCGAAATTCAGGAAATGATCGACAGTCTGAAACACCACAGCCAGAAAGCCGTGGGCATTATGGAAACCAGTAAGCAACTGACCTCAGAAACCGCCAGCAGTGCGATACAGGTAACCGACAGCCTGACCGCGATTTCAGATGCACTGCACGATATTTCTAACCGTTCGCAAAGTATTGCCAACGCCTCACGCGAGCAGCATGCCGCCACCGAAGAGATCAGCCGCATCGCCACCGCGATTCAGTCGGCCTCCGACGATCTGGCCGCCAACGTTGAGCAGGCGACTCAGCAATCCCATCAACTGCACACACTCAGTCACGATATCAGTTCGAACCTGTCGCGCTTCCGCGTCTGAGGCTTGTCTGTGAGGCTTGTCTGTGAGAGGTGTTGCTGCCGGTTACAACAGGCCATGATCAATGGCCTTTAATACCGCCCGGGTACGGTCACGCACATTCAGTTTGGCCAGAATAAAGGACACCTGATTACGCACCGTGCCGGTCGATTTATGCAATGCTCCGGCAATTTCCTGATTGGTATAACCGGCCGCCACCAGTCTGAGAACCTGTAACTCTGCGGCGGTCAGCGGTTCATCTGCCAGGCCGCTGTCGCTATCAAACTCCAGCTCAAGCCGGTGCTCGCTGATTTTGCTTGTTACCGCCGGCTGCACCCACTGTCCGCCCTGATGCAGGGTTTCGATCGCGGCTAACAGTTCGTCCAGTGCAACGTCTTTACGCAGATAACCACGCGCACCACGGCGCATACATTCAAGCACCAGCTCATGGTCATCGAAGGTTGTCAGCACCAGCACCGGAATATGACAACCACGCTGATACAACTCCGCCAGCAGCTCGGTACCGCTCATATTAGGCATGCGGATATCCAGCAGAATAACATCCGGCTGATACTCTTCTATTACCGCCAACCCCTGTGCACCATCACTGGCCTCAGCCACCACCCGGCACAGCGGACGCAGATGCAACAACGTACGAATTCCCTCGCGTACCAGTTGCTGATCTTCAATAAGCACCACATTGATCATACGAGCAGTCCGTTATCCCAGGGTAAAGTCAGTGTGAGTTTTAAACCATGCCGGCCACATTCCCAGTCGCAGCGGCCACCGATAGCCTGCGCCCGCTCCTGCATCCCACGCATGCCATTTCCGGGCACCGGCAGCTGCCGCAGGGCGCCGTTATCTTCTACTGTGAGCTGCAGGCTGGCACCCTGTTGCCGCAGTACGATAGCCGCGCGGCTGGCCTGGGTATGACGCAGAATATTGGTCAGCGCTTCCTGTGCACAACGCAGGATCACCTCGGCGCAACGCACATCATCCATGATGAGATCCGGCGGAATCTGCAGCCATACCCGCGGACGCGGTACCGCCTCCAGCAGGGAGGTCAGCGCCTGACGTAAATCCAGACCGCGCCGCTCGCGGAATTCAGAGACGGCTTCACGCATATCGCTGAGCAACAGATGGGCAATCGTCCCGGCGCGGTCAATGGCATGATCACGGGGCTGCGCCTCGGTATGACGGGCAATCTCCAGCTGAATACTGAGTGCGGCCAGATGATGTCCCAGCAGATCGTGCAGTTCACGGGCAATCCGTAAACGTTCATCACGCTTGCTGGCCGACGATAACAAACTCTGCGTGGCTTTCAGTTCGCGCACCAGCTGCGACGCATATTCACGCGCCTGCTGTTCGGCCTGCAGGGTAAAACAGATATACAAAGCAAACAGATTAAACAGCGCATAGAGCACGCTGTTGATCAGTACGAAATCCTGATCAAACAGCAAGCCCTGGTATAAGCCGATCAGCAATGGCACCAATAATGCCGCCAGCAGACAACTGCGCCAGCTGAAATAGCGCGGCAACTGTGCAATCACCAGAATCCACAATACCGCGCTGATACCACTGCCAAATAACAGCATCAGCGACAGCGCGCTGACCATCGCCAACCAGAGCCATAACGGCGGCTGGCGGGCCTCACGCCAGGGCGGTAAGCGGGCCAGCACATTGGCGACTAAATTGAGTACAAAAAGACCGCTTACCAACAGAATCCAGCTTGTTGTGGCCGGAACACGGGTAACGGCCTCGACCTGACTGAGCCACAAGAAGATCAGTGTGACGGCCAGAAAGCCGATGGTAAGCCCTGCCAGCACGACGTCTGCAGCAATAATTATATGGGGTTTGATTCTGTTCACGGCGTCAGTGTGCCAGAGGCGCTGCTGTTGCTGAATAGGGCAAATGTCATCTTCTGCCGATCCGGCGCAACACCGGCGATAACGTGACATTTGCCACAAGCCGCCACACCAGCAGCGCTCTAGCATCGGTTTTCAACCATCGCCGGAGCCATGTATGCATCTGCTTAATTCTTTTTTGTTTATTCCTGTCGGCTGCAGCCTCTGCATGGCACCTCTGACTCCGGCACTGCATGCCAGTGAGACAGCGCCCGTTGAATACTGGCAACTGGAATACGGCGCCGGCACACTGCAGCGCTCAACACCCTGGCAACAGGCCGACAATCAACAGTTCAGCTTTCCCCTGGTATCCGCCCGTCGCGGTGGCTGGCGCTTAGGCGTCGACGGAGCGTTGCTGCAATATCAGTGGCAGCAAAACAACCTCAGCCTGAGTGGCGGCATCGGTTTGCGTGATGAGGTGTTCGACAGCCGTTTATGGGGCAAAGCCGACAGCCGCGACCCGGTATTTGATGGTTACCGCAGCAACGGTGGCGATACGACCCTGCAACTGCGCGGTGGCTGGGGCTGGCTGAATGGCGGCGTGGAGCAGGATATTTCGTCGCACTCCGGCGCCTTAACTGCCGATGCTGGCATTACCCTGCCGCTGTTTTATCTGCAGGGCGGTACACGCGCCCAACTGATTGCCGGTACCCGCTGGCTGAGCGAATCTTACAGCCGCTACGTGTATGGCATCAGCCCGGAACAAAGCAATGAGCTGCGCCCCGAATACCGCCCGCAACAGGCCTTTAACCCACAACTGACATTGCAGGCGCTGTGGCCTATCAGTCCGCAATGGCAGCTGCGCCTGCGCTGGCAGCAGGAATGGCTGGATGACACGCTGCAGGACAGCCCGCTGGTTGGTCAGCCAGTCAGTCGTCAGGCCATGCTGCTGCTTAGCTGGACCACGCCTTAGCAGGCTGTTGATTTTCTATCTGCGTTGCCACTGCAGTGTTAAAAAACGACTCAAAATGCTCATTTACGATCTGTAAACTGCGCTTTTTCGCCGCTTTTTGCCTTGCATTGACTGCCTCGAAAACGAAAATCAACAGCCTGCTAGGGCCTGAAGGCCTTTACTTCTGCGGTGACCAACGCACACACACCTGATCGCCGTAGTAGTTATCGGCATAGTTACAGATAGCTGAGTTACAAGCCTGCGGCGCAGACGGTGTTGCCTTCTGCCTGATCTGATGACGGCTCAAAGCCTTACTGACTATGTCTTTTACCTGTTTCATTGCGGTTGCTCCTGTTGGTACATCGGTGTGATCGAATAACCCCAGACTAAGCCTGCCCTATTAATAGGGGAAATCGTATTTCCGTTAGGTTTCTATTTATTTTAACTATAAATACGAGAATCCACTCGCCGCCCTCTTTTCCATCCCGGAAGTCTATATCAAAAAAAATTGATATAGATTTGCAGTGCGTCTACACTGCCCGTCATGAATACAACGGCCCTCAATCCGGAATTACCCATCGCAGCCGACATGAGCCTGCAATCATTGGCGCGTGCGGCTAAAGCCGCTGGTGATCCATTGCGTATGAGTATTCTGCAATTACTGGGTCAGGGGGCGTTTGGTGTGCTGGAGTTATGCCAGGTGTTTGGCATCAAACAATCAGCCATGAGCCACCATTTAAAGGTGTTGGCCCAGGCCGGACTGGTAAGCAGCCAGCGCGAAGGCAACAGTATTTTTTATCGTCGTCCACTGCTGACAGCCGATGACCACTGGAGCCGCTGGCTGAAGTCGCTGTTCACCGCCATTGATGCCGCCACCTCCGAGCTGAACAGCCACGCAGTTGAGCAGGTATTGAGCGAACGCGCTGAAGCCTGCGCGGAATTCTTTGCCCGCCATGCCGGTGATTTTAAAGAACAGCAGGATCTGATTGCATCATGGGATCAGTATGGTGACGCCCTGACGACCATTCTTGCCTCACTGACCGCACAGGCAGGAAAAGCCGCCAACACTGGCTACGCTCTGGAAATTGGTCCGGGTGAGGGCGCGTTTTTACCGCAACTGGCCCGCTGCTTCGGCGCAGTTGCCGCGCTGGATATCTCGCCGGATATGCTCAGCAAAGCGCAGCAGACGGTCAGCCGTGAAGGGCTGCAGAATGTCCGTTGTGTATTAGGGGATACCAGTACATTGCGGGCAGAACAAGACGGCCGGTTTGATTTTGCCGTCGCCAATATGGTGCTGCACCACGTGCCGGCACCGAAAACGATTTTCACCGATGTCGCTCAGCTGTTGCGCGATGGCGGTACGTTGCTGGTCACCGACCTGTGTCGTCACGAGCAGGTCTGGGCCAGAGAATCCTGCGGCGATTTATGGCTGGGATTCGAGCCAGCGGATTTATCCGCCTGGGCGCAGGAAGCTGGCCTGAGTGAAGGCCAGAGTCAGTTTTTAGGATTAAGGAACG
Organism: Thalassolituus pacificus; assembly: GCF_025318105.1. NCBI lineage: Bacteria > Pseudomonadati > Pseudomonadota > Gammaproteobacteria > Oceanospirillales > Oceanospirillaceae > Thalassolituus > Thalassolituus pacificus. The sequence continues at coordinate 41,513 of NZ_JAOANI010000005.1, forward strand.
GGTTTCAGATTCAGTTCCGTTTGTTTTACCGCGCAGCAGTTAACGGCCGGAAGTAACGGCTGAAACCCGCGCGCTAACCATTATCAAGAGGGCTTACTATGAGCGAATATTCGATTTTTACCTCCGAGTCGGTGTCTGAAGGCCACCCGGATAAAGTTGCCGATCAGATTTCAGATGCCGTACTGGATGCGATTATTGCCCGCGACCCATACGCCCGCGTTGCGGTTGAGACTCTGGTAAAAACCGGTATGGCCGTGGTTGCTGGTGAAGTGACCACCTCCTGCTATGTTGACCTCGAAGACATCGTGCGTGATGTGATTACCGGTATCGGCTACAACAGCTCTGACGTTGGCTTTGATGGCCAGACCTGTGCGGTTCTGAACGGCATTGGTAAGCAGTCAGTCGATATTAACCAGGGCGTTGACCGTGCTAAGCCTGAAGATCAGGGCGCCGGTGATCAGGGCCTGATGTTCGGTTATGCCACCAACGAAACCCCAAGCCTGATGCCAGCGCCGGTGTACTACGCTCACCTGCTGGTACAGCGCCAGGCAGAATTGCGCCGTAATGGTACCCTGCCGTGGCTGCGTCCGGATGCCAAATCTCAGGTCACCATTAACTGGGAAAGCGGTTCACCCAAAGTAGACGCCGTCGTTCTGTCGACCCAGCATGACCCGAGCATCAGCCTCGAAGACCTGCGCGAAGCCGTGCTGGAAAACATTATCAAGCACGTACTGCCAGAAGAATGGCTGCACGCTGACACCCTGTATCACATCAACCCGACCGGTAACTTCGTGATTGGCGGTCCGGTGGGCGACTGTGGTCTGACCGGCCGAAAAATCATTGTTGATACTTACGGCGGCATGGCGCGTCACGGTGGCGGTGCATTCTCTGGCAAAGACCCATCCAAGGTTGACCGCTCAGCCGCGTACATGGGCCGTTATGTCGCCAAAAACGTGGTGGCAGCCGGTCTGGCTGACCGTTGTGAAATTCAGGTGTCTTATGCCATCGGTGTGGCTGAGCCAACGTCTATTTCGGTCAATACCTTCAGCACCGGCAAGGTATCGGATATCGAACTGGCGAAAATCATCCGTTCCGTATTCGATCTGCGTCCGTACGCCATCCAGAACCAGCTGGAACTGCTGAACCCGATGTATCAGCTGACGGCCGCCTATGGCCACTTCGGTCGCGAGCCGTTCGAAACCAGCTACACCTATAAAGAAAACGGCGAAGAGAAAACCAAAACCTTCACCGCTTTCACCTGGGAACGTACCGACAAAGTCGACGCCCTGAAAGCAGCGGCTGGCCTCTGAGCTAACGTACACATTTAACGTAGGGTGGGCATTGCCCACCACAACTCTGGTGGGCTGTGCCCACCCTACAGATAGCGGAGAAAGTATGAGCACATTCACCGATTACAAAGTTGCCGATATGTCCCTGGCCGACTGGGGCCGTAAAGAAATCAAAATCGCTGAAAGCGAAATGCCGGCGCTGATGGCGCTGCGCCGTAAGTACAGCGAGTCCAAGCCATTGGCTGGTGCGAAGATCATGGGCTGTATCCACATGACCATTCAGACCGCTGTTCTGATCGAAACCCTGATTGATCTGGGTGCCGATGTGCGCTGGTCTTCGTGCAACATTTTCTCTACTCAGGATCACGCCGCCGCAGCCATTGCTGCAGCGGGTATTCCGGTATTCGCCTGGAAAGGTGAAACCGAAGAAGAATTCCTGTGGTGTATCGAGCAGACCATTCTGGCGGAAAAAGACGGCAGCACCCCATGGGATGCCAACATGATTCTGGATGACGGCGGCGACCTGACAGAGATGGTTCACGCCAAATACCCGGCCATGCTGAACAGCATCCACGGTATTTCTGAAGAGACCACCACCGGTGTTCACCGTCTGCTGGAAATGTTGGCCAAAGGCGAGCTGAAAGTACCGGCGATCAACGTCAACGATGCCGTGACCAAGTCTAAAAACGACAACAAGTACGGCTGCCGTCACTCCCTGAACGACGCCATCAAACGCGGTACCGACCACCTGCTGAGTGGTAAAAAAGCACTGGTTATTGGTTACGGCGATGTGGGTAAAGGTTCTGCCGCATCTCTGCGTCAGGAAGGCATGATTGTTAAAGTCACCGAATGCGATCCAATCTGTGCCATGCAGGCCTGTATGGATGGCTACGAAGTGGTTTCTCCTTTCAATGGCGGCATCAACACCGGCACCGCCGAAGGCATCAACAAAACCTTGCTGGCCAACACCGATCTGCTGGTCACCACCACCGGTAACGTCAACGTCTGCGACCAGCACATGCTGGCGGCTCTGAAGTCCGGTGCGGTGGTGTGTAACATCGGCCACTTCGATAACGAAATCGACACCGCATTCATGCGTAAAAACTGGGAGTGGGAAGAGATCAAGCCACAGGTACACAAGGTTTACCGTGACAAAGCCGCTGACGACCATCTGCTGCTGCTGTCTGAAGGTCGCCTGGTTAACCTGGGCAACGCTACCGGTCACCCGTCACGCATCATGGATGGTTCTTTCGCCAACCAGGTTCTGGCGCAGATTTATCTGTACGAGCGTAAGTTCGCCAGCATGATGGAAGCCGAAAAAGCCGAAAGCGTGTACGTGAAAGTACTGCCGAAAAAACTGGACGAAGAAGTGGCCAAAGACATGGTGGAAGGCTTCGGTGGTGTGATCACCCAGCTGACCCCGGCGCAGGCAAAATACATCAACGTACCGGTTGATGGCCCGTTCAAGCCAGAAGCGTACAAGTATTAATAACTCCGCGGGCTCTGCCCGCGAAAAATACTGAAGTTATAACGGCCACAACAGGCTCAGGGGCTCCGGCCCCTTCCTGCGTCATCGCGAAACAGACGGCAAACGCCGCAGAATACGAGGTCAGCATGACCACTTTAAGTTTTGAGTTTTTCCCGACCCAGACCGAGGAAGGCACCAGCCGGGTTCTCGCCGTACGCGATGAACTGGCGGCGTTTAATCCGGAGTTTTTCTCGGTCACCTACGGTGCCGGTGGTTCCACCCGTGGCCGTACCTTTTCGATGGTCGAAGCCATTCAGCAACGGGGCATTGCCGCCGCGCCGCATTTATCCTGTGTTGGTGACAGCACCGCCGATTTGCGTGACCTGCTGCAACGCTATCAGGCGCTGGGCATTAACCGCATTGTCACCCTGCGTGGCGACCTGCCATCCGGCTCCGGCCTGGCCAGCAGCGAACTGCGTTACGCCAACGAACTGGTGGAATTTATCCGCAAGGAAACCGGCGACCATTTCACCCTTGAAGTGGCGGCTTACCCGGAAATGCATCCGCAGGCGAGCAGCTTTGAGAAAGATTTGGAAAACTTTGTACGCAAAGTAAAAGCGGGCGCCGACAGCGCCATTACCCAGTACTTTTTCAACGCCGACAGCTACTTCCATTTTGTTGATCGCGTGCGCGCGATGGGCGTGGACATCCCGATTATTCCGGGCATTATGCCGATCACCAATTACAGCAAGCTGGCGCGTTTTTCCGACAGCTGTGGTGCCGAAATTCCACGCTGGATCCGCAAGCAGCTGGAAGCCTACGGCGACGACAGCGACAGCATTGTGAAATTCGGTGAAGAAGTGGTTACCGACATGTGCCGTCGCCTGCTTGATGGCGGTGCACCAGGTCTGCATTTTTACACCCTGAATCAGGCTAAACCGAGCCTAGCGGTGTGGAAGAATCTGATCTGATGCTTTCCTGCTCAGCCGTTTTTCGGCTGAGCTTTTACATTATTCGGTCAGTTATCACTAAACCCGCCCATCAGGAGTACTTTTCTCTGCGGGTACGGAGAAAAACTCCCCCACAACAGGCTGGATTCCTTTAGTGTGAGCAGTCCCTGAGATACACTCTGCGGCTGATCTGAGGAGTCAGCATGAAAATCGCCTTCTTCGCCGCCCGGCGTATTCACCAGCAATATTTCGACCGCCTCTGCCACAGCCTGCAGGTGCAGGATACCGATGCCTGCGTTATCTGGCATAAATCCCTGTGGCTTGATTTGCGCTGGCTTACCCAGATTCCCGGCTCCCATGCAGAGCTGGCTCAGGTAGTGGACGATCATCTGTGTGAGAAGAAGAACAGCCGTAAAGGACGCAGCCGCAGCGCCGGCTACTGGCGTAATTTCCGCCGGGTAAAACTGGCCGAAGCACATCTGCTGTTTGCCATTTACCGCCAGTCACTGAAAAACAGCAAAGCCAGCCATATGGTGTTATGGAACGGTCTGAAATTCCGCCAGGGGGTTGTGATTGCCGCGGCAGAGTCACTGGGCATCAAAGTACTGGTCATGGAAAACGGTCTGCTGCCGGGTATGACCACCCTCGACCGTCAGGGCGTTAACTTCCTCAATTCGGTACCGCGCGATCCGGCGTTTTTTATTGCCCAGTCCGACAACAGCAACCTGCCACATGAGCCTGTTCCCGAGCGTCCGGATGACCTGCCCCAGCATTACATCTTTGTTCCGTTCCAGGTGAATACCGACAGTCAGGTTGTGCTGTTTTCCCCCTGGCTGCAGGATATGTTCGCCCTCACCGAGGCCTTGCTTACCGCTGAAAAAAAACTGGGTGAAAAAATGCCCTGCGTGGTGCTGAAAACCCATCCGGCCTGCGATCAGGATTACAGCGAACTGGCACAGCAATTAACTGCAAAGTCGCGCAAAATTCAGCTGCGTACCAGTGGCGATACCCGCGCGCTGATTGCCCATGCCGATGCCGTTGCCACGATTAATTCCACCGTGGGCGTCGAAGCCATTATCGCCAATATCAATACACTGGTGCTGGGTCAGGCATTTTATAATCTGCCCGGCCTGACGCTCAGCGCACAAAGTCAGGACGAACTGGAACTGCAACTGCTGCAGCTGGCGCACTTCAGTCCTAACCCGACCATCCGCCAGGGCTTTCTGAGCTACCTGAAGAACCATTACCAGATTCCGGGACGCTGGCAGGATGCCGACGATGCGCATCTTCAGGCCGCCTGTGCGCACCTGTTGCGCGAGGTAAAAGCCCTTGGCTAAGCACCTGTTTATGGCCTCTACGCCATTCAATGTGCTGACCGCCGCGATGGTTGCCTTCGAGCTGCCACAAGGCGATGTGGCCGAACTCGGTCTGATTGATCAGACCAGCACCACTGCCACCTTCCGTGAGGCGTTACTGAGCTGGCAGAACAGTCCGTTCGCGAATATCCGCCTGCTATCAGAAAAGGCGTCCGGTAAAGGCAAACGCCGCCAGCGGCTGCAGGGCTTCCGGCGCATCCGCCAGTGCCTGCAGGAACTGCAGCCAGACTGGATCTATACCGGCAACGACCGCCGCATTGAATTTCAGTTTGCCATGGCCCACAGCAACGCCCGTGGCGTGTATCTGGATGATGGCACTTACAGTTATCTGGGGCGCAAAACGCACTGGCTGAAAGACCGGGTGCTGGACAATATGGCCAAGAAAGTGGCCTACGGACGCTGGTGGAAACAGCCTCCGGCCATCGGCGCCTCGGCCTGGATTGATCACTCGATACTGGCGTTCCCGAATTCCGCCCTGCCGATTCTTAAGAACAAAACCTGCAAGCCTCTGCCGAATAATCTGCAACGCCCGGAGTTCGCACAACTGGCGCGGATCTGCCTCGGCGAACAGCCTATGACTCTGGGCACGCTCGATGGCTTGCTGTTGTTGCCGCACAGCTCGGTGATGTCAGATCAGCAGCAAGCACTTGGGCAATGGCTGGATAGCTGTGGTGCAGACATTGCCTACAAGCACCATCCGCGTACCAGCAGCGAGCTGCAAAGTGCAGACATGGCGGTCAGGCATTGGCAATTGCCCGCGCGGGCATGGGCGGTGCCTGCCGCCATTCCGATGGAAATGCTGTTACCTATGCTGCCACAACACTGTAAAATCAGCGGCGACGTTTCCACCGCGCTGCTGACCGCCAAATGGCTCAGGCCCGAGCTGGACGTCAGTGCGGCGGTGCGGGCTGATACCGATGCCAGCTGGCAGCAACTGCTGACCACGCTGGGTATCCGGCTGACAACCTCCCCAATCTGAATGACCGCGTTGCCAACGCAGCGCCATTAACGGCTAACACGAAGACCATTATGTTGCATAAAACACTGCAGTACTGGGCACACCGCCTGACCCGCAAAGGGCCGATCCGTTTGGCGATGACACTGCTGGTGCGTAACGAAATCGATATTATTGAAGACAATATCCGATTCCATGCGGCGCAGGGTGTCGACTGTTTTGCGGTAATGGATAACGGTTCAACCGATGGTACCCGCGAGCTGCTGGAAACGCTGAAAAGCGAGTTTGACCTGCACGTTATCGACCAGCCAGCGCAGAATTACCAGCAGGCTTTATGGATGACACAGCTGGCAGAGTACGCACGCACAGCGCTAAAAGCCGATCTGGTGATTTCCAACGATGCCGATGAGTTCTGGCTGGCCGCCGAAGGCACCACTTTAAAAGATCATCTGCACGCCGATGATTCTGTGATAACACTCAAGCGCCGCAATATGGTGCTGACCGAAGAATGCCAGCAGCCCGGTTACCATTACAGCCAGGCGCAGTACGCGGTAAAAAATCCGATCCTGTACAGTTCCGACACCCAGATTAATGACACGGCGGTTTCTATGTTGCTGGTAAAAATCAGCCCTAAAACCATCGTCAATCCGCACGGCCTGATTAAACTCAAGGGCGGTAATCACCGCGCGAAGCATGGCTGGCGTTGGGTAAATGCGCGCGAAGACAGCGGCATTACGGTGTACCACTACCCGATCCGCAATTATGCTCAGTTCGAAGCCAATATTATTAACCGCCAGCGCTTATTACGCGACACCAATGCGCGCATGGGCGACCATTACCGGCGCTGGGTAAAACTGTATGAGCAGGGCCTGCTGGAGCAGGAGTTCGGTAAATTTATCCTGTCGGCCAGTGATATTGAGACCACCAGCCGCATCGGCCTGACAGAAAAATGCCCTGCCATTGTTAACGCATTTGAACGCAGCCTGAACCGTCCTGTCTGAGGGTGGGACGCTTTGTCCTATATAAAATACTGATGTAACTCCCACGCTTGCGGCGAACCGCGTTAAAATAGCGTTTCATCCGGATTCGTCCATGGAGTGGAAACGATTATGACGCAGGAGTGTCTGTGACCAACATCAGAGAAACCATGCTTAACCTGAAAATGCCCCGGGCACCACTATTCTGGATTGCCCTGCTGTTGCTGTTACCCCTTGCCCTTGAGCTGACCTACTCCGATTTTGTCCGCGAGGGTGAATATAATTCGCGTATTGGCTGGTCGTTTATTCTGGCAACCCTGGCCTACCTGTTGCAGAAGCGCCGCTTCATTGCCCTGATCCTTCTGCCATTCGCTATTGGCGGAAGTCTGGATATTGGTTACGCAGTATCATTCGGCGGGGTCTTTACCACCGCAACACTGGAGGCGGTTGCTTACACCGACAGCAGTGAAGTCTCTGAATTTGTTGCTGCCTACTCCTCCATGACGTTGACCTCCTGGTTGTTACTGCACTGGAGCATTTTTTTCCTGGGCCTGCGCTTTATGCGCCCGGCGGAAGGGACTGGCAGCAAAACCCGACGTATAACCATGGTGCTTGGTTTTATTCTGATTGCCGTTGTTGCTTATCGCACGACCGTAATGGGACGTTTTCACGATACGATTCCAGGCGTACTTGGCACTGTGCCTTCTTACCTGAGAGGCAGTGTATCCCTGCAGGAAGAATTCGAGCGGCGCCAGACAATGCTGCGAGAAACCGACATCAAAGCTGCGCTGAAAGACACGCAACCACAGACCCATATTTTTATTGTTGGTGAATCGGCAAGCCGCAACCATATGGGTATTTATGGTTACCAGCGTAATACCACGCCATTCCTGAGCAGCATTAAAGATGAACTGGTGGTGTTCGATAACGTCATCAGCAGTCATGCCCAGACTCAGGCTTCACTCCGAGCAGCTCTTACGGCAGCAAGTGCCGATCAAGGGGGCCAGTACCGCGATGCCCTGAGTGTTATCGATGTTGCCAATCTTGCCGGTTATGAAACTTGGTGGATTTCCAATCAGCAGCCGCTGCGCGCAACCATTGCTTCTATCGCCCATCAGGCCGATCACCCTTATTACATCAGCAACGACTTTAATGGCGTGGAAGTGAACCGCTATGACATCTTTATGCTGAACCGGATAACTGAAGCTCTGGCGAACCCGGCGCCATACAAAGCCATTTTTATTCATATGATGGGCAGCCATGCCCAGTATAAAAACCGTTATCCGGATGACTTTATGGTCTTTAAAGATGCCGAGGTCAACGCCTACACAGAAAACCCCAGCCAGAGTGTCATTGACGTGATTAACGAGTACGACAATTCCATTCTGTTTTCTGATTTCTTCCTGCAGCAGTTATTCTCGCTGGTTAAAGAAAAACAGAGTGGCGCGCTGGCAACCATTACCTACTTCTCTGATCACGGTGAAGAGGTTTATCGGCAGGCCAATCTGAAAGGACACAGTCCGGATAACCTGACTGCGAATATGTTCGAAATTCCTTTTGTGTTCTGGTCATCGGATTCGCTGCGAACAGCCAGCTACAGAGCGCATCAACACAGTCCTTTTATGCTGGACAGTTTCTATCATTATGCTTCTGAAGTGATGGCTATAGACTCCGCCAGCACCAATCCGGAAGCCGCACTGATTTCAGACCAGTATCAGCCGCCCGCTGTACGAATGGTCTATAAAACGCGCTATGATACGCAGCTCAGAAATAGCCAATAATCTGACCGAAATCACTGACTGCGGGGCACCATGACTACTGAGAACAAAATTTACCGGATTGGTGCCCTGCTTGGTTCGCTGAATGGTGCCGGTGCAGAGAAAACCATTCTGACTCTCTGTACCCGCTTTGCTGAGTTAGGGCATAAAGTTGATCTCGTTACCCTGACAGCGCATGCAGACTACCCGCTGCCCGATAATCTGAACCAGATCGTACTCAGCACTTCAAATAAAAAGAAGGCCAGACCTGAGTTGGAACGTATTACTCAAGAAGGTAACTATGATTTTTTTGTTACTTCCAAACCAGAATTTTACGATGCCATTCAGGCAAAGAAGAAAGTCTGCTCGGTGCACATTACCCCCACTGCATGGATCACCGATCCGAAGTGGAAATTTCTGAAGCGCGCATCAAAAATCCTGCGCCTGCGTCGGCGCTTCCGCAACAAGCAACTGATTGCTCTGTCGCAGGGCATCAAAGACGATCTGGTGCAGAATCTGGGTTGTCAGCCAGATAATATTACCGTTATTCCAAATCCCTACCAGATCGAAGAAATCCGTACACTGGCGGGTCAGGATGGCCCCCTGCCGGATGGCGATTATATCGTCTATGTTGCATCACTGAACAAACGAAAACGCCAGCAGGATCTTATCCGTGCATTCCAGATGATGAATGCACAAAACCTGAAGCTGGTACTGGTCGGCAAAGGTAATGATGAGCAGCGGCTGCGGTCTTTCTGTGAACAGAATGACTTGCAGGATCAGGTACAGTTCTGGGGCTGGGATGCGAATCCATACCGCCTGATTCGTAACGCCCGCCTGTCTATGCTCACTTCCGAAGCTGAAGGTCTGCCGCGCGTACTGGTCGAGTCACTGATCATCGGTACACCGGTTGTTTCTACCGACTGCCCTTCAGGGCCTAAAGAGGTTCTGACCGGAGAGCTGAAGCCCTATCTGGTACAGGTAGGAGATGTAACCGGCCTGAGCCAGGCGATGTCCCGGGCATTGAACCAGTATCCCGAACTGTCCAGCCTGGATGTCAGCCGTTATGCGGTAGAATCCGTCGCCGATCAATATTTAAAGCTGGTTTTCAGAGGCAGTGCTGCCTGAGCCATATGCTGGCTTAATTGCTGAGTTTGCATAAGCAGATATATAAGGCCTGTAATATAAACAGCGGGACTGATCTCACCGGCAATTTATAGCGTATTGGCGAATATCACTGAATAAAGGACGCAAACCACACAGAGCAGCCTCATGCTGACGACCAGGCTGCTATAATCTTTGTTCGGAAAACCAATAGCAGATTAATTTGCTCTCTCTGCTAAAATGAAAGAACCCTGATTCTGTACGTATAGGTCAGGTAAGACTGTGAATCTTTGCCGATAAATATTTGCCGCTCGCCAGCCCTGACAGGTAGACTGCAGCGCTAACTGTACATGGACCCCGTATGGCTAACTCAGTCTACTTCGCATCAACAACTCTCCACCTTTATACTGCTGCAGCCATCGCTGCCGGACGTACCGGAGACGAAGCTCATCTGATTTTCATTGATCAGCCTGAGGGTAAACCGCATGCGCTGTACGATATTGTCTGTAATTGGCCGGGCTCCCCTTTTTCCTCTGTCAGTTTGTACCACGGCCGTTTTCCCGGCCTGCTGAATAAACTGAAAAAACGCAGACTGCTGTTTAACACACTGAAAGAAAAACTGGCCGAACTGTTACCTGAACATATATTTGTCGGCAATGACCGCCGGATCGAATTCCAGTTTGCCATGCACGCAGCAACAACACTTGGCTGTCAGCCGGTTGGTCATTATATGGACGAGGGCGTCTTCACTTATGTGGGCAGAAAAGCCTCCCGCTCATTCAGTGATATGATCATTGATAATTGTATAAAAAAAATCAGCTACGGCATGTGGTGGAAAAATCCACCAACCATCGGCGGCTCCGACTGGATAAGTTATATACACCCGGCCTTTCCCGATCTGGTACACCCGTTATTGCGCGGTAAACATATAACCCCCCTCGAAGCTTCCCGCTTCAGCAGCCCAGCCATGCTGGAACTGTCAGAAACCATGATGCTGAATAACGGGGTTGAACCAACGACTCTGACAGCGATAGATGCATTTATCACACTGCCTCATGAATCGTTGTTTGAACGGGAGCCGGGCTATAAGGAACGTATTCTGTCCCTTATCCGGCGACTAAGCGTCCAGGGTAAGCGGGTTGCCGTAAAATACCATCCCCGGAATAAACAACCCGATCCGCTGTTGCTCGCAGTTGAAGGCGTTTGCCTCTTGCCTGCTCAGGTCAGCTTTGAGGCCCTGCTGCCCTACCTGTCAGATCAATGTGAAGTGTGGGGCGACTTGTCTTCAACCATGGTCATCGCACGCTGGCTGCGGCCGGCCTTAAAAGTAACAGCATTTACTTCTGAGATGCCTGATTTCGACAGGCTGTTTGAACGTATTGGTATTACGACAATGAATGTTACCTCTCATCCTGAGCCCAACTGACACATACAGTAAGCCAGCAATCTTTTTATCCCAATACCCCTTATTTCTAGCACAACAACCATCGTACAACTTATACGTTCGCAGGATCCGAATGACATACGCTACCGACTATATGACCAGCCCATTTAAAAATCTCTGGCGCGATATTTCTGCCAATCCTCTGTCCTATGTAATCACGTTGCTTGTTGCAATTTTTTTAATCGCACAGCCCATCAAAAAATCGGTAGCGACCGATGTCAGCATCCTGCTCTGGCTACTCGGGGCCATTGTTCTGATATCCGGCAAAGTAAAAATCCGCGCTCTGACACCTTATCGTAAAATCATTCTGGCTGGATTTGCATTTTTCTTCGTGGCATTAATTTCATTACTGCTGTCGGACTATCCGGCGGATCTGCAGAAGCTGGAACCCGAATTCCGTTTAGTCCTGTTACCTCTTCTTATTGTCGGCGTTTACTATTCTGGCTTCAGCACCCGGCAACTGGTATTCGCCCTGCTTTTGGGCAGCATCAGTTATGCCTGGATAACATACGGCCAATCAGGCGGATTTAAATTCATGCGCCGTGCTTTTGGTGATGAAAATCCCGTCGGCTTCGGTAATGGTGCTTTCCTTCTGAGCGCAGTATCAGCCTATTTCTGCTTGTCGTTCTGGAAAACAAGTAAGTCGATTTCTGCTGTGGCTTTGCTGGCCGCAACACTCTATTTATATGCAGCGATAGCTTCCGGAACCCGCGGAAGTTTTCTGGCAATTCCACTGATTGCTGTTTTCTTCATCTTTCATGTCAGAAGCCTGAAAGTTGTTATAGCAAGCCTGATACTCAGTACTGCCCTGGCAGCGGCTATCTACCAGTCACCATTGCAGCATGGTATTGATCGCGCAATTAAAAACGTAACAAATTATGTTAATGGTGAAGGAAATAACAGGAACTCTGCAGGTGCCAGATTGATGCTCTGGGAGACTGCGATCTGTATGGGCAAAGAGAAACCGATCTTTGGTGTTGGAACACATCAGTTTCTTCCCGCCAGTCAGGATCAAAGCCTTAACTGCAAATCCAATTTGCGTCCATTTGTTCAGGCTCACAGCCTGTATTTTAATACCCTGGCGACAATGGGAGTAACTGGCCTTACCTGCTTGCTGCTGTTTGGCTTTTTCCTTTGCAGAGAAAGCATGAATGTCCGGTCTGGTTATACGCACAAATATGCTGTGGTGATTATCACGCTGACAATCGCGGCTTATTCCTTAACCGTCGATGCATTCTTTATACGCTTTGTTGCGGAAAAACATCTGACATTACTGGGACTGATGCTCGGTATTATGTTGCATCAACAGCAGAAGGCAGGGTTACAACAGTAATCCCGGAATCCCGCATAGCGCTCAGAAGGCTCTCCCGCTGATGTTCATTCTGCGTGGGAGAATCTTCGGCGCCAACAGCATAACAGCGGATAGATGGATCAATAAGACGGGCTGTAAACAGAGCGGTGCTGTTGCAGGAAATAACATAACGGCAGCCAAGCACAGCAATCATTTCTTCAATACAAAGGTATGAGCCGGAAACCGGTTCCATATCATCTGTTCTGAATTCTGCTGTTAAGGCACGTGGATGAGGAGCATAAAAAACACGCTCAGCCTTCAGCACACCAAGCAGGCTCTTTATCTCTGCAGTAACCGTGGCAACAAAGCTATGGTTAGCCTGCTGATAGGCAAGAAAATTCTGGCCGATAATAATTGCATTATCAGATTTCCCGGTCTCTGAAAATTGTACAGGGAACTGTATATAGCGCTCTTTATCCGCACAATAACCGGTATCCAGACCAGTGAACGAATAAACAACATCAACCCACTCAGAATCTGCCCCAAGTTCGTCGCCGTCATACTGCAGAACGCTGTAGCCCGGCGCCAGAAGTCTCAGTTTCAGACTCCACTTCTTTAGCCCCTTACGGCAGGCAGCAGTGATATTGCTGCTGAAAATATTTAATGCACCATCCGGCAGAAGTGCAACCTTACCCAGCTTCTTTTTCCTGAACTGACCGACCAGAATATTGTTATAAATATCGTCTATCCGGGGGATATATAAAACACAAGCACCACCTTGAGTCGTAATACTTTCCTCGACATTAAGAACGGTGCGGGTATTTTCCTTAATAAATCGGATCTTACCCAGCAGACCGCCGTGGTGATTACGGTCCAGCAAGGTCAGATTTTCTCTTCCCCGTTCAGCCGCCGCATTCAGCAGCTTATCTGATGTCACGAAGTAATGGGCAACATCACGGTCCACCGATAAGTACTGATCTTCTATCGCCATAGCTGCCAACAGTTGCAGTTCGGTTTCAACGATAAAAAGATGCCCTGTCATATCCTGACCATGTGCGGCATTCGTCCGTGAATCAGAGTTCATAATCTGTGAATATTTTTCCAGGTTTTCAGCACGCCATCATTAAATGACACCGCTTTGCGCGGTAAGCTGAGGAGATTCTGATCCGGCAATGCCAGGCCCTTCACCGTAGTGGTGCCGACGCGATATCCGGCCTTGTCTGCCTGCTGCCCGACCTCTTCGCTGAAACTGCCATAAGGGTAACAGATATGATCAACGGTACCGCCGAGAAGCTCTTCTAGATCGTTTTTACTTTGTTGTAATTCCTGCAAGCAGGAATCTGCACTCAGCTGAGCCAGTCTTGGATGGGTGACACTGTGGCTGCCGATTTCAATACCATTGGCATACACCTCCCGAATCTGTTCACGACTCATTAATGCCTGCGGCTGATGGCCATCGTCTTTCAGCCATTCCGATCGTCCTGACAGCTTACCGGATACGATATAAACCATGGCAGGAAGCTGGTATTTTTTCAGCACCGGGTACGCATACTGGTAAAAATTCTCGTAGCCGTCATCAAAGGTAATGGCGACACAACGCTCAGGGTATTCCCCTTCACCACTAAGAAAACGCGAAACTTCACTCATCGGAATAACATGTTGCCCGGTCAGTTTCAGCATCAGCATCTGTCGGGTAAAACGCTTATGGTGACAATAATTTGCCTTCAGTGTTTTGATGTTTCTGAAGTCACCCACCTGGTGGTACATCAGGATGGCCAGTTTTCTGTTTGCCGACATTTCTACAGCCCTCCCAGATAATAAAACAGACCATAAAGGGCAAAGTTCACCAACAGCAGAAGCAGATTGCGGATTTTTTTCTGGCGCTTACGGCTGACCGCTTTGTTGTCTTCATTGCGGCGACTGGCCTGAAAATGCTCGATATAGGATTTCACATTATCTTTGTCGAAAATTTTGACGTATTCGACCGGCAGGTTAAAGAATATCGCGGAATGGGGCTCATCGTAGGCTAGCTGAAAGCTATCCTGATCACAGTAATGATCATTCAGCGCCTGCTTGGCAATCCACTTATCAAGAAACTCCAGCGTAGCCGATGTATTGCGCAGAAAAATGGTTCCGGTGCGGATGCTGTGTGACGCGCGCTTACCGCCCTGCTCATTAAAGTGAATACCAATATCACCTTCAAAATCATCAAAGCCGGTAATTTCCCGCCGCACAAAAGCATCGGCATCAATGTACAGAACATCACGCTCAGGGTTATCCAGTAAACACTGGCGCAGCACCTGTGGCTTAAGACCTGTGGTTGCTTCCCAGCAACTTTGTGGCTCAACCGGAGTGAACTGATAGTCCATCGAGAAACTTTTCAGAGATATTTCCAGACGTTCAATGTCGTCGCGATAGCTCTCGGTGTAAAAACCACATACAAGCAGTTTACTCACAATGTTTACCTGCTAATTTCCTGACAGTATCCCTGACGCTGGTCGCATTTAACTCCGCATAACAGGGCGGTGATTCATCATTCAAAGGACATGTTTTTTTCAGACAGGGGGAGCATGAATACGAAGAAGCCAGATTAATTACCCGCTTACCATGCGCAGCGGTTAAAGCCACGCTGGTGCTGCCAAATACAGAAACGGTAGGCACGCCACAGGCAGCCGCAATATGCATCAGGCCGGTATCAACACCAACAGCTGCAGCACAACGACTGATAATCCCGGATAATTGCCACAGCGACAGTTTTGGCAGTACAACGCCCCACTGAGCTGCGGCGGTCAGGCGCTCTGCCCGTTGTCTTTCCTGCTCACTTCCCCAGGGGAGCAACACCATCTGCTGTTCCTGTTTTGCCAGAGTCAGAAGATCAATCCAGTTCGCTTCAGGCCAGTGTTTGGACGCCCAGGTCGTTCCGTGAAAGCAGATCCAGGCACCGGTATATTCAGGAAAGGCATTATCCAGTGTGTGACTGTGAATACCAAAGTCGGGTTCCCCCTGATACTGGTACCCCAGCGCCTGGGCGAACAATTTACGCACCCGCTCCACGGCATTCATATCGCGCGGTACGTTATAGCCCTCGCGGTAAAATAAGCGTGTTTCAGAGTCTGTAGCTGAATTTTTGTCGAGTCCAACGACCGGACTGCCGCTAAGCCAGCCCACCCGTGCCGATTTAATCCGGCCCTGAGCATCAATCACCAGATCATACTTTTCGCGCCGCAGCGCTTTATAAAAAGCAAACTGTTCGCGCAGAGTCTGTATCGACCAGCGATTTTTTTTCCAGCGTAAGCGCGGATGTCCGATAACCTGCCTGACAGACGGATGCAAACGGGCAACATCCATAAAAGGCTGTTCACACAGCCAGTCAAAACAGATATCGGGGTCGGCCTGCAGTGCGTCACTCACCGCCGGCAAGGTGTGCAAGATGTCGCCTAAAGCAGACATCTTAATGATAAGAATTCGTTTCATAGAACCGCGCGTTCGTAAGCTGCCGTTACGAATATAAAGAAATGGCGTAGGTCAGATATGACGTAACAAAGATTGCTCAACCAATTCCAGGTCAGGAATCATTGCGGCATCCTGGCCAATGCTGACCGCACTCTGATCATAGTCGCCCATATGCATGGCTTCTACTTCCTGAATTTCGCTTTCGCGGATATGCACCAGGCTTGGAATACCCTGAACCAGCAGCGCATAAAATGGCATCTGCGGGTGAGCACCCACACCGTTCACAATGGCGAAGCGGGCATTAGGGTTAGGAGCCGGAGCTGGCTGACGGTTAAGCATTTCGTAGCACAGTACCGGCACCGGTGTGCCGCGCCAGTCGATGCGGCCAAGAATCCAGTCAACGCTGGACGCCGTGGTCAGCAGATGGGAAAACGGAATAATCTCAGCAACTGAAACGTTAGGCAGCAGCAGGTTTCTGTCCTTCAGTGGAATCAACAGGCAGTCGATCTGATCCGGAGTATCGGTTTTAGTGATGGATTGGCTCATGAATATTTATCCCGCTGTGTTTAACGCAATTCACCAGCTGCAGTGCCAGCTGGTAAGGGTCACCGATGTAATTGACGCGATTGGTTTCGATCGCACTTTCCGGCATTGAAGCATTGGCGCAGCTCTGCGGCGTTTGCGCCCAAACCGGTACTTGACTGTTACTCAGGCTCATCACGGCTTCCGAGCCATCATTACCCATACCACTGAACAAAATATAACCGGCCCGCTGGCCGTAGTATTCGTTCACATTCAGGATCACCTGATCTATAGACGGGCCATAAGGTCCGGGCCAGGCACGTTCAAGACTGCGCGGTAGGCCATCACCATCAAAGCGGAATTCATCAGTGATCGGAGCGACCAGAACTTCTCCGCAGTTCAGTACTTCGCCGGCAACGAAATTTTTAAGCTCGTACTCAGCATGGCGGCCAATGGTTTTGCATAAGGTTTCTTCAAAACGCGGATCAATGTGCTGCGCATAAATAAAAGCAATCGGCAGACCACCAGGCAAAGCATCAAGAAAATCTTTTACCGCACCGGGCCCACCCAATGATGCACCCAGCACCCAGACCTGAGCCGCGGCTTTACCGCTGAAATTCTGATTAGCAAAGATACCGGGAAGTGGAATACGCGGAGAAGTCGTAGGAACATTAAGCCGGTCCAGTACCGCGACATCTTCGGCCACCACCGGTGTAACTTTGATAATTTCGCGCATTTTACCGTACAGGCGTTTTTCCCATTTGGGAAATGTCGTGCAGGTTTTTTGCGGAGCTTTTTCCAGCCCCAGCAATACCGGCACATCACCGTCCAGTAACTGTTCCAGCCATTGCATATTTTCTTCGTCGTCTTCCTGACGAATATCGACCAGCCAGGCATCCAGTTGCAGTTCACTCTGATCCAGCAGCACAAAGCGCTGCGGATCAGTGTTAATCACCACATCAAAGCCGAAATGAATCAATGCGGATTTGAGCAGATGCTGCTGCAGCCGGTCGTCGGCCAGGATCCCTACCCTGGGCAAGGCCATGTCAGTTTTCCTCACGCCCCAGCAGACGGTTCATGGTGCCGAGCAGCAAGTCTTCCTGGAACGGTTTACCCAGATATTCGTTCACACCAATCGACATCGCCCGGTCACGGTGTTTGTCACCGGTGCGCGAGGTGATCATGATGATCGGGATATCTTTCAGGCGCGAATCGTGACGCACCAGCGAGGCAACCTCAAAGCCGTCCATACGCGGCATTTCGATATCCAGCAGCATCAGATCGGGCTTGTGATCCTGCAATGTTGCCATGGCGTCCACACCGTCTTTCGCGGTGAACACTTCCATGCCGTTACGTTCCAGCAAACGGGTGGTTACCTTACGTACCGTCACCGAGTCATCGACCACCAGAATTCGTGGCAGACGGTTTTCCAGTTCGTGGCGGCGTTCGGCGGCCTGACTGTCGAGCAGTTTCGCCTGCTGATATTCCAGACTCGCCTGGGTACGGATCATCGCCGGTAAATCAAGAATGATGACCACGCTACCATCACCCAGAATGGTACCGCCGGAAACACCCATTACGCTGGCAAACTGCGGACCAAGAGTTTTTACCACAATCTCGCGCGAGCCGAGCAGCGAGTCCACCTGCAATGCAAACGGAATAGCACCACGGATCAGCAGTACCGGCAATGGCATATGCTGAGCACTGAATTTCGGCTGCGCTTCGTTTTCCAGCATCACGCCAAGATACTCGATACGGTAATCGGTACCGGCATAATGATATTTACGCTCGGCCTGAGGTTGATCGTACAACGACTGCAGCTGCGCTACCGGGGCACGCACAATACCCTGAATGTTATTCAGCGGTACGGCATACAGATCGTCACCGACACGCACCATCAGGGCACGGTTAACCGATACCGTGAACGGCAGACGGATAACAAAGCGGGTACCGGCACCAGCTTCTGACTGAATTTCAACGCTGCCGCCCATCTGTTTGATTTCGCTGGACACAACGTCCATGCCTACACCACGGCCAGAAATCTGCGTCACCGCTTCTGCTGTAGAGAAACCCGCCTGCAGAATAAACTGCATGATTTCCTGATCCGACAGATTGGCATCCGGATCCATCAGTCCGCGTTCGATCGCTTTGCGCTTAACCGCCTCGAGATTCACCCCGCGGCCGTCATCACTCATGGTCAGAACCACGTCGCCGCCATCGCGGCTGATATCCAGTTCGATACTGCCGATATCGGGCTTGCCCGCAGCAGCACGCAGCGCCGGATTTTCAATACCGTGGTCAACCGCGTTACGCACCATGTGCTCCAGCGGAGAGATCATGCGTTCAAGAATGGTACGGTCCATCTCGCCATCGGCGTTATAAACCCGCAGTTCGACCTGCTTATCCAGTTCCAGGCTGACCTGACGCACAATACGGCGCAGACGCGGCACCAGGCGCTGGAATGGCACCATGCGGGTCTTCATCAGACCTTCCTGCAACTCGGTGTTTACCCGGCTCTGTTGCAGCAACAGGGTTTCCGCGTCACGGGTTTTATGGCTCAGGGTTTCTTTCAGGTCGAGCAAATCCGATGCAGATTCCACCAGCGCGCGCGATAACTGCTGCATCGCCGAGTAGCGGTCCATCTCCAGCGGATCAAAGTCTTCATAGTCCGGGCCCTGACGTTCCTGTCGGAAAATAACCTGAGCCTCGGTTTCCATATCCAGACGACGCAGCTGATCGCGTAAACGATCCAGCGTCATATCCATTTCTTCAAGGGTATGGGAGAAGTCGGTCACCTGTTGTTCCAGACGGCCACGACCAATAGAGGTCTCACCGGCCAGGTTAACCAGGTTGTCCAACAAGTCGGCGGATACTTTAACCAGTTCCTGCGGTGCTTTCCGCGCGGCCTGTTGTGCAGCGGCTTTATCCTGTTTCGGTGCATCCGGTACAGCACGGCGCAGCGGCACAACATTAGAGGCCGGATCAGAAACCGGTTGCTCTGCAACGTCGGAAGACTGTGCAGCGCTTGGTTTTTCTTCGCCCTGCTCTTCTTCTGGTGCTGGCTCGTTGATTTCAGCGGCGGCTGAATCAGGTTCAGCATCAATCGTCAGTGGCTCAATGGTCAGGGATTTCTCACCCAGAACCACCAATCCATCCGACGCCAGCATGACCTCCACGGCATCGAGTTGGTTAATCAGCTCATCCTGACGCTGATAAGCAGACTGGAAGAAGGCCGCTGAGCGGTCAATATGACCCTGCTGCGCTTTAAGGATATTGGCCTCAAACGTATGAGCAAGGTCACCAATTTCGGTCAGACCCGCGAGGCGTGCGCCACCTTTCAGGGTGTGCAGCACACGTTGAGCTTCTTCGGCACCGGCGGTATTAGCCGGTTCCTGTTCCCAATCGTGCAAGGCGCGATCCAGAGCTTCCTGCAGCTCGTGGGCTTCTTCGAGGAAGATTTCCAGAATTTCCCGGTCCGACTCATCCAGAGTTTCGGCCTGCACCGCCGGTAACGGTGGTTGCTCGGCAAATTCGCTTTCGTCGTCCAGGTCGCAGTCTTCTTCGTTCAGTTCTTCCGGCAATTCACCACAGGCACCGCCTTTCAGATACTGACGAATTTCGGCCATCATGCTGTCAGCTGCGGCCGGGCGTACACCTTCACGCACGGCATCCAGCTGTGTACCCAGCTCATCATGAGCGCGCTCAAGCAGATCAAAGATCTGCATCTGCACAGCCAGGCGACCATCGTTGATATTTTCGTACAGCGTTTCCAGCTCGTGACAGAGATCGGCCACTTCTGACAACTCGGCCATCCGTGCGCCACCCTTCAGGGTGTGCAGTTCACGCTGCAACTGGGCAACGTGTAGCAGGTTATCCGGGTGCTGACGCCAGCGTTGAATTGCAGTTTCAACGGATTCGGTAATTTCCTGAGCTTCTTCCAGGAAGATTTCCAGAATCTCGTCTTCGTCACCATCTTCTACCGCCGGCAGAGGCAGCATGTCCATCTCGCTGTGCGCTTCGTTCTGCGCTGGCGACGGAACAACAGGCTCCACGTCCAATTCGGCTTG
This sequence comes from Thalassolituus pacificus, assembly GCF_025318105.1. Lineage (NCBI taxonomy): Bacteria > Pseudomonadati > Pseudomonadota > Gammaproteobacteria > Oceanospirillales > Oceanospirillaceae > Thalassolituus > Thalassolituus pacificus. The sequence continues at coordinate 62,166 of NZ_JAOANI010000005.1, forward strand.
TGGCACATCGTCTTCCTGAGCGCTGTAGTCTTCAGACAGAACCGACAGCACATCATCATCGCCGTCAACGTCATAAGAGACATCAGCCAGGCCGATATCATCTTCATCGTCGTCAGTGACCACATCGTCCAGCTGTAATACCGGCAGCTCATCGCCCATGTCCGCTAGCGGGAATTGCCAGTTGCGGATACGCATCAGCAATTCATCCGGGCTCTGGGTTTCCTGACCGGCAGCCAGGCAGTCCATCATTGCCAGCACAGCCTCGTGAGCTTCTGAGGCAAGTGCCAGTAACTCTTCGGTCGGTGCAGCCTGCTCATTCTGAATGCGCAGATACAGATTGTTCAACGCATCAGCCAGCGCCTGAATGTGCGGTACTTCTGCTTCAGCGGCACCGGCACCGACTTCCTGCAAATCCCGAGTCAACGCCGTCAGAACACTGTCGTCGTGATCGTGGTGCCAACGATTCAGTAAGCGGTCGGCATCCAGCAGCGAATCCATTCCCTGGGCAAGGAACTGCGCGATCGCCTGCGGATTTGGTCCACGGCGGGAAGAGTCTTCAACCTGCAATGGTTCCAGCAGCTGTTTTTCCAGCTGATGCAAACGTTCAACGTACACATCAGCGCCAGCAATATGTTCAGCCTGCAACAGTTCACGGGTTTCCAGTGCTGAGGCAATCAGGCCGGAACCGGTGGCAATCAGACCGACCACATCGGCACTGTTATTAATCTGGTACGCACGCAGCTCTTTAACCAGACGCTCCAGCGGCGATGCAACATTGGCAATGGCGGTGATACCAGCCATATGAGCACTGCCTTTCAGCGTGTGCAGCGCACGTTGCAGCTGGTCACTGAGACCATTGATATAGTCTTCGGCATACGACTCCTGCACGAACTCATCCAGTGTTACCAGGTGAGAACGGGCTTCGCCTTCAAACACTTCCAGCAGAGCGTCATCTTCGTCTTCATCGCTGCTGTCAGGCTCGGCAACCGCTTCCGCAGTAGCCACTTCCGTCGGTGCATCAGCGGCAAAAGGCGCAACGCTCTGACCACTGGCCAGCGCAGTGGCGTAATCCATCAGCGGTTGAATGTCGACAGAAGCCGGACGCTGCTGACGGAAATCATCAATCAGTAACGGCAGCTGACCGATCACATAGTCGACCAGCGCAATCAGGTTGGTATTAATCTCGATGGTGTTATCGAGCACACGGTTAAACATGTTCTCGATGGACCAGGCTAGTTCGCCGATAAATTCGGCTTTGACCATACGGCCACTGCCTTTCAGAGTATGGAAAGCACGGCGAACGGTGCTCAGAGCCTCACTGTCATCCAGGTTGGATTTCAGCTGTGGCCAGAATTCGTTCAGTGTTTCGGTCACTTCTTCGGCTTCTTCGAGGAAGATCTCGATAATCTCATCATCAATCAGATCATCGTCATCGTCTGCAGCAGACGCTTGGTTAAGCGCTGCGCCCGGAACATTAACAGGCTCAGCTTGCGCTTCAATTTCTGGTTCAGATTCTGCTGCCGCATGGTCGGACGAAACCAATGCCTCTGATGCCGGGGCGTCGACAGACGGATGATCATCCGCCTGCTGTTCACGTAGATGATCAACCAGTTCATGCAGGTCGGCGGAATCATCTTCCGGCTGCAGATTGTCAAAATCAAAACTGATACTGTCATCGGCAACAGTGTCGGGGCTGATCACGCCATCGTCTTCAGCACTCAGATCCAAAGCTTCCGCTTCAGGATCAAATCCGGACTCACCATCCGCCGTCAGATCCAGCTCGGCTTCTTCAAGCTGAACCACATCATGCCGCTCCGGTTCTGCGTGGACGATTTCTGCATCTTCGTCATCATCAATAGCCAGCGCATCACCAAAAGAGGTGACTTCGACTTCCGGCAGATTTTCATCGCCGTCGAAGGAGATATCATCAAGGGAGTCGTGCAGTGATTCCGTCGCCGGCAGATCAACCAGGGCCGCTTCGGCTTTATCCAGCAACTCGGCACCGGCACTGCGCGGGTTTTCAGAGTAGCGTTCAATAAAGTACTCAACGCCGGTCAGAACATCAGCCAGAACATCGAGCACCGACCACTGCGGTTTAAGATTCTGATCAATTAACTGTGTCTGCACAAACGCGGCCGCACGGGAAAGAATTCCGGCAACCCGTGGCAGCGGGATCATGTTCAGCGAGCCTTCAATGGTGTGCAGCAGACCCGGCACTTCGTGCAGTTCTTCTACCGACCATTGCTTGGCAATGTATTCAACGACGGCATCTTTTACCTGTTCGAGTACGTTACGCGCTTCACGCAAAACGGCTTTCTGCGCATCGGACAGCGTACTCTCGCTGCTGCGGGCGTTCAGATCACCTTCGCGCTGCATGCCACTTAACGTCGCTTCGACGTACAACAAAGCACCGGCCATATCGAGCAAATGACTGTCACTAACATCGCCGCTGTCGATCAGACGCGCGACCAGACTTTGCTGTTCCTGCATGACTTTACGTGGCATGCCCAGACCCAGCATGCCCATGGTGTCGGCTACCTGTTTCAGGCTCGGAGACATTGCCTGCAGAGACTCGACGCGGTCATCGTCACTGCGCACCAGCAGGTCGAGACGGTCTTTAATCGCGGCAATTTCTTCAACCAGCGCACCCAGCACATGGCCGACGGTATCGCGATCAGGACCGGATAATGCATCGCGTTCCTGCTGAATTTCGGCTTCGGTTGGCAGCGCCTGGCGCAGGCCAAACTGCTCCTGAACCTGACGGATGGCTTCGCCACTTACGTCGGTACGGGCAACATAAAACAGCAGGTTTTTCAGCAGTTCATCCGATGGCGGCTGATTAATCGCCGCAGCACCTTCTTCAATCGCGGCTTTCAGCAGATGATCAAGCTGACGCAGTAACTGCTTGGCGCTGTTGGGGAAATGCTGTTGTTTAAGCAGCCATTCGCTAAAGGCCAGCGCTGGTAACCACACCAATCCCTGTGGCGTTTTACCCAGCGCTTTGTGTAAGCGGGCAAACGCCTTATTCAGATATTGTTTGGCGACATCCGGCTGCTTGTTCTGTAACAATTGCAGGGTTGCTGTTTGCAACATCTGGCGGATTTTACGTGCCCAGTGGTGGAAGTCATCACTGGCAAAAGTGGCAGCCTGAGTGTCCGTAAGGGGGGCATGGTGCTGAATGGTCGGCGCAAACAACGCCGTTTCTGACAGGAAGCTTTCACCCCGGGCAGAACGCAACTCGTTAAGAATCGGCAGCAGTACCACCGGCAGATCGCGGCGGCCCACTTTGACGTGCTCAAGATAGTGAGGCAGCTGAATAATCGCCTGCATCAGAATCTCGAGACCATCACGCTCGTTGCTCAGCGAAGAGTCAGCCAGCGCCGAAGCGATAGCCTCCATCTCTTCCGCCAGCAGAGCAGCACCATAGAATTCGACCATCTGCAGAGTACCGTGAATCTGATGCAGGTAACTCAGGCAGAATTTCAGCCGGCTGTTGTCCTGGGGATTCTCCACATAAGCTTCCAGCGCCTGCTGGGCTTGTTGCAGAGTCTCTTCGATTTCCCCTTTTACCCATTCCAGGGCGATGTAGTCCTGGCTCATCGCCTTGTGGTCTCCCCTGTCGAATTCGATTGCTTACGCACAAACGCGGATACCCGGCTGCTATGAACCTGTTCCAGTAACGGATGCTGCCAGTCCACCATTTCCCCAAGACCAATAACGAGAATGCCACCGGGAGCAAGACGCTCGGCGAGGACATTAAGAATTTCACGGCGACGCCAGCGACGGAAGTAAATCAGTACGTTCTGGCAATAAATAACATGCTGAGATTGCAGCGGACAGTTGGCCAGATTCAGGATATTTACCTGACTGAAACAACAGCGCTGACGCAGCGTGTCGGATACCTGCACCGGGCTGCCCGGCTGCAGATCTTTGAACCCCAATTGACGATATTCATCCGTCACCCAGTCCAGGGCGCGTGGCTGATAACGCCCAGCACGAGCTTTACGTAACACGATGGTTGAGATATCAGTACCGGTAACAGCGTAGCGTTTTCCCTGCGCTGTCAGGTGACGTTCAGCCACCATGGCAAGGCTGTAGGCCTCTTCTCCGGAAGAACAACCCACGCTCCAGAATTCCAGCGCCCCATCATCACCGCTTTCAGCTGCTTTTTGTTGGACAAATTGCTCAACAAACGCAAATGCATCCGGATCACGGAAAAAGCGGGTTTCCTGTACGGTCAGGCGGTCAACCAGAGTACTCCACTCGATAGCACCGGAAGCGCCATTGACGATACGGTCGTAGTATTCCTGATAGCTGTCGCAGCCCACTTCGCGCATCCGCAGACCAAGACTGGTCTGCAGAAACGAGCGGCGCTGCGGCGCCAGACACATGCCGGTACGTTCTTCCAGCAAACCTTGCCAGCGAACGAACTGAGTGTCGTCCATCTCCGGAACAGTACTCAAACCTGTACGTAACTGATGGTTCATTAAACGTCATCCAACCATCTGTCAGGTTACAGCACCTGTCGTTGATGAAGGTCCAACTCAGCTTCCGGCAGTTTGAAGCCCGCTACCGATTCACGCAGTTTGTTGGCCATTTCCGCCAGGTTACCAATCGATTTCGCCGTTGCGGTCGTACCGGCAGACGTCTGCGAGGTAATTTCCTGAATAACGTTCATCGTGTTGGAAATATGACCAGCAGACGATGCCTGCTGACGGGCGGCGTTGGAAATGTTCTGAATCAATTCCGCGAGGTTTTTCGATACGTTTTCAATTTCTTCCAGTGCCACACCGGCGTCCTGCGCCAGACGAGCACCACGCACCACTTCCGAAGTGGTGGTTTCCATCGAGATTACCGCCTCGTTGGTATCGTTCTGAATCGTTTTAACCAGCGCTTCAATCTGCTTGGTTGCAGCGGCTGAACGTTCTGCCAGTCGCTGTACCTCATCCGCTACCACCGCGAAGCCCCGACCAGCATCACCGGCCATGGAGGCCTGAATCGCAGCGTTCAGAGACAGAATGTTGGTTTGGTCGGCAATGTCAGTAATCAGGGAGATGATGTCACCAATCTCCTGTGAGGATTCACCCAGACGTTTAATACGTTTGGACGTTTCCTGAATCTGTTCACGGATGTTATCCATGCCGTTAATGGTCGCCTGTACCACTTCGGCACCTTTGTTGGCGATCGCTACCGACCGCTCCGCAACCGCAGAGGATTCAGAGGCGTTGGCTGATACCTGGTCAATAGACACCGCCATTTCGTTAATCGCCGCAGAGGCACCGGCAATTTCCTGCGCCTGGTGTTCAGAAGCTTCGGCCAGGTGCATCGCTGTCGCCTGGGTTTCCTGAGCAGCAGAAGATACCTGCACCGCTGTTTCGTTAATCGCCGATACCAGCGAGCGCATCTGGTCGATTGCGTAGTTAATGGAGTCAGCAATCGCACCGGTAAAGTCTTCGGTTACCGTTGCTGAGGCTGTTAAGTCACCATCCGCAAGGTCAGCAATTTCATCCAGCAGACGCAAAATCGCCATCTGGTTCTGTTCGTTCTTGTTCGCAGTGGCATCCAGATCGCGACGGGTTTCGCGGTAAGACACAACACCAAACGCCATCATCATGACCAATGCCAGTACCGCAGAAATATAACCAACCGCCTGCAGCACACCACGCTGACCGGCACCGTCCTGAATGTTTTCAGTCAGTTTGGATGCCTGATCCAGCAGAGTACGGGAATCGCTGAAGATTGAGTCGGATGCTTCACGAACCTGGAACAGTTCAGGAGAGGTTTCCAGAATTTCGTCAACCGAACCGGATACGAATTCAAACAGCTCAGCGACTTCCGCCAGTGCGTAAACCGCTTCTTCATCTTTTACCTGGGAGATGTTCATGGCAACGTTGCCCTGAATCATACCGTTCAGTACGCGACCAAACAGCGAGGCGTCACGACCGAACGCATCCGCCGCCATTACCGCATCTTCGCCACCGGCCAATACTTTGTTAACCGAGCGCACGATACGTTCTGCCAGCCAGGACTGACGCTGTGCAACCGCGACCTGATCAGCAGGTGCGCCGTTATCCAGCAGAATCTCTACAATCTCGTCGTATTCCACCTGCAGCTGAGGAATCGTTTCCGCCAGTGTCGCGGCAACTTCGTGGAGGGAGAGAATAATATCTTCGGCGCGGATAATTTGGTCAGCGTTGCCCTGAACCTTATTCCATACACCTTCTACGTTGGTCATGGTGGCAATTTCAGCAGCTGGCAGACCGTTCGCTGAGTCACCTTTCGTCAGGTAACCCCAACGGGTGGCGAAGTTATCACGGGCAATCTTCAGCTGACCGAATGCTTCTTTTTTACCGCCCGCGGCTTCTACCGCGTTCTTTGCCAGTTCCTGCGACAGTACGCGCAGCTCACCTGCGTGCTCAATATATTGCTCGTCCTGGTTTGCCAAGCGGTTTACGTACACCGTAATACCGATAAACACCGCCAGAAACACGAACAACAGACCCGCCAGAACACCGTTAATCCGGTTTCTGAAGACCGTCGACAAGACGCTTCCTGTATTTCCGCTCATGCCGTTCTCTCCACACTCACTGCATGTATTTTAATTATTATCTGCCTGACGGCAGATTCGATCAGATTACCTAACCATAACCGCTGCACGGGTATTGTTATACCGCAATCTGCAGGAACTCCGGCGCCCGGATCAGCTCACGCAGCTGAAATACCGGCCATTCGCGCCCATCCCGCTCGAAACCATGTTCTACAAATTTACTGAACGCCGGATCGAGTTCGGAAACATCAATCCGGCGATCGACTGCAAACTGCTGCATACCCAGTACGGCATCAACCAGCAAGCCGGTCAGATGGTCGTCCTGTTCGACGACCAAAACCCTGCGACTGCGCCAGTTAGCCTTGGATGGCATCCCTAAAAGGCCTGCCAGATCCATCACCGGAACCATACGTCCACGCACGTTGGCCACACCCAGAACCCAACTGCGCACACCCGGTACTTTGGTCAGGCGCGGTGGCTGCAGAATTTCCGCGACATCAATCATGTCGGCGGCAAAGGTCTGACCAGCGAGCATAAAGCCAACACCACGCCAGTAAGAAACCGCTTCCACCTGTTGCGGCAAAGCCGACGCATTGCGTCGGCTACGTTCGGCTATGTTCAGCAGCTGCGCGTACGGATGCATATCAGCCAGCCATAGCTGAAGCGATCTCGGACAGCAGAGTTGCTTCCGCAACCGGCTTTACCAGATAACCACTTGCGCCCTGACGTTTACCCCATACACGGTCAGTTTCCTGATCCTTGGTGGTGACGATAATCACCGGAATATGCTGGGTTTCAGGATCTTTGGTTAACTGACGTGTTGCCTGAAAACCATTAAGGCCCGGCATCACGATGTCCATCAGTACTACATCCGGCTTTTCCTTGCGCGCCAGTGCCACACCATCGGCACCGTTTTCTGCGGTCAGAACTTCGTGACCATTTTTCTCCAGCATGGAGCGGAACGCTTCCGTTTCTGTTGGAGAATCATCTACTACCAAAATGCGGGCCATGCCTGTTACCTCTTAAACTCTTTTATAGCTGTCGCTGGCTCAGGATTTTACATACTGACGAATCGAACCCAACAGCTCTTCTTTGCTGAAAGGTTTGGTTAAATATTCATCAGATCCAACAATGCGCCCTTTAGCCTTATCGAACAAACCGTCTTTACTGGACAACATGATTACCGGAGTCGACTTGAATTTGGAGTTATTTTTAATCAGGGCGCAGGTCTGATAACCATCCAGACGCGGCATCATGATGTCGACAAATATGATATCCGGGTGAGTATCGGCAATCTTGGCCAGTGCATCAAAACCGTCTGTGGCGGTAATGACTTCGCAGCCGACCTTTTTAAGCAAAGTCTCAGCCGTACGACGAATGGTTTTACTATCGTCGATGACCATGACTTTAATATTCTGAAAGTTATCGTCCATAGGGAGGCCTTTAACCATCCATTTCTTATGTTTTAGTGAGCGGTTGTGTTCAACAATCGCAGGAGACGCCATTGCGCACGTTTGTATCACACATTATGCAACAAAGGCTAGGCCGGCGCGCTGCGCTGCGTCACACAATTAAGTTACGCCGCCGGGACAATCCATAGGTTACACTGGCGCCATCGTCGAGCACCTGATCTTACGGAGCCTTATATGAGCATTAAACTGGGTGTGGTGATGGATCCTATCGCGGACATCGCCTTTAAAAAGGACACCTCTCTGGCCCTGCTGCATGCCGCCCAGGAACGCGGCTGTGAACTCTTCTATATGGAGCAGAGCGACCTGTCGATCCAGAACGGCAAAGCCATGGGGCGCATGGCTCCCTTAAAGGTGGCAATGAACCCTGAGCACTGGTTCGATCTGGGCGACTATCGCGAACAGCCACTGGCTGAGCTGAACATCATTCTGATGCGCAAAGACCCACCGTTCGACAGCGAGTTTATCTACAGCACCTATATCCTTGAGCGTGCCGAACAGGAAGGCGTTCTGGTTGCCAACAAACCGCAGAGCCTGCGCGACTGCAATGAGAAGGTATTCGCCACGGCATTCCCGGAGCTGATGAGCCCGACCATCGTTACCCGCCGCGCTGATCTGCTGAAGGCTTTCCATAAAGAACATGGCGATGTCATCTTCAAACCACTGGATGGCATGGGCGGCTCCTCTATATTCCGTCTGCGCGCCGACGACCCGAACGTCAGCGTCATCATTGAGACCCTGACCAACCACGGCAGCCAGCAAATCATGGCGCAGCGTTTTATCCCGGAGATCACCGCCGGCGACAAACGCATCCTGATGATTGATGGCGAGCCGGTACCCTTCTGTCTGGCACGTATTCCGGCACAGGGCGAAACCCGCGGCAACCTGGCCGCCGGCGGTCAGGGCGTGACCCAGCCACTGAGTGATGAAAACCGCGCCATTGCCGAAAAAATCGGCCCGATTCTGAAAGAAAAAGGCCTGTATTTTGTTGGCCTCGACATCATCGGCAACCACCTGACCGAAATTAACGTTACCAGCCCGACCTGCGTGCGTGAAATCAGCCGCGATTCCGGCATTGACGTAGCCGGTCTGCTGATTGATTGTCTGCTGGGTAAGCTGGCTCAGTAAGGCCGGAATACTGCAGGAGTCACGCTCCCGCCAACACCACAGGCAAAGGCCGCTGCACTGTAAATAGTAAGGCAGCGGCCGCTCAGCCTGAATATGGACAAATCCCCCCTGAGAGCGCAGACTTGCACCCGTTTTTCAGTCTTTAAACAGGTACTTCTGCACGCATGTCAGCCACCGCCGTGACCAGCTCCGATCGCTTGTCCTTCGCCCTGTTTCTGGCTCTGCTGATTCATGCCGTTATTATTCTCGGCATCAGCTTTACCGCCAGCGACCGCGATAACCTGTCCAAGACGCTGGAAGTCACACTGGCGACCTACAAAAGCGACAAAGCGCCGGAACAGGCCGATTTTATTGCTCAGGAAAATCAGGAAGGCAGCGGCACCTTAGATGAAGCCCGCATGCTGACCACCGATGTCGAAGCCACCTTCCACGCCAACGAAATCAACGAAACCTCGCCGCAGGAACAACAAGCCAGTGCTCCGCGTCAGGTACAGGGCAACCGCCAGCTGGTCACCACCAGCGGCAGCAGTCGTAATAAAGTGACCAGTGAGCAAGAACGCCGCGCCATGCAGGTTGACCTGCCCGACGGCCCGGAAAAAACCTTACTGGAACGCAGTCTGGAAATGGCCAGCCTTGAGGCCAAACTTGATTCCCTGCGTCAGACCTACGCCAAACAGCCACGCATTCAGCGCCTGACCGCCGCATCCACCATGAAGGCCAACGATGCCTATTATGTGAACAGCTGGCGGCGCAAGATTGAACAGATGGGAGCGCTGAATTATCCCCGCGAAGCAGAAAGCTGCTTCGACAACTGCCGCCTGCGCCTGCTGGTTGCCATCAACCCGGATGGCACCATCAACGAGCTGCGTATTCTTGAGTCGTCCGGAAAAAAAGTGCTGGATGATGCCGCGCTGCGCATCGTGCGTCTGTCTGCCCCTTTCGCTCCGTTTACCGAAGAAATGCGCAAGCAGACCGACATTCTGGAAATTATCCGCACCTGGCAGTTCAAGGGTAACCGCTACATTTCGGACGCCAATTAATGCAACAGCTTAACAGCCTGAAAAACCATCTGCTGATTGCCATGCCGCAACTGGAAGACTCCTGGTTTGCCGGTACGGTCACCTATCTGTGTGAACACAATGCCGACGGCGCCATGGGTATCGTGCTGAATAAACCGCTGCCGGTTACCTTTCACGAAATCTGCGAGCAGCTGGAAATCAACCGTCTGGCCGGTATTGATCCGGGCATTTACGCCGGCGGCCCGGTCAGCCAGGAACATGGCTTTATATTGCACCGTCAGCAGGGCAACTGGGGGGCGACGCTGAACGTCACCGAACAGGCACACCTGACCTCGTCAAAAGATATTCTTAAAGCCATTGCCGCCGGCTCCGGCCCGCAGGATTACCGCCTGACGCTGGGTTACGCCGGTTGGGATGCGCAGCAGCTGGACGAAGAAATACTGGCCAACTCCTGGCTCACCATTGAAGCCACCGAACATCTGTTGTTTGAAGTGCCCCACGACGAGCTGTATCAGGCCGCGCTCAGCCAGCTTGGCGTCAGTGCCGAATTTCTGAGTTCTGATGCGGGGCATGCCTGATGAGCAGCCCGGCACCGTCAGCGCGGGTTAAAACCCTGCTGGCTTTTGATTTCGGCACCCAGCGTATCGGCATCGCCACCGGCCAGCGCATTACCGCCACCGCCCGCCCACTGAATCCCATTAAAGCGCGCGATGGCGTGCCCGACTGGGACGTGCTGCAGCGCATTATTGATGAGTGGCAGCCCGATGCTTTTGTCGTTGGCCTGCCACTGAATATGGATGGCACAGCCAGTGATATGAGCCGCCGCGCAAAGAAGTTTGCCGGGCGTCTCGAAGGCCGTTTTCACCGCCCGTCGTTTACCCATGACGAGCGCCTGAGCAGTTACGAAGCCAAAGGCATGGTCATCGCACAGGGCGGCAGCCGCGATTTTGGCAATAACTCTGTGGATGGTATTGCCGCACAATTAATTCTGGAAAGCTGGATGGCGGCCTGGCCGTTAAACGCAGCGCCGGCGCACGAATAATAAAGGACACCTATGCATCTGCCCGATATCGAACAAACCTGCACTGAGCTGGGCCAGCGTCTGGCGGCTTATCTGCAACAGAACAATATTGAACAACCGCTGCTGGTCGGTATCCGTACCGGCGGCGTATGGATTGCCGAACGCCTGCAGCAACAATTGCAGACCGAAGACGGCGTCAGCACCCTCGACATCAGCTTCTACCGCGACGACTTTACCCGTCACGGTCTGCATCCGCAGGTAAAAGGCTCCGAGCTGCCGGACAGCATCGAAGACCGCCATATTATTCTGATCGACGACGTCGTGATGAGCGGCCGCACCATCCGCGCCGCCATGAACGAGCTGTTCGATTACGGCCGCCCGGCCAGCATCAGCCTGGTCTGTTTACTGGATATCGGCCGCCGCGAACTCCCCATCCAGCCAGACCTGTGCGGTGTCACGCTGGCGCTGGAAGAAGGACAGCTGGTGAAATTAAGTGGCCCGACACCACTGCAGCTGAGCCTTGCCTGAGGCTCCCAGCCGGAAACACCAAGCCTGAAACACCAGCCAGATTTAATGAAACTTTGTGAGTAGCAACGCCATGACCACAGACCCAAGCCAGGTGCAGCTGACCGCCGACGGGCGTCTGAAGCACTTCCTCACCACCGAGGGCCTGAGCCGTGAACTCCTGACCGAGATTCTCGACACCGCCGATTCTTTTATCAGCACTCAGGAGCGGGACGTGAAAAAAGTCCCGCTGCTGCGCGGTAAGACCGTGGTCAACCTGTTCTTCGAGAACAGCACCCGTACCCGTTCCACCTTCGAGCTGGCAGCCAAGCGTCTGTCGGCCGATATTCTTAACCTCGATATCGCTAAATCCGCGACCGCCAAGGGCGAAACCCTGATGGATACGCTGTGGAACCTCGAGGCCATGTATTCCGATATGTTCGTCGTGCGCCATGCCGACTCTGGTGCCGCCCACTTTATTGCCGAACACGTTACGCCCAACGTTGCCATCATCAACGCCGGCGACGGCCGCCACGCGCATCCGACCCAGGCGATGCTGGATATGCTCACCATCCGCCGCCATCAGGGTTCTATCGAAGGTAAAATCGTCGCCATCGTCGGCGATATCCTGCATTCCCGTGTGGCCCGTTCACAGATTCATGCGCTGCGTACACTGGGTGCGGCGGAAGTTCGTGTAATCGGCCCCGGCACCCTGCTGCCGCGTGATATCGAAGCGCTGGGCTGTAAGGCTTACTACCGCATGGAAGACGGCCTGAAAGACTGCGATGTGATCATCATGCTGCGCCTGCAGAAAGAACGTATGCAAAACGCCCTGCTGCCGAGCGAAGGCGAATTCTTCAAGCTCTACGGCCTGACCGAAGAGAAACTGACCTACGCCAAACCCGATGCCATCGTGATGCATCCGGGACCGATTAACCGCGGCGTCGAGATTGAGTCCAACGTCGCCGACGGCCCGCAATCGGTGATCCTCAATCAGGTCAGCTACGGTATCGCCGTGCGTATGGCCGTCATGGCCATGGCCATGAGTGGTCAGCAGCAGGAGCGTAACGAACTCGCCGAGCAAAACATCGAGCAACACAGCGAACAGAGTGATGTGCATAACAACGAACCCGGTCAGGAGGAGGCATAAGCATGAGATACCTGCATATTGAAAACGCCCGCCTGATCGACCCGTCACAGAATCTCGATCAGGTTACCGATGTTTACGTCGCCGAAGGACGTATCCATGCCATTGGCCACAAGCCTGCGACCGGCGGTATCGAACACAGCATCGACGCCAGCGGCCTGTTACTGGTGCCCGGTCTGATCGATCTGGGTGCTCATCTGGCCGAACCGGGTTTTACCCATAAAGGCTCCATCGCCAGCGAAACCCGCGCCGCCTGCGCCAGTGGTTTTACCCATGTCTGCGCCTTACCGGACACCAAACCGGTGGCCGACAGCCCGGCGGTGATTCAGTTAATTCAGGAAAAAGCCGCTAAAGCCGGCTTTGCCAAAGTACTGCCGCTGGGCGCACTGACTCAGGGACTTGCCGGTGAGCAACTGGCCTCTATGTTCAGTCTGAGCGAAGCCGGTTGTGTGGCGCTGAGCAACGCCCGTGCGCCGTTCAAAGACAGCTATGTACTGCGCCGGGTAATGGAATACGCCGCGACTTACGATATTCCGGTGTTCCTTAACCCCGACGACGCCGCGCTGTCGGATGGCGGCTGCATGCACGAAGGCCCGACCGCTACCCGTCTCGGTCTGACCGGTATTCCGCAAACCGCCGAAACCATCGCCCTGGCGCAAATGTTGTTGCTGGTTGAGCAGACCGGCGTACGCGCCCATATCAGCCAGATCAGCTGTGCACGCAGTGTGCGTATGCTGGCACAGGCACGTGAGCAGGGTATCCGCGTCAGTGCCGACACCCCGCTGGCCAACCTGATTTATACCGACGAAGCCGTTACCGGCTACAACAGCCAGTTCAATGTGCAGCCACCGCTGCGCAGTGAAAGCGACCGTCAGGCCCTGCTCGCCGCCGTTAACGCCGGCGAACTGGCCATCAGCTCCAACCACCGTCCGCACGAAGTGGCCGCTAAGAAAGCACCTTTTGCCGATGCCGAACCGGGCATGAGTATTTTTGATGGTTTCCTGCCACTGGCACTGCGACTGGTGGAATGCGGCGAGCTGGAATTATCGGCTCTGATCCGCGCCACCAGCACCTTACCGGCAGAGGTTCTGGGCCAGAATCAGTCACTGAGCGAAGGTAACTGGTTTAATGCAGCATTGATTGATCCGGCCGCAGAACAAAGCTTCCGCCGTTCGACGCTGCTGTCCAAAGGGCGCAACAGCCCGGTAGCCGGCAAGACCTTAAAAGGCGCGGTTAACGCCGTGTTTATTGATGGTCGTAAAGTGTTTGGCTGAAAGCTAAATACCAAGCACCGAGCCATAAAAAAGCCGCAAATTCTGCGGCTTTTTTATGGCTGAAAAATCAACGCTCGCTCCCAAGCTCCGCGTGGGAGCCGGATATGAGTAGGAACGGCTTTCATCTGTGATAAAGAAGCAAGAGACTACCACGCCGAGCGTGGGAGCCAGAGTGAGTAGGAGCCAGAGTGAGTAGGAGCCAGAGTGAGTGGGAGCCAGAGTGAGTGGGAGCCAGAGTGAAGCTCCGCGTGGGAGCCTGATATGAGTGGGAACGGCTTTCAGCCGTGATCAGGGTGCACTCATTAAACCGCTTCCGCTTCGCTATAAATCCCCTGCACCGAATTCAGTGTATGCCAGTACAATACCGGGCCATTGGCCGTTGCCAGCTCATCGCGTAAGGTCGCCAGGGCTTTAGCGGTGTAAGTGCATTCTGACTGCACGGTTAAACCATCGGCCCAGCGCTGCTTACGGAACCATTGCTCAGCCTGATTACCGGCCGCTGAGGCAACGCCATAACCTGCACCATAATACTGGTCGAGCATTACCGGTTGCGGAATATTGAATGGCGGAATACCGCCCTGTAAACGCAGCAAATATTGCTGCGTCTTCTGCATTAATTGTTTCACCGTCGCCACGGTGCAGGCGGGAAAAGGGCCAAGATGCGCAGGTGCCACGCGCACACCAATAACCCGCGACGGCAGACCGGCAAGCGCCACGCCCAACGTCAGACCGGCTAAGGTAGCACTGGAGCCCACCGGGCAAATAATGGTTTCCGGCACTGGGCATTCACCCCGTTCAATCTGCTCACGTAATTCAAACGCAGCATCAATAAAGGCAATCACGCCCTGCAGCGACGAGCCTCCGGCAAATAAATATTCGGTCTGTTTGCGGCGTAATAGCCGGTCATGGATCTGCAGAGTATAAAAACGCAGCACGGTATTCAGCAGGCTGCCGCAATAACGCAGCGTCGCACCATAGCGTTGCATCACCTGCAGGTTTTTCCTGACCGACTCACTCTCCGGCTGATCGAACAGGAGTATTTCGCAATCAATGCCCAGCGCTTTACTGTGCACCGCACAGGCCACGCCGTGATTGGTGCCGGTGCCGCCAAAGGTCAGCAGGCGGGTTTTTCCTTCTGCCTGCATTTTGCCGAAAATAAACGCCAGCTTGCGGCTTTTATTACCGCCATAAACCGCATTGGTTAAGTCATCGTGTTTCAGCCAGAGTTGCGGCGTATCGAGGCTATGGGTAACAGGTGTCGGAATCTGCTGGCCGGGAATATCCACCAGCGGAATGAGCTTTTGCAGCGCAGGATAAGCATTGAATAAAGGAGATAAAGACACCAGCAGACTCCGGCCAAAAGTGCATTGTAAGACGATGGTGCAATCTTCCGCAGGTCTTACAATGCCAATGGTGCTGCCGATCAGAAATTAAAGGCAAAAATTAAGATCAGGAATTAAGGCCAGGGATAATCCGCGACCGGCAGTCCCATTGCCTGCAGTTCCGCCACGACAATACGGCGGTATTTCACCACATCGCCGACGTCCGTTTGTCTCAGCCTGGCCACTTCTTCCGCGCTGAACGGCTGGAAATTTGCCCGCAGGGAAGTTCCGCCCCAGCGCTGCATGATGTAGTTCATCACCTCGGCAATTTCATTATTACTCAGACTTGCGCCCACCACGCCGGGTACGTGCATCAGATATTCACGGCCGCGTTCGGTTTCGGCAAACGAGGCAACGTAATTATTAAAATCGGGAATACCGCCCACCGGAGAACCTGCGCCATCCGGACGATGGCAACCCAGACAACGCAGCACATAGTTAGCCTGCGGGCTGAGTTCACCCTGCGGTGCCGGAGCTGGCTTTACCTGAGCAACATTATCGGCAGCCTGCGCATAAACGCAGGATCCGGCTGACAGTGCCAGCAGCAGACTGCTGCGCAACAACCAGGCCGCAGCTATTTTTTTGCGCATTTTCCCGTCTTTTTTATTGTGCATTTTTCCGTACTCCGCGCAGCTGGCTGTGAGACTGAGGCGTGCTGCGGGCGTACTCCAACACCTCATCAGCCAGCACTACATTCAGACCGTTAAGATCGCCCAGCACATAGGCCGCCAGTGCTTTCATTTGCGCGGCCGTTAAATCCGCCTGCGTCGGCATCACCAGGCCGTAATAACCGATGCCATCCACTTCGATAGTGCCGGACAAACCGTTATTTAATACGCCCCATAAATACGCCGGAGCCTGTTCGGCCAGTGCCGGCCACAGCATGCTGTTCACCAGTGGCGGTGCCAGCCCCGGCGTACCAATACCGCCGGGCTGGTGACAGGCCGCACAACGCTGATTAAACAGCGCCTCGCCATTGTTCTCGGCTGCCCCGGCAGCAGACACCGGAGCCGCCAGCGCGGCTCCCAGTGCTGCCAGCGAGAGCAGAGATAAGGTGAATTTTTTCAGAACCATCATCTCAGCTCCCGCTTCAGGCGTCTGCCATACCAACCAGCACAGCAACGGTGCAGTGATAACCCTGCGACGCATTGGCCATACACCAGTTAATGTCGTTATGCAGACCCATGCGGTAACCCGGACGCTCCCGTTCGCTGGTAAAGCAGAAGGTGCCGTTGCACTCCACTTTGCCGCAGCAGTCGTTGTACGACACCAGATAGTCTTTATCGTCATTCGGGTTACGGCAGGTGCCGACCCAGGAGACTTTGGACGCTTCGGAACCCGGCGGACAGGTGGTTAATGTGCCGCCACAGTCGTTGCACAGGTTGCCGTCGAGCGCGCAGTAGCGCCAGTATTCACAGGCCGTCGGATCATTCGGATCGGCCGGGGCTTCATCTTCCGCTTCTCCGGCCCAGGCTTTGCCGGCATTACGGTCGAAGGGCAGAACCGGCAGCATGGCGCTGCCCAGCATCAGCATCCCGGCGCGGCTTAAAAAACTGCGGCGACTGCTGCGCTGTGCGACTTTGCGGGTTAAATTTTCGGTGCCTTTATCCAGGCCGGTTAATACGCTGTCGAAAAATCGTTTCATGGTGATATCTCTTGTTGCCTAAAAATCGTTGCCTACTGAGTGATGCTCAGGAGTGGCTTGTTCAGGAATGCTGCTCAAGAAAACTCTGTACCGAGCCAACACCCATTTCCATGGCATTGAACAGGCTCTCAAGCTGCTCGCGGCTGTTGATCAGACCTTTCGAGCGGATCACACCCTGCTTATCCATCAGCACCGCAAACGGCAGACGCGATACGCGGTAACCCAGACCCAGCTCGGTCGACAGCACGTATGGAAAATCCTGCAGGCCGACGTGCTGAATAAAGCGCTGGTGTTTTTCTTCTTCGCCATCGGAAGCCAGCACCACATCCAGCCAGTCTTTTTCACTGGTTTTTACCGAGCGCAGAATCGGCAGCAGTTTTTTACATACCGGACAGGTCGGCGACAGGAAAAACACCAGCATGGCTTTTTCTTTATCGCGGCCAATGTGCACGGCACCACCGGTCAGGCTGTTAAGGGTAAAGGCCGGGGTTAAATCACCAACTTTCGGCCCGGAATCATTCATCAGCGCACCCATCGGCGCGATACGTTCAAACAACACGCCGATCTGGCGGGCCAGCACAAAAAATGCGAGGGCCAGCGCCATTACAGCAACAAATAAAAATGCGACAGCAAAATACAAAGCAGTCATAACGACCTCTTAAATTCGTTTCAGTGAGTTGGCCATTTCACGGATGGCCAGCAGGTTGGCGTTCACCTGCTCAAACAACAGGAAGGCGAGCCACATAAAGACAGCAGCAGCGATGGCCACCACGATTTCGGCGCTTTGCAGTGCTTCCGGCAAACCGAGCAATGGCAGCAGAGCGAAGACCATCAGCAGCGCATTACGCAGCAACAGGGTTTTGCTCAGCAGTTGCGGAGTACCGCCACAGCCACATTCGATGCGGGTATGACCGCGACGGATATTGATGCCCATCGCGATGGCATATCCCCCGAGCAACAGCGCCGCCAGCACCAGTCCGGCAGCACGGCTGGCGCTGAATAACAGCATCAGCACCAGCGCACCTTCGAGGGCCAGCAAGGCAGCAGCGGCGGGCTTAACCAAAGCTTCCGGCAGCAACTCGTAGTCGGCGACAAAGCCCTGAAATTCGAGAAAATCCAGTGCTTTGTGCAGTGCCGCGCGCAGGAATACCAGCAGGGTAAACACCAGCAGCGTGAGGCTCGCCAGTGGCAGCAACTCAGTCATGAGCCACCGCCAGCGAGGTGGTCCAACCGGCTTTTTCGTCGGCCGCCGCCTTCTCAAACATAAAGTCGCCATCTTTGCTCAGCACATACTGATCAATGGTTTCATCTTCTTCATTGGAGCCGAAAATCACCGGCTGCTTGCTGCTGGTGACGGTCAGCGCAACCAAATGCTCGGCCGGACTGCGGCTGATCAGTTTTTTCTTCTTCAGGCTGTAACCCCAGATTTCTGCCGATGCGTCTTTATGGCTGCCGTCGTAGGCATCCGGGTGCATGAGCACAAAGATCATGTCGTTGGCTTCGTTATAAGCGGTAATGGCATAACCACCGGGCACCCAATCACCTTCAATGCCGGCATTAAGCTGCAGCTTTTCTTTGATTTTTACGCTTTTGCCACTGTCATCAGCGAGGTACACCGCACCGCCGAAGGTGGTCAGAATCAGCTCACCGTTTTTGCGGCGCTGGGTGTGGATATAAATCGGGTCGGCATCCACATCGAATAATTTGCCCGATGCTTCAACACTGTATTCTTTTCCTTTTACGGTGAAAGTTTTCAGCTGGCCAGTACCGCAGGGCGTGCTGAAACTGGTGCCTTTCAGTGCCGGATAAACGCCGTAACAACCCGGTGTTGGCACTTCGGCAATGACTTCACCGGCAGCAATATCGATTACTGAAACCGAGGTGGCCGGTGTGGCATTCTGCACATACAGCAGTTTTTCATCGGCGCTTAATTCCAGCAGCTGAGTCATGCCAATGGATTTCACCGCTTTATTAGGCACGATGATTTCTTTCTTGCGGCTCAGGGTGTCTACGTCGTACACCTGCACCACACTTTCTACCGGGCCATAGGTAATGCGCTTGGCAAAGTCGGACAGTACGTAAACGGTTTTGCCGTCTTTCGAGACTTTCATCTGCGAAGTAATACCCGCCGGCATCGAGCCTTTATAGTGCAGGTCATCCTGAGCGAAGACGTGAATCTGGCTGGCGCCACCCCAGGCGGCTTCGTTCATAAACACATTCGGCCCGGGCTGAATGGTTTTCTCAACGCTGAAGACTTCCGGCTTAAAGGGTTCCGCCTGTGCCGCCGGCATCACCGCCGACAACAGCAGGGTTGCGATACAGGCCGCCAGCGGTGCCGGCGTAAATACGCGGTGGGACAGGTTTCTGGTTTTACTTCTTTGCTTGGTTAACGTCATGGTTTGCAGCTCTCGTTGTGAGTCTGCAATGCCAGAGCAGCGGTCATGCCAATGCCTGAGTTCAACGGTGAAACATAACCCAAAATGCATACTTCAAGAGGCAAATGCTGACAATTCAGTCAGAATTGTTACCGCCTGTTATCGGCACTGGTTAACGATAAAGTGATCAGCACCAGAAAGAGGCTGCCCATTCTTCATGCAGCGTTGTTATGGTGCATTTGTCTCACTACGCGGATTCCTGCCCAGGTCGGTAGCCGCAAGAGCCTCTGTTGCCTCCCTGCAGCTGACGGCGAAGCCCTACCCGAAACCCCGGCCATGGGGTATCCTGCGACCTCTGAACGCGGGGGATGTTATGAGTAACTGGCTTGATGCCGTAAAGTGGGACGCCGATGGTCTGGTACCGGCGATTGCGCAGGATTATAAGACCGGCCGTATCCTGATGATGGCCTGGATGAACCGGGAAGCACTGACGCTGACGGTGCAGGAAAACCGCGCCATCTACTATTCCCGCTCGCGCCAACAACTGTGGCGTAAAGGCGAATCGTCCGGCCATGTGCAGCAGCTGCACGAAGTGCGCCTCGACTGTGACGCCGATGTCATCACCCTGCAGGTGGAACAGATTGGCGGTATCGCCTGTCATACCGGCCGCGAAAGCTGCTTCTACCGGGTCTATCAGGACGGTGAATGGGTCAGCGTTGATCCGGTGTTAAAAGACCCGAAAGATATTTATTGATGCCACTTAATGAAACTGAAACAGCTATGAGCGATATACTTTCCGCCCTCGGCGATATCCTTGAAGAACGTAAGAGCGCAGCCGCCGATTCATCCTACGTGGCCAGCCTGTATCACAAGGGTCTGAACAAGATTCTGGAGAAGGTCGGCGAAGAAGCCACCGAAACCATTCTGGCCGCCAAAGATGCCGAGACCAGTGGCGATAACAGCGATGTTATCTACGAAACCGCCGACCTGTGGTTTCACACTCTGGTGGCACTGGCCAAACTGGGCGAGCGCCCGGAAGCCGTGGTTAATGAACTGGCACGACGCTTTAATATGTCCGGACTGGAAGAAAAGGCGTCACGTACGCCCAAGTAAACCGGTACCAACCAGAGAACTGAGAGATTGAGTATGCCGGACTGTTTGTTTTGCCAGATTGTCGCCGGAAAGATTCCGGCCAATGTCGTTTATGAAGATGAGCACCTGCTGGCGTTTCACGATATCGCGCCCAAGGCCGATACTCATCTGCTGGTCATACCCAAGCGCCATATCGTTAACCTCAATGATCTGAGCGACGCTGATGCCAGCCTGATGAGCCATTTAATGCTCAGCCTGCCGGCCATTGCCCGCACACAAAACCTGACTGGCTTCCGCACCATTACCAATACTGGTAAAGAAGGTGGGCAGGAAGTTTTCCATATGCACTTTCATATACTGGGCGGCGATCAGCTGCCCGGTTTCTGATGTAATTTTTAAATTAAGAATAAGAGGATTTTCCTATGCTCGGCGGAATCAGTATCTGGCAATTATTAATCGTTCTGGCCATCGTCATTATGATTTTCGGAACCAAAAAACTGCGCAATCTGGGCGGTGATCTGGGTGGTGCCATTAAAAGCTTCAAAAAAGCCGTAAACGAAGACGGTAGTGCAAAAGCCGACGAAGACGAGAATAAAGAACCGGCAAAAACGCTGGAACATAAAGAAGGCGAACAGAAAGACGCCGAATTCAAAAGCACCAACAAAGACCAAGATAAAATCTGATGTTCGATATCGGTTTTCTGGAATTAATGGTGGTTGCCATTCTGGGCCTGCTGGTGCTCGGCCCGGAACGTCTGCCCAAAGCAGCCCGCACAGTAGGTCTGTTTCTTGGCCGCATGCGCCGTACCATGAGCAATATCCAGGACGATTTTGAGCGCCAGGTGCGTACGGAAGAATTACGCGAAAAGCTGAAAGATCCTTATGCAACGTTTCTCGATGACGATTCGCCATCAGCTAACAGCATTCAGCCCAAGCCTGAAGCAGAAACGCAGCCGGACAATAAACCGGCAGCTGTCGCTGGTCCTCAACAGCCAGGTCCACAGCCAGCGCCACAACAATCTGGCCCGCAGCAGCCTGCGGCCAATTCAAAACCTGATAATACCGATGCGTCATCATGACCGATCATGAACAACCCCTGATTGCCCACCTGATCGAACTGCGAAACCGTTTGCTGAAATCGGTACTGGTGGTATTGGTGCTGTTTCTTGGCATGTTCTACTTTGCCAACGACCTGTACCTGATTCTGGTAAAGCCATTGTCGGTGTTATTACCCAACACCGGCAATATGATTGCCACTGGCGTAGCCTCGCCTTTTCTGGTGCCGTTTAAACTGACACTGGTTCTGGCGGTACTGCTGGCAGTGCCTTTTCTGCTGCATCAGGTATGGAGTTTTATATCTCCCGGTTTGTATCAGCACGAAAAGAAATTCGGTATTCCGTTACTGGTATCCAGCGTTGTCCTGTTTTATACCGGCATCGCCTTCGCTTACTTTGTCGTGCTGCCACTGGCATTCGGCTTCTTTACCGCCGCCGGGCCGGAAGGCATTTCCTTTATGCCGGACATCAGCAATATTCTCGATTTTATTCTTAAAATCTTTTTTGCCTTTGGCATCGCCTTTGAAATTCCGATTGCGACCTTCCTGATGGTACTCAGTGGCATGACCACCGTTGCCGCCCTGACAGAAAAGCGCCCTTATATTTTCGTTGGCTGCTTTGTCGTCGGCATGCTGGTTACACCACCGGATGTTATCTCCCAGACCATTCTGGCCGTACCTATGTGGCTGCTGTTTGAAGCCGGTGTACTGGCATCGCGGATGATTAAAAAACCGCAGGAAGATGGTGAAGAAGAGATTCAGGAAAGCTGATTTTCTGGTTTCGTAGAGAATAAAGGCGGCAATTTATCAGACCCTGTTTGATTGCCGCTTTTTATTGTTCAGAATTAACCCGACACGCTCTGCCACATCCTTGCATTAGATCGGTGCAATCATGGGTTAAAGGATATAACGCTGCGGCACAACATCGTTCAGGCAGCACACCTGTTACTGGTAATCTGACAGGCCCTGCAAAAATGATAAGGCCTGTTCTGCAGAAAATTCCTGCGGCAGAAATTTATTCTGGCCCAGCTCATTCAGCAATCGATAAAAATGATCGGATGCCGGAGCAAACCCCATATTCCAGTCGGTAAATAATGGTGCGGTTATCGCATCATAACTAATGATAACAACCTGATCGTGGCGCGGATCATCCGCTATTTCCAGATAAAGCTCATTCACATCCTCGCGATCACCCTCAAGAACCTGCAGAAAGTATTTCTGTTCGTAACACAACATGCCACACACATTGATACTGCTGTTGTGCGCACGCGCGACTTCCAGAATGCTCTGAATATCCAATAAAGACATATCGCGCGTAGCGATGGAGTAGTACACAAGACGAACCAGCATAGAGCGCCCTCCATATAACCGAAATATACACATCCGACAGTGACAATATCAGAGCGATATATACACCCATTGCATTCAGACTAAGCTGAGTGTAGTCCATTCAGAGATATCGTTATGTCATTGTCATCCACTGCCTCTTTCTGGTCAGCTTTGGGGGAGCTACCGTCATTGTCAGACCCGCTGCTCACATCATCCATGGCACCAGCTCCGGTCGGCGATATCACAGAGGATAATCTGCGCGCGTTAAAAAAGTGGCTGCGCAAACAGTGGGACTTACCTGTGCTGATATTGGTTCTGGATGGTACGCACAGCGAAACTCAACTGAGTCTGGTACGTTATTTCCGTGAAGAATTAAACAACCAGCGCACGCGCCTGATTTGCTTTGCCGCCCCGGCATTACGCCATCATTTGCTCAGTCAGCTATGGTCCTGGCGCATCCAGAATGTTTATTCGCACGAGGATCTTGAACCGGAGCTACTTTCTTACATTCTGCATGCCGAGTGGCAACAGCATCAGGCTGATGAACATTCGCGCATCAGCCGCAACAGCGAACTGGAGCTGCTGACCTGGCTGGCGCGTATGAACCGGGCCACGTTCATAGGTCAGGAACAATTAGCGGAACTTGCTACGTTGCTGACCTCACTTACCCATGCGGACCGCCTGTTGCATCTGGATAAAGAAGCAACATTACTGGGCATGTATCCCACCAATCAGGCACTGTCATCCGCCTGGTCTGAATTTGCGCACAATATGTCAGCAACTCCGATGAACCAGGAGCAGCTCCTTGTATTGCAATTACAGCGCGATTTGCCGCTGCATCAGATGGCCAGCAGGCTCTGTGACCATGAAATCACCGCCAGCATTATCATTCCTGTGCGCTGCTATCAGCAGATTGTTGGCTACTATCTGTTGCTGCTGAGCGAATCATCCGTGGCGACGCTGGATGTTGTACGTATGAGCCTGCTGGAAAAAACCATGGAGCAGGTAAGAACACAACTGGAGCGTCAGCAATCCGAGAATCGCCTGAAAAACCAATACCAACGTTTACGCAACACATTATCTCGCCTGCATCAGACGCAGGAGCAGCTTTATCATGCTGAAAAGCTCTCATCTATTGGTCAATTAGCTGCTGGTATTGCGCACGAAATTAACAACCCCGTATCTTATGTTATGAGTAATTTTGGCCCGCTGGATGAATATATCCAGACCATGAGCAAATTACTGACACTGCATGATCAGTTTATCCATGCGATGAATGAAGGCGATGCGCAGATGGGCAATCAATTACGGGAAGCAATTTCAAATGAACGCGAAGCGGCCGATTTTGAATTTATGATGGAGGATATTTTCTCTTTGGTGCGCGATTCCAGAAACGGTCTGATGCGCGTAACAGATATTGTGCATAACCTCCGAACATTTTCCCGCCGTGACTCGCTGGAGATGGCTGATATTAATTTATGCGATTGCATCAGAAACGCCGTCAAAATTATGCAATATCAGTTAAATGGTATTGCCAAAACTGAGCTGGATATTCCTGATAGCGCGGACATTCAGGGCAATGAAGGTATGATAAGCCAGGTATTGATCAACCTTATTCAAAATGCAGTCCATGCGGTTGATGCCGGGGGAGTGCTGAAAATAAGCCTTATCAAGAAAGATACAGACTGGCGACTGTCGGTATGCGATAACGGTTGCGGAATTCCTGATGATATCCGCGATAAAATCTTCGACCCGTTTTTTACCACCAAGGACATTGGCAAAGGAACCGGGCTTGGCTTATCAACATCGTACAGCATAATGAAACGTCATCATGGCCGCATTGAGATTGAAAGCCAGCCCGGCGCGGGCACCTGTTTTATTCTGTTTTTTCCTACACAAGTACTATCTTAACAACCGTCAGGACTTATGATTTAACCACCAGATAATCAATATACTCATCCCGCAGTGTACGCTTCTGCAGCTTGCCTGTGGCCGTGTGCGGCAGCTCCTCAACAAACAGAATGTCATCCGGTAGCCACCACTTGGCAACACGGCTTTCCAGATAGTGATAGATATCCTGTTTATCGATATCGCTTTCCTCGCTTTTGACAATAAACAGTAACGGCCGCTCATCCCACTTCTGATGACGCACACCAATCACGCAGGCTTCTTTTACGTCCGGGTGTCCTACCGCCGCGTTTTCCAGATCGATACTGGAAATCCACTCGCCGCCGGACTTCACCACATCTTTGGCGCGGTCAACAATCTGCAGATAACTGTTTTCATCAATCACGGCAATATCACCGGTATCGAACCACTGCTTACCATCCGCATCGATAAAGAACGAATCCGGTTTTTCATTTTTATAATACGCCGTCAATACCCAGGGGCCGCGCACACGCAGATAGCCGCGAGATGTTCCGTCGTGTGGCAGCGGCTGATCATCCTCTCCAAAGATTTCCAGCTCGATACCAAACATTGGCCGGCCGGCAGTGGTCTGCAGGCGATAGCGTTCATCGTCGCTCATTTTCTGCATCGCTTTGGTTGGTGCGCCGAGTGTCGCCAGTGGTGAGGTTTCAGTCATGCCCCAGATTGGTAATAAATACACGCCGTATTCTTTATCCAGCGTTTCCACCAACGATTTTGGTGAGGCCGAACCGCCAACGCCGACGGTTTTAACCGAGCCCATGCGTTTATTATTTCGTTTTAAATAATCGATCAGACCCAGCCAAACCGTTGGTACGCCCAGCATTAAATCCACTTCGGCCAGCTCGATTAATTCATGCAGACTCTGGCCATCCATACCATCACCGGGCAGCACCAGCGTCGCACCACTCATCGGAGCAATATAAGGCATACCCCAGGCGCAGACGTGGTACATAGGAACAACCGGCATCACCACCGAATCGGCAGAAACATTCAGTGCATCCGGATTACGGCTGGCATAGGCATGCAGCACAGTGGAGGCATGGGAATACAACACGCCTTTAGGGTTGCCGGTAGTGCCCGAGGTGTAACACAGGCCGGAGGCGGTATCCTGCGGAAACCGCGGCCATACCAGTTCGCTGCTGTATGTTGTCATTAAATCTTCATAATTAATGGCATTTGGCAGGTTGGTTTGCGGCATCTGGTCGGCGTCGATCATAAAGATAAAGCCTTTGACCGAGGTTAATTTATCCGCCACCGGTTCCAGTAATTTTGCGAAGCAGGCATCCAGAAAGACATAGCAGTCTTCGGCATGATTAATAATGTATTCCACCTGCTCGGTATAAAGCCGTGGATTGACGGTATGGCAGATGGCACCGATACCGGAGATCGCGTAATAACATTCAAAATGGCGGTAGCCGTTCCAGGCCAGTGTCGCCACCCGGTCACCGGGCTGAACTCCCAAAGCCAGCAAGGCATTGGCCAGCTGCTTGCTGCGTTTTAACGCATCGCGGTAGGTATAGCGGTGGATATCACCTTCCTGCCGGCGGCTGATAATTTCACGCGTACCATGATGGGCAGCAGCGTATTCCAGCAGGTCGGAAATAATCAGTGGCTGAGTCATCATCTGGCCGCTTTGGGCAAGGGCAAAAGAAGAAGCAGTGAGTGTCATAATGCGTTCCATGGCGAGTTATTTGCTCCAGCTTAAAAGCCTTAGCGCTTGTTAGCCAGAGGCAACGGCCGCTTTGTTAGCGTCTCTCCTCCCATAGAATGAGAAGCGAAGAATATTTAGTCAAGATATGCGCTTTTTTTCGATAATATCCTGCGATCGGAAATACAAACCAGTCATAGAACAACAATAAATCGGTGATTCAGACCTCCGCACCTGTAAATCTCGTGCCTGACCGTAAGAATACAAGTCAACAGGGGCTGAGTGTGAAAACATATCTATTCTGACATTCGCCGTTTTCCGGCCACTTAAGGGTAAAAAGGGGCAGTGATCAGGTAATGCCACCAGCAACAATGCTCCGCCTGACAATAATCGCGCCTCTCTTTTCAGTCCTTCCGGCATAGCACTGCTGTACAGCCTTAATCAACTGCCACTACTGAGTGCTTTGCGTCATGTTCCGACCTCGCGCCGCCACCACGAACATTCTCCTCAGGTGCCACTGTAACCACTGATCTGAAGGACATGCGGCCCTCCCCCACCCCGGGAGCAGACACCATTCATTACCTTTGACAGCAGCGCGACCAGGCTGACGTTGGATATATTCGCTCTGCTGGGTGGCACTACACTGCCCTTTTCTCATCCACTATAAATACCATCCGCTCATTGGCTACCCGTTCCGGTTCTGATCACCTGAACATTCAGCTCATAAAATCTCGCTGAAATACCGGATAACTTTTTACGCACCATTTGCAAGCCGACAGTAAATTTCATCGTTCGAAAACAATGCAGCGGCAGCAACAGCCATTCAGATTATTTCAAAAAATGGTCACACCTTGCTTTGTTAACTCTGCCAAACAATTAAAAAACGACCTAACGTTTCTTTTCTCCTGTCCTCCGGAAACCGCACAGAATCGGTCGATAGCGTTAGATCAATCAATAACTAACATTCATGGAACAGTCTAATCCAAAATCTGTCAATCCTAATAAAAAATGATAAAAAACATATTTATGCCCTTAAATGAATCACAAAAAACCTAACTATCAACAGTGGTGCACTAAAAGAATTCTGAAAATATCTCATTTACAGCGGTTTTGAGTCTTGTCTGATTATGTCTTTAAAAAGTCTGAATTTTACGCTGGCATGCTAATTGATTAACCAAATAATTAATGGATTGCGGAATAAAAATCAGCCCGCACTGATTGAAGGGATACTTCCATTTAATTTACGGAGACATATTCATGTTCCAGTTAAAAGCGCTCGCAGGCGCAACTTTGTCAGTATCATTATTACTGGCAGGCTGTGGCGGTTCGGATAACAACAGCAGTTCTGTAAAACCTGTTCCATTTTCATTTTCAGAAGCAACCATCGATAGTTTGCACACCTCGTTGAAAACGGGTGGTGCAACTTGTGAAGAAATTATTCAGGGGTATATCGACCGCATAAAAGCCTATGATGATCCTGGCAGTGATTTGGAATTAAACAGCGTCGTTGCTATCAACCCATATGCTTTGGAAGAAGCACAGGAAAAAGATGCGCATTTCGCAGAGACCGGCATTGATGGCTCCCTGTATTGCGTACCGGTATTACCAAAAGATAACTTCAACACCAAAGAGATGCCGACCACTGGCGGTGCAACAGCATTCCAGTACAACCGCCCTTTAAATGATGCTTACGTTATTCGCAAAATGCGTGAAGAAGGAGCCATTATTCTGGGTAAAGCCAATATGGATGAATTTGCATTTGGCTACACTGGCAGCAGTTCAATGCGCGGACTGGTAAAAAATGCCTATGACCAGAGTAAGGGCGCAGGCGGTTCTTCCAGTGGAACAGGTACTGCGATTGCAGCCAGCCTGGCATTGGTCGGTACTGGCAGCGATACCGGCGGCTCAATCCGGGTTCCTTCCAGTCTTGGCGGCCTGGTAGGTATTCGTCCATCTATGCGTCTGGTCAGTCAGGACGGAATTATGCCTCTGGCATCCTGGCAGGATACCGGCGGTCCTATGTGCCGAACGGTAGAAGACTGTGCCGTTATGCTCGATGCCATGGTTGGCTTTGATTCATCATCTCACGCGAATCAGCGTAATGATTTCAAAATCGATGCTCCGGCTATTGCCACAGCAGAAGAATATAAAGAAATTACAAAAATCCCGGCCAGTTATAAAAGTTACTTACAGGCGGATGGTTTAAAGGGTGCGCGTATCGCAATTGACCGCACGTTGTTCGGCAGCAATGAAACCGTTGTTGCCATGATGGATCAGGCAATCGCCGCAATGGAAGCCGCCGGTGCCACTGTCGAAGAGGTCAGTATTGCTGATCTTAATTCGATTCTGACCAGCTATCGGTCTATGTCGAGTTATGAATTCAAACGCGATCTGGTCAGTTATCTGAACAGCTGGACTAATGGTATGGACGGACATATTCAGTCTTATCAGGAGTTGATTGACAGTAACGGCTACCAGTCTTTCTACCGTGATTCACTGATCGTCCGTGGCGAATATAATCTGGATAACCTTACTGAAGAGCAGCAGGAAATCTACGATAAAAACACCATTGAACGTCCGGTATATGTGCGTGAGCGTTTATTGCGGGCACTGAATAATGAAGATGCAGACGGCAAAAGCCTCGGCGATGCTTTTGATGTTCTGTTGTACCCTTCACTGACAGGCCTGGCAGGAGCACTCGGCGGTTCACCCAGCGCAGGGACTAACAATCGCCTGAGCCCATTCTCTCTGTTCCCGGCATTAAGCATGCCTGCCGGTATGACCGATGGTGAACCTGCGATGCCGATTGGTATGGAGATGCTGGCACGTGAATTTGACGAAACAACACTGATCAAACTGGCATACAGCTATCAGCAAAACGTTAATCCACGCCGCCCACCAGTGAATACTCCTGAACTGGTTAAAGACAACACTCTTTAATTACCCACCGCGTTAACCGTAAATAACGCCGGAACTCCCGGCGTTATTTATTGTTTTGTCTCACTCTTATTTTCATCTTACCGTATTCCTGAGTTTTAGTTCTCAATAAAGCAGCCATGCTGATGATAAAATTCAGCGCAAACATCATCTCCTGACAGTGTCCGTATTCCGCAGCAAAAACGGGCAGCCGTTAGTGCTTATTTTTTGTATGATGCCTACCTGCTCCGGCATGCCGCCGGCTGACAATATACCCTTTTACGGAAAGGATATTCCGATGCTATTAGTCTTTCAGATCATAACCATCATGCTGCTGCTGTTCTGGCCAATGGTGATGATGATGTCGCCGATGGCTCTTGATGCACCGGGCTCAGAAAACAACGCCGACCATGTGATCAGCCTGATTATTTTTCTGTGCTATCCCATTGGTTTAGGTGCGTTGTACTGGATATTTGGTGCGGAGCTGTTTGGCATTTCCGGCCGCACTCTCACTCTCGTCGCCACGGTGATTGTTGTCCTAGCACTCAGTGTATTCGGTTATGGTTCAATGTTGAAAAATGCCCTGAGCGGTATTCCCAGCAGCGGTTATGGCAACGTCAATAATCAGGTCTATTACAATGCCCGCCCCGTTGCAGGAGCCGATAGCGACACCTTTGAAGTATTAAGCAGCACCTCCTACTACGGCGGCTATGCGCGCGATGCCCAACACGTGTTTTCCCGCGGTGAACTTTTGCCCGACGCTGATCCGCTGACCTTCCGGCCGCTGGATAAATATGAGGAATACTGGGTGGATGCGCAGGGTGTCTATCTGGGTGGCAAACAACTACCGGGCGCCAACCCGGCTATTTTCAAACGCCTGCCGGACGCCTGGAATCACGCCAGTAGTTATGCTGTGTCCGCCGATACGCTGTATTACGAAGCTGAGCGCATTGGTGAAGTAAACCCGGACGAGGTCAGTGTCATCTGGTCTTATCTTGCCAAAGACAAGCAGCGTATTTATTACATGGATAGAATCATTCTGCCCATGGCAGACGCAGCGACATTTGCCATGATGCCCGATACCGATGAGTATGCGCGTGATAAGTCAGCGGTTTACGATCTGATCGGTGAACGCTCTGCGCCCATTGCTGGCGCCGATCCGGCAAGCATACAAGTGCTGAACCGTGGCTATCTTAAAGATGCCAATCATATCTACTACCGCCACAGCCACGAGCCAACGCAAATACTGCACGAGGCCGATTACGACAGTTTTGTGGTAACAGACTGGGATGACGAAACCCAGTCAGAAGCCCGCGACCGTTATGCTCTGTATATGAATGGCGAGGTGGTCAAACAACTCGCTGAAAAATCCGCACAATAATGCGCAAGAACAGGTGTCTAGTCCTGAAATACGTTGACACTTATTTCGCAAACGCCCGATGAACCTCATCGGGCGTTTTGTATTTAAGAGACAGGTGC
>NZ_JAOANI010000030.1:0-671 GCF_025318105.1 Thalassolituus pacificus
CGGGAATCGGTTACTGCTCACCGATGGAATACGAGCAAATAGCAGCATGAAAATGAACGTGTCCGTTTTATCGGGGCAAGATCAGTATCGGTCTACGTTCTTTTTTGTGCATTCGCTGCGCTCATTGTCGCACAAAAATCCACTACAACCGCTGCGCAACTGAGCAAGGCGTTAGGATATGGTGAAAAATGAGCATCGAGTTAAAAAACTCAGAAGGATTAGAGTTTGATTTTTCAAATATTGGGTGGGCTTTTTACCTGAATATCGCTATCGAATATGGTTGGAAAGAAAAGGGAACTTTACCTCCAGAAGGCTGGAAGGGCGAATGGAAAGGTGCATATGATATGTCTGAGGGTCAGCTGGTTTCTGAAGCTGACGCAAAAAATATGGCTAGTGCATTAGAAACATATTTAGTAGACCCAAATAAAATTAATGTTGCAAAAGCTATGGCCAAAGAGTTTAAAAAAGCTGGTATTCCAATGGAAGTTGATGAAAATGATAAAGAATTTCTGTCTGAATATATAACTTTTGCGAAGAAATCAGAGTTCCGAATATGGTAACTCCTAACAAGTGTATGCTACGGACAAATGATCTTCCCCCGCTTTAACGGACACCAAAGTCAAACTGACGAGGTGTCCAATGCCAAAATATACTCAGCCAAGAAAGACTTG
>NZ_JAOANI010000031.1:0-49049 GCF_025318105.1 Thalassolituus pacificus
GCCACACAGGGCTAACAATGGGCTGAGCCCATCTGCAGCCGAAGAATTACTTAAGACCGTGTCCGGAATTAGTTGACCACTACAAAGTTCCCCGGATTGGGGCGCAGGGGCTTGCCCCGCATTGGCTTTGAATTAACTAATTAAGCCAGCCCGCGCAGCGGCCACAGAAACAGTATCGCGGCTGAAAGCCACTCCCACAAAGCCACTCCTACAAAGCCACTCCTACAGCCATTCCCAAAAAAGCCTCTCAAAAACCATTCAGCCTAAAAACGCGCCGCCGGCTGCCAATCGCACCCATAAAAAAACCGGAGCCTCTGCTGCACTCAACAGCAGACACTCCGGTTTTATTACATCTCAGTGCAGACAGCTCTGCTTATATTCTCCCGCGCACTTGCGCGAAAAATTAAAGCGTCAGCAAATACTGCACTAAATCATCCACCTCAGCGCTGTTCTGCGCACACCACGGATGCGGTGCCGCTGGCATACCAATCGGCTCGGCGGTGCCCATTTCATCCGGGCCGTATTCGGCGCGCATTTTCTGGTAATCCCAGTAATAGTGGTCTTTATCCCAGGGTACGCTGACAAAATATTTATGCCGCTCGATAAAGAGGTTACGTTTGTAGCCTTTATCCAGCTTGGTTAAATATTTCGACTTGGGTACACGGAACACATCGCCTTTGCGGTTCAGGTCGGGGAACGGCGTAACATGATCCGGGCCGCCGGCATCCGGGCGTACCGGTGCGTGCAGGGTGTAGTAGTTGTTATACAGGTTGCTGCCCGGTGTGCAGCGTTGCGGGCTGACCAGATCTTCGAGGTTGCGCACATGGCCGTCCGACAATAAACCACGGTGCTGAGTCCAGTAGAGATCACGCAGGAAAGTCGCACGTACCGATTCGGTTTCTTTCTGATAAATGGTCGGGGTAAAGAAGCGGCCGACTTCATCCAGCCTCACCATTTTCTCGTTGGTATTGGCACCTAAGCCGTCGCTGTGGCAGCTGCTGCAGTCGCGCTCATAGGTGGCCTTGCCCCGGTTAACCGCGGCGCTGACATCGGCGTATTGCTGCCAGCCACTCTGTACAAATTCCCCTTCGCTTAACTGAGCATTGCCGGTTTGCGCGCTGAGTTTATTGCTGTATTTCAGCCAGCGGTATAAACCGACGTTACGCAGATCATCGTCGTCCTGATCGAGGGTGGTCATATAGGCGGTCAGGGCTTCGAGCCATTCTTTGCTCATCGCACCCTGCGCGCCGTCCGGTTCTTCGGAGTGAATATAAGAACCTTCAAAACCCACATAGGATTCGGTGTGCGATAACGAACGGCGGATGGCCATATAATTGGTCACGTTCGGAATGGCAATGGGTGAGAACTGGTAGTCGTTGTCGGTATGGCTGCCTTCGCCAACCACGCGCACCATATTGTGCTCACCGGCACCGGCAGGCATATGGTAAAGCAGCATATCTTTGGCGATGTCTTTTTTACCGCCGTTCCAGGCCGGGCCTTCTTCGCTGGTATAAATACCGTCGAAGGTGTTGGTAAGGGTTTGCAACACTGTCCATTTCATCGACCAGTTCGGGTTAGGTAAACCCGGAATCACTTTGCTGATGGCTTGTCCCGGTGCTTTTTCATAACTGACTTTATAGCCGTGACAGGAGGCACAGTTAAAACCAATCCATTCGCCATTGCCTTTATAAGGCTCGTTGGCTTCGGCGTAGCGATAACCCACCCAGTCGCTGTCGCGGGTATTGCCTTTGAATTTCGCCGGTTGTGTGGTTAAAAATCCGGGAATCGGTGTCGCCATCGGGTAGGAATTAAAATACACGTCGTCGATGGCTTCGTCCGGTACTTCGCCGCGCACGGTTTTTACCGCACCAAAGAGTTTCGCCGGATCGGCTTTTCCACCGGCAATCGGGTCGTTAGCTTTGTAATTAAAAATCGCATTCCAGTCGAGTTTGCGCACGCTGTGCGCCACACCGATGTTGTAATCGTAAGACCAGAAAGCCTGACGGCCTTTTTCCACCAGTTGCTCAAAGCCGGGATTATTAACGCTGACGGCTATCGGTGTGGTGGATTTGGCATCGCTCAGGGTCGAGACCACATCGCAGTCGTGCTCAAAAGTATCGGAAATAATGCGCGAGGTTTGTGCATCAATCACGTTATGGGCCTGGCCCGGATGTTTTAATGATTCATTAAACCCGGTGCGCTTTTGCACCTGCACAATTAACGGCCCGCTGCTGGCGTGGTCGGGTACGCGGAAGCGGATTTCGCTGTCGTTCCAGCTGAGAATGTTTTTATCCCAGCTGTCGAACTGTTCGTCGCTTTCAAAATTTACCTGATCGTTAATGGCCAGGTATTGGGTGAACATGCGCAGGTCGGTTTCCAGAATACGGGTATTGCCGAGCATGATTTTTGAGAAGTCGATGTCGGTGCCGCCACCAAAACCGCTGCCTTTTAAGGTAACTTCGTCACCGGTATTCAGTTGTGGGGCATTGGCTGAACCGGCACTCCAGCGCAGTTCGCCATTCACCAGTAATTGCTGAATCTCCGGTTGTGGAAAGTTGGCCGCCGAGGCCGCACGCTGTGCTTCGCGGCTGGCGTCAAAGGTACAGAGCGTTTCCTGATCGGGAAATTCACCGGGCAGTTCGGTAATGCAGCCGCTGAGCAGCAGCGGTACGGCCAGCAATGCCAGCCCTCCGCGGATTGGGTATCTTATTGTCATGGTGGCTAGGCCCCTGATTATTATTGTTGGTAAGAATGCGCCGCTGCAGGCTTAACCGGGCAGCGGCTGTATCACGCTAGGCCTTGCCGCAGAGGCCGACAAGCCTATGATGGGGCCCTGAAGGGGTTGGCCTGAACTACGCTAGTACGTTTGTGCTAAAAACTTGGGGTGGCGTATTTTATCCGCCCGATAGCGGCTAAACAGCCTCAGGTTAAACAGTCTCAGATTAAACAGCCTTGGGTTAAACCGCCTCTACTTAAACCAAGCGGGGAGAGAAGGATGGACGACAGTTTTTTGCTGGCACTGGCAACCTTGTTTGCCACCGTCGGCCCGGTGGATGTGGCGGCGATTTATGCGGCTATCACGGTTCATGCCAGCCAGCAGGAGAAACGGCGTATGGCCTGGCGCGGTGTGCTGATTGCCAGCAGCGTACTGTTGCTGTTTGCGCTGGTCGGCGATCTGGTGCTGCATACGCTGGGGATTTCGCTGGCAGCCCTGCGTACCGCCGGTGGCATTATGCTGTTGCTGATTGGTCTGGATATGGTGTTTGCACGTAATTCCGGTGCCATCAGCACCACGCCGCTGGAGGAAGCCGAAGCCCGCCGGCGAGGAGATGTGGCGGTGTTTCCGCTGGCGCTGCCGTTAATTGCCGGGCCTGGCACCATGGGCGCGGTGATGTTGCTGATGGCGCAGGCGAAGGAGGAGCTGGCGGCGCAGTTGTCGGTACTGGCCGCGTTGTTAAGCGTTATGCTGATCTCGCTGTTGTGCCTGCTGGCGGCCAGCCGGTTAACTCAGCTGCTGGGTGTAACCGGCATGCAGGTTATTACCCGCGTGATGGGCGTTTTATTATGCGCTCTGGCGGTCCAGTTCGTGTTTGATGGTATCGCCGGGAGTGGTCTGCTCAGCCACAGTGCTGACGCGGCCGCTTCTGTTGTGCCCGGCATCACCACGGTCGAGCAGTAATAACAGCGGCGGCAGCAGCAGAAAATCAATCAGCAGTGCCACGGCAATCGACAGCGCCAGCAGGTTGCCCATGTTGGTGCTCGGATTAAAGTGCGAAAATTCCAGCACGGCAAAACCGCCGACCAGAATGGCGGAGGTTATCAGCAGTGCGACGCCAACGGTGTGAAACGCATAACGGATGGCATCGGCGGCCTGCATCGCCAGCGCTTTGCGTGCGTGCTGGTATTTACTGAGAAAATGCACGGTGTCATCCACCACAATGCCAAGGCTGAGACACACCACCACCGAGGTGGCGGTATCGACCAGGCCGCTGATCATGCCCCATAAACCGTAGGCCATCGCCGCCGGCAGAATATTCGGAATCATGCTGATTAATCCCATTTTCCACGACCGCAAGGCGGCAATCAGCAGCAGTGAAATTAATATCAGCGCGAAGCCGGTGCCCTGCAACATGCCATGAATATTGCGGAAGGTAAGGTTGGCAAATACCACATCGAGGCCGGTGGCTTCGCTCAGATGCAACAGCGGTGCATGTTGCTGTGCCCAGGCAATGGCGGCCTGTTCCACACGGATAATATTGACCGAATCGGAGCGGTATAAACGAACCTGCAGGCGCGACGATGAGCGGTCATTATTGACCGTATCGTCCAGACCCAGCCCCAGCGGTAATGACAGTTCGTACAGCAATAAATACTGTGCCGCCGCTTCGGCGGAGTCGGGTACGCGGTAAAAGGCCGGATCGCCGCCGTTTAAATTCTGATTCAGGCGTTTAATGATGTCGGTCAGGCTGCTGACATGCACGACCTCGGGCTGAGCGCGCAGCCACTGGCTGAAGGCTTCCAGTTGCTGCAGGTATTCAACATTATTAATGCCCTCCGCCTGTTGGCTGTCGGCAATCATAAAGAGCAGATGCAGGCCGCCCAGTTCGCGGTCGATCATGTCGTTGGTCTGGCGCACTTCAAAACTTTCGTCAAAAAATTCATGCCAGCGTTCGGTAATTTCGTTGCGGCTGATCTGGCTGGCGCAGGCGGCGACAATCAGCACCATGCTGAGCAGCAGGCCTTTATGATGACGCACAATCAGGTCGGCCAGGCGGTCAATCCACTGGTGGTTATTTTCGGCACGTAATTTTTCCGGCACCGGCAGTAACGCCAGCACGGCGGGCAGAAAAGTGAGGGTAAAGGCCCAGGCAAAAAATACCCCGGCGGCAATCATATTACCCATATCGCGGTAAGGCGGAGAGTCGCTGGTATTCAGGCAAAGTACGCCGACCATGGTGGTAATGCTGGTGATTAAAACCGGGGAGAAATTCAGCCTCATGCTGTTAAGCAGCGCCTGCTGCCGTGGCTGGCCGTGGCGCAGGGCAAAATAATACGACACCAGAATATGCACGGTATCGGCGACGGCAATGGTCATGATGGCCGTAGGTACAAAACCGGTGGGCGGTGTCAGGGTATAACCCAGCCAGCCGAACAGGCCCATGGTGGACACCACCGAGAAACTGATAATGCCGAGAATCAGCAGGGTGCCGGACAGCGTGCGCAGGGTCAGCAGCATAATGCTGATCATCACCAGGTAAGACACCAGTAATAATGATTGGATATCCTGATGAATGGCTTCGCCCATGGTGACATTGGAAACCAGCGAACCGCTGAGCATAATTCTGAAATCCGGGTAACGGGCGCGGAATTCATCGGCGAGGGCGCGGGCGGCGTATACCACCTCCGGGGATTTTTCGGCGCTTTTTCCTTCCGGTAATAAAAAGCGCACATTAACACCGGAGGTGCCGCCATCGGCGGAGATTAATTTATGCAGCAGCTCGGGTAATGAAACAGCCAGTTGCTGCAGGCCGGATAAATCTTCTGCTAATTCTTCCGTGCGGTAAAAATCGTTGATCAGCAGGTCATCGCCATCAACCTGGGTGTGCTGATAATTCTGCAGCGAGTCGACCCGCTGCGAATAGGGCAGCTGCCAGCCGCGTTCTGTCAGTTGTTCAATCAGCCTAAGCCCCTGTGGGGTAAACAGACTGCCGTTGGGGTTCTGCACCAGAAAATAAATATTATCCTGATTGGAATACGTGCGCTCCATGGCTTCAAAGGCCTGCAGTTGCGGATTCTGCGGACTGAAATAGGTGCGGAAATCGCTGGTAAAGCTCAGCTTCAGTACGCCGCTGGCAAGCAGACCGACGATTAACAGGGTAAAAAACACAACGCGGCGCGGGTGGCTGATAACCCACTGGAGGTAGCTTTGGATCATGGTGAAAATGCCTGCAGGCAGAAATTATTATTGTTGGCCGATTGTAGGCTGGTCAGGCCTGCCCACAAGGGGGAATTCCGCCATTCCGTGCTTTTATCCGGTGGGCGGGAACGGCCGCCATCGCTATACTGAGCCTGACTTTCAGGCAGATACCGCAGCAAACAGGAAGAACAGCATGAACGGCAGTAACGATCAGGCAGTACCCAGCATGAACTGGCAGCAATTATTATCGGCCGCCCGTTCCGGTGAGCGTCAGGGTTCACTGGGTTTTGCGCTGGAGCCGGGGCGTACGCCGTTTCATAAAGATTATGACCGCATTATTTTTTCCTCGGCGTTCCGCCGCCTTGATCGTAAAACCCAGGTGCATCCGTTATCGGAAAATGACCACGTACACAGTCGTCTGACCCACAGCCTGGAAGTGGGCTGTGTTGGCCGCTCGCTGGGCACGCGGGTTGGTCAGGCGCTGGGCGAACGCTTACCGCCCGGCATTGATGCCAGCGATGTTGGTGCGCTGGTGCAGGCGGCTTGTCTGGCGCACGATATTGGTAATCCGCCCTATGGCCATACCGGTGAAGATGCCATCCGCCACTGGTTCCGTGCGGAAGAAAATGCCCATTTTCTGCAGGAACTGACGCCACTGCAGCGTGCAGACCTGCAGACCTTTGAAGGTAATGCGCAGGGTTTCCGCATTGTCACGCAGGTGGAGTCGCACCGTTTTCAGGGCGGTATGCGTTTAACCTATGGCACGCTGGGCGCGTTCCTGAAATACCCCTGGACGGTGGATTATGTACAGCGCGGCGAGGCGAAAAAATTCGGCTGTTATCAGACCGAATTACCGCTGTTGCGTGAGATTGCCGGGCGTCTTGGTTTGCTGGAATTAAAGCCGGATTACTGGGCGCGTCATCCGCTGGTGTATCTGCTCGAAGCGGCGGACGACATCTGTTACGGCCTGATCGATCTGGAAGACGGTATCGAAATGGATCTGCTGCGCTACGATGAAGTGGAAGCACTGCTTAAGCCGTTGCTGGCCGATCACTGGGATATGGCTCAGGCCGAACTGGAGCAGGCCGATAACCTGCGCCGGCGTTTACAGGTATTACGCGGTATGGCGATGGAGGTGCTGGTTACCGCTGCCAGTCAGGCCTTTATTCATAACGAAGACGCATTGCTGCGCGGCCGTTTACAAGGCGATCTGATCGATTACTGCCCGCCGGTGGTCAAGAGCGTTGTGCAGGGCGCAAAAGACATGGCGCGCGAACGGATTTTTAAAGACAGCCGTAAACTGGCGGTGGAAATCGGCTCGTATTCCACTCTGGGAGTATTGCTTGAGGCTTTTTTAAGTGCGGTACGTGAGCGCGTACTGGACGGTCAGGCCACTTTCCGTAATCAGCGTGTGCTGGAATTAATGGGCCGTTCGGCGCCACAGGCCGATTGGGGTCTGTATGAGGCCTATATGCGCGCGATTGATTTTATTTCCGGCATGACTGACAGCTATGCGGCACAGATTGCCCGGCAGTTTTCCGGTTACCAGCCACCGGGGCGGGGTTTTTGATACGTCATCGCTGCGTTTGCCAATTGCTGTTTAACGGTGGTCGACCGATAATGCCGGCCATCCTGTTGTTTTCTTTTCGCGCCGGTGAGGTGCTCCGATGATTCACGAATTATTACTGATCGCACTGCTGATTGTTCTCAGCGGCGTGTTCGCGGTGTCTGAAATATCCATTGCGGCTGCCCGTAAAATCAAATTGCGGGTGTTGTCTGACGAAGGCAATGAACAGGCCACTGCCGTTTTACGGCTGCAGGAAGAGCCCGGCGCTTTTTTTGCGATGGTGCAGATTGCTCTGAACGCGATTGCCATTATGGGCGGTATTGTTGGTGAGCAAACCCTGACACCGTATTTTCAGAGTTTGCTGCAGCTGTTTTATCAGGGGCCGATGCTGGAACAGATCAGCTTTGTGCTGTCGTTTACCACGGTGACCTCGCTGTTTATTTTATTTGCCGACCTGCTGCCGAAGCGCCTGGGCATGATTATTCCGGAAACCATGGCAATGAAAGTCGTCACGCCAATGCGTTGGGTCACGCTGCTGCTGAAGCCTTTGGTGATGTTTTTTAACAGTCTGACCAACCTGTTGCTGCGTTTGTTTGGTCTGCCCATGCAACGCGAAGAAACCGTAACCACCGACGATATCGTCGCCATGATGGATGCCGGTGCCGAGCACGGCAGCCTGCAACAGCAGGAATATCACCTGATTGGCAATGTGTTTGAACTGGAAGGCCGCACGTTGCCGACGGCGATGACCATGCGCGAGCAGATTGTGTACTTCGATATTAATGACAGCAGCGCAGACATCAGCGCCAAGATTATCGAGCATCCGCACAACTGGTTTTTAATCTGTGATGGTTCACTGGATAAACTGGTGGGCGCGGTAGAGTCGAAAGAAATTCTGCGCAAAGTGTTAAAAGGCGAGCAGGCCCAAATTGGCGACGATATGATCGAGCGCGAGCTGCTGTATTTACCCGATACCATCACTCTGGCAGAAGGCTTAAATGCCTTTAAAACCACCGCTCAGCCGTTTGCTGTGGTGCTGAATGAATACGCACTGGTGGTTGGTATTCTGACTGTTAAAGATTTAATGAACAGCTTTATGGGCGATCTGGTTGCCTCCAGTGGTGATGAGCAGATTGTGCGCCGTGATGCCAGCTCATGGCTGGTGGATGGCAGCACGCCGGTGGTCGATCTGGCGCGGGTGTTAGGGCTGGATATCGATGATTTTCCCGATAGCGGACAGTATGAAACGGTGGCCGGTTTTTTAATTTACCGCCTGAAACGTATTCCGAAGCGCACCGATTTTATTATTTTTGCCGGCTTTAAATTTGAAGCAATGGATATCGACAACCTGCGCGTTGACCAGCTGATGGTGTCGCGTATTAAAGAAAGCGAAAGCCCGCCGAGTAACCATATCAGCGGACCGTTATAATCATTTTATTGCCTGTACCGCAGCCGGAATAACCTGTTGCAGATGGGCAATAAAATCCTGTTCCAGATGGCTGGTATCGCCGGCAATCACATTGTCGGCGTGGAAGGTTGGCCACTGCTCACGCAGACCCAGATAGCGGTTGGTTAGAATGGGCTGCACCAGAACGTCATCAATATGCTGATAATGTTCCAGCACCGGACAGGCGCCCAGATCGCTGGCTTTCATATTGGAAGTAACAACCAGCATAAAAGCCTTGCCGCCCAGCTGTCCGCCTTCGCCATACATATCGGTAATTAAAAAGGTTTTACGGTGCTGCAATACTTCATCAAAGTATTCTTTTAACAGCGCCGGTGCACCAAACCACCAGATCGGAAAATGGTAAACAATGGCATCGGCCCAGTGCAGATGTTCTATTTCTTCTTCGATGTTCCAGCCGCCAGCGGCCTTAATCGCTGCCAGATTACGCACCTGAACGGAATGTCCCTGACGACGGGCGTAGCCCTCGGTTAATGC
The DNA here is from genome assembly GCF_025318105.1 of Thalassolituus pacificus. Taxonomy (NCBI): domain Bacteria; kingdom Pseudomonadati; phylum Pseudomonadota; class Gammaproteobacteria; order Oceanospirillales; family Oceanospirillaceae; genus Thalassolituus; species Thalassolituus pacificus. Next base: position 9,427 of record NZ_JAOANI010000031.1, read on the forward strand.
TGCAAGTGTGGCATTTAATTCGCCTTTGGCGGCGTACAGTTTGGGGTTAGTGGTCAGAATCAGAATATTCATTAATACCTCTGCCGGTCAGCGGCGTTGTTTGCGGTTCACAATAGGTTGTCGTCACAATAAATAAGGCAGACGGGAACGGTAGGCGCAGGCCTGGCCGCTGCTGTCTGCATGAGTGCGCAGCAATAAAAAATTGCAATCCAGACTCAGTTGCCAGTCTTTGTTGTGACGGCGGCAGGTACGGATATGACGGAACATTGCCCGCACGGGAATGCAGTAAACGGCTGTGCTCATAGGGCCTCCTGTCCGGCTAATCAAAACGGTGTAATACATCGCCCAGTGGACGGCGGGTTTTCTCACCCGGTTCTGTCAGGCGATAGCCCAGCGCCAGTGCCCAGACCGGTTTGAACAGAGTGTTGTCGATACCGGTAAGCTCCTGTAATTGCTGCTCCCAGACATTCTGTACAAAGCCTTCAATTGGGCAGGAGTCGATCCCCAGCAGTGCGGCGACTGTCATCATATTGGCCAGTGGCAGATAGGTTTGGTGAGTGGCCCAGTCGGTCAGGCTGCGCTCGGATTCCAGCAGGTTGAAATCCTGTTCCTGAAAGGTGCGGAAGAAGCCGCCTTTTGCACTCACCACTTCCGCAGGCAGTTGCTGCACCTCGGTCATCATATGGCGGATGTAATCAGAGTCATGACGCACGCCCGGAGCGCAACGCACCATACCAATTAACACGTGGCTGGCACTGGCAAACTGGCGTTTACCGCCCCAGCTGTTTTCACTCAGTTGCGCGCGTAATTGTGGATTCTGAATTAACAGAAACTGCCAGGGCTCGAAGCCAAAAGAGCTGGGTGACAGGCGTCCGGCTTCGATAATGGTGGCAAAGTCTTCGCTGCTGATTTTTCGGGCCGGATCAAAGGTTTTGCAGGCATGACGGAAATGGAACGCCTGCAGGATCTGCTGACGCAGGGTTTGCTGCCCGCTATCGGCGTGATTATTAGGAGCGCTTTGGGTTGCTGCTTCATGGGTGGACATATTGTGTTCCTCGGATGGAGTGGAATATGCCCAGTCTATTTATTGTTTGAAATTGAAAAAGACGATAACGTTTGAGTTACTTTCAAAAATATTTTGATAGTGGCTGTTCAATGGAGGCATTCATGAATCTCGCCGATCTGGAGCTGTTTATTCAGGTGGCCGATGCCGGCAGTTTATCGGCCGCTGCGCGGGTGCTGGACTGCAGTCCGGCGGTGGCCAGTGCGGCATTAAAGCGGCTTGAGCTGCAGCTGGGCGCGCGTCTGTTCAGCCGTTCAACCCGCTCATTGCGGCTGACGCGGGAAGGGACGTTGTTTCTGGCCTATGCGCGCAAGGCCCTCAGCCTGCTGCAGGAAGGTCGCGGTCTGCTGGATGGTGAGCTGCATCATGTGGCCGGACAGCTGAGTATTTCGGCCCCTTCTGATCTGGGTCGCCATTGGCTGCAACCGGCGCTGAATGATTTTCAGGCGCTGTACCCGCAGGTGCAGCTGCAGCTGAGTCTGAGCGATGAGCTGAGTAATTTTTACCGTGATCCGGTGGATGTGGCGCTGCGTTACGGCCAGCTGAGTGACTCCGGGCTGATTGCCACACGGTTGCTGGATAACCGCCGCTTGTTGTGTGCCGCACCGGCATATCTGCAACGGGCGGGAATGCCGCAGCAGCTGGAGGCGTTAAAACAGCATAATTGTCTGACCTTTTTCCTGCGTGGCGAACGTTACGATCACTGGCATTTCCGTGACGGGCAGGGCAATCAGAGCGATCTGACGGTTAATGGTAACCGCAGTGCCAGTGATGGGGCACTGGTGCGCGAATGGGTGCTGGCCGGTCTGGGGATTGCTTACAAATCGCAGTTGGATATTGCTGCCGATGTGCAGGCAGGGCGACTGCAGGTGGTGTTACCCGATTACTGGCAGGATGCGCCGCTGTATCTGGTGTATGCCGAGCGTGAATATCTGCGCCCGGCGGTGCGCTGCTTTATCGACTTTATGAAAGCGCGGGTACGCAGCTGAAGCTCAGCTGCGTCCGGCGCGTAATTCGATAACTTCGGCCGCAGGCGGCAGAGGGGGCGTGCTTTGCGCTGCGTTGTCTTCTGCCGGGTTGTTTGCCGCAGGGGTGTTTTCGGGCGTTCCGGCAGTTGCTTCTTCTATGGCTCGCAGGCGTTCTTTTTCCAGTTTTTTCTTCCAGCGTTTTTCTGCCTTTTTCAGGTGTTTGCCCATCATTTTGGCCAGTTGCGGCACCAGTGCCGGTGGCAGGTCGTGGCCCATGCCCTGAATGACTTTCAGTTTGGCTTTGCGGATGGCGGCAGCGGTGTCTTCTCCCATACGTACCGGAATTAACGGATCGTCGGTGCCATGAATCACCAGCGTCGGCAGTTTGATTTTGCGCAGCAGGTGGCTGCGGTCACCGGCGGCGGTAATAGCGACCAGCTGGCGTTTGAAACCGGTGGGGTTAGTGGTGCGCTCAAAGCTGGTTTCGGCCAGTGCGCGCAGCTCTATTTCATCCATCGGGTAGGCCGGGCTGCCGATTAAACGATTCATGCGCATGGTGTAGCGGATGGACGCTTCGCGGTTAAACGGGGTAGGCCGTTTGGCCAGTTGCAGCAGCACTTTCAGTTTGGCGTCGGGCAGACCGGGGCTGGTGGCCGACGACATAATGGAGGTCAGGCTGCGCACCCGCTTTTTATGTTTGGCGGCGAGAATCTGGGCAATCATGCCACCCATGGAGGCCCCCACCAGATGCGCGCTGTCGATCTCAAGCTCATCCATTAACGCCAGCACATCGCGTGACATATCTTTCAGCGTGTACGGCACCTGCGCTTTGCGTTTGAGTTTGGTCACCAGCCAGGTGGCGAGCAGGCTGGGGTTGCCGTGGTGATCCATCTGCGATGAGCGGCCAACGTCGCGGTTATCGAAGCGAACGACCTGATAACCTTTATCAACCAGTGCCTGACACAGGCTGTCTGGCCAGATCCGCATTTGTGCGCCTAAACCCATAATCAGAATGACGGCCGGGTCGGCTGGATTGCCCATTCTTTCGTAGGCCAGCTCAATGCCATCGGGGGTGCGGATGTGGGTCATGCAACCTTATCTCCATATCGGGGTCTTTGATACTCGCTCGCCTTGTGACCGCGTGGCGGTTAGAATGCGGAACTTTATAGATTGTAGTTATAAGTGCAGAGCTATGGATATCGATTTTCCCCTGATACTGATGGTGCTTACCCTGGGCACCGGCGTGATTGCCGGCGTCGATAAATTCTGGCTGGAGACGCGCCGCAAAGCCCGCGCTGCCGTTCTGATTGCCGAACGTGCCCACCCGGAAGATATCCATGAGGCTGAAACCGAGCCGTTTATTATCGAACAAGCGAAATCCTTCTTTCCTGTACTGGCCATTGTCTTTGTTCTGCGCTCGTTTGTCGCGGAGCCTTTTCAGATTCCATCCGGTTCTATGGAGCCTGGCCTGGTAAAAGGGGATTTTATTCTGGTCAGTAAGTTCCATTACGGTTTGCGGATGCCGGTGTTCGGTACCACTCTGGTGCCGGTCAGCGAGCCACAGCGCGGTGATGTGATGGTGTTTTTCCCACCCGATGACCCGCGTTACTTTATTAAGCGGGTGATTGGTCTGCCGGGCGACCATATTGAATACCGTAACCGCCAGCTGAAAGTGAACGGCGAAGTGATTGAAACCCATGAGCTGGGTGGCGAGCCGCCATACCGGCCGCTGAAGTATCTGGCGCAGGAACAGCTGGATTCTGCTGATGCGACGGTACAGTGGGTGGTCGGACGTGATCAGCGCACCAATCAGACCGTGATCTGGGCCGGACCTGAAGGCGAGTGGGATGTGCCGGAAGGCAGTTACTTTATGATGGGCGACAACCGCGGCAACAGCCATGACAGCCGTGGCTGGGGTTTTGTGCCGGAGAAAAATATTGTGGGTAAAGCCGTGGCGGTATGGATGCACTGGGAAACCTGGAGCGATATTCCATCATTTGGCCGCAATAAGTGGATCGACTGATCTACACTTAGACGATACGTTATAAACAGGTATCGTCTTATGCCATCCTCTGCTTCAACAACGAAAAAAACTCCCTGCAAATTCTGCCAGCGCTCGCGCTGGCTGATGACCATCACGATTCTTGTCGTGTTATTCAGCGTGGCTTTTCTGAATCTCAGTGGCTGAACTGCAGTTTATTTCTGCGTTTTTTTAACTTTCACTAAAGTCGTATCTGCCACGACATATTTTTACCATTTAAGTACTGGATATTTACTGCCAAGGGCATACAATGCCGCCCCTTGATAGGTTGAAGTACGGCAGTTCTGATGAATTATCTGACGAGACAGCTCAAAGGCAAGGCACTGGATATAGTCGATCGACTGCTCCCCGTGCGACCGGTAATGCGCAGCGCCAATGAACAATTGCTGCTGGACCGCGAATCACGCCGCATGCACCTGTATTATTGCCGCAGTTGCCCTTCTTCCATCACCGTTAAACGCCACTGTGAACGCCTCGGTTTGCGTGTGGTAGAAAAAGACGTCCTGCGTGTTAATGCCTACCGTAATGAGCTGCTCAATGGCGGTGGTGCTCCCAAAGTTCCTTGTTTACGTGTTGACGATGAACAAGGCGGCCAGTGGCTGTACAGCCCGGATGCCATTCTCGACTATCTGAAAAACCGCTTCTGATCCTTTAACACTCACTTCCGGCTTCGTCTTATCCTGTTCTGTGGCGTGAACGGCCTTCGCTCCGTTGGCTACCTGACGGTAGAATGCGGGCATTGTGTTTCCTAGGAAGTGGCCATGCCCGTTTTAACGTCTTCATACTGTCCTCCATGGCTGTTGGCCAATGGCTATGTGCAAAGTATTTTCCCGACTTTTTTCCGCCAATTGGATGACGGCCACCTGTTGCGCGAGCGCATTCCCACCGATGATGGCGATTTTCTCGATCTTGACTGGAGCCGGGTAGGTTCACGCACGCTGGTGGTTGTTTCGCACGGACTGGAAGGCCATTCGCGCCGGCCTTATGTGCTGGGTACGGTGCGCGAGGCTAACCGCAACGGCTGGGATGCACTGGCGTGGAACTTCCGTTCATGCGGTGGCGACACCAATCTGTTGCCGCGTATGTATCACAGTGGCGCCACCGATGATCTGCACCGGGTGGTGCGGCACGCATTGTCGCAGGGCTATGAGCAGATTCATCTGGTGGGTTATTCCATGGGCGGTAATCTGAGTCTGGTGTATGCCGGGCGCGAGGCGGCAGAGCTGCCGGAAGAAGTGCGCTCGGTGGTGGCGTTTTCGGTGCCCTGTGATTTACGCGGTAGCGCTTACCAGCTGGCCAAATGGCAGAACCGCGTTTTTATGTGGAAGTTTCTGCGCGATCTGAAAGAAAAAATGACCATAAAATCGCAGCGATTTCCGCATCTGGTGAACGTTGAGGGGTTTGATGATATCCGCACGTTCAAACAATTCGATGATCGTTATACCGCGCCTTTGCATGGTTTCCGCGATGCCGAAGATTATTGGGCGCAGTCCAGCAGTTTGCGGTATTTGCCGCATTTACGGGTGCCAACTTTATTGGTGAATGCCCGCAACGATCCGTTTCTGTCGCCTGAATGTTTCCCGCAACAACTGGCTGCCGGGCATGAGTTTTTGCATCTGGAAATGCCGGACAGTGGTGGGCATGTTGGGTTTATTCAGCACACGGATGATCAGACTTACTGGATGGAGCAGCGGGCAATGCGCTTCATTGCCGACGCGGTGGCAGATGTGGAAAGTCTCAGCAGCCTGGTTGCTCCTGAGGCGGCAGTATCCTGAGCATCAGCAGGGGAAGACAGCGGATGTAAGCGGGTGTGAGTGACGTAGCCGAAGTTTTCCGGCGGTTACGGCAGGTCATCTGCTCCGTACTTATCACAGTAAAATTGACGAAATTTGCCAAATTCATGCGTCAATATTTTGTGATGTTGTGTTTAGTTGTTAAAACAACCATTCACTGAACGTAAGTTGACTAGAGTTTGAAGTAAGCACTTTGCGAGCTTCAGACCATGATCCGTTGGACCTTCTTACTTTTGCTGCTGTTTAGCGCGGCCTCGCGGGCATCGCTGCTGCCACCGGCGCAATGGCAGCAAATCCGGCTCAGCGATGATCGTGTCCTTGAGGTGATGCCCCGTGGCGATAAGCAGCAGTTGTGGGTTGAAACCCGTGACGGCGACGCTTTGTTAGAAGTGGCCGGACACTGGTATCACGCCGTCGCCGGAGCTGATGGTCTGCTGAGCGCAGGTGAGCCTCTGGTCAGTGGCACTCCGGCGGCTGTAGACATGATTCAACCAGCATTCCGCGCGTTTGCTGCCCCGTCCGCAAATATCTCCAGCGCTGCAAGTATAAATGTCTCTGCTGCTCCACAACGTATGCCTTTCCGTTACGATGCCAGCGCTTCTTACTTTCGCCAGTCATTACTGGTGGTGCGTGTTGCCTTTGCCGACCAATCATTTGGCGCGACCGATGCAGAGGTTGCCGGACGCTTCTTCGGTGCGCAGCGCAGTGTGCAAAATTACTACCGCGAAAACTCCTATCAGCGTTTTGATATTCAGCCAGCCCGTGAGCAAAGCGGCATTGCTGACGACGGCATTGTCAGCGTTACCCTGAACCGCAACCATCCGGATTTCGGTAATGGTTATGGCAGTGCCAGCCAGGCGTTGGTGCGTGAGGTGCTGGCGCAGCTGGGGTCGCAACTGGATCTGAATGAATATGACCGTAACGGCGATCAGTGGCTCGACCCGAATGAACTGGGCGTGGTGTTTCTGATTGCCGGTTATGAACAGGCGTATGCCGGTTCCGCAACAACACGCCCGCGCGTGTGGGCACACAAGTCGACTCTGTATCAGGGCCGTCTTGGCGATTTCTATCTGGCAGAGTACGCCATGTTTGGTGAGCAGCATCAGACGCATCTGGCGACCATTGGTGTGATTTGTCATGAGCTGGGCCATTTATTGTTTGATCTGCCTGATCTGTACGACCGCAGCGGAAATGGCATGGGCATCGGCCGCTGGGGATTGATGGGGCTGGGCGGCTGGAACCGTACCGATGGTGTGGCTGGTGAGACGCCGGCTCATATGCTGGCATGGAGTAAAGAACAGGCCGGATTTATCCGTCCGCAGAACGCAGCTGCCGGGATTAACCGGGTTGAGTTACGCGCGGCCAGTGATGGCGACGATGCGTTAACCATCGCGCTGGATAACTACCGTCATGGTGAGCGGCTGATGCTGGAACATCGTCGTCAGTCGGGTTATGACCAGGGGCTGCCGGGCAGCGGTATATTGGTTAGCCGGATTAACGACCGTGCCGGTTTTGGTTCGTTAAGTGCACAGCAGGAAGGTCGTTTATTAGCCATCGAAGAAGCGGATGGCCGCGATGATCTGCTCAGTAACAGTAATTTGGGTGAAGCGTCGGACCTGTTCAGTTCAGCGTCCGGCCAGACGCTCTATTCCGGCAGTGCTCAACAAAACAGCAGCAATGGTGCGGTGCAGTTATTACAACTGCAGGCTGGCCTGGTCGCTGAGTTGGACGTTGATCTTTCACGCGCGCCTCTGGGGGACAACCTAGGGCTGGATGAGTTGCCACCGAACGCAGTCTGGGGAGCCGCCGCAGGTCGTGCCCAGGTGCTGATGACCTTACCGGTTAAAAAGGGTGTGCTGTCGTTTGATGGGGTGGATGTATTTGCGCTGGGGAGTGGCCGTGCCGATATCGCGTTATTCCGCCGTTTTGATGGCCGTGAAGGACAGGAGCTTTTATGGCAGGAAAACCAGTTTGCTGTACAGAGCGGCTGGAACCGCTTGCTGTTTTCCGCTCATATACTGGCCGAGGGGTTGGACAGTGTGGTACTGCAGGTGAGCGTGCAGGCATTGTCTGGTAATGCGCCTCTGGTCACCGATGAGCAGGGTGGTCTGAGTGGTCAGACCTGGGTGCGTTCTGACGAAGCCGAAAACTATGAAGCGGCGGCTTTTGATGCCAGCTTGCGTCTGCTGGTCAGTGTTGATCCTGACGCGCTGGCCTCACCTCCGCTGGTGGATGCGGGTAAAGGCAGTGTCAGCGTTGGACAAAACAGCGCAAACGGCAGTGCGGCCTCGGCGTCATCCGGCGGCGGTGTTCTTCTCTTTATGTTGCCACTGCTGGCGCTGTTGGGCCTCGGCCGTCGCCATTAATAGGTGCCCAGCAGCACATTTCTTCGTCTCTACCCATAGCCATGTGGCGATGCAGCGTGAATAATCCCCTCTGAACCATGTGGCAGCCCATGTGCTGCTGTCTCTGTATGACAAACCGGGGATGGGCTTTGTCTTCTTTCTTGCGATTTAAAACTCTGTGGCGTGGCTACAGCCTGTATGTGCTGATGATTCTCGCCGTTGTATTACTGGTGCTGGCCGAGCCTGTCAGTGGTGAATGGCTGCGTTTTGACCGCATGGCGGTGGACGGCGGTCAATGGTGGCGACTGTTGACCGCCAGTTGGGTGCATCTGTCCTGGCAGCATGCGCTGGGGAATGTCGCCGGCGTTGCTTTGTTTGCATACATTGCCGGTCCTTCACTGAATTCCAGGCGTGGTCTGTTATTGCTGTGTTGGTGTGTGGCGTTTGTCGGCTGCGGGTTGTATCTGTTTGCCCCTGATCTGTACCGCTATGCCGGGCTTTCTGGGGCTTTACATGGCTTGCTGCTGGTTGCTCCTTTTGTTTCTCATTATTACGGTCGCCGTATTGCCTGGCTGTTTTTTGTGGTGATCGTGGCGAAAGTCATCTGGGAGCAAACCCCCTGGTATAACGATATGGCGCTGGCGGATGTGATTGGTGGCCGGGTTGAAACCCGCTCACATTTGTTAGGCACGCTGGCCGGGGTCTTTTTTTTGCTGCAGCTGTATTGGCGGCGAGTTGTGTGCCTGAATCCGGGAGATTAACACCATGAATGAGGAATCGGTGCTGACAGGGGGGGATGAAGAAAACCCCTGGCAGATCCGCAGTCAGAAGCAGGTTTATGACAACCCCTGGATTCGGGTCGATGAATACGATGTTATCAACCCGGCCGGTAATCCGGGGATTTATGGCACGGTCAGTTTTAAGAATCGCGCGGTAGGCATTGTTCCGCTGGCTGCTAATGGCGATATCTGGCTGGTGGGCCAGTACCGCTTTCCTTTACGTCAGTATCATTGGGAAATTCCGATGGGGGGCGCGCCTGCGGATGAGCTGCCGCTGGATTGCGCGCGGCGTGAGCTGAAAGAAGAAACCGGGTTGATTGCCAGAGATTTTACCCCGCTGTGTCATTTGCATATGAGTAACTGCATCAGCGATGAAGAAGGCTTTGTCTTTCTCGCTCAGAATCTGACTCAGGCCGACAGTGAGCCGGAAGAAACGGAGGTGCTGAGCATCCGCCGTCTGCCATTTATGGAGGCGCTGGCCATGGTTCTCGATGGTCGCATTACCGATGCGATTACGGTCGCGGCACTGCAGCGCGTTCGCTTGCTGGGGTTGGCCTGAGGGACGGCGCGTATAGCAACAGAGCAATAAAAAAGGCAGCCAGGCTGCCTTTTTTATGGTCTTGCGGTTGCTCTTTCTACCGGACGGAGACCGGTTCAGCCGTTCGCGGCGATCGGCATTTGTTTGTGCGCCTGGCGATACTGAGCCGGGCTCTGATCAATCTCTTTGATAAAGATGCGATCCAGCGTTCGGCGACCTGACAGGCCGATGTTGAGGGCAATCTGCTCAATGCTCTCTTCGGTGTTCACCAGCAAGCGCTTAGCGGTTTCCAGGCGGACGCTGGTAACGATCTGCTTCAGTGACGTTTCTTCACGATGCAGGTGACGGTTCAGCGTGCGGGCACTGATATGGAAGTAATCGGCAACTTCCTGCTGGTTGGCATTCAGACGGATCTTGTTTTGCAGGAAAGCCTTGCGGATACGCTCTGCCAGTGAGCCGGACCGCGCCAGTTTGCGGTACTGTTCTTCCACTTCACGCTTCATCATATTCAGGATGTGCGGGTTGGTGTTGTGAAGACCCTCATCCAGCCACTTGCTGTGGAACTGAATAGAGCACTCATCAGCGTTGAACTGTACTTCGCTGCGCCACTGGGAGCTGTAATGCTCGCTGTACTGAGTGGCCGGGAATGGCAGGGCGATGGTGCTGATGTTCAGCTCTGGCCCGCACAGCTGCCGTAACCAGCTCAGCAGAGTGCTGATAATAATTTCTGTCCGGCGGCGTTGGGTTGAAACAATAAAATTCTCTTCTACCGGAAGTTTCACCTTAATGATGTTGTCGCGGGTACGGGTGACCTGAATTTCCAGTTGATCGCTCAGCAACGAAGAAAATTTTTCGAGGTAATAGAGTGCTTCGCGCAGGGTGTTGCAGCACAAAAACAAATGCTGCAGCTGGCAGCTGCTGTGAACGTTGAATTTGTGCGATGACTGTACACACAGCGACTCGTCATTGCTGCGTTTCACCAGGTGGCTGATTAATTCGTCCGCATCTTCCGCGTTGATACGGCTGTCCGGGTCTTTCAGCTGTTTGAGTACGCGTTGAATAGCACCGGTTGCACTCTCCGGCAGCTGATCAAAAAACGTCGGGCCTGCAGCTTCCAGCAAAGGACGAACCAATGCGGTGGATACGTAACCTTGTTCCATGTTCATAGGCGTCTAATCTGATTCGGTTTTTGTTTTTTAACCTTACTCAATAGCAAGTGGTATGCCACTGACAGGTTGGTAAAAAGAGCAGGCATTATGGTAATAGAATGTGACCAAATTTGTCATGTGTTACCGTAGGTAACAGAGGGCTGGCACTTATCTACCCGAGCCCCCATTCTGGTCTAATGAGAAAGGTTATATTGTGACGAGTCTAACAATTATTGGCATAAACCTACCCGGAACAGGGTTTTTTTAGCATTTTCTTGTCCGGGCAGGGTAAGGAACTGGTACAGCAGTTCGCTTTTTCAGAATTCGTACTGGGCACCGAGTGTGATTAATTGAAAGCGAACCCGATTAAATTCTTTACTATCCAGCGCCGTTGTCTCTAATTCGGCGCGAATTGCCAGATCGGGAAGGGCGCGCCATAAGAATCCACCACCACTGATTTGGTCTATTGCGGATGTTTGTTTGCTATTGACGATCCGGCGGCTGATGGTTTTGTCCTGGAATGCTTTGATTTCAACAGTGTCATAATCGGCGAACCAAAGATTTGCACCGGTCTTCAGAAAGAAGTCGATATCGTCCGTTAATGAGAAACGATAACGGAAGGTGATCAAAAAACTCTGTGGTCGGGCATTGGCAAAGCCGGTGTAGGTCGCGAACGACTGGCGGTTGTTTGCCGGGTCCGTAGCATCAGTAATGGCATTGGTACGGACGACAGTACCATGCTTGGCATTTCTGAACTTAGGCGGCGTATCGTCATCGACATCGGTAAAGTCGGCTTTGGGGTCGTCATAACTGGCCTCACCAATATCCATGATGCCGAACTCCAGAGCCAAACGATCGGTAATATTCGGGCCAAACGTGAGTTTGATGGTGTTGCCGAAGGAATCCATATCCTGGGAGTCGGTAATACCGCCCTGCAGGCCAACGAATCCGCCTTCTGCCTGTGCGGCAGGGGATAACAGAGATAAACCGAACAGAGAGCTTAACGCCAGCGAAGCCAGCATGCGGCCGTGTAAGGGCTTGCAGGAAGATGAGGCCATAGTGAGGGAATCCATTTTTTATAGTTTTACTGATCAATGTGAACAGAGATTATCTTGTTATTGTATGTGCAGGGTCGCCAGCTGCCGCTGTTCGTACCTGACGTCTGCCGCATAATACCAGTCACTGCTTCAATATAAAGCCACTCTTAGGCCTCTTTACGTTGATAGGTTCATGCGGGCTGCGGCAGGCGCGACCGTCAGGAAACTGAGCGGACATAAATGGCTGTTTAGCGGCCATTGTCTGAAATTCCGCCGCTGCTAGGGTTTGTTTCTGGAGAATATCGGCAAATTTGTCAGTAAGTCTTTCGCCGCACACGCTGATATCGGAAGATAAGATGATAATGAGCTTTATTTTCCGTTAGATTTTGCTATCGTTTATGAAAATCAATTCTTAAAACTACGGTTAATATGACAATTCGAGGTGTAAATTCTCCCGCTAAGCCACAGACTTGGCTGGGGGAAAACGGCATTGTCTATCACGACCTTCATGGCTTCAGTCATCTGACGATTGATCTTGTACGTTATATGCACAATGCCCGCGGACGAATTGCGGGGCGGCGTAAGCGACCGGTATTGATACTGGGTCAGGATATCCTCACGGTGGATTTTGAGGTTCAGTTGTTTGCCTCTCATCCGGATCTTCTGCGCTCTACCAGTGCACTGGCGGTGGTTGGTAATTCTTTTATGCTGCGTCATCTGACGTCGATGTTTCTCAGCTATCACGCGCCGGTCTATCCGGTGCAGCGCTTTGATCTGCGTGACGAGGCTGAGGGCTGGTTAACGGGTATTATCGATCAGACTCAACATGGCTGAGCCTGATCGCTCTTGCGTGTGTTCAGATCTTTTCTATACGTCCTTTCATGTGAACTTTCTCGCCTTTAATGCTGCGTAACTCAAAGTCGATTCCTGCCTTTACTGCTGGTTCGCTGCTCAGGGTTTCGTGCAGGTTGTAATTCAGTTCGACCGTGGATGGCAGAAAAACCGGCAGTTTGAATTCTGTTGTCAGCCGGCAGACGTCACTACCGAGCAAAGGTTGTAAGGCTGCCGCCGTCCGGGCTTTGCTCCACATACCATGAGCTATATGGCTCTTGAAGCCGAACAGTCTGGCGGATAAGGCATACAGGTGAATGGGGTTGGAGTCGCCTGAGACACGGGCGTAGCGACGGCCGAGATTGCTGTTCAGAGTCCAGCGTTCTGCGGTGGTAAAGCTGGCCAGAGGGGCACGTTCTTTTTTGGGCCCGCGCGGCGTATCACTGCGCATCCGCGCCAGGTTGGTACTGACCGACTCCCAGACCAGTTCACCACCGATGGTGACTTCGGTACGGATATCAAATTCCAGGCCTTTGTCGGTGCGACTGCTGCCTGAAAAGTGGCAGCGGATGTCGAGCTTTTCCTCCTGGCGGATGGCGCGGTACTGAGTGACTTCATTGCGGATATGCACCAGCCCCATCAGGGCCAGAGGGAAGTGTTTGTGCAGCATCAGCTCCATATGCAACGGAAAGGCCAATACGTGTGGATAGGTCAGCGGCAGCAGGGAGTTATGGCTGCTGAAACCGCAGACAGCGGCATAAGCCGCCACCCGCTCAGGCCGGGCTTTAACGCCAACCAGCAGGGCTTCGATATCCGGCATGTGCAGGTCGCGTTGACTGGCACCGCGGGCCAGCAGTGCGCGGGCGTATTGGCTCAGAGTTCCCGGAGTCGCACTGAATTGCATGCGTATTGCTTGAGTCATAGCCACGGAGTCCTTATGAATATTCTGATCAGACAGGGGTGAGAGCGCTGAGTATAGAGGCCTGCCGGGAGCGACCATTGGCGCTGCCTCTCCGCACTCTGCGTCAGTTTGGTCAATAGGACTTGCAGCGGCCTGTTTATCTGGCAGAATTCGCCAACACTCATCAGGAATTTCAACGACTTATGTCCGGTGGAATGACAGAACTGCGTGACTCTGGCGTTATGATCCAGCTGGCCCATCAGGCCATGCTGAAGATGGGGCTGGATGTAGATGCGGTGTTTGCACGTTTGGGCGTTACTCCTGAGCTGTTGGCAGACCGTAACATCCGTACTCCGCATGAAGCTCAGCTGATCTTCTGGCATGTCTTGCAGGAAGTCAGTAACGATGCCGATATTGGCCTGCATCTCGGTGAACACATGCCCGTATACAAAGGGCAGGTGCTGCAATACCTGTTTTTATCCAGCCCCACTTTTGGTGAAGGTCTGAAACGAGCGCTTAATTATCAGCGCCTGCTCAGTGACGCTTCTCAGGCCAGTACCGGTATTGAAGGCGAGCAGGCGTACATTCTGGTGGAGAGCTCCAGTGACCGTGTTGCCGGCTTGCGTCACCTGAATGAATGCATGGCGCTTGGGTTGATCCGCTTTTTCCGTTATGTCACTGATGATGCCTTTGTGCCTTCCTGCGTTCACTTCAGCCATGAACAGCCGGCAGACAGCCGCGAGCATGAGCGCATCTTCGCTTGTCCGGTGCTGTTCCAGCAGGAAGATAACCGTATTTATTTCAATACTCAGCTGTTGGATATGCCGTCTTCTCATGCTGAGCCGGAATTGCTGCAGTTGCATGAAAAGCTGGCCATTGAGCACGTGGCCAAGCTGGAGCGGCAGGATATCGTGACCCGTGTGTATAAAGTTTTTGGTGAAATACTGGAGACCGGCCAGGTCAATCTGGAAGATGTTGCCGAGCGGCTGGATATCAAATCGCGAACGTTACGGACCCGTCTGGCAGAAGCGGGTACTAACTTCAATCAATTGCTGGCGGATTATCGTTGCAACCTGGCTAAGCGTTTGTTGTCGGGAACCAATGAAAGTATTGATGAAATTGTCTACCTCACTGGGTTTTCCGAACCCAGCACGTTCTATCGGGCGTTTAAACGCTGGACCAGTCAAACCCCGGTTGAATACCGCAATCAGCGTCGCCAGTCATAATTTCTTCTTAATTTACGCGCAAACGTGGGGGAATCGTCCCCGCGCTGCGGGTGATCTTTGACTTATCATCATCATAGTGTTCATTTTTTGATCTGGTTTTTTCAGTGAGTCTGAGCCATTGTGGGCTTGGAATGGCTGAATCACTATGCGTGAGTCTTGCCGGGATTCAGAAATTCCCCCAGTTTCTATTCGGAGGATTTTTTATGAGCCAGATGCAAAAGTTATCGCTGATTCAACCGCTGGTTGAGCATTTGATGCAGACTCAGGACGTGAGTGAGTGGCGTCAGGCGTTGCTGAATCAGGGGATCATGAATAAAGAAGAAGTGATCAGTCTGGATCAGAGTGCGCTGCATGCCGCCTATAAAACGCTGAAAACCATGCAGCTTTTGCATGAACACCCGGATCACATCATGAATGAAATTGAGCGCAATAAAGTCTGTTGGAAGCTCGATTTTGGTTATGAGTACCATCAGGGAGCCGTTTGCTACTGATGCTCTGAGCGCCGGTTTTCACAGTCTGTTAGCGTAAAACACAAAGCCTGCCAGTCGCGGGCTTTTTTTGTTTACTGACTAAACTGTCACAGGACTTAACTTCCGGCGACAGCCGCCGATAACTAAC
The DNA here is from genome assembly GCF_025318105.1 of Thalassolituus pacificus. Classification (NCBI taxonomy): domain Bacteria; kingdom Pseudomonadati; phylum Pseudomonadota; class Gammaproteobacteria; order Oceanospirillales; family Oceanospirillaceae; genus Thalassolituus; species Thalassolituus pacificus. The sequence continues at coordinate 24,715 of NZ_JAOANI010000031.1, forward strand.
AGAACGGCAACACAGTCTGAGCGGAGGCTTTATGGCAATCACAATTTCCCCCTCGCAATACCGGAACTACGGCACTCAGGGTCAGGAGGGGAGCAAAAAAGCGGCTACTGAGCCGGCCACCGCTGCCAAGCAGAGCGCTGCTGCGCAATCTCTGGCGAAAGCCATGCCCGGTGTTGTGCAACTGGATAAGAAGCAAAGCCCGGAAGATACGGCCGCCGCCATTCTGCGCCATGTGGAAAATGGTATTAATCAGCTGCGTACTCAGGGAGCCGATCAGAGCCGTATTGATCAGCGTCTGCAGGCCGCGCGTGAAGGTATTGCCAAAGGATATGCTCAGGCCACCGAAATGCTCGATGGTATGGGCTTGCTGGACGACGAATTAAAAAATCAGATTGCCGCCGGACGCCAGATGGTGGATGACGGTCTGGATCAGCTCTCTAAACCGGCAGAGCAGGCGTCGGCGTTGATGACCAGCAACAGCTCATTGCGCGTGGCGAATGAGCTTTCATTGCAGGTACTCACTCAGGAAGGTGATCGGGTAACGGTCCGCTTTTCTCAGGGCAGCAGTCTCAGCACTTCCATAAATAAAGATAACAGTGGCAATTCGGCGTTCAGCCTGCAGGCTTCGGCTCAGCAAAACTGGAGTATGGAAGTGAATGGTAATCTGAGTGAGGCTGAACGTTCGGCGCTGTCAGGTTTGTTTGACGATGTGCAGTCGCTGAGTGAGCGTTTTTTTGCCGGTGATATTGGCAGCGCACTCGAACAGGCAATGGATCTTGGCTTTGATGGCAGTCAGCTGGCATCAATGAGTCTGAATCTGACGCAGCAGACGGTGGCAACATCAACCAAAGCCTATTCCAGGGTGCAGCCTCAACTGCCAACGCCAGAGCTTGAATCAATGAAAGCCCCATTGGCTTCTTATGTCGATGCCTACATGGCCGCACTGGATAAAGCCAGTCCGCTGGCCGATGCGCCGCAAACCTTGCAGGATCTGGTGAATGAATTACTGTCAGAAGAAGAGCGCCTACCCGTATGGCAGTCATTCCATGACGGACTGAATTCATTGATTGGCAATAAAGCCTGAGAGACAAAACCTCACTTCATTATTTCTTCAGCGGGGCAGACTTTTTGTCATGCCCCGACGCTAACCGCTATACTCCCGCCTATCTGTTTTTTATTGGAATTGCCTGATGGCTCTGGTTTTATTCGGCACTGAGGGCTGTCATCTCTGCGAGTTGGCGCAGGCCGTTATTATGAATATGGCCGGACAGATAACGGTGGATGTGTATCTCGAAGACATTGTCGACACCGAAGGTTTGGTGGAGCGTTATGGTCTGCGCATTCCGGTACTTCTGAATGACAACAACGGGGCTGAACTTGATTGGCCTTTTGATGAAGCACAGCTGCTGCAGTGGCTGGCATTAAGCGCTGCGGCAGCAGCCGAATCTGACATTATTTCTGAATAAAGGATGACGAGCATGCGGATTTTTTCTGGACTTTTATTGGCTTCACTGGCGCTTTTACAAGGGTGCTCCAGTACTCAGCTTTCGCCCACCGGAGAAGCGGTTTATTACGCACTGCAGACCGATACCACATTGCGCACCTGGGTAGATTCCTGCGAAGACGTCAGCGCCAAAGCCAAGCAGGCGGCTTATACCGCTAAGCAAAACTGGTGGCAGCGTAACGGTGCGTTTGTTGAAAGTGCGGATTTTGGGCTGGCCTACGATATTATTCATGTCACCGATGAGCGTAACGAAACCGGTGCGCGTATGGCAATGGCTCTGACCTGGCAGGTGGTTGAGACCGCCGAGGCAGAGGTTCAGGAATTACTCAATGCCAGTGGTGATAAAGAAGACCTCTGTCTGCGGGTACTGTCACAATACAATCAGGGAGAGCGTGATTTACGCAGCCAGGATAAGGTGTACGACTCTTTGGTTAACCTGCAGCGCCGCCTGCAACGGGACGGCACCGATCTGAATCTGAAACGGGCATCTATTGAGCAGAAAACAGGGAAAGTGTATGGCCGTTCTTTTTATGTTGTGGAAAAAATGGCGAAACGCAATGGTTGTGCCGGCGCTGAAGTTCATTTGTTAAAAAATGCCTGGCCGCACGAAGTCTACGATGCACGCTGCCCGGATAACAGCTATTTGCTGGTGCGTTGTGAGTGGGGGAACTGTCTGGTAACAGACTGAGAGGGGATCAGGAAATATGAAAAAGAGCCGCAATACGGCTCTTTTTTTATGTGCGTTTTTTATGTGTTGTTTTTATGCGTTACTCCAGCGCCAGCAGGGCGCGATTTTTATCCAGAATAACCTGACCAATGCCTTTTACCTGGGTGATGTCATCCAGAGATTTAAACTGACCGTGTTGTTTACGGTAAAGAATAATGGCTTCGGCTTTCGCTTTGCCAATGCCGTCAAGCTGGCTGAGTTGCTCCGCGGTGGCGGTATTGATATTCACGGCTTTGACTTCTGTGCCGGTAGTGGCAGGCGCTTCGGCTGCTTGTACGCTGAGGACGCCCAGAGTCAGACAGGCAGAAAGGATGATGTGCTTGATCCATTGCATAGTGTTCTCTCCTTGAGATGGGAGTATTGAACATAACAACGAATATTTTGCGGAAAAATCCGGGAAAAGTATCAAATTAGCCGATACTTTTCCCAGACATTGGTGTGACTCAGGCTTTGTCGGCTTTCTTTGCCGGAGCTTTTTTCTTGTCGTGCTCAACCCATTTATTGTCGACAAAATACGCCGACCAATTGGTCGCCTTGCCATCATGCTCACTCATTACATACTGCTCTTTGGTTTTGCGGCTGTAACGGATAATAGCTGGATTGCCTTCCGGGTCCTGACGCGGAGCGTCGAGCAGGAAGTGGTATTTTTGTGGCAGTTCAGCCTGATGTGGCAGCAACTCTTCAACCAAAGGTGCACGTGTTTCGCGTTTTTTCGGAAACTGGCTGGCGGCCAGGAATAAGCCTGTGGCACCGTCACGCAGAACGTAAGTGTCGTCTACTTTCAGACATTTCAGCTCCGGCATGGCAATAGGGTCCATTTTCGGCGGTGCTGCTTCGCCACTCTTCAGCAATTTCCGGGTGTTCTTACATTCGCTGTTGGTACAGCCAAAGTATTTGCCAAATCGACCGGATTTCAGCTGCATTTCGCTGCCGCATTTATCGCATTCGAGTGTTGGGCCATCATAGCCTTTAATCTTGAACTGTCCGGTTTCTACGGCAAACCCGCTGCAATCAGGATTGTTACCACAAATATGAACTTTGCGGGTTTCATCCAGCAAATAGCTTTCCATGGCGTTGTCACAGATAGTGCAGCGGCGCTTGTCCATCAGGCGGCGGCTTTCTGCTTCTTCGTCTTCATCGGCAGAAATCGCTTCATCACCGGGCACCAGATTCAGCGTCTGTGTACAGCGCTCTTTGGGCGGCAGGCTGTAACCGGAACAGCCGAGAAACACACCGGTAGAGCCTGTGCGGATCTGCATATGGCGGCCACAGGTTGGGCAAGCGATGTCTGTATCAACCGGATCATTCGGACGCATGCCATTTTCGCCATCAGCGATTTCCAGTTTTTGCTGGAAGCCCTGATAAAACTCATCCAGGACGTCGGTCCAGTTGATATCACCTTCAGCAATATGATCGAGTTTCTCTTCCATGCTGGCGGTAAAGCCGAAGTCCATCAGATCATCGAAGTTCTCAACCAGACGACTGGTAACAATATCGCCCATTTTTTCGGCGTAAAAACGGCGGCCTTTCAGGCTGACGTAACCCCGTTCCTGAATCGTGGAAATAATAGAGGCATAAGTCGAAGGACGGCCGATACCGCGTTTTTCCAGCTCTTTAACCAAGGCCGCTTCTGAAAAGCGCGGAGCGGGTTTGGTGAAATGCTGCTTCGGCTCCAGTTCAACCAGCTGCAGTGTGTCGCCTTCGCTGACATCCGGCAGCAGTACGTCATCTTCGCCTTTACCCATGGCGGCCAGCACTTTCAGGTGACCATCAAAGCGCATAACGCGACCGCGGGTTTTCAGCTCAAATTCACCGGCTTTAACGGTGATGCTGGTGCTGGTGAATTGTGCGTCTTTGATCTGACAAGCGACAAAACGTCGCCAGATCAGATCGTATAAACGTTGCGCATCGGGCTCCATTGAGCTGAGATCGGTTGCGCGCAGGCGAACGTCGGAAGGACGGATCGCTTCGTGCGCTTCCTGAGCGCCTTCTTTGCTGCTGTAGCTGCGAGGCTCGTCCGGCAGGTACTGCTCGCCCAATTTATCGCTGATGTAGTCGCGTAAGTTACTGACGGCTTCCTGACTCAGATTGGTCGAGTCGGTACGCATATACGTGATGTAACCGGCTTCATACAGACGCTGCGCCAGGGTCATGGTTTTCTTGACGCTGAAGCTCAGGCGTGTGCTTGCGGCTTGTTGCAGCGTTGATGTAATAAAAGGCGCGGCAGGTTTGGAGCTGGTCGGTTTATCTTCGCGTTTGAGAACGTTGTAGCTGTGACCGCGCAGGGCAGACACGGCCGACATGGTGTCTTGTTCGTTGACCGGGCGGAATTCATTACCGTTCTGGCGTGTGACCTGAGCGCGTAACGCTTCACCGCCGGGAGTGCTGAGGTCGGCAAAGGTTTCCCAGTATTCTTCCGGAATAAACGCACGGATTTCACGTTCGCGCTCAACAATTAAGCGTACCGCAACCGATTGCACACGACCTGCGGATAAGCCGCGGGCCACTTTGCTCCACAGCAGTGGCGATACCATAAAGCCAACAACGCGATCAAGGAAACGACGCGCCTGCTGAGCATTAACACGATTCATATTAAGTTCGGAGGGTTGTTCGAACGCGCTCTGAATCGCTTTCTTGGTAATCTCGTTAAAGACTACGCGGCGGTATTGTTTTTTGTCGTCGCCAATAATCTCACGAAGGTGCCAGGCGATGGCTTCTCCTTCGCGGTCCAAATCCGTTGCGAGATAGATTTGATCGGCATCTTTGGCCAATCGTTGCAGTTCTTCAACCACCTTTTCTTTACCCGGCAGGATCTGATAATTGGCCGCCCAGTTTTTTTCCGGGTTAACGCCCATGCGTCCTATCAGCTGCTCGCGCGATTTTTTCTTTTTGTACTCGGCCTTGGCTTCGGGGGACATCTTGCGGGTAAGAGCGGCCTGCTTGGCACGCTCCTTAGGATCGCTGGGCTGTCCTGAGCCAGAGGTTGGCAGGTCGCGTACGTGACCCACGCTGGACTTAACAATAAAGTCCTTGCCCAGGTATTTATTGATGGTTTTAGCCTTTGCAGGCGATTCCACGATAACCAGCGATTTGCCCATATTCCTTTGATTAACCCTTTCTTGTTGATATAGCCAGGCGCACAGAAGGCGACACTTTATAGGTACACCGGGGGGGGTGGTCAAGCTTCTCTCGCCGTCAGTGTCTTGTAATGCTCTCCGGCAGAGCGGTGAAACGTTGCTAAACTTGTCACCAGAGTATGACGATACAGATGCCACCGGGGGCCTTGAAAACAAGGCTGTTGTTTAGGAATAGCATAGATTGCGGGGAACAGTTTTTTATGTCGGCGATTGGTTTGATAGTAGCCATTGCTCTGCCGGTTGCGTTGATTTTGTTCGGACTGGTGATGGCAGGACGCAGACAACAGGCGCAGCAAGCCCAGCGTTTGCAGGCCCGTGCCGTAAAACAGGGAGCGGATGATCTGCTGGAAGCGCTGGAGTTTCTGATTCTCGTCGATAACTTTAAAGAAGTGCAGCTGGCCATTCTGGAGCGGGTAGAGCAGCTGTACGTTGTTTATCAGGAAGCACTGCCGAAAAAAGACGGTGCCGGCGAAGCGGCTGAAGAGCCATTTGATGCCGAACCATACCGGCGAAAAATTGATGAAGGTAAGGGAAATCGCCGGGTATTAAAAAGCGATCGTGAAATTCGTTATGCGCGGCGTCAGTTTGGCCGGGTGCTGAAAGCGTTGAATGTAATGGCGCGAAAACGGCTGATTTCTGAAACCGCCATGATGGAATATCGCCGCTATTTGCGCCTGACGTTACTGGAAAAAGAGGTTGATACCTATACCGCTCAGGGCGATGTGGCGGCCGGGCGCGGGGATGTGATTACCGCCACCAACTATTATAAAGCCGCGAAGAAAATTCTGATTGAATTTGACCTGCAATATCCGGAAAAGAATCAGCGCATCCGTGATCTGACCCAGCGTACTGCGTCTTTATATAGTGGTGGTGACAAGAAAGAGGACAACCTGTCGCAGGCGCTGTCGAAGGAAATAAAAGACGAGCACGATCCTTTTGGTATTCCCACCAACCCGGCAGCATCGGAGAAACGTAAATTCTGATGTCGCAGTTATCCTGAACGTCCTTTTTGCGGGTCGTAAAATGTCAGATTGCCGCATTCTGATATTCCCGCAACATACTGATATTCATAAGAAAAAACGAAATGTGATATTTGTCACACAATAGGCATTCCGCTTTGGGTGGCGGAAACTGACCTGTTAGGCATCATGACTTTTCATTAGTGTGTCTGACAATCGGACTTTGCAGTAACCCGCTGATCGCAGTCGGCAACCACTCAGATATCACGAACAGAGACGCAAGTATGAGTATCCAGGAAGCCGTGTTAATCCTGCATGAACATGAGGTTGTTGAAGCTTATTGGCTGGCGGATTTTGAGCGTCTTGTTCGTCAGCAAACACCGCTGCAGCATGCGGTTGAAAACAAGGTTCAGGCGGCGTATCTGCAGATTGGTAGTCATCGTTCGGCCGAGGCGCTGGTACTGTTTGAGGCGCCGGTCAAACACTCGGTGATCGATGCTCGCTGGTATATGCCATTACGCCGTCTGGCCGACAGTGCCGGGCGTGGTCCGAATATGGGCGCCGGTCGTATTCGCCTGGCTTGCCGAAGTCAGTGCTCCATCAGTTGGCATGCGGACTCGTTGTGGGAACCGGTCACATCCGATTTTATGGCCATCCGTAAAGCATTACGTGGTAATACGCTGCGCGATCAGGCGCCGCTAACCGAACGTGATCTGTGGCCACAGGAGCGTGTCTCTGCAGTGGAGCGGGTCAGTGCCGGTGCCGGCAGTCTGCTGGCTAAAAAACACAGCGATCCGGAAGTGGAAGATCTTAAGCGCACTCTGCGTAACGAGATGGAAGCTTATCGGCGCCAGTTACAACAGCTGCAGCAGGAAATTGAACGGCAGAAAAGTCTGAACGAAAAACTCGGGCGTCAGGCCGGGGCATCCGGTGAGACTGAGCTGGAAGAGTTACGTCAGGTTCATCGCAACGAAATGGCGGCCCATGCCGCAGAAATTGAAACCCTTACGCGGGTGCTGGAGCAGGAGCGTCAGGAAGCGGAACGTCTGCGTCAGGCGTTGAATGAAAGCCGTCCGCAATCTCAGTCAGCACTGAGTAATGAAGAGGCGCTGCGTTTAAAAGAAGAAGTAGCGACCTTGCGTCAGTACCTTGACAGTGCCGAAGAACAGAGTGCAGAGCGTTTTGTCGGCCGTCTCGACGGCCTCGAAGCGGTGTTGGTGGCTTTCCACCCCGGTGTCGGACATCTGACCATCAGTCCGGCACATATGCTGCGCTATGCCGACAATCCTCTGGCATACGCCGCGCAGAAATGCTTTGTCAGTGAAGATATTTACCGCCGCTGGCTGGATCATTATGACGATCCGCACTGCCAGCAATGCAAGGCGGAAATTCCCCGCATAGAACATCCGCGTGAGTTTGATCACGACCTCAATGCCTACTGCAAGCTTCACCGCCAGCTGCATCTTGCCGGCAGTTGACGTGTCTGTGGCAGACAGTTCTGAATTTGACTGGCCCGGATTTGAGTGGCCCGGATTTGAGTGGCCCGGATTTGAGTGGCCAGAGCTGGCCAGTCTGATTCAGCCGCTACCGGCATTCATTGCACCCGCCTTACTGGAGCAGCCCTTGCTGAATTCGGCTGCCCCCGACATTCTGCGGCTCGATCTGCTGCATCCTAATATTTCCGGCAACAAAGCCTTTAAGCTGGCTGGGTTTCTGCCGCGCTTCAGAGAATCCGGCCGCGGCGCGTTGCTGAGTTTTGGTGGACCGTATTCCAATCACCTGCATGCGCTGGCTGCTCTCGGGCAGGCACTGAATACTGCGGTGATTGCGGTAGTGCGCGGCTATGAACACTTGCCGCTGACGGCTACGTTGCAGGATTGTCAGAGCTGGGGGGCTAAGCTGGTTTTCGCCGATAAAAAAACTTATGCCCGCCGTTATGATCTGCAATGGCAGCAGGAGCTGGCTCAGCAATACGATGCCTTTGTGATTCCTGAGGGCGGCGCAGGTGATGCCGGAGCACTGGAGTGCCGGCATCTGGCACCATTGTGCGCCGGCTATGATCAGGTCTGGCTGGCGGTTGGTAGCGGCACCACGGCGCTGGGGGTCGCCAAAGGGCTGCGTGAATTCAATATTGATTGCGAGCTGATCGGCGTGAATGCGGTGGCGGATCAGGGCGAGCGTTTGCGGGCCTGGCAACAGGCGATGCCGGCGGATGTACGCTGGCGCCTGCTGGATGAGGCCCATCTTGGGGGATTCGGCCGCACTTCGCCGGAGCTGCTGGCACTGATTGAACGCTATGACCGCCAGAATCTGCCACTGGACCCGGTGTATACCGCCAAGCTGATGCTGGCCTTTGAACAGGAGTTGGTGACTGAATCTGTGAACGCCCGGGCTTTACTGGTACACAGCGGCGGCTTGCAGGGCCGGCGCGGTTATTCGCTCTGATCATTCTCGCTTTTATCTGTTTCAGCCCAGTTTCACCGGCAGATTCTTATGGGTGCCGTTGTGTGGCCAGTCATCGGGCATAATCAGCCAGCGCTGCTGTTCGGCCCAGCCATATTGGCCTTCTTCTGTCTGTATCACGCAGCAGGGATAGGTCAGGTGACGGAAATGCGTGCGCAGGTACTCAAGTAACTCCTCCCGGCCAATACTGAAAGTCGTCAGCGCCGGGCTCAGCCACTGTGGTTTGGCCAATACATACCAGCGCCCCTTGGGCAGATAGTCGGCGGCCTGCTGGGCATGACACCAGTGTCCGCGCCAGTGGTGGGCCGACACTTCCGCTGGCAGGCAGGCCTGATACGCCGGATTGGCCGGGTAAAACAGACAGCCGCGCATCACCGCCAGACTGGCCTGCGGCTGCCAGTTCAATTCTGACAGTTGCTGCTGAGTTTGCGGATTCTGCCGCATGGGCAGCTGATGTTCATGGGTATGGCGGATTTTGCGGGCCAGCAGGTCGGCGCGGTTGGGGCCGACCCAGTGCTGGCCCTGTTCGTTGCCGTAGCCAAGATAAAACTTCAGAGCCAGCTCCAGATGCCATTGCTGTTGTTCGTTATCCAGCAGCAGATCCAGCTCACCGAGGGTTTTTCCCTGATCAATAATCTGCACATTGGCCAGAAAGCGGATGCCGCTGAGTTGCAGATATTGCTGCCATAACTGTTCAAAAATAAGTCCCAGTCGCGGGCTGTTGAAGTCCGGAGCCAGATTGCTCAGTTGCTCTGCCAGCGGCTGCCATTGATCGGGCAGCCAGGGTTGCTTAGCCGGGCTCCAGTCGCAGTCGAGCAGGGGCGGGCCGAACAGGCTCCAGATCAGGTCACGCTGATGCTGGCCGGGCAGGGCGAAGTAGGAATGATCAGCGGCAAACAAGCGTTTTTAACTCCTCTGTGATATAAAACAGGCCATTCATTTGTGGCGCTGCTGTTGCAGTAACACACCACATCATCCACCAGGGTTGCCAGGTCGCAGTAATGGAAGAGTTTCGTAATATCGGCATGATCGGCCGTCTGAACAGCAATAAAGTGATTGAGACGGTCAAGCGTCTGTCCCGTTATCTGATCGATGAAGGCTACCACGTTATTCTCGATGACCGCATTGCCGAAGTGATGCCGGGTCATGGCATGCAGGTCAGTAATGTGAACCTGCTCGGTGAGATCTGTGATCTGGTGATTGTGGTCGGTGGCGACGGCAGCCTGCTGGGTGCCGCCCGTGCGCTGGCGCGTTTTAATACGCCGGTGTTGGGGATTAACCGTGGCCGTCTGGGCTTTCTGACCGATATCAGTCCGGACGAAACCATGTTGGATGCGGTGCAGAATGTACTCAATGGCGAATACGTCAGTGAAATGCGCTTTCTGCTCGATGCCGAAGTAAAGCGCGATGGCAATCCGATTGCCACCGCCGCCGCGTTAAACGACGTGGTGCTGCACCCCGGTAAATCAGCCCGCATGATTGCCTTTGATCTGTGGATTGAAGGCCAGTACGTATACAACCAGCGTTCCGACGGCCTGATTGTATCGACACCAACCGGTTCGACCGCCTATTCGCTGTCCGGTGGTGGCCCGATTATGCATCCGAAACTGGACGCTCTGGTGCTGGTGCCGATGTTCCCGCATACCCTCTCCAGCCGACCGATTGTGGTGGACGGTAAAAGCGAGATTAAAATCGTCATTGATACTGACCTGGACATTTATCCAACCATCAGTTGCGACGGTCAGACGCATATTCCCTGCGCGCCCGGCGATAGTATTACCATTCGCAAAAAAGCCCATAAACTGAAGCTGATTCACCCCAAAGGCCACAATTTCTATGAAATTTGCCGGACTAAACTGGGCTGGAGTAGCAACCTGGGGGATTAAGTATGCACCAGGGTTACGATTTAATCGGTGACATTCACGGCTGTGGCGAAACGCTGATCGAATTGCTGGAGCAGATGGGCTACAGCAAGCGCGGTGGTGTTTATCAACATCCGAAGCGCAAGGTGGTCTTTCTCGGCGATATTGTCGATCGCGGACCGCATATCCGTCTCGCCTGTCATGTGGTGCGCGACATGGTTGATGGTGGTCATGCCGACATTGTTATGGGCAACCATGAATACAATGTGGTGACCTATTGCACCGAAGCGCCACCAGGAATGCGCCAGCCTTTTTTACGGCCGCATACCAAACGCAACAGTTTTATTGTTGAGCAGACGCTGGAACAGTTTGCCAATTATCCGCACGAGTTTAATGAGTTTCTCGACTGGTTTGTCGACCTGCCGCTGTTTCTTGATTATGAGCACTTCCGGGTGGTTCATGCCTGCTGGGATCAGGGCATGATTGATGAGTATTTAATGCGTTACGGTGATAATAAACTGCACCGCAATATGCTGGCCGAATCGGTCAATACCCGTTCTTTTATTTACAAATTTCTTGACCGGATGCTGCGCGGAACGTCGTTAAAATTACCCGACGGCCGCGCCATGACCGCCAAAGATGGCATGGTACGGCAGTTTTTCCGTACCAAGTTCTGGGAAGATGAGCCCGAGCGTTACAGCGATGTGGTGTTTCAACCCGATCCGCTGCCAGACGATATTGAGCATGCCTTGTTGAGTCGTGAAGAGCGTGAACAATTGCTGTTTTACGGCCCGCAGGAAAAACCGCTGTTTATTGGTCATTACTGGATGCAGGGTTTACCTGCGCCCATTGTGCCTAATATCGCCTGTCTTGATTACAGTGCGGTTAAATACGGGCGTCTTGCCGCTTACCGCATGGATACCGAACGCAGCCTGCAACCGGGTAAATTTACCTGGGTACGGGTGGAGAAGAGCGAACGCTGATGGAACCGGTATTAGTTTTGGTCGCACCGGCCGCTGTCGATTTATCCCCCTTAACTCAGCGTTTATGGGCGGAGCGCATTGCCCATCGGGTGATCGAACAGGAAGGGCAGCAGTGTCTGTATCTTGCGGATGCTGGTCATGCGCCGCAGGTTAAGCAGTGGCTTGAAGAATGGCAGGCGGGTCAGATTTCACCGCTACAGCCTGAAGCGGTTGAGCCTAAAATCTGGCACGGGCTGTTGCAGCTTCTGGCCACTCCGTTCAGCACCTTTATTTTATTGTTATTGCCCGCAGTGTTTGCCTGGATGCATTTTTCTGCCGACTGGCAAAACTGGCTGAGCAGCGGGGCTGAACTCTGGCCTGAGCAGCGTTTTAATCTGGCCACATACTGGCAACTGGGGTTTTGGGATTTATGGCGGCCGACACTGCTGCATTTTTCCGTTTTGCATCTGCTGTTTAATTCGCTTTGGTGGTGGATTCTGGCGCGCCGCATTGAACAGCAGGAAGGTTGGCTGCCACTGCTGGTATTGCTGTTGGCCTGCGGTCTGATCGGTAATGTGGTGCAATGGTGGTATGCCGGTCCAGCGTTTGGTGGAATTTCCGGCGTGACGCTGGGATTGCTTGGCTGGGTTGGCTTTCGTCAGCGCCGGCGTAACATCGATTACCAGATTCCCCGTATGTTATTACCGGTGATGGTGGGCTGGCTGCTGCTGACCATCAGCGCTGATACCTTAGTGCCGGGATTATCCGGCACGGCGCACGGAACGTATTTAGGTGGACTGATCTGCGGTTTTATTCTGGCTATAGTCTGGCCGGTAAAAGCAGTGGTCCGTGATACTGACTTTTAAGTAAGAAAAGATCCGCCGTCCGTTTTGGCTGGTCTGGATGAGGTTGCTATGACACTTGAACAACTTATTAAATCTCTGACACCTGAGATCTATCAGAATCTGCGCAGCGCCGTGGAACTGGGACGCTGGCCCGATGGTCGCAAACTGGAAGCTCAGCAACGTGAATTGTGCATGGAAGCCATTATTCATTATGAACAGATTCATGACCTGCCAGCTGAGCAGCGCGTGGGTTATATGGAAGACGCCTGCAAATCGTCCGGTAAGGATGATCACGACGACGTCCAGACGCTGACGCTGCAGTAATTTATGACACAAGTACTGGCCAGTGGCCTGCTCAGTAAAATGGCGCTGCAGCCGGGCAGCAGTAACAGCGAAGTTCAATATCAGCTGGTGCTGGGGGATCAGCGCGTGGATTTAAATCCGCTGATCGGGCGTCACATTGAAATGACCTACAGCGGTGCGATTCATTGCAGTCATTGCGGACGACGTACCAAGACCAGTTTCAGCCAGGGCTATTGTTACCCGTGTTTTACCACGCTGGCGCAATGTGATTCCTGCATGATGAGCCCGGAAAAATGCCACTTTGCGGCGGGCACCTGTCGTGAGCCGGAATGGGCAGAGCAGGTGTGCTTTAACGATCATATTGTCTATCTTGCCAATTCATCCGGCCTTAAAGTCGGCATTACCCGTGCGACGCAAATGCCGGTGCGCTGGCTTGATCAGGGCGCGGCGCAGGCATTACCGATTGCGCGGGTAAAAAACCGGCGCTTATCTGGGTTGGTTGAAGATTTGCTGCGCTCACAGGTGGCCGATAAAACCAACTGGCGCACGCTGCTGAAAGGTCCGGCAGCAGAGCTGGATCTTGCACTTGAACGTGATCGCTTGCTGAATGAATTTGCTCAGCCACTGGCTGAGATTGAACAGCGCGAAGGCGTTGGCAGTGTGCAGTTGCTGAACGATGCGGATGTCTGGCAATTTGACTATCCGGTGACTCAGTATCCGACCAAAATCAGCAGTTTTAATTTTGATAAACATCCTCAGGTCAGCGGGCGTCTGCTGGGTCTGAAAGGCCAGTATTTAATATTGGATGGTGGTGTGATTAATTTGCGTAAATTCAGCTCATACCACATTTCATTTGCATTAAAGGATTAAGGGGTTTCCATGCGCGATGCACAGCCAAAAGCCATTTACCTGAAAGACTACCAGCAACCGGACTATTGGATTGAGCGTACCGAACTGACGTTTGAGCTACAGGATGAATATACCCTGGTTACCGCTCAGCTGGATTGTGTGCGCAACGAACAGGCCCAGCCTGGTGCCGCGTTGCTACTGGCCGGGCAGGATCTGGAATTGCTGAGTCTGGTATTGGATGGCCAGCCTTTGACCGCCGGGCAATATGAAACCGGTGAAGAAAGCCTGACCGTGCATGGCCTGCAGGAACGCTCACAGCTGGAAATACAAACCCGCATTTATCCAGCAAAAAATACCGCCCTCGAAGGTCTGTATCGTTCCGGCGGTATGTACTGCACGCAATGTGAAGCTGAAGGCTTCCGCCGTATCACCTATTACCTCGACCGTCCGGATGTGATGTCGGTATTTACCACACACATTATTGCCGATGCCGCGCAATTTCCGGTCTTACTGTCTAACGGTAATCTGGTTGCCGATTGTGTGGACGATGGCTTACATAAAGTGACCTGGCACGATCCGCATAAAAAACCGGCGTACCTGTTTGCATTGGTTGCGGGGGATTTACGCGTTAAAGAAGACCGTTTCACCACCATGAACGGTCGCGATGTCGCGCTGAAAATTTTTGTTGAACCGCAGAATATTGATAAAACCGACTACGCACTCGATGCTTTGAAACGTTCCATGCGCTGGGACGAAGAAACCTACGGTCGTGAATACGATCTGGATATTTTTATGATCGTGGCGGTGGATGATTTCAATATGGGGGCCATGGAAAATAAAGGCCTGAATATTTTTAATTCATCCTGTGTGCTGGCCAACCCGGCGACCGCCACCGATGCTGCCTATCAGCGCATTGAAGCCATTGTCGCCCACGAATATTTTCATAACTGGTCGGGTAACCGCGTCACCTGCCGCGACTGGTTTCAGCTGAGTCTGAAAGAAGGTTTTACGGTTTTCCGTGATGCCTGCTTCTCCGCCGATATGAATTCCGCCACGGTAAAACGCATTGAAGACGCGAACATTATGCGTACCGTGCAGTTTGCCGAAGATGGTGGGCCGATGGCACACCCGGTACAGCCGGATTCTTTTATCGAAATATCCAACTTCTACACCGTGACCATTTATGAGAAAGGTTCAGAGGTGGTGGGGATGCTGCATAAAATTCTCGGAAAAGACGGCTTCCGTAAAGGCTCCGACCTGTATTTCGAGCGCCACGACGGTCAGGCCGTGACGATTTATGATTTTGTACAGGCGATGGAAGATGCAAATCACGTCGATCTGACGCTGTTTAAGCGTTGGTATAAGCAGGCGGGCACGCCGGTGGTGACGGTTAACAGTGAATACGATGCCGACGCACAACAATTGCGCCTGACGCTCAGCCAGCGCTGCCCGGATACGCCGGGACAAAGCAATAAATTAGCACAGTGGATTCCGGTGCAGCTGGGTCTGATTGGCGCCGATGGCCAGGATTTAGCCATTGATGTTGAACCGGCGGCTGCCTGGACCGAAAGCAGCCAGGTGTTGCACCTGACCGAAGCCGAGCAAACCTTTGTCTTTAACGGCATCAGCGAGCAGCCGCGTTTGTCGCTGTTCCGCGATTTTTCTGCGCCGGTAAAAGTTGAGTTTGAACAATCCGCCGACGATCTGTTGTTTTTATTGCAACACGACAGCGACGGTTTTAATCGCTGGGATGCGGGTCAGCGCCTGATGCTGAGCTGGATTAGCGCCGCGCAGCAGGGACGT
This sequence comes from Thalassolituus pacificus, assembly GCF_025318105.1. Lineage (NCBI taxonomy): Bacteria > Pseudomonadati > Pseudomonadota > Gammaproteobacteria > Oceanospirillales > Oceanospirillaceae > Thalassolituus > Thalassolituus pacificus. The sequence continues at coordinate 40,129 of NZ_JAOANI010000031.1, forward strand.
TTTGAATTACTGCCGCAAGTACGAGATGTGTTTGCCCGCTTGTTGGCCGACGAGTCGCTCGACCCGGCGATGGTGAGTTGTTTACTGACCTTGCCTTCAGAAGCGTATATCGCTGAATTCTCTGCGCAGGTTGACCCGCTGGCAATTCATGCGGCGCGCAAACAGGTGCAGCAAGCGATTGCTGCTTCTCTGGTTAAGGAGTTTTCGGCCTGTTATCAGCGTCTGCAATCGACCGCTGCTTATGCGCCGGTCCCGGCACAAATGTCGGCGCGCAGCCTGAAAAATCTGGCTCTGGCGTATTGGGTCAAAGGCAGTGCCGATGGTCTGGCGCAGGCGGTAAGCCAGTATCGTAGTGCTGATAACATGACCGATCAGATGGCGGCACTGGTCGCTGTTGTGAACAGTGGTGCATCGGCGCAGGCAGAACAATTGTTGGGTGATTTCTACCAGCAGTGGTCGCAGGATGCGCTGGTGGTTAATCAGTGGTTGTCTGTGCAGGCGGGTTCTGCCGAATTGGGTCGTGTGGAATTTATTCAACAACTTCTGGCACATCCGGCGTTCGATTGGCGTAACCCGAATAAGGTACGCTCTGTGTTGGGAGCATTTGCTAACCAGGCGTTGTGTCATTTTCACCGTGAAGACGGCGCCGGTTATCGCTTGTTAGCAGACGCGGTTTTGCGTCTGAATGACAGTAATCCGCAAATTGCAGCGCGTCTGCTGACGCCGCTGACAAAGTGGCGTCGCCTGGTGCCGGAATTATCGGAGTTGATGAAAGCCGAGTTGCAACGCATTATGCAGCATGACGCTTTATCCAAAGATGTGTATGAGGTTGTCAGCAAGAGTTTGATTTGAGCATCGCTGCAAGTTTCTTTATTCTTGCTTCGGGGAAGAATGCCGCACTCTGCGGTGTAGTTGAGGTCGCATAATGAAAAAAAATAAGTGGATAGCGGCTGGTGCATTGGCGTTGGCATTGGTAATGCCAGCGGCGATGGCGGCAGTATCCGTCAAAGAAGCGGATCGCCTGAAAGGGGAACTGACACCGCTGGGAGCTGAGCGCGCGGGTAATAACGGTGATATTCCACCCTGGCGCGGTGGTTTGGGTCTGCCGCCGGTGGGCTATAACAAATCCGGCCAGCACCATATTGATCCGTATGCTAAAGATAAACCGCTGTTTGTCATCACAGCCGCCAATATGAAACAGTATGCGGAGTACCTGACGCCGGGTCAGCAAGCGTTATTTAAGGTCTATCCTGATACCTTTAAAATGCCGGTGTATAAGACCCGTCGTACTGCCGCTGCGCCTGACTGGGTGTACGAAAATACCTACAAAAATGCCATTCGTGCCGAGCTGAATAAAGGCGGCAACGGTCTGATGTACGCCTATGGCGGCATTCCTTTTCCGCTGGCTAAAAACGGCCTGGAAGCTATCTGGAACCACGTAACCCGCTGGCGTGGTATTTATTTAACCCGCCGGGCTTCTGAAATTGCTGTGCATGTTGATGGTGATTTCTCGCTGGTGACGGTACAGCAGGAAGTTGAATTTAACTTCTATCGCCGTGATAAAAACATCGAAGACCTGAACAATATTCTGTTCTATTACCTGTCGTTCACCAAAGCTCCTGCACGTCTGGCCGGTGGTGCGGTATTGGTTCATGAAACCCTGAACCAGGTGGATGAGGCCCGTCAGGCCTGGGGTTATAACGCGGGTCAGCGTCGTGTTCGTCGTGCGCCTAACCTGGCGTACGATACTCCGATTGCTGCCGCTGATGGTCTGCGTTACGCCGATGACACCGACATGTATAACGGCGCGCCGGATCGTTACAACTGGAAGCTGCTGGGTAAAAAGGAAATCTATATTCCTTATAACAGCTACAAACTGAGCTCGAATAAAGTCAGCTATCAGGATCTGATCAAGCCCGGCCACCTCAATCCGGATTATACCCGCTATGAAAAGCACCGCGTGTGGGTGGTTGAGGCAACGTTAAAAGAAGGCATGCGTCATGTGTATCACAAGCGTGTGTTCTATCTGGACGAAGATACCTGGGGTATTGCCGTGGCCGACCAATACGATTCGGCCGGTGATCTCTGGCGCGTGAATATGGCGTACATGAAAAACTACTATGAGGTGCCGGTCACCTGGACCACCATGGACGTTTTTCATGATCTGAAAGCCAAGCGCTATCACGTGCAGGGCCTGGATAACGAAGAGCAGGGCACAACCGACTTCAGTAATGAGCCACCGGGTGACCGCTACTTTACTCCGGCTGAACTGCGTCGTCGCGGCAAACGCTGATCGCGTCAATGAACGGAGAACGGATGAGTTTTACTCATCCGTTCTGGTATTTAAGGGACTAAAACTGGCTATATTCCCCTTACATTCTGTAACAACTGGACGTTAGTCAATGATAAATCAGTCGGCTAGACTAGCCGCCTTCCGACATTACTATAAAAACGGAGCTCCTTATGTATTCTGATTTGGTTCAGTCTTCCGCTCGTGCTATGGGAAGAGCGCTTGCGACAGGCTTTACCCGGGTTGGGTTGATTCTTGGCGTACTCTTAAGCGCTGTTTCAGCTCAGGCTGCGTGGCAAGACCCCCTTAACACCCCGGCGTTACAAACCCAACGTGCTCACCACACATTGCTGCTTGATGTTGTCCGGGCAGATCGTCGCCTGGTGGCGGTGGGTTCGCATGGACACATTGTCTACTCTGACGACGACGGTTTAACCTGGGTACAAGCCAGAGTTCCGGTTTCTTCAACATTAACCGCGGTGTATTTTCCATCCGGTGACTACGGCTGGGCCGTGGGCCATGATGGTGTGATTCTTTATTCCTCAGACGCAGGCAAAACCTGGGTTAAGCAGTTTGACGGTTACCTGGCCAACTCGGCCATTGTGGCTGCGGCAACGAAATCCAAGCAGCGTGCCAAAGATCGTCTCGAAGCCGCCGAAGCGGCTGGCGATGATGTCGCCATCGAAGAAGCCGAAATGGCGCTGGAGACGGCAACATATGGTTTGCAGGATGCCCAGTACGATCAGACGACCGGCTCAACCAAACCTTTCCTCGATGTCTGGTTCTATGATGCTAAGCGCGGTTACGCGGTCGGCGCTTACGGCATGTTCTTCTATACCCAGGATGGTGGTACTACGTGGGAAGATGTTTCCGCCCGCTTACCCAATCCGGATCGTCTGCACCTGAACTCCATTGCCGCGGTTGGCCCGCGTTCCCTGGCGATGGTCGGCGAAATGGGCATGATTCTGCGCTCCGATGATCTGGGCCAGAGCTGGCACAGCATGGATTCTCCGTACGAAGGTTCATTGTTCGGCCTGATTGCCGCTGGCGACAAGCAGCTTATGTTTGGTCTGCGTGGTCACGTGTTCAGCTCGGTCGATGGTGGTATCAGCTGGGATGAAAAGGCGACCGGCAGCGAGCAGACTCTGCTTTCCGGTACCATTGGCCGTAAGCACACCCTGCTGGTGGGCAATGGTGGTTCTGTCGTGATTTTTGATGCACAGATGCAAAAACCACGGGCATCGATTCTGGAAGGGCGTAAAGCCTTTGCAGCGGTTGCAGAAGCATCAGACGGTAACTTTATTATTGTTGGCGAGGCGGGTGTTAAGCGCCTTAATGCTGCCGGCGAATTGATTGATCAGACCATCAGTATGGCGGCGGGAGACTTTTAATCATGGCTGAACAACAGCATCATTTTTCTACAGAGCCGGAACACTACATCCTGTCGAAAGAGACAGAGCCGGCTTTAGAGCGCATTCTTTTTAATAACCGCATGCTGGTTATGATTGTCCTGGGTCTGCTGACCCTGGTATTTGCCTATGGTCTGACCAAGGTAAAACTGGACTCCAGTATTGAGAAGTATATTCCGCTGAACCACACCTTTATCCAGAATTATCTGGTGCATAAAGATGATATGAAAAGCGGTGTGGCCAATGTGAAAATTTCCATCGAGGCACTCGAAGGCGATATTTTCACCAAAGACTATATGGAAACCCTGAGCAAAATTAACGATGACGTATTCTTCGTTAAAGGGGTCGACCGTTCCGGTATGCAGTCTTTATGGACGCCGAATACCCGCTGGACGGAAGTAACGGAAGAAGGTTTTCAGGGCGGTCCGGTAATTCCCAGTACCTATGACGGCGGTCCGGAAAGTCTGGAGCAGGTACGTCAGAACGTGCTCAAATCCGGCCAGGTCGGACGTTTGGTATCGAACGATTTCCGTTCATCCATTATTGATGTTCCTCTGGTAGAAAAAGATCCGGAAACCGGCGAAAAACTCAGCTATCAGCAGTTTTCTCAGGATCTGGAAAATAAAATCCGCGCCAAATACGGCAACGATAAATACCGTGTATACATTACCGGTACACCGAAAAAACTGGGTGATTTACTCGATGGTGCCACATCCATCGCGTATTTCTTCCTCGCGGCGATGGTGATGACGGCCATCCTGTTGTACCTCTATTCCCGTTGTCCGAAAGGTACGCTGGTGCCTATCGTTGCCTCGCTGATTGCTGTTGTCTGGCAGTTGGGTGCACTGGCACTGATGGGTTACACCGTTGATCTGTACTCGGTTCTGGTGCCTTTCCTGGTGTTCGCGATTGGTATCAGTCACGCGGTACAGATTATTAACGGTATCGCCATTGAATCCGGTAAAGGTGCCGACAAACTGCAGGCTGCCCGTCAGGCATTCCGTGGTTTGTACGTACCGGGCATGCTGGCCCTGCTCAGTGATGCGATGGGCTTCCTGACACTGCTGTTTATTGATATCGGCGTTATTCAGGAACTGGCGATTGCCGCGAGTATCGGTGTAGCGATGATCATCGTTACTAACCTGGTGCTGTTGCCAATTGTGATGTCCTATATTGGCATCAGTGAAGCCGGTGTCCGCCACGCCAAGAAAACCGAAAAATCGGAGCCAAAACTGTGGAAGGCAATGTCTTACTTTGCCAGCCCGAAAGTAGCACCATTTCCGATTGTGATTGCTATTGTCATGGCGGTGTTCGGTTATCAGATGAGCCAGGGCCTGAAAATCGGTGATCTGGACAAAGGTGCACCGGAGTTGCGTGCTGATTCACGCTACAACCTCGATAACGACTTTATGGTGTCCAATTATTCCACCAGTTCTGATGTGCTGGTGGTCATGGTTGAAACGGCCAAAGAGCAGTGCAACAGCTTTAAAGTGATGGACGCCGTTGACCGCTTTATGTGGTACATGGAAAACGTTCCGGGTGTGCAGTCGACGACATCGCTGGTAACTGTCTCCAAGCTGGTGACCAAGGCGATGAACGAAGGCAACCTGAACTGGTCAGCGCTGTCGCGTAACCAGACCATTCTGAATACTTCTATCCAGCGTGCGCCAAGCAGCCTGCTGAACCCGAATTGTTCAATGGCACCGGTGATTGTGTATTTGAATGACCACAAAGCTGAAACGCTGGAAACCGCAGTGATGGCGGTTGAAGAATTCAAAGCGCAGTACGACGACACTGTTGACGAAAAATATTTCGGCTACACCATTGCCGAAATTGAGCAGGCAATTGCCGCCAAAGAAATCGATTCCGTACCGGTTCGTTTCCAGCTCGCTTCCGGTAATGCCGGTATCGAAGCGGCGACCAATCAGGTGATTGCAGACGCTCAGGACACCATGTTGATTTTCGTTTATGTGGTGGTCTTTGTGCTGTGTTTCATGACCTTCCGCTCGTTCACTGCGGTGGCCTGTATTCTGATTCCGCTGGCGCTGACGTCAGTACTGAGTCAGGCACTGATGACCTACTTAGGCATTGGCGTTAAGGTGGCAACATTGCCGGTGATTGCATTGGGTGTGGGTATTGGTGTCGATTACGGTATTTATATCTACAGCCGTCTGGAAGTGATGATTATTGCCGGTAAAACCTTGCAGGAATCTTTCCTGGAAACACTGAAATCGACCGGTAAAGCGGTAAGTTTCACCGGTATTACTCTGGCCATCGGTGTTGCAACCTGGATGCTGTCGCCGATTAAATTCCAGGCGGATATGGGTATTCTGCTGACCTTTATGTTCCTGTGGAACATGCTGGGCGCCTTGATCTTGCTGCCTGCTCTGGCGCATTATCTGCTCAGGCCGGAACGCATTATTGCCCGTCATAAAGCCCGCCACGGAGATATTCCTCCGGCAGGCTGAGCGGCAGAAAATTAAAACGGTGGCGCTGCCACCGTTTTTTTTGTCTTTTTGCAGGGAAACAGAAACGAGAGAAGGAAGCAGAAATGAAAAGCCCGTTGGGATTAAACGCCGATTTACCGGTTGCCGATCTGGTGACCGAAGCCATCACTCTGTTGTGGTCAAAGCGGACGGCGGTGATCAAAATGTTTTTACCGGCGATGTTGATTCTGGCTCTGGTCGACTGGAGCAGTTCAACGTTTCTGGCTGAAAATGATTACGTCAGTCAGTTTGGTTTTTTGATCGTATCGGTATTGCTGAGCGTGGTATTTGCTACGTCCTGTCATCGCTTTACGCTGTTGCCACAGGATAAGTGGGACGCAAATGCTTTACACGGTATGAGACGGGAAGAATTCCGCTATTTACTGCGCGGATTATTACTGGGCGTTATCGGTGCCGTCGTCTTTTTTTGCAGCATGCTGGTCGCCATGATTTTTCTGGGGCAGGAAGATGCCTGGCTGGGAGCTGTGATCGGTATTCTGCCAGCGCTGTACATCTGGTCACGCTTGTCTGTCACCTTGCCTGAATTAGCTCTGGGTCAGAAAACAGACCTTAAGCGCGCCTGGTCATTAAGTGCCGGTAATGGCTCACGCCTGGTGTTGGTGGTGTTTATTGTACCAATTGCTCTGGCATCGCCTTTTTTAGCGTTGTTTATGCTGGATCATTCTGTGCTGAGTTATGTGGCGGCGTTCGGTACTTATATTACCAGTTTGATTTCTCTGGTGATGTTGTCGCTGTCCTATCGCTTTTTGCTGGATTTTTATGAGCCCCAAATGCCTGAGCAGGAGAGTCTGCCAACAGAGACAGCTGAGCCGGCGGTTAAGCCACGGGATTCCGGATTTGATGCCTGAGCGGCTTATTTGCTGCGCAGTGGTTTGCACTGCAGAATCAGAGGCGCTTTAAAACCTGCTGCGGCAGGTTTTTTTATGCCCGTGCTTTGTGCTTGTACAGGCTTTGCGTGTCATGCAATACGCAGTAATAATGACCCATCATTTAATTGCAGAAAAAGACCATGAGACTCGGCGATATTTCGGTGGCTTATGTGGAGCTGATGGCGCGCGCGGTAGAAGAAAGCGGCGCCCGTCCACAAGCGGTATTGGCCCAATATCAACTGGATGATGTAAAGCTGGCATCACCGGACGCACGCATCAGTATTCCGCGTTTTATGCGTATGGGGCATGCCTGCATTGAGGCGTTTTCCATTCCCTGGCTGGGGTTGGATATGGGGCGTCTTACCTCACCACCTGCGATGGGGTTGGCGGGCTTGCTGGCGCAGAGTGCCGCTGATATCCGCAGTGCCTGCAGGGCGCTGACCGAGTATGAATTATTGTCGAGCTTTAACGCCCGTGGACGTTCGCAATTTTTGCTGGAAAAGGGCAGGGGCGTTGCGCAGTTTTATTCCATCAGTCCGTATAACGAATACAACCTGTTTGTCGTTGATTCGGTATTGTCAGGCTGGAACCGCTTTATGCAACTGCTCAGTGGTCGTCATGACCTGCTGGCACGGGTTGAATTTGAATTCTCAGCACCGGTTTATCGGGAGCGTTACAGCGATATTTTTCAGTGCGAGGTTCATTTTGGTGCAGAGCGTAATGCGGTTGTGCTGCATGACTGGGCACTGGATTTGCCGGTACAGCAACGCTGTGCGTCAACCTATTCGGCACTGAAACAACTGGCGGATCGCGAGCTGGAACGGGTACGCCTGGGATTAACGTTCCGTGAACTGACCGAGCGCGCTATTGGCCCTCTGCTGAACGGTCAGACGCCCACACTGGAACAGGTCGCGCAACGGCTTAATATGGCGCCCTGGACGGTCAGGCGGCGTTTAACCGATGAAGGTTGCAGCTTTCAGCAGGTATTAAATGATACGCGGCGGGATCTTGCGGTGAGCTATGTGCGGGATACGTCGCTGACTCTGGGTGAAATAGCCTATGTATTAGGCTTCGGATCAGCGACGGCATTTCAGCGGGCATTCAAACGCTGGACTGGCGAAGCGCCAGGGCGTTTTCGTGAACGGTCGGGCAGAGCTTACATCTCTACCGCGTCGTCCACATCGTCTTCGTAGTCGTCAAAACCGACTTCCAGAAGATCTTCGATGTAGTCAGACATAACTACCTCCATGTTCAGGATTATTGTTTTGGTTGTTTTACGTTAAGCACACCCTGTGCCAAAACGTACACCTATAAGCCAGCCCTGAATCAGGCAAGAAACGTATATTAAAGTTCCCGTGCTCAGATCATTCAGCGCTAAAGCAGGCGTAAGTTAATTCTGTACTGTTACAGCAAGATGAAAACCGATGATTACTAGGAAAGGCAGATCAGAAAGGAGACGTGCGAATCGGGCAGAGGAAATCGGAGGATCTTTCAATAACCAAAGGTATCGCAAGAGCGAACAATTGGTCGGTACAGCTAAAGTAAAACGTTTTTAAAATGGCGGACTGGACGGGACTCGAACCCGCGACCCCCGGCGTGACAGGCCGGTATTCTAACCAACTGAACTACCAGTCCGCTGATACCAATCTTAAAGCGTTTTATCTTTAAGAATGATGGTGGGTGATGACGGGATCGAACCGCCGACCCTCTGCTTGTAAGGCAGATGCTCTCCCAGCTGAGCTAATCACCCAAATCTGTATGAAAAATGGCGGACTGGACGGGACTCGAACCCGCGACCCCCGGCGTGACAGGCCGGTATTCTAACCAACTGAACTACCAGTCCATT
>NZ_JAOANI010000031.1:49059-114478 GCF_025318105.1 Thalassolituus pacificus
CTGTATCATTCACAAGGAATGATGGTGGGTGATGACGGGATCGAACCGCCGACCCTCTGCTTGTAAGGCAGATGCTCTCCCAGCTGAGCTAATCACCCAAATATTGTCACTAATATTTGTCACTTGTACTGCTTGTTCATTACTTGTCACCGTAATGAAAATGGCGGACTGGACGGGACTCGAACCCGCGACCCCCGGCGTGACAGGCCGGTATTCTAACCAACTGAACTACCAGTCCATTTTTTCATACGACCCTTGCGGGTCATTCACGTTTGCAGCTTTGGTGGGTGATGACGGGATCGAACCGCCGACCCTCTGCTTGTAAGGCAGATGCTCTCCCAGCTGAGCTAATCACCCTCTGCAAAAGTGAGTGGGCATTCTACTCACGGGGATCTTTATGTCAACGCTATTTCACAGATTTTTTTGATTTTTTTCAGTAACTTGCGGAAATTCTTTAAAAAATCGGCCGGGGCGGGAAAAGACACCGGCCGATTGTATAAAGGCTGATCAGACAGATTGAGAAGGAGGGCTTTCACCGACCACGGGTAACGGGCTGGCCTGCAGATGGCGTTTCTCACCTAAAACCAATAAACAGGGTGTCAGAATCAGTGTCAGTACCGTGGCAAAGGTCAGGCCGCCGGCAATAGCGGTCGATAATTGCGTCCACCACTGTGAAGAGGGAGCGCCCACGGTAAAGTGCTGATTCAGAAGATCGATATTCCACTGCATTACCATCGGTAACAGGCCAACGACGGTGGTAACCGCCGTCAGCAGCACCGGACGCAGACGCTGAGCGCCGGTGCGCAGGGCGGCATCTACCGGGTGCAGCCCCTGACGTATAAGCACGTTGTAGGTGTCGATGAGGACGATGTTGTTGTTGACCACGATACCGGCCAGGGCAATCACCCCCACACCACTCATCACGATGCCAAACGGCTCGCCGCGGATCATCAGGCCAATCAGCACGCCAACAATGGACAGTACAATCGCACTCATGATCAATCCGGCCTGGTAGAAGCTGTTGAACTGAGTGACCAGAATGGTGGCCATCAGGAACAGGGCAATGGCGAAGGCTTTGCCAAGGAAGGCACCGGTTTCACCCATTTGCTCAAAATCGCCACGGAAGCGCGGTTCGACGCCGGCAGCGCGCCAGTCGAGATCTTTGATTTTCTCGCTGAGCTGCTGAATTTTCTCCGTCGCATTCACGTCTTCAGTGACATTGGCGGTTAAGCGATAGCGGCGTTTACCGTCGATCCGCACAATGTCGCCCGATTTCGGCACGGCGTTACGCTGCATAAAGTTACTGACCGGAACCAGCCCGAAAGGCGTGCTGATATTGAAGGCTTCAAACTGGTCGATGCTGCGGGTCTGCAGTGGATAACGCAGTAAGATTTCGACTTCATCATCGCTGAAGTCCGGCTGGAAGGTACCGACTTTCTGGCCACCGGTAATCATGCGGATCATCGCGCCGGTGCTGGCGATGTCGGTGCCGTAGCGGGTGGCCTCTTCGCGGTCGATCTGCAGCTGCCATTCAATGCCTTCCAGCGGCCGGTCGTCGCGCACGTCCTTCAGCTCCGGATCGGCTTCAAAAATAGCTTTTACCTGTTCCAGCAGCGGCACCATGGCTTCATTACTGGCGGCAGTGAACTGCAGCTGAATGTCGGCACCGGCGGCAGGACCGCCTTTTTTCTTCTGCGTCTCGATGACGATACCGGCAATATCGGCGGTACGGTGTTCGATATCGGCCAGAATCTGGTTGGCGGAACGGCGGTGTTCCCAGTTCACCAGCTCAATCTGAATGCGGCCAATCACATCGGCAGCGGAATCCGAAGGCGCTTTGACAAAGGTGGCGGTGTACAGCGATTGAATTTCAGCCATATCGAAGATGCGTTTTTCCACCTGCTGTACTAACAGCTCACGCTCCAGTAACGACAGGTTGCCGCGGGCACGGACATCGACCATGCCGATGTCGGCATCCACATCCGGGAAAAATTCCACACCGTGTCCCAGTGAGCCGTACAGCACGAAGGAGCCAATTAGAGCGGCAATGGCCATGCCCAGCACCTGCAACGGATGTTTCAGTGCTCTATGCAGCAGGCGCACATAGCCACCGGTAAAGCCTTTCAGTTCGTCGAAACGACCTTGTTCAGCGGCTTCAATCGCGCTAAGAGCACCGTTGTTATGATGACCGTCTTTTCCCATAACAGCGCCGATGGTCGGCACCACAATCAACGCCATAATCAGCGAAGCGCTCAGGGTGTAGAGCAGGGTAAGCGGCAGGAATTTCATAAATTCGCCGGTGGTGCCGGGCCAGAACAGCAGCGGCAGAAAAACCGCCAGCGTGGTGGCCGTCGAGGCGATAATCGGCCAGGCCATACGCTTGGCGGCCTCGCTGTAGGCCTGCAGTTTGGTCGCCCCTTCAGCCAGACGCCGGTCGGCAAATTCAGTGACAACAATCGCGCCGTCAACCAGCATGCCGACGGACAGAATCAGCGAGAACAACACCACCATGTTCAGGGTGTAACCCATCATGCTGAGCACAATCAGCGCCATCAGAAAGGCACCGGGAATGGCCATGCCGACCATCAGCGAGCTGCGCAGACCCAGGCTGCCGAGCACCAGAATCATCACCAGTAATGTGGCCACCAGAACGTTGTTGAACAGATCGTTGAGCATGTCTTTGATCTGTACCGATTCGTCCTGGGTGACACCCACATCGATACCGGCCGGCCAGTAGGGCTTCACTTCATTAATGATGCCTTTTACCTGATCAAGGGTGTCGATGATGTTGGAGCCGATACGCTTTTTGATCTCCAGCGTGACGGCGGGTTTACCGTTAACCCGGGCAGCATTTTTACGGTCTTTGTAGGCCAGGCGACCGACCGCAATATCCTGAAACAGCACCACCGTGTCGCCATCCGCTTTGACCGGCAGTTTGAGAATATCGGGGATGTTTTCAATCAGACCGGGCACTTTAACGCCAAAACGTCCGGCACCGGTGTCCAGGTCTTCGCTGGCGACCAGCTGGTTGTTATTGCCAACCAGACGTGCCAGATCATTAAACGACAGGTTGTAGTTATCCATCCGCGCCGGGTCAACGATGATCTCGGCGATTTCATCGCGCTTCCCCTGGATTGTGGCTTCGAGTACGCCGGGCAGGGCTTCGAGACGATCCTGCAGGTCTTCTGCAACGGCATACAGCGCTGATTCATTCACTTCGCCGGACAGCGTCACCACCATCACCGGAAACAGGGCGACGTTGATTTCTTTTACTTTGGGCTCTTTGCTGTCGGCGGGCAGCTCGCCTTTGGCGTCATCGACTTTCTGGCGCACGTCGAGCAGGGCTGTATCGATATTGACGTCGGTGTAAAACTCCAGCGTGATCGACAGGTGGCCACTGGTGGCGGTAGACACCATTTCTTTTAAACCATCGAGGGAGCGCAGCTCTTTTTCCAGCGGTTTATAAATCAGGGCGTCGGCGTCTTCCGGCGAAATGCCGTCGTGCATTACCGAGACATAAACGAAAGGCACGGTAATGTCCGGATTACTTTCTTTCGGAATCGTGATCAGCGTGGCAATCCCCACTAACGCAATCAGGCAAAACAGCATCAGTACCGTGCGCGAACGCTGCAGGGATGCATCAATAAGCGAATTCATGCCTTACCCCGCACTTAATGCAGTGGCGTCAGCGTCATCTTCAGGCGCTTGCGGCTGGGCACTGATTTCGGTGTCCTGGCTGTCCTGCAGATACACGGGTTCAACCTGCTGCCCGTATTCAACAAAGCCCTGACCGACGGTGATGATGTTGGCTTCAGAGCCCAGACCGTAAACCCAGATGCCTTTGTTATCGGCTTTCAGCAGGTTAACGCCGCGGAATACCACGCGGTTTTGCTCATCAATGCCTTTCAGCCCCAGCTGGCCTTCATCATCCAGAATCAGCAATGCCGGAGAGATAAAGTAGGCGTAGGTTGCTGGCTGCGGAATATGCAGCTTGGCGGTCAGGCCGCTGGTCATGCTGCCGCCCGGATTACGGATTTCCAGCTCCAGCGGAAAGGTACGGGTTTTGGCATCGGCTTCGGCGGCAATAAAACGCACGCGGCCGTCGACGCGGTCACCATTGACCAGTTCAGCATAACCGCTGTCGCCGATGTTGATGTCGGCGGCATCGCGCTCTGACGCCTGGCCTTTGATCAGGTAAGGCGTGAAATCGAGAATGGTCAGCAGTGGTGAGCTGTCTTTAACAAAATCACCAATTTCCACCATGCGCTGATCCACAATGCCGGCGAAGGGCGCACGGATTTTGCTGGCATCCAGCTGAATGCGGGCGTTGGTGAGTTCGGCTTCGGCGTTGGCCAATACGGTGGCGGCCTGTGCCAGCTGCGATTCGTTGGCCAGTCCGCGCTCACTCAGTTGGCGCGCACTGCGGGCTTCCAGCTGGCGTTGTTTCAGATTAGCTTCTGCCTGTTTTACCCGTGCCGGCCAGTCGCGGGCATCAAGCTCCAGCAGCAGTTCACCTTTTTTAACCGCGGCACCCTTGTCTTTGTGAATGGCGATGACCTTGCCGCGGATTTCGGATTTCAGTTCTACCCGGCGGTTGGCGGCGGTATGGGCAGAAATGGTGATGTCGCGGTTAACCAGCTCACCTTTCATGCGCTCTACCTGTACCCGCGTTAAACCGCTGTCCATAACCAATGGACGTGGGTTGGTAAAGTCAGGGGTGTCAGAGAACGCGCCGGCTCCCATCCAGATCAGCAGGGCAAGGGCGATGACCAGGGCGGCAATGTGTCCCTGATTCAGATGTATTGTCATTATTATGTACCGGTTATGAGAACGAAATGCGCAAAAGGCAACGGAGCTGTTTAACGGTTGCCGCCAGCAGATGCAATAGCCTTGTTTGCAAACCCATTTAAAACAGACTGTCTTTTATTTGAGACAAATGTTTGCTTTTCGCTCAGAGAACACGTTGCGCACGGGTAGTTCGCGCGTGTCAGGCGCTTCCTCTGTATACTGTCGGCCTTTTCACCGGCGGTAAGGTTAAGGCTCCATGGTATTAGTGCGTTTGAAACAGGCTGAGCTGGCGTTTGGCGATCATGTTCTGCTCGATAAAGTCGATCTTGATATCCAGAGCGGCGAGCGTCTGTGTGTGGTTGGCCGCAATGGCGAAGGTAAGTCGACGCTGCTGAAGATTCTTAACCGTCAGGTGCAGACCGACGATGGCCGGGTGGAATACCGCGATATGCTGCGCATCAGCGCTTTGCAGCAGGAATTGCCGCAGACCACGCATACGCCGGTTTACGATGTGATTGCCGAAGGTCTGGGCGATGTCGGTCAGGCGATCGCCCAGTATCATGACGAAAGCGCTAAAGGCGCTGACGCCGATCTGAAAAAACTTGAGCAGCTGCAGACCCGCATCGAAGCCGCTGACGGTTGGCGCTGGCAGCAGAAAGTGGAATCCATTATCCAGAAACTGAACCTGCCGGGTGAGGCGATGTTTTCAGAGTTGTCCGGTGGCTGGCAGCGCCGGGTGATGCTGGCACGGGCCTTAGTAGTGGAGCCCGATCTGCTGATTCTCGATGAGCCAACCAACCATATGGACGTTGCCACCATCGAATGGCTGGAAGAACAGCTCAAGCAATTTAACGGCGCGCTGGTATTTATCAGCCACGACCGGGCATTTGTGCAAAATCTGGCGACCCGTATTGTCGAGCTCGACCGCGGCAATCTGTATCAGTGGCAGGGCGATTATCTGAGCTTTGTCGAATACCGCGAAAAACGTCTGGAAGACGAAGCCACTCAGAATGCTTTGTTTGATAAGCGCCTGAGTGAAGAAGAAAAGTGGATTCGCCAGGGCGTTAAAGCCCGCCGCACACGTAACGAAGGCCGGGTTGAACGGTTAAAAGAAATGCGTAAAGAGCGCGTTTCACGTCGTGAAGTGCAGGGCAGCGCCAATATCAGCATGAATGCCGCTGAATCCTCCGGTCGGCAGGTATTTGAAATTGAACATCTGACCTACGCCTGGAAAGACGTAATGCAGGTGAATGATTTCTCCACAACGGTTATGCGTGGCGACCGCATTGGTCTCATCGGTCCGAACGGGGTTGGCAAAAGTACGTTGCTGAAACTGTTGCTGGGCAAAATGCAGCCGCAGGCAGGCAGCATTAAAGTCGGCACCAAACTCGAAGTGGCTTATTTTGATCAGGCCCGTCATCAGCTGGATGAGGAAAAATCCATCGCTGATAACGTTGCCGATGGTAAAGATCAGGTCGAGGTGAACGGCCAGAGCCGCCATATCATTGGCTATCTGGGCGATTTCCTGTTTGCTCCGGCGCGCGCCCGTACGCCGGTGAAAGCACTGTCCGGTGGTGAGCGTAACCGCGTATTGTTGGCCAAGTTATTCCTGAAACCCTGCAACCTGCTGGTGATGGATGAGCCGACCAACGATCTGGACGTTGAAACGCTGGAGCTGCTGGAAGAACGTTTGATGGAATACAAGGCGACGTTACTGCTGGTCAGTCACGACCGTGCCTTTATTGATAACGTGGTTACGCAGCTGTGGGTGTTCGGTGAAAACGGCGTGATCGACGAGCAGGTCGGTGGTTACTCCGATTGGCAGGAGCGCATGAAAGCCCGCGCTCAGGCTCCTCAGGCAGCCTCTCAGACAAACGCCGGCGGAGCGGCCAAAAGCGTACAGCAAAGTGCTGCTGTGACCCCGGCCGAACCTAAGAAAAAACTGTCATACAAATTACAGCGTGAGCTGGATGCCTTGCCGGAAAAAATCGCCAAAGCCGAGGCGAAACGCGATGTTTTGGCGGCACAAACTGCCGACGCCAATTTCTACAATGGCGATGCTGAGCAGATACAGGCCGTTCTGGCGCAGCTGGCCGAGGCTGAAGGTGCGGTTGAAGCGCTGGAAGAACGCTGGCTGGAGCTGGAGGACATGGCATCATGATCTGGTTGATTGTTGTTGCCGTGACCCTGTCACTGGTTGGATCAATCATCTGGCTTAAACCCAGCCCCCGCGACACACGCCTGGCGGCGTTGCGCTTCGATGCCATTCGTAATGGCCTGCAGGTGCGCAGCTTCACCTTCAAACCGGACTCTGCCAAAACCGGTGTCCGCGATGATATTCCCGGCACCAGTTACACCTTGCTGCACCGTGGTAAGCAGCAGGGGGGAGACCTTAAATTCCGCGTGGTTGGTCAGGCCGGCTGGGATAATGACGGCTTGCCCGCAGGGCTCAGCTGGCATAATCAGGGCAGTGCGGCTGATGCCGAACTGCTCAGCCGTATGCTGCCGCAATTGCAGGATGATCTGCTGATGCTGGAAGTGTACGAAAATCGCGTGACACTGATGGCGGCTGAAAACAAAACGGCCAGCGCTGCAGCCTATCAGCATTTTATGGAAGCGTTTTTTTAAGCGCTTCGGCACAATAAAAAGCCCGCATACCTGGCTCCCACGCTCTGCGTGGCAGCCTTTGTCGTTACGTTGCATTCCCACGCGGAGCGTGGGAACGAGAAAAAGCTGCATCTGTGGGAACGGCTTTCAGCCGTGATAGGGGTTGTATCTGGCTCCCACGCTCTGCGTGGTAGTCTTTAACGGTACCGTTGCATTCCCACGCGAAGCGTGTGAGCGAGAAACATATGGCGTGTAGCCGCTATCGGCAACGCTTACTGGAACATCGATTCCAGCTCTTCCAGATGCTCAATGATGCGGTCGTTATAGCTGACGACCAGGAATGGCACCGTGTTTTCGTTGTAGTTCTTGATGCGCTCTTCCATAAAGCGCCATTTGCTCTTCACGCTGCTCATCAGAATTTCTGTTTTTTGCGCTTTGACCATACCTTCCAGTTCAGTCAGTTGCTGTTGAAAGTCTTCCGCCATTTCGGTCAGGGTACGGGAGTAGCTGCCCATAAATACCTGACCCAGGTTGGTGGTGCCGCGGGCGGCATACTGGGAAGTGATTTCTTCCATTAACAGCGCCAGGTCGCGGGCTTTTTGCACGATAGGGCTGGGTTTGATGCCACTGCTTTGTTCCAGCTGGGTGTAAGCGGCTGACGCTTTATTAACGATCTCAGAGCTTTTACGGCCCATTTCGTCAACCAGGCGGACATTGGGGTATCCCTGCTTCAGCATGTCGTTACGGTTGATCATCATCAGCTCAGACAGTTTTTTCCAGTCAGCATCAATGCTGGCAATGCTTTCACCCATATTGTTAATAGAGGCAAGCTGACGTGCGCTGGTCAGGCTGTCATTGAAATTCTTCATGCTCTGATCAATGCGGCGCTCGTATTTACTGTCCGCATCTAAGCCAGAAAACATATAAAAGTTGGTGACGGCATTGGTTGCGGCAAGGCGCATGTGTTGCAGGTCAGTCAGTAATTGCTGTGGGGTCGCCAGTGCGGCCTGGCTCAGTAACAGCAGAACCACCAGTCGTGCGGTGTTGAGGGCTAGACGCATCATGTTTTCTTCTTTTTGTTTTATATAGTTGTCGTAAAAGAATCACATTCTTTCCTCAGGCAGTGTATGAGATAGGTCATTTTATCCCTATAGGACATTACAAACTGTAACAAAAATGAACAAAAAGTAGCTTAGTCCGTTATTGTCGTGTTCTGTCTCGTGCCTTTTTCCGGGTTGGGCGATCCCTGTTGTGAATAACGTAATAGTTGTCGAATCGTTACCTGTCTGGTGACCGGCTTTCAACACGAATGACTCTTTACCTGCTAGAATGGCGCCGTTCAGGATCGTGGTTTGTGCAGAAACTAATCAGCATGGCCGTCAATTCCTGCTTCTCTATTGACTTTCAAACCGCTTTCCCCGAATGTGTGCCACTCAGATTCAAACGCTCGTATGAATTGTTCGTTTTGTGAACATCATCGTGCGTTGTTTCACCAACAGGCAGAATGCTGATCCGCCTCCGGGCAGACCAGTCAATAGCTAACCACCATGTGGAGATCAGTTGATGATTTACGAAGGTAAAGCCATCACGGTAAATTTGATCGAAGACGGCATCGCCGAATTGAAATTCGATCTGCAAGGCGACTCTGTTAACAAGTTTAACCGCGTTACTTTGGAAGACCTGAAGGCAGCAGTTGAAGCGATTCAAGGCAACAGCGACGTTAAAGGCGTTTTAGTTACATCTGGTAAAGACGTATTTATCGTCGGCGCGGATATCACCGAATTTGGTGAAGCCTTCAAACAAAGCGAAGAAGAAATCGTGGCCTGGGGCCTCGAAGCCAACAAAATCTTCTGCGCTATCGAAGACCTTTCCGTTCCTACCCTGACCGCTATTAATGGCATCGCTCTGGGTGGCGGCTTCGAAATGTGTCTGTCTACCGACCTGCGTGTTATGTCTGACAAGGCCAAAGTCGGTCTGCCAGAAGTTAAACTGGGTCTGATGCCTGGTTTCGGCGGTACTGTCCGTCTGCCACGTGTGATCGGTGCTGACAATGCGATCGAATGGATCTGCATGGGCGCTGAGAACAAGCCTGAGAAAGCACTGAAAGACGGCGCTGTTGATGCCGTTGTTGCTGCTGACAAACTGAAAGACCAGTCTGTTGCCATGCTGAAAGCCGCCATCGCTGGCGAAATCAACTGGCAGGCCCGTCGTGAAGAAAAAACTTCCAAGCTGAAGCTGAACACGATGGAGCAGATGATGGTTTTCGAAACCGCTAAAGGTTTCGTTGCGGGTCAGACCAAAGGTCACTACCCAGCACCAATCGTTGCCATCAAATCCATGCAGAAAGCGGCCAACATGGGTCGTGATAAAGCACTGGAAGTGGAAGCCAAAGGCTTTGCACAACTGGCAAAAACGTCTGAAAGCAACGCTCTGATCGGTCTGTTCATGAACGACCAGTTGCTGAAGAAAAAAGCGAAAGAATTCGACAAGGCTGCTAAGCCGACCAACAAAGCAGCCGTTCTGGGTGCTGGCATCATGGGTGGCGGTATCGCTTTCCAATCGGCGCTGAAAGGCACTCCGATCATGATGAAAGATATCGCTGAAGCCGGTATCGAGTTGGGTCTGAACGAAGCGAACAAGCTGCTGGCCAAGCGCGTTGAGCGCAAGAAAATGAAGCCATTGGCAATGGGTGAAACCCTGAACCGTATTCGTCCTACTCTGTCTTACGCTGAATTCGGCGATGTAGACACCGTGGTTGAAGCGGTTGTTGAAAACCCTAAAGTTAAGAAAATGGTTCTGGCTGAGCTGGAAGACAAGGTTCGCGAAGATGCGATCATCACGTCTAACACTTCTACCATTTCTATCGACCTGCTGGCTGCTGACCTGAAGCGTCCAGAAAACTTCCTGGGTATGCACTTCTTTAACCCTGTGCACATGATGCCACTGGTTGAAGTTATCCGTGGTGCCAAGACTTCTCCTGAAGCTGTGGCCACTGTGGTTGCTTACGCCAAGAAAATGGGTAAAACCCCAATCGTTGTAAACGATTGCCCGGGCTTCCTGGTTAACCGTGTACTGTTCCCTTACTTCGCTGGTTTTGCGGGCCTGGTTCGCGACGGTGCTGACTTCCAGAAAGTCGACAAAGTGATGGAGAAATTCGGTTTCCCAATGGGTCCTGCCTACCTGCTGGACGTTGTTGGTATCGATACCGGTGTTCACGCCAACGAAGTGATGGCGGAAGGCTTCCCGGATCGTATGAAGGCTGACTTCAAAACCTCTATGGAAGTGATGTTCGAAAACGAGCGTTACGGCCAGAAGAACGGTAAAGGTTTCTACGTTTACGAAACCGATAAGAAAGGCAAGCCGAAGAAAGTTGTTGACCAGGCCACTTACGACCTGATCAAGCCAGTGGTTGCTGAAGCGAAAGACTTCGAAGCTGAAGACATCATCGCACGCTGCATGATCCCAATGTGCATCGAGATCGCCCGCTGTCTGGAAGAAGGTATCGTTGATACTCCGGCTGAAGCCGATATGGGTCTGATCTTCGGTATTGGTTTCCCTCCATTCCGTGGTGGTGCGTGCCGTTACATGGATGCCGTTGGTATGGCTGAATTTGTTGCTCTGTGCGACAAGTACGCCGATCTGGGCAATCTGTACAAACCAACCGCTCGTATGCGTGAAATGGCTGCGAACGGCGAAAGCTACTTCGGTTAATAGGCGCACTAGGAGATTTAAACCATGTCTTACAATCCAAAAGACGTCGTTGTTGTAGATGCAGTGCGCTCACCTATGGGTCGTTCCAAAGGTGGCGTATTCCGCAACGTACGTGCGGAAACCATTTCTGCAAATCTGATCAACGCATTGTTCGAACGTAACCCGGGCGTTAATCCTGCTCTGGTTGAAGACGTTATCTGGGGCTGTGTAAACCAGACTCTGGAGCAGGGCTTCAACGTTGCACGTCAGATCGGTCTGCTGACTGTTGTGCCTAAAGAAGCGGGCGCTCAGACGGTTAACCGTCTGTGTGGTTCTGCAATGTCTGCTATCCACACGGCGGCTCAGGCTATTCAGACCGGTAACGGCGATGTATTCGTTGTTGGTGGTGTTGAACACATGGGTCACGTGAACATGCAGCACGGTTTTGACCACAACCCTGAGTCTTCAAAGCACTTCGCTAAAGCTTCCAACATGATGGGTCTGACTGCGGAAATGCTGGGCAAAATGCACGGTATTACCCGTCAGCAGCAGGATGAGTTCGCCGCGCGTTCTCACCGTCTGGCTCACAAAGCGACTCTGGAAGGCAAGTTCAAGAACGAAATCGTTCCGATGTACGGCCACGATGCTGAAGGCAAACAGATTCTGGTAACCGAAGACGAAACTATCCGTCCGGAAACCACTGTTGAAAGCCTGGGTAACCTGCGTCCTGCTTTCGATCCTAAGAGCGGTACCGTAACTGCCGGTACTTCTTCTCAGATCACCGATGGTGCATCAGCCATGCTGCTGATGAGCTACGAGAAAGCGATGGAGCTGGGCCTCAAGCCACGTGCCCGTATCGTTGGTATGGCGGTTGCCGGTGTTGATGCAGCGATCATGGGTTACGGCCCGGTTCCTGCAACCAAGAAAGCACTGAAGCGTGCTGGCCTGGAAACCACCGATATCGATTACTGGGAGCTGAACGAAGCTTTCGGTGCTCAGTCTCTGCCTTGCATCAAGGATCTGAAACTGACCGAAATCGCTGACAGCCGCATCAACATTCATGGCGGTGCCATCGCTCTGGGTCACCCACTGGGTTGTTCCGGTGCGCGTATTTCTACCACTCTGATCAACGTGCTTGAGCAGGAAGGTGGTAAGTACGGTGTGTCGACCATGTGTATTGGTCTGGGTCAGGGTATCGCGACCGTTTGGGAACGTATGTAAGTCTGACTTACTGATCCTGCGAGCGGCATTCTTTATGAATGCCGCCAGCTGAAAAAACCGGCTTCTGCCGGTTTTTTTGTGAGCGGAATTTGGCGAGGCTATTAGAAGAATTACCGCCACCTTAGAACAGTAAAGTTAAACAGAAAGCATCTGTTTGCCTATGTATACGCATTATTTAAGTAATAAGCTGTTCAATGTTAGCTATATGTATTGTTGTCAAAATTTCTGGATATGTTTATCCAATGTGAAGATAATAAATGTCTTTTCATTCTAATGGTAAGTAATATTTGGGGCGAAATGGACGTATCCAAGCGAAAGGAATTGTTTAGCGTTGCATACCTAACGGCATTGGCGGCACAAGTGGGTTTAAACCACCAGGTGCCAACTGTTGATGACGATAGCATTGATCTATCTCTGATGGGGAAAGGTTACAATGGTATCGTTCGAAGCCCCCAAATTGACATTCAATTAAAATGCACCTCCAAAGAGGTAATCGAAGGCGATTGCCTGAAATTTGATCTAAAACTTAAGAATTACAATGACCTTCGTGGCGAAAACGTAGGTAATACACGTTATTTGATGGTTTTGGTTGTACCCGATGAACCGGAAGAGTGGGCAACCATTGGTTACGACAATGTAACCTTACAAAACAGTTTCTACTGGACCTCACTTCGTTTTAACTCTGAAACTAGCAATATCACCAAAGTACGTATAGAGATCCCTGTATCTCAAAAGGTTACTTCCGAAACACTGCTATCGTTAATGGACATGGCAAGCAAAGGGGAATTTGTATGATTGATAGTTCCCTTAAGGAAATTATTCACTCATTGCGCCCAAACCAAATGCTGGCATATTTAGCATCACAAGGCTGGCGTGAAGATGGTGCTATAGGTGAAGCCGCATCTGTTTGGCATCGTACCGAAGATGAAAATTATGACTTTGAGATAATCCTACCGCTTAAATATGACCTGAAGGACTATGTACAACGCTCGTATGACCTGGTTAATGTTCTTGCCAAGTTCGAAAATCGTTCATTTCGTGATGTCGTTGATGACTTAATTAATTTTCATGCGGATGTGATTAAAATTCGAGTTGTGCATAACGACGTTGAAAATGGATCTATTCCATTGAGTGACGGGGTTTTACTTGTAGAAAAAGCGAAAGAACTATTAACGTCGGTCACTAAGTCAGCATTTAGTAAGCGCCGTCACTTCACTGGTGGTGTTTCCCAAGAAGTTATGGACTTCGTTGAAACTTTTCGTTTGGGGCAGACTGAGGTTGGTAGCTATGTGCTTAATTTGATAATCCCAGTTGATCGTACACCTACTGATGAGCAAGGTGATATAAATGAAATATCATTGACCAGAATCGTCACTCACACGCTTGCGCGTAGTTTGACTGCTATAGACGAATCTATTGCTAATTATCGTGATACCCAAAGTGATCTGGCTTTTGAATCGGCTGTTGAGCAAGGTGTAAGTGCTAATTTATGTGATGCACTGGTCGGTTTAACAGGTGAAAAGGAATCTCGAGATGTGAATATTACTATTTCATTATCTCGTACTGATAGTGAATGTCAGGATATTCCATTACAACATTCATTCAAATCCAATATTGTTGAATATTTGAAACGTGCTTCGGATTATTACAAAGAGAAGTATACCATTCACAATTACAACGTGTCCGGAACCGTTACTGGGCTGAAACATGAAGAAAATGACAACATTGGAACTGTAACCGTAGCCAGTATGGTTAATGGGCGTGAAAAGCATATAACTTTCGAACTGTCCGCTGAAGAATATTGGCAAGCACACCAAGCACATGGTAATGCTGAAGTTATTGAATGCTGCGGTGATTTGTATGTCTCTCCGCGTTCGGCCATGTTAGTCAACGTAGCTGGGTTTAGAGTACTTACCAGTGGTAACCTTTTTGATGATGAAAGTTAACCTAGCGAGCTATATTGACAGTCAACGTTAAAAAGGTTATTGGGTCCGATTGCGGTCATTGAAGTCTCAGTCTGAAGTTTGATAGGCCGGTCATGATCAAGTAATACTACTGCAGTGTTCTGATTGTTGGTATGTATATCCCTGCAATAGTATGTGTAATGATGGGAGAATGATTTGTTATGGATATTCTTAACTTTAAAGAGGTGCTTGAAAGAACTGAAAATATTGCTAGGTCGGTGCTTCTAGGTAATGGTTTTTCTAGGGCATGGAATAATAAAGTTTTTTCATATGAAAACTTAAAAGAAGAGGTTAGATTTAAAGATTTTTCAGAGCAAAAATCTAGATTAATAAAGAAATTATTTGATGACTTGGGTACATTTGATTTTGAGAAGGTTATGCATGCTATGGAAATTAGCATTCATATTTCCAGGTCAAGGGCTCCAGAAGGTTGGTATCCGGTATTTGAGGCCTCGATATTTTCCGATATTGACGTTCTTAAGAAGTCGATGGCTGATGTTATTGCCTCTGTGCATCCTGAAAGGCCATGTGAAGTTACAGATGCTCAATATATATGTGTTAGGAAATTTCTATCTAATTTTTCTAACATATATACAACGAACTATGATTTGCTTCTATATTGGGCGAGAAATAAAAATTCATTAGAACCAAGTGGATTTAGTACAGATGATGGATTCAGACAGGGAGCAGAATGGGTTGGGGATGACGTTGATCAGGATGTATTCTTTCTTCATGGAGCGCTGCATCTGTATTTTGATGGAGTGTCAGTTTTTAAGCGTGTCTATGATGAGGGGCTGGGTACGCTAAGAGAGCAAATAATGAGGGGGTTGAAAAATAATGAATTCCCATTGCTTGTTGCTGAGCCTAATGCAAAAAAGAAACTTCAAAGTATAAAATCAAACCCATACCTAAATTTTTGTTTTCGAAAACTAAAGAGTATGAATGGTTCGTTAATTATCTATGGTCATTCAATCAATGAAACGGATGCGCACATCTTTGAAATGATTAATAAGAGTCATATTCGTGATGTGTATGTGAGTATATTCGGCGATCTAGATTCTGATGATTCACGTAGGGTGGTCGCTGAGTCTCAGAAGTATTTTCATAAATGTAATGTAATGTTTTTTGAAGCAAAGAGCGCCCATGTTTGGCGATGAAAGAGCCACTAGGACACCTTAAAAGCCACTGCTACATTGCTCTGAAGGCCGCAGAATCATCTGGTCTTAGCTATCCGCTCAGCCGTATTCCAGAGGAAGCCGTGTTTGAAACATGATATTTAAAAGAATACGTTTGATCTGAAAAGCGGCATCGCGGTGATGGTTTTCTGCGCCTCTGGGGCCGCCGCAGAAACCGCTGATATGTCTGGTCTGTCCGCAGGGATGAGTTCCCTTGGGGGGCATTGGGCCTGCATGTTAAAAAATGCTGTGTTTATCAGCTACGGTGCTAATTAAAAACTATGGGACAGTAGTGGGCTTCGGCCGGTTTTTTTATGCCTGCGATTCAGGAGGGCGGGGATATAAAACTGATCATTCGTTCAGCATCTGGTGTTCTTTGGCCCGATTGTCTACAATGGCGGCCCCGCAGGAGAGTGGTGTGTGCTTTGTCATTAAAATGGCTTACAGCAGCGCACCCGCCGAAGGCGCAAACTCCCATAAACGCTCAGGCTACCGGACTGCGGGTTCATTGACAGGCCATCTGGAGAGAGGCTGCACCTGATGCAGTCCACCGAAGGAGCAAGCCGGCGGACCATTCCGCACGGTTAAACTCTCAGGTACACAGGACAGGGGGAGGGGCACAGGTTACGCAGGAGTTCTGTGTGCTGACCACTGTCTATTTGATTGCTATTACCGCTGAAGCCATGTCCGGGGCGCTCGCCGCCGGTCGTCGTAATATGGATATGTTTGGTGTTGCCTTAATCGCCTTTTTAACGGCGTTGGGTGGCGGCACTGTGCGTGATGTTCTGCTGGGAAATTTCCCGGTGACCTGGACTCAGCATCCCCCTTATATTTATCTCACCGTATCCGCCGGTTTGCTGACCATGGTGGTTGCACGTTTTATGCATCGTTTACAGCGTTTGTTTTTAATTCTTGATGCCATGGGTTTGGTGGCCTTTACCATTATCGGCTGCAACGTTGCGCTGAAGCTGGATTACAGCCTGCCGGTGGTGGTGATGGCGGGTATTATTACCGGTATTTTCGGCGGTATTCTGCGCGATATTCTCTGTAATCAGACGCCACAGGTGTTGTGCCATGAGTTATACGCCAGTGTTTCTTTACTGGTCGCGCTGCTGTATTTAACGCTGCTGCATTTTGGCGTGAACGAAAGCGTTACTATGCTGGCGGCTTTTTCGGTTGGTTTGGCGATGCGTTTGGCGGCCATTCGCTGGCGCTGGTCGTTACCGGTATTTTCCTATGCGCCGGAGCGCTGGCAGAGCTGAAACATGCCGGCGTTATTGCTGCGATATTGCCTTGCTAGCGCCGTGTTTTAGCGCCGTGTTTTAGCGCCGTGTTTTAGCGCCGTGTCAGGGCCGTATTAGCGCAACAGCTTCCAGCTCAGCCAGACCACCGCCAGCAGCAATATGGCGGTGGTCGATTGCCAGAACAGCAGAGGATCTCGCTCCATTAACGGTGGCTTCTGTTGACGTAAATAATCCTCAGCCGGTTGATTAAGATTAAAAATAAACTCCGATAATTCCGTACTGCGCTTATGTGGCAGAGGCTGCAATGCTTTTGCCAGAGCGGTGTCGATCCACGGCGGTATGTTACGGCCAGATATGGCCAGCGGACGGTATTGCAGGCGTCGCTGCGCATGCAGCGTCCGCGCTTTCGCGACATTTAAACCGTAAGGCAGTTCGCCGCCGCTGAGCATCTGATAGGTGATGACGGCGAGAGAAAACAGGTCGGAATGCGTGCCGATATAACCGTCGCAGAAATACTCCGGCGCCATATATTGCACGGTACCCGGAAAAGGATTCTCTGCCGGAAACTGATGCGTTTCTGCCAGACCGGCGACCTGCACGGCGCCAAAATCAATGATTTTTATGCAGCCGTCAGCATCAATCATAATATTGTCGGGCTTTAAATCCTGATGCAGCATTTCCAGACGGTGAAACGCTCTTAAGCCTTTTGCGATCTGGGCAACGATATCCCGTACTTTGGTTAAACCGGGTTGCGGGTTATCCAGCATCCACTGGCGCAGTGTCTGACCTTCAACCCATTCCGTGGCATTGTACAAATACTGTTTTTGTCGGTTCGTTGCGGCCGCACGTAAAACAGTGGGGCTGTGAATGCGCCGGGCAATCCAGTCTTCCAGCAGAAAGCGCTCAAGGCCGGCTTTGTCGGCCTGAATATCTGAGGCCGGAAATTTTAAAACGACGTTTTCACCACTGTCCTGATCGCGGGCCAGATACACATGACTGCGCCCACTGATATGCAAACGGCGCAGCAGGGTAAAACCATCGAATTCCGCCCCTTCATCTAGCGCCGGTGGTAACGTCAGCTGCTGTAATTGCTGCTGCCATTCATTAATGTCGGCATCGGGCAGTGAGGTAATATAAACCAGCTGAATGCTGATATTGTCGTCGCTGCCCTGACTTAATGCCAGTTCTGCAAGTTGCTGTGCGCAAAGCTCCAGACTGTTTTCGCTGTTAATTTTCAGTGCCTGTGCAATGGCTGCTGTGATTTGTCCGTGGCTGACAAACTCATACAGGCCATCGGTAGCGAGAATAAAAACATCGCCGGCAGTCAGTGGCATGTTGTGGTAATCAATATCCAGCTGCTGGTCCATGCCCAGCGCGCGGGCTAAATAGCTTTGCCCGGCAGAAATCTGTACCCTGTGATCCTGGGTTAATTGCTCCAGCGACTGCCCCTGCAAATGATAAACCCGGCAGTCACCGCAATGGAAAATATGCGCCTGAGTGGATTTCAGAATCAGTGCAGAAAAAGTACAGATATAACCTTTATCACGTTCCCAGGCGTACTGACTGCGCCGCGTCTGGCTGTAAAGCCAGGAATTACTGGCCTGAATAACCCGTTGCGCCGATTTACGCACACTCCATACATCAGGGGTGCAGTAATAATCTTCAAGGAAACTTTTAACGGCAGAGGCGCTGGCAACCTGGCTGACATTGCTGCTGCTGATGCCATCGGCTAGAGCAATGGCAATACCTTTGCGCTCTTTCTGCAGATTATCGGCAAGGCAGGCGCCGTGAAAATCCTGATTAACGGTTTTGCATCCGGCCGTTGAATACTGACCAATACGGATATTAAGAGAAGAAGTCATTGGGTTGCCATGGGTAATCTGCAATAAAACCCCGGAAAAATCGTCCGGGGTTTTATTGCTTTAACTGCTTACATTTGTGGCTGTGGCTGAGAGGTCATCAGCGCACGTTTTTTCGCAGTGCGGACATGGGTGGCGTACAGGGTTAAACCGGTAAAGGCCAGGCCCCCCACCAGATTACCCAATGCGGTCGGAATTTCATTCCAGATAAAATAATCCATTACCGAAAATTCACCGCCCATAATCAGGCCAAACGGAAACAGAAACATATTTACAACGGAATGTTCAAAACCCATAAAAAAGAACAGCATAATCGGCATCCACATAGCGATCACTTTACCGCTGACATTGGTCGAAATCATGGCGCCGACAACACCCATAGAAACCATCCAGTTACACAGCATGCCGCGGATAAAAATGGTAAACCAGCCGGCTGCACCGTATTGAGCGTAACCCAGGGTACGGGCTTCACCGATATGAGCCACTTTTTCCGCAATGGCGCCGCCATCGGTGTTGTAGCCGTAGGTGAAAATAAAAGACATCAGAAAGGCAACGGTTAACGCGCCACCGAAATTACCGAGAAAAACCAGTCCCCAGTTACGCAGAATCTGTCCCCAGGTAACACCGGGACGACGATCCAGCCAGGCCAGCGGCGTCAGCATAAATACACCGGTGAGCAGATCAAAGCCCATCAGATAGAGCATGCAGAAACCAACGGGAAACAGAATGGAACCAATCAGGTGTGAACCGGTTGCCACGGCAACGCTGACGGCAAAAACCGCCGCCAGAGCGAGAATGGCACCGGCCATAAAAGCGCGTACCAGAGTATCGCGGGTCGACATATAAATTTTTGCTTCACCGGCATCTACCATTTTGGTGGCAAACTCGGCAGGCATCAGATAAGACATAGTATTACCTCATTAATGTTTTAAACATTGCTCTGACTTGGTGTCTGATATATCTGCTGGCGGAGCGATATCTCAGAATTCAGGAGCAAAAAAAACGGCGTCCCATCCGTCTGCAATATGCAGTCGGAGTGGACGCCGTTATCCGGTCATTCAGATTGTTTTCCTCATCATCGTTGATGTGGATGCAATGTCTTCAGCAGAAGACGTGCCAGTTTTATTTTTCCGTTGGTATGGCTGATTTTTCCGCCTTATTGCAGAAAAATGTCTGGTTTTATGTCTGACGTTGCCCTGTTTTTGCGCAATAAAAATACAGGATGCATCGTCCTGATTCATTTTCAGCAGGTCGCTGACGTCAGCCCGGTGAACACGTAAGATGGTTTTATTTATCATCACCGGGACTGCTATGTCGTTTATGTTGTTATCTGCGCTGGCCTGGTCGCTGTTTGATCTGGCGCGCAAAAAACTGACGGCTCATGCCGCGCCGTTAACGCTGGCTATCTGGCTCAGTGCCGGTGTCACACCGCTGTATCTGTTGTTGTGGCTGAGTCAGGGTGCGGCATTGCCGCAGGCTGCTTATTGGCCACCGGCGCTGGTGTCGCTGCTGTTTTCGGCGCTGGCCAGTGTCTGTTATATCCAGGCGCTCAGTGTCGGCCGTATTGCCTTGCTGGTGCCGGTGCTGTCGTTTACGCCGGTGGTGGCTGCGCTGTTCAGTCTTTGGCTGCTGGATGAGTCTCTGAGCCAATTGCAATGGCTGGCCATGCTGAGCATTGTGCTGGCTATTTTTCTGCTGCATTCCGGCTGGAATCTGTTGCTGAAACCCAGAGCGGTGGGCACCGGTTTTGGCCTGATGTTAATTGTGGCGTTGTGCTGGGGTGCCGGAATTGTGTTCGACAAGCTGGCGCTGACGTCAGCGACGGTGTTTTTCCATGGTCTGATTCAGAGTGCCGGAATGTGTCTGGTATTGCTGCTGGCTTCAATGTTGGATTCTGTGCGGCGTAAGCGAAAGCCTGAGCTGCCGCACTACGATGGCCCTAAGGGCTTGCTCGCTCTGGCGTTGCTGGTCTTTGTATTGGCAGTCAGCGGCCAGTGGCTGGCGTTGGATGAGGTTCATCCGGGCATTGTCGAAACGGCAAAGCGTGGCATCGGTATTATCGGTGCGGCCTGCTGGGGCGTGTGGTTGTTCGGGGAGAAGGTCAAACCGTGGCAGTTGCTGCTGATGCTGCTGATCATTGTTGCCACGGCGGGTCTGGCTTTGCACTGAGCCATAAACTTCCGGCTCAGTGCAGGTGTTCCGGCGTTTCCGCTCAGACGCTTTGCAGCTGGTGCTCTTCGCCTTTGTAGTAGCTTTCAACGCGCGGATTCATCACCTTAAACCACAGCGGCGGAATCAGCGCCATGACCACCATGGTGGCATAACCGCTGGGCAGTTGCGGGCTGACATCGTGATGACGCAGCACCTGATAACGGCGTTTCGGATACGCATGGTGGTCAGAGTGACGTTGCAGTTGGAACAGGAACAGGTTGGTGAGCAGATAATTGCTGTTCCACGAATGTTCGATATCCGGACGCTCGTAACGGCCGTTCTCCAGCTTGCGGCGATGCAGGCCGTAATGCTCAACGTAGTTGATCACTTCCAGCAGGCTGAAGGCAAAAAAGCTCTGTGCGGCAAAAAATAACACCCCCATCCAGCCCCACAAGGCGCCGCATGTGGCCGCCAATAAGAGGCTGAAGGCATACCACCAGACCAGCTCATTGCGCCAGCTGAACGGTGAGTGACCTTTATGGCGCAGGCGCTTGGCTTCCAGTTTCCAGGCATTGAGGAAATTGTGCAGATAAGCATGGGGTAAAAACTGATACAGACTCTGACCGTAGCGTGAAGACGACGCATCGGTTGGCGTGGAAACATGCACATGGTGGCCACGGACATGCTCGACTTTAAAACCACCATAGGACACGCTGGCCAGCAACAGGCCGCCGGCCCATTGTTCGATTTTCGGATCTTTATGAATCAACTCGTGGCCGACATTGATGGCAATAATGCCGCCAACGGTGCCAATCGACATCAGCCAGCCCAGCTGGCCCACCCAACTCAGTTCAGCCGTCATAAAGACATGCCCGGCATAGAACATCACCGCCAGATACATCGGCAGACAGAGCAGCGTCAGCAGACGATAAAAGCGCTCTTCCGACAGTTTCGGCACTTCCACGGCTTCGTCCGGGTTTACCGGATCTTTGCCGATGATGTGATCAAAAACCGGTACGACGCCATACACAAACAGCAGCGGGAAGAAAGCGAACAGGTTGGCGTAACCGACGGTTTCCCACAGCCATTGCGACAGCGGCAGTAACAGCGGCGGAACGACAACCAGCAGGTAGGCATACTTTTTCAGCGACAGCATGCGAGAGGTTGATGCTTGTTCAGACATATTCATCTCCTGAGTACTTTGTTGTTATTGTGTTCAGGATTGTCTGACAATTTTGTCCGGCGAGCAGGGTTTTTGTCTGGTCATTTGCGGCCGGGTAACGCCATATTGGCGGGCAGCGAGGATGCCCGGTGGTGGACTTATGATTGTCTGCGGTCTCAGTTGTTACCAGCGTGGTAACCACTACCGTCACCAGAAGCGGAACTGTGCCGCAAAATCAGTGACCACTATGGATGCCAGCAGGGTTCGGCATAGCCCGGTTGTGCAGCATTCTGTGCTAACATCGCCGCCGGATTTTTTTATCAACAGAGAACAGACCCCCATGAGTTTTTCTGCGCCTGAAAGCCTTTCCGAACAGATTGCCCGCTATCTGGCGCAACGCATTATTCAGGGGCAGCTTAAATCCGCTGAACGGATTCAGGAAACCCGCGTGGTCAGTGAGCTGGAAGTGAGCCGCGGTTCGGTACGCGAAGCGTTGCTGATACTCGAAAGCCGTCATCTGATTGATATTCTGCCGCGTCGTGGCGCGGTGGTGGCAACGCTGACAGAGCAAGGCGTCAACAGCCTGTACGATCTGTACATCAATCTGCTCACCATGCTGGCGCAGCGGGTTGCAGAAAACTGGACCGATGATAATGTCCGGCCGCTGCTGGCACAGATGCAGGCCATCCAGTCCTTGCAGCAAAGCGAAGACAAAGTCGCCTTTGTTGAATCCGGTTTCGTCCTTATGCGCATGGCATTTGCCATTGCCGGCAATCAGTATCTGGCGGAAGTGCTGGAAGACCTGCAACCGGTATTGCACCGAACTTATGCGCTGGCGATCCGTCGTTCCCCCCACGAAACCGAATACGCCGCGCGCTTTTTTGCCGGCCTGATGGAAGCGGTATTAAAACGCAACCTGCAGGCGCTACCGGGCTTATTACAGAATTATGGTCAGCATCAGCGTGAACTGGTGCTGGCAGCGATGGCTGAGGAGGCCTCAACATGCGCTTAAAAGCCATCAAACTGGCGGGCTTTAAATCCTTTGTTGATCCGACCACGGTGCCGTTCAGCACCAATATGACCGGTATTGTTGGCCCCAACGGCTGTGGTAAATCCAACACCATTGATGCGGTGCGCTGGGTGATGGGCGAAAGCTCAGCCAAATATCTGCGCGGCGATGCCATGACCGACGTTATCTTTAATGGTTCGTCCGAACGTAAGCCGGTGGGCAAAGCCAGTGTCGATCTGATTTTTGATAACAGCGACGGCACTTTACGTGGAGAGTACGCGGGGTACGCTGAAGTCAGCCTGCGCCGTCAGGTAACCCGCGATGGGCAATCGACCTATTTCCTTAACGGCAGCAAATGCCGCCGTAAAGACATTACCGATATTTTCCTTGGCACCGGTCTTGGTCCGCGCTCCTACGCCATTATCGAACAGGGCATGATTTCACGCCTGATTGAAGCCAAGCCGGAAGAGCTGCGCGTGTATGTGGAAGAAGCCGCCGGTATTTCCAAATACAAAGAACGCCGCCGTGAAACCGAAAACCGCATGCGCCGCACCCATGAAAACCTTGAGCGCCTGCAGGATATCCGTCAGGAGCTGGAGCGGCAGCTATCCCATCTGCAGCGTCAGGCCCAGGCGGCAGAAAAGTACAAAGAATTAAAAACCCAGGAGCGCGAGAAAAAGGCGCAGTTGCAGGCCCTGAAATGGCAGGCATTGGATGCGGACTACCGCGTGCGCGAGCTGAAAATTGCCGAGCATCAGACCCAGTTCGAAGCCCATATGGCTGAACAGCGTGCCGCCGATGCCGAAATCGAAGGCCTGCGTCTGGAACATCAGGAAAAAGGCGATCTGTTCAACAGCGCACAGAGCAAATACTACGAAGTAGGTGCTCACATTGCCCGCCACGAGCAGAAACTGGAGCATCAGGCGCAGATGGCGTTGCAGCTTGATCAGGATATGGCCGAAGCCGAAAAGGCCATTCTCGAAACGCAGAAATCACTGGAAGAAGACCAGCTTGCCCGTGAAACCGTCGGTGAAGAACTGATGCTGCTGGAGCCAGAACTGGAGATGCTGTTAGCCGGTGAAGAAGAAGCCAGCGCCATGCTGCTGGAAGCCGAAGAATCTCAGGCCCGCTGGCAGGATGCCTGGGACAGCTTTACCCAGCGCGCCAGTGAACCGACCCGCCAGGCAGAAGTGGCGCAGACCCGCATTCAGAACAGCGAGCAGCAGCTTACCCGTCTTGACCAGCAGATTCGTCGTCTGGAAGAGGAACTGCAGCAGCTGAAAGACAACCCGGAGCTGGAAGAAATTCAGCTGCTGGCCGAAGAAGTCAGCGAGCAGGAACTGGCCGCCGACAGTCAGCAGGAGCGCCTCGACAGCTTGCAGGAACAGGTCAGTGATGGCCGCGAACAGCTGGAGCAGCAACGCCGTCAGCTGGACGAAGGTAAAGCGCAGTTACAGCAGATGCTGAACCGCAAAGCCACCCTTGATGCGCTGCAGAAAGCCGCTTTGGGGCAGGGCTCCGAAGCCGTTAGTCACTGGCTGGAAAGCCATCAACTGGCGCGTAAACCGCGTCTGGCCGAACAGATTCAGGTCGAAAGTGGCTGGGAACGGGCGGTTGAAACGGTTCTGGGTGATTACCTGCAGGCGGTCATGATTGATCAGCTCGACCCCGCCCAACACTGGCTCGGCAGTTTTAAAGAAGGCCATCTCAGTTTATGGCAGCAGGGGCAGGGTGCTGCTGCGGTTAGCAGCAGCCATGCCGATACCCTGGCAGCCAAAGTGCAGAGCCGTCAGGACGTCAGCGGCCTGCTGGCCGGGGTTAAAGTGGCCGCAGATCTGGCCTCTGCGCTGGCGGCGCGCGGTACGCTGGGTGCCCACGAATCCATTATTACTGCCGATGGCATCTGGATTGGCCCCAACTGGTTACGTGTAGCCCGTGCTGCCGATGGCGAAGGTGGTGTACTGGCGCGTCAGCAGGAACTGGACGTACTCGACGATCAGATTGAAGAACTGGATATTCAGGTTGAAGAGTGGGATGCCGATCTGGATGCCGACCAGCTTAAACTGCGTTCGCTGGAGCAGCAGCGTGAAACCGCCCAGCGTGAACAGCAACAGGTCAGCCAGAAACTCATCACATTAAAATCTCAGCTGTCCGGCAAACAGGCACGTGCTGAGCAGTTTGCCCTGCGCAGCGACAAACTCAATCAGGACATTACTGAAGCCCGTCAGCAGCAGGCGCTGGAGCGCGAAGCGCTGGAAGAGCTGCGCCTGACCTGGCAGGAAGCAATGAGCGCCATCGATGACGATACCGACGAGCGCGAGCGTCTGCAGGCTGAACGTAACCGCGTGCAGCAACTGCTGGAGCGGGCGCGCATGGAATCGCGTCAGCATCAGGACAAAGCCCATCAGCTGCAACTGAAAGTGCAAACGCTGAGAAGCCGCGAGCAGAGCCTGCAACAGGCCATTGAGCGTCTGGCCGCCCAGATGCAGCGCCTGCGCGAACGTAAACAGCAGATTCTCGATAACCAGAACCGTGATCACAGCGCCGACCTCGACGAGCTGAAAGCGGAAATGGAAGAATTACTGGAGCGCCGTCTCGATGCCGAGCAGATTATGTCGGCCGCACGCCATGCGCTGGAAGCCGTCGACGCCCGCTTGCGCGAACTGGAGCAGGCCCGTGCCGAAGCCGAGAAAAAAGCACTGGAAGTGCGTAACGAACTGGAAAAAGTGCGCATGGAGTGTCAGGCACTGGATATCCGTCGTCAGGCGCTGGTAGAAAACCTGCAGGAAGAAAAGCTCACCTTAAAAGATGTGCTCGACAATATGCCGGAAGAGGCAGATGCCGACAGCTGGCAGGAAGAGCTGGCACGCATTGCCGAACGTATTCAGCGCCTGGGCGCGATTAACCTCGCCGCGATTGATGAATACCGTATTCAGTCCGAGCGTAAAGTGTATCTGGATGCGCAGAATGATGATCTGGAAAAAGCGCTGAACACCCTCGAAGGCGCGATCCAGAAAATCGACCGTGAAACCCGTACCCGCTTCCAGGAAACGTTCGACAAAATGAACGCCGGCCTGGCCGAACTGTTCCCGAAAGTGTTTGGTGGCGGCCATGCCTGTCTGGAGCTGACCGACGAAGATTTGCTGACCACCGGGGTGGCGATTATGGCGCGTCCGCCGGGCAAGAAAAACAGCACCATTCATCTGCTGTCCGGTGGCGAAAAAGCCCTGACTGCCATCGCGCTGGTGTTCTCCATCTTCCAGCTGAATCCGGCGCCGTTCTGTATGCTTGATGAGGTGGATGCACCACTGGATGACGCCAACGTTGGCCGCTATGCGCGTCTGGTGAAGGCGATGTCAGAAAAAGTGCAGTTTATTTATATCACCCACAACAAAATTGCCATGGAAATGGCGTCTCAGTTGATGGGGGTGACCATGCACGAGCCGGGGGTTTCCCGTCTGGTGTCGGTGGATGTCGAAGAAGCGGCAGAAATGATCGACGCCTGATGGCTGGCGACTAAAGTCGTGGCCGGCTCTGCGACAGCAGATTGTTGTGGTAGCCGATGCTGGCGGAAAGTCATACCAAGGAATGCCTGGCCGCAAAAAAGAGGCCAAAAGCGCCGTCCGGGGTCTGTTTTCGCGTGAATCGTTGTGTAACACTTTGAACCCAAATAACCCCTGCCGTTCTGATGTCCCATCGAGCGCTTTTCCGGAGCGGCAAAACAGTGAATGAAAGTCTGAGGCAACTATGGAATGGAGTTGGCGAACCGTCCTGATCCTGATTGGATTATTAGCGATGGTGGCAATATTAATTGATGGTTTCCGCCGCATGCGTCGTGCCCGTGCGGAAGCTTTGCGTCTGGATGTCAGCCACGATTACCGTTTCCCGGATGACAGCCATAACCCGGAGCTGCCGGGTGGGGCGCGCGTGGTAAATCACGCGGCGGCAACCCGAAACAGCAACGACCGGAATAGCGACCGCCAGAATGTGGAGCAGGATGATCTGCATTCTGCCCAGCACGATGCCCAGCGCCCGCAGCAAAGCAGCCAGCAACACGACGATGATGATGCGTTATTAGGGTTCCGTTCGGCCCAGCAACGTACCGCTGAGCAGGAGCGCGCCCGTCACAATGCCCAGGAGCCGGTTTTTACCGAGCTGGAAGGTAATTTCTCAACCGAAGAAGAGCCGGTGATTCCGTGGGAAGACGATCTGGGCCCGGCGCGGGTGGTGAAATCGGCCGTGGTGGTTAAACCGGCTGCCAAAGCGCCGGTTGCTGAATCTTTGCCTGACAACGATGACGCTGACAGCAGCATTGCCGCCCGCTCAAGCACGACAGCCGATGACGCAGAAGATCATACCGTTGCTGGCAGTTCAGCAGAGCAGCGAACAGAACAGCGCGCAGAACAACGCGCAGAACATGCCGATATGCAGCTGGGTCATAGCCAGGAAATTCATGCCAACGCTGCTCAGGCCAGATCTGAGCATCGGGTAGAAGATCTGGATATCCCGCCATCGCCGCTGATTCCCAAAGCCCGACCGGTCAATCTGGATGAAAAATTTCCGGTACTGCTGGATGTCGAAGAACTGGGTGACGATGACATCAAACCGCAGATTGATGCTCAGGCCGCGGATGAAAAAACTCCCGCCAGCAGCGCAGGCAACGCTCAGGACACAGCAGGCAACGCTGAGGGCCCGGCAGAAAATACCGACACGCCGAGCAAGCCTGAGCTGGCCGAATCCGATGGAAAGCAATCTACGCATATCGATGATCTGGCCGAAATAAATGATCCGCACCTGGAACAGGAAGTGGACAAACTGCCGTCTGATTTGCCATTGCAGCCGGTGAATTTTGCCGGTGCCAATGCCGAGCGACTGGCCAGCCGCGGGATACCGGAACTGGTGCTGGAAATTCATGCCATTGCGCGTGATCCGCTGGGTTTTTCCGGCAAAGATATTCTGTTTCTGTTTAACAGCTGCGATCTGCGCTTTGGCGAAAAAGACATTTTCCACCGTTTTGAACAAGCCGATGGCGAAGGCTGTATTCAGTTTTCAGTCGCGCAGAGTTATGAACCCGGTATTTTTGTTCCGGCAGCCATGGCGCAGCAGCATTTCCGTGGCCTGAGTTTCTTTATGAGTCTGCCGGGGGCGAAAAACCCACGCGAAGCATACGAAGCCATGTCGGAAATGGCATTGGTGGTTGCGCGTAAATTACATGCCGATGTGTACGACGGTGCCCGCAGTGCATTAACACCGCAAACCATGGAACATGATCGCCAGCAAATTATGGATTTTGAACGACGCCAGCGTCTGGCCCTGAAAAAACAAGCTAAATAATATGACACAACAAAATGATCTTTTTTCAGAGGAGCCAATGGGCTCCTCTGTTTCTTCTGACAGCAGCATTTCGGCGACCAGCGTTAATCAACGTATTGAGCAGCTGCGCCACGAAATTAATCTGCACAATCACCGTTATTACGTGTTGGATGAACCCAGTATTCCCGATGCCGAATACGACCGCTTATTACGGGAATTACAGCAGCTGGAAATTGAGCATCCGCAATTAATCAGCGCCGATTCCCCGACCCAGCGTGTCGGGGCAACACCCCTCAGCCAATTTGTCAGCGTTACCCATGAGCGGCCGATGTTATCTCTGGATAACGCGATGAATAGCGAAGAATTTTCTGCGTTTTATCAGCGTTTGCAGGAACGCTTAAAAACCACTGAAGACATTGCGCTGGCTTGCGAGCCGAAACTGGATGGCCTGGCCGTGAGCATTCTTTACGAGCAAGGCTTGCTGGTACGAGCGGCGACCCGTGGCGATGGTCAGACCGGTGAAGACATCACCCGCAATGTCCGCACCATTAAGAATATTCCTTTGCGTTTACAGGGCGAGGATTATCCGGCACGTCTCGAAGTGCGCGGGGAAGTGTATATGCCCAAAGCCGGTTTTGAGGCGTACAACGAGAATGCCCGCGCCAATGACGAAAAAGTCTTTGCTAACCCGCGTAACGCCGCAGCCGGTTCGCTGCGTCAGCTCGACCCGAATGTTACTGCCAAACGGCCACTGGAATTCTGTGCTTACAGCATCGGCGTGGTCAGTGACGACATTGTTTTACCGGCAACACACAGCGCTATTCTGGAAAAAGTAAAACACTGGGGCTTACGCATTAACGAAGAAATGCGTGTGGTGAATGGCGCAGCCGCAGCACAGGCTTTTTTTGAACAGCTGGGTGAAAAGCGTCATCGTCTGGCGTACGAAATTGATGGCACGGTCTTTAAAGTGGATGACCTGGCGCTGCAGGAAACGCTGGGCTTTGTTGCCCGAGCACCGCGCTGGGCCATTGCCTATAAATTTCCGGCGGTGGAAGAAATGACCGAATTGCTCGGCGTGGATTTTCAGGTTGGCCGTACCGGTGCGATTACCCCGGTGGCACGGTTAAAACCCGTGCATGTGGCGGGCGTTACTGTGTCCAATGCCACGTTGCATAATATGGATGAAATTAATCGCTTAGGCGTAAAAATTGGCGATACCGTGATCATCCGCCGTGCCGGCGATGTGATTCCGCAGGTTGTTTCTGTGGTGGCGGAAAAACGTCCGGAGGATGCCCGTGAGATTCAGATTCCGGCGAATTGCCCGGTGTGTGATTCACTGGTAGAAAAAGTTGAAGGCGAAGCGGTGGCGCGCTGTACCGGCGGGCTGGTGTGTTCGGCGCAGCGTAAAGAAGCGATTAAACATTTTGCCTCGCGCAAAGCCCTCGACATCGAAGGGCTGGGCGATAAATTGATTGAACAGCTGGTGGATGCCGGATTAATTGACTCAGTGGATGATTTATTTCATCTGACGTTGGAGCAGCTGGCGGGCCTGGAGCGTATGGCCGAAAAATCGGCACAGAATATTCTTGATGCTTTGAATGCCGCGAAAAAAACCACGTTAGGCCGGTTTTTATATGCGCTGGGTATCCGCGAAGTGGGAACGGTTACGGCCAATAATCTGGCGACGCATTTTGGTTTTCTGCAACGCATTATGGATGCCGATACCGAGGCGTTGCTGGAGGTTGCTGATGTCGGTACTGTGGTCGCCGCGCATGTGCATAATTTCTTTGCCGAAGCCCATAACCGTACGGTGATTGAACAACTGCAGCAGGTCGGCGTGAGCTGGGTTGAGCAAGAGCCGGTACAGGCCGATGATTTACCGCTGAGCGGTAAAACAGCGGTCATTACCGGTACGCTGAGCCAGACCGGCATGAGTCGTGATGATGCTAAAGCCTTATTGGAACAGTTGGGCGTTAAAGTGGCTGGCAGCGTTTCCGCTAAAACCGATTTTCTGGTGGCGGGTGAGAAAGCGGGTTCCAAACTGACCAAGGCGCAATCACTGAATGTTGACGTGCTGGACGAAAATGCATTTCTGGCGTTGCTGGATGAACACGGTATCCGGCCCTGAAGCAGGGCGGTGAGGCGATACAGAACAACAAGGAACAGGCATGACCCGGACTGCTATTCAAATATTGGCATTGGCAGCGTTGCTGTTACTGGTGGGTTGCTCCACCCCGCAACCGAAAAACATCAACAACGTTTGTGATATCTACGACGAATATTATGACTGGTATAACGCCTCCAAGGCGGTGAAGAAAAAGTATGGCGTACCGGAGTCGGTGACCATGGCGTTTATTCATCAGGAATCGAAGTTTATCGACGATAACCGTCCGCCGCGTAAATGGTATCTGTGGATCATTCCCGGTCCGCGTCCGTCCTCAGCCTATGGCTATGCCCAGGCCCTGGACCCGACCTGGGAAGAATATATGCGCCTGACCGGTAACTGGGGTGCAGACCGTGATGACTTTGAAGACGCCGTCGATTTTATCGGTTGGTACAACATCCGCACCATCAAACGCACCGGTATTCGCCCGCATGATGCTTACAGTTTGTACCTGGCTTATCACGACGGTGCGGGTGGTTATCTGCGTGGCACCTACAAGAAAAAGCCCTGGCTGATTCAGGTGGCGAAAAAAGTTGAGCGCCGGGCTAAGCAATACCAACAGCAGTTGGTGCGCTGTCAGGAAGACCTCGACAGTAACTGGTTCTGGCGCACGCTGTTTGGTCAGGACACTTTCAACAGACCGCCACCTGTTCGTTTAGGCCAGATGCCGAAGGCCATGCCCGACAGAGGCTGATTGATAAAAAGGTTGTTAAACGACGGCGCTTTGACGCTTTCCTGCTAGGCTTAATTCACAGTCCCGGAGCGGATTGTTGCCATGCGGTGAGGTTGTACGCATTTTCCTGGCAGGGTAGGTTGTCTGTAATGGAGTATGCATGGAAGTACTTCCCTGGCTGCTGTTAGCCGTCGTTATCATCAGCGCTGTTGTGTTGCAGCGCCGCCGTCCCCGCGTATTACCCGCCGAACCGCTGTTTGAACTCAGCCCTGACCCGGTATTGTTGGTGGATAGCCACGGCATTATCCGTATGGCAAACCGGGCTGTGCACCATTTTCTTGGCTATGACGACGGCTCCATGGTTGGAAGAACCCTGGATATTCTGGTGCCTGAAGAGATCCGCAGTCAGCATCATCATCTGGTTGCCCTGTTTTTTTCTTCCACTGGCAAGCGGCGGATGAATAACCGTATCTGGATCAACGATGCCCGTGGCCAGAAGATTAATGCCGAAATTCATCTGGCACTGGTGGATTACGACGGCGAGCCCATGGCGATTGCCAGTATTCTGGATACCAGCACGCTGTGGATGTCTGAACGTAAGCTGCGTGAGCAACATAAAGCTTACGATGAGCTGTTTGAACACTCGGCTGTGGGTATCTGCAGTGTCAGTCTGGGCGGGCGTTTTTTGCGGGTAAACCGTCGCTTATGTGATCTGCTGGGATACAGCGGTGAAGAACTGTTAGAGCGTTGTTTTCAGGACATCACTCACCCTGATGACCTGGAACTGGATATCGGTAACGTGAATGGATTACTGAACAGTGCCGCCAACTCTTACAGCATTGAAAAGCGTTACCTGCATCAGGGCGGGCACTATTTCTGGGCCAATCTGACGGTCACTCTGATCCGTGATGAACAGAATTTTCCCGATTATTTTATTTCAGTGATCGAAGATATCAGTAATCGCAAACAATCCGAATTACTGCTGCTGCAGTCAGAAACCAAGTTCCGTACCATCGCCGAAACCATCCAGTCGGTGGTGTGGATGTCGACACCGGCGATGGATCAGATGCTGTTTGTGAATCCGGCTTATGAATATGTATGGGGACGCAGCTGCGCCAGTTTATATGACAATCCGCAGAGTTTTCTCGACGGTATTTACGACGATGACCGGGCGCGGGTACGCGCAGCAATAGAGCGGTATAAAGAAGGGCGCTGGGAAATTGAGTATCGCGTGGAGCATCCGCAGAATGGCCTGCGACATATTTTTGATAGCGGTAAAGGTGTGTTTAACAACGCCGGTAAACTGGAATATATCATCGGCCTGGCGACTGATATCAGTGATCAGGTGAAAGCTAAAGCCGATATGGCACAGGCCCTGGAGCAGGCGCACCAGGCGACCGAACGGCTTAATTTACTGATCCGTACCGATCCGTTAACCGGCTGCATTAATCGCCAGGCTTTGTATGAAGAGCTGGAGCATCAGCTGGAATTGTACCGCCGCTATCAGACGCCATGCTCGCTGTTGTTTATTGATCTGAACGACTTTAAAAAAATTAACGATACCTTCGGCCATATCGCCGGTGATGAAACCTTACAGGCATTGGCCGAGCATATCCGCCAGCATATTCGGGCCACCGATATTCTGGCGCGTTATGCCGGTGATGAGTTTGTGGTGGTATTGCCGCAGAGTAATGTCCGCGAAGCATCGCTGGCGTTGCGCAACCTGCGTAATAACGTATTACGCCATCAGACGCCGACGGGGACATTTCCTGTTCATTTCAGTATCGGTTTGGCCTATGTCGGCTATCCCGATGTGGCTGACGCTAACAGCTGGATTGAGGTCGCTGACCAGGCGATGTATCTCGACAAATCCGCGCATGCGGGCAGCCATGCGCATACCAGTGCTGAGTCTGAGAACGCTTCTGGCCATTCTGTTGATATGACGCTGCCGCCGTCAGCGACGGATGCCAATGACCGGGGTTGTGCATCGGAAGACGGCCAGTAATCCTCTGCTTGCTCATTTCAGTTGATCCCTTCGATCAATACGCAGGCTTATCCTTCCGGTAAACCTGCGTCATTCTGTCTGGCATCATTCCCTTTTGGCATCACTCCCTTTTGCGCCGTTGTCTGCGCATGGTTTTACAGCGGATACAGCGCCGGTTTGGTTTGCGTGGTATTGGCGCTTGGACGTTGTTGTTGTTTGAGCAGCGACAGCAGGTTCTGGCCGTTATAGGCCGAGTTTACCGTGGACGAATACAGATACGCATCCAGCTCCGCCAGTGCGGCCTGAAGCTTTGGCTCAGCCGTAAGTCCGGCAAGCTGATTCAAGCTGGCAAGGGGTAAGTGCCGGGCGGCTATCGTGGCGCTTAAACCTCCTGCGCTTAAACCACCTGCATTAACCCAACCTAGCAGGGCACTGCGAATGGCGACGCCATCCCCTTTCTGACAGGCTCTGGTCAACGCCTGCCAATGTTGCTTCAGCGTTTTTTCGGTGTTTTCTGTGGGGTTGTTGCGGCCGTCAGCGGCGGCTCGCGGCTGATCCTGAATCCGCTGCTGGGCACGCCACCATAAAATGAATAACAGTGCATTACTCAACAGTAAAAGCCCGGCGGCGATCTGCCAATACAACAGCGTTGGCTGTTCACTTGCGCTGCTGATTGCGGCCGATGTCTGCATTGAGACAGTATCAGTCGGCGCTTCAGGACGGATGGTGGCAGGGCTGCTCCCCTTGGCTGGCTGCACCTGAATGCTGTGTGCCGGCAGTACGGCGTATTCCAGCGTGCCGCTGCGCGTATTCCACCACGGAATGCGGATCTCCGGCAGCAGAATACGGCCACTGCTGCCGGGAACCAGAGCAATAGACTGCTCTGAGGTGCCGGTCAGGCCGTCTTCGCTGCTTTGTTCGTTCTGTTGGCTCTGATCCGGGTAATAACGCAGGTTATCGACCACCGGCAGGGCAATGGCTGGCAGCTGACTGCCCGGCAGGCCTTTTGCGGTCAGTGTCAGGGTGCGGGTCACCGGTTCACCGGCCACCCATTGCTGCGGCGGCGTGCTGAAGGTTTCACTGATGCTCAGATTCTGTGCTGGAATCCAGGGCGCCTGCGGATAGTTCGGCGGAATGGGTTTGATCTGCAGGGTGATGGGCTTGCTGACCGCAGAACCCTGACGGCCGCGGCTCCAGCGGTCATAAGGATTACTTATACGGGCATTAAAGCGCTGGCCGGGAATGACCAGTTCGCCGCTTTCTTCCGGGAAAATAGCAAAACGGCGTTCGTAGACCCCGAGGCGCTGGCCATCAATGATGGTGGTGTATTGGCGAACCTCGCCCAAGGGCTGCACCAGTGCGTCGGTGACCTTAAATTCTGACAGCGAAGCATCTTCATGGCTGACGCTGTAATAGAGTTTTTCGGTGTAAAGAATTTGTCCCTGCACGTAGTAGTTGCTCTGCTGACTGACTTCAATGTCGAAGAAAAACTCTTTGGCAATCTGTGCTTTAACATCGGCGGATAATTCACGCACGCTGATGGTAATCGGCTGGCTCTGCTGATCATCAAAACGGATGGGGGGAATGGTCAGCTGACCACTGCGTTTGGCGGTCAGGGTCAGGGTCCATTCGGTAAAGGATTCGGTTTTGCCGTTGACCGAACGGAACTGGTTAGAACGTTGCTGATTGAGTATCTGAAAGTCGTTTTGCAGCGGAGTCAGGTCGGGCGAGCCAAACCCCACCTGCTCGCTGTAACGCAGCATCAGGTTAAAGGTATCCTGCTCGGTGACTTCTTTGCGGTCAACGCTGGCACTGAAAGTGGCTG
This sequence comes from Thalassolituus pacificus, assembly GCF_025318105.1. NCBI lineage: Bacteria > Pseudomonadati > Pseudomonadota > Gammaproteobacteria > Oceanospirillales > Oceanospirillaceae > Thalassolituus > Thalassolituus pacificus. The sequence goes on from NZ_JAOANI010000031.1 coordinate 83,889, forward strand.
CCTGAGCCTGAGCGGCGAACAGCAGCAGCGCCAGCAGCCAGTGAATGCGGTTAAAGACCAAATCGCGCATCACCATAAAACGTCCTCACTTTCCTGATCGGCCTGTTGCCGGTACTGATATAAAAACTTACGTTGCAGCAGGTTGCCGGGGTTATCCGGCACCCGGTTCAGCCACTGCTGCATGGCCGCCTGTTCTTCGCGGCTGAGGCTGTTGAGCGGTTGTTCCACGGCGCCAGGCTGCTTTGCCGGGCTTGCATTCTGCTCCTGCGCATTTTGCTGAGCAATGGACTGCGGGGTTTGCTCATCGTCGGCGTGTTCCTGCTTCTCTCCGGCGCTCTGCGCTGCGCTTTCAGACTGCTCTTCTGATGAATCATCGTCAGGCTGAGCGGCCGCACCGTCCTGGTTTGGTTGCTGCTTGTCTTTGGCCTGTCGCTTGTTTTTGGCCTGCTGAGCCAGCTTGTCTGCCTGCTGTTGGGCAAAGGCATCATCTGCGCTTTGATCCTGAGCGTTTTGCTGCTGACCGTTCTGTTGCTGGCCGTCCTGCTGCTGTCCGTTTTGCTGCTGTCCGTTCTGTTGCTGACCGTCCTGCTGCTGGCCGTTTTGCTGCTGTCCGTTTTGCTGCTGTCCGTCTTGCTGCTGTCCGTCTTGCTGCTGTCCGTCCTGTTGCTGACCGTCTTGCTGCTGTTGCTGCTCTTTCTGTTGTTTGAGTTTTTCTGCGGTCTCGCGGTTCGCAGCCGCTTCTTTCATCTCTGGATTCAGCTTCAGGGCTTCATCGTAGGCGGCGATGGCTTCATCAGGCTTTCCGGCCTGTAACAGGGCATTACCACGGTTGTAATGGCTGATGGCCGTTTGCGGGCCTTCGGCAAAGGCTTTGGCGGCGCTTTCATAATCGCCTGCCCGGTAAGCGGCGCTGCCGCGCCAGTTCGGGTCGTTGAATGCTTCAGCGGCTTTGGCCGGGTCTTGTTCAAACAGTTCAGCCCCTTGCTGGTCCGGGGTTTGCCACAGGTCTTTCCATTCCAGTGCATAGCTGTTGTCCGGCCAGCACAAAGGCAGCAGCAACAGGCTGAACAAGACCCCACGGCGGAATAACAGCAGGGCAATGGGAAGAAGAGCGATGATCAGCCAGTAGCCGGCATCATGCCATTGATCGAATTTGGCAAACGCATTATCGGGATTTTGCGGGTCAAGTTCTTGAGGTTGGTCGGGCAGCAGGGTATGCCAGTCGCTGTCGTTAATACTCAGCGGTTGCCAGGGGATATTCAGCTGTTGGCTTAAGTCGCGGATGGGGCCGAGGTCCAGTTGCGGCAGCACAATGGTGCCGCTGCCATCGCGCAGAAAACCGGCACCGGGCATGGGCACGGGGGCGCCTTCGGCGGTGCCGATGGTGAGAACATTAAGCTGGAAGCGCTGGTTATCTAATGCCGTACGGATACGCTCAATGTCTTTTGGGATAATGCCATCGGTCAGCAGTAGCAGACGCGCGCGCTGAATGCCGGCATCGGTGACCAGTTGCTGTGCCAGCCGAATGGCCTTGTCCGGACGGCTGCCGGGGCTGGGCATGATAAAGGGTGACAGCGATGGCAGCAGGTTTTCGATGGTGTCACGGTCATCGGTCAGCGGCGTGACGGTGTGTGCATCACCGGCATAAACCACCAGGGCGGTGAGGCCATCGGCGCGGCTGCGGACGATATCGGTGACTTTCTGAATAGCGCGTACCGCCCGTGAGGGCTTCAGATCCTGCGCGCCCATTGAGGCGGACATATCGAGCAAAATCACCAGTGCATCCTGATTTTTCTGCAACGGCTGCGGTAATTTCTCCCAGCTTGGTCCGGCCAGTGCAATACAGGCCAGCAGCCAGGCGGCCAATACCCACCACAATCCTTGTTGGCGTTTGTTGCCCGGGCGTTGCTCCAGCATGTAAGGCAGCAGGTGAGCATCAATAACGCTGGCCCATTGACCACTGCTCAGGGCACGGTGCAGCAGCAGGCTGAAGATAAGCAGCGCGGGAAGTGCGGCGAGCAACCAGAGCGGGCGCAAAAAATGAAACTGACTGAGCCACTCCATCAGACGTGACCTCCGGCAGATAAACGACTAAAGCGCTGCTGCAGGGCAATCAGCAGGCTGATGATAAACGCGATGGCTAATGGCCAGTGGAAAAGGCTCTGTTGTGGGCGGTAAATCTGCGGGTCTTTTTCCGTGGGCTCAAGGTCATCAATAAACTGATAAATCTTTTGCAGCTCTTCGGTATCACGTGCGCGGAAAAAGGCACCACCGGTTTGCCGGGCAATTTCACGCAGGGCATTTTCGTCCAGATCCCGTGATGGGTTGACCTTACGTGTGCCAAAGAAACTGGACACCTCCATTACATCGGCACCAAGGCCAATGGTGTAGATTTTTACGCCATTACTGGCGGCCAGTTCAGCGGCTTTTAATGGCTCAATTTCACCGGCGGTGTTGGCGCCGTCGGTCAGCAAAATCATCACCCGGCTTTGTTCCGGGTTATTCTGCAGACGTTTGATGGTTAAGCCGATGGCATCACCGATGGCGGTTTTTTTGCCCGCCAGACCGATCTGAGCTTCGTTCAGAAAGGTGCTGACGGTGCGAGCATCAAAGGTCAGTGGTGCCTGCAGATAGGCATTGCTGCCGAACAGAATCAGACCCATGCGGTCGCCGCTGCGCTGTTCGATAAACTGGCTGACCACCTGTTTAACCACGGCCAATCGGTTGGCGGGTTTATTGTTCAGGCGCATGTCTTCAATTTCCATACTCTGGGAAATATCCACCGCCAGCATCAGGTCACGGCCGGAGACCGGCATTTGTACGATTTCGCCCATCTGATATGGGCGTGCCAGCGCACCGACCAGCGCAATCCATAACGTCAGTGGCAGCAGCCAGCCACTCAGGTTATTGGTGGTTTGCCGCTTGCTGCGGGTGTTTTTGCTCAGTTGCCAGGGGCTGAGCGACGGAACTTTCAGTGCCGCCTGTTCCATTTTCAACGGCGGTAAAAAAGCACGGATGATCCATGGCAGCGGTAACAGGAAAAAAGCCCAGGGCCAGTGAAACTCCATCAGTTGGCCTCCGTTGTTGTTGCTTGTTGCTGTTGTGCTTTTAGCTGTGTCTGTGGTGTTTGCGCGCTTTTTAGCCAGCGTTGTGCCAGTGCCAGCAGGTCGTTCAGATCACCATAGTGCTGACGCCAGTCGGCGCGGTCGGGTGCATAAGGCGCCTCGGCCAGAGCCCGCGCGCTTTGGTTGCTGAACAGCGGTGTTTTTGTGCTGTGGTTAAGAAATTCGATCCAGGCCTGACCATGCAGCGCGATAGCGGCTGGAAAGTGTTGCTGGCAATACAGCTTAAGAATCTCATTAATCTGTGCGCAGGCCTGAGCATCGGTTTTATCAAAATGGGAGCGCAGGTGTTGCAGTTGCTGCAGACAATCGCGCCGGCGCTGTTGTTGCTGGTATTGCCGTCGCCACCAGAATGCCGCGACGAGCACGGCAATAATCACCACGGCGAGCAGCAACCACCATCCGGGAGCGGGTGGCCAGGCACTGACCGGGTCGGGCAGATGAATATCGTACAGTGGCAGGGATTCGGCTTGTGGTTTCATGCTCCGCGCTTCCCTCCGCTGGCCCGGCTGAGCATGCCCAGCCCTAATCCCTGACGCAGTAACGGCAGCGGATCGGCGTCGCTGGTGCTCAGCGTGATCAGGGGTACTTTTATGCGTTGCAGCTGTTGTTGCAGCAGTGACAGGCGATCGCTGAAAGCCTGGTGGTAATCGTGGCGCTGAGCGCTGGTGGTGCTGTCGAGGGATAAACGCTGCTGACCGTCGCTCAGGGTATAGAGACCCGGCGGTGGTAATTCGGCTTCCAGCGGATCGGAAATATGGATGGCAACCAGATCGCAATGGCGGGTCACTGCGTGCAGTTGTTGTTCGCACTCGGCATCAAAGCCTGCCCAGTCACTGATAAAATAAATGGCGCTGCCGGGGCGGGCAATGCGGCGCAGATGACGACATATCTGCTGCATGCGCTGTTGTGGTTCAACCGCCGCTGACGCGGGCAGTGCCGGTAATTCGCTTAATAACTGCAGTACCTGTTTGCGGCCGGTTTTGGGGCGCAAATCGGTTTCCTGTTCATCGTTAAACAGCAGGGCACCAATGCGGTCACCGTGCTCAAGGGCGGCCCAGGCAAACAGCGCGGTGAGGTCGGCAGCAACCACCTGCTTCAGTGCCCGGCGGCTGCCAAAGCGCATGCCGGCGCGCAAATCACAGACCAGCAGGACCGGCCGTTCTTTTTCTTCGCGGAACACTTTGACATGCGCATCACCGGTGCGCGCCGTCACGCGCCAGTCCATCGCGCGGATATCATCACCGGCCTGATATTCACGCACTTCGGCGTAATCCAGACCACGGCCACGGATCGCCGAAGCATGACTGCCAGCCAGATCATTCAGCACTTTTTTCTGTTTATGCAGCGGTAACTGGCGTGCCAGCGTGCGCAGCTGAACCAGGTTGGCCGGCAAAATTTCTGCTCCGGCCGAAAACTGGCCACTGTGCAGCGCGGCCGCCTGCGTCTGCTGACGCTGCGAAAATACGTCCTGCACCATTAAACAACCGGTACCCGTTGCAGCAGTTCATTAATGACTTTGTTCACCGTCATACCCGAGGCTTCGGCTTCAAAGCTGAGCAGCAGGCGGTGACGCAGCACATCGTGGGCCACGGCCTGTACATCGTCAGGGCTGACGTAATCGCGTCCGTTCAGCCAGGCGTGGGCACGGGCGCAGCGGTCGAGGGCAATAGTACCGCGCGGGCTGGCACCGTATTCGATCCAGCTGGCGAGGTCTTTACCGTAATGCTCCGGGCGGCGGCTGGCCATGACCAGCTGTACCAGGTATTGCTCAACGGCATCGCTCATATGCAGATTCAGCACCTGCTGGCGGGCAGCGAACACCATCTCCTGCGACAGCTTGACCACTTCACTGCTGTGTTGCTGCATGGCTTCGCCACGGGCCAGGCGCAGAATTTTCTGCTCGGCTTCGCTGTCCGGGTAATCAATCACCACGTGCATGACAAAACGGTCGAGCTGAGCTTCCGGCAATGGGTAGGTGCCTTCCTGCTCAATGGGGTTTTGCGTGGCCATGACCATAAATAAGGACGACAGCGGACGGGTTACTCCGCCAACCGTCACCTGACGCTCGGCCATGGCTTCAAGCAAGGCGCTCTGCACTTTGGCGGGAGCACGGTTTATTTCGTCGGCCAGGATCAGGTTGTGAAAAATGGGCCCGGCCTGAAAATCAAAGGTCTGTTGTTGCGGGCGGTAAATTTCGGTACCGGTAATATCGCCGGGCAGCAGATCGGGGGTGAACTGAATGCGCTTGAAATCCCCTTCAATGCGATCAGCCAGTGCGTTGATGGCTTTGGTTTTGGCCAGACCGGGAGCGCCTTCAACCAGTAAGTGGCCATCACTTAATAAACAAATTAACAAGCGTTCAACAAGATGCGGCTGGCCAATAATCTGTTGTTGCAGTGCTTCTTTTAAGCGCGCAAAACCCTGTTGTTCAGTCATCTTCTTTTTATCCCAGAGCGTTGATTTGATTCGGATTTTAGAGACTCAAAGCATTTGGTCAATGGCTCTGATTGGTTGCGTTGGAGAAAGTTCACCGTGCTGCTTAATTCGGTGTGGAGACCGCGCTGGTGGCGAAATGATCTAAGCTTAGGCGTTATCAGGGCTCAATACGGATACCACTATGCTAACTGCTTTGCACACCCTTATTAAGGAACGTAACCATAACGAGCAGGCGGCTGTACTGCAACGCTTTGCCGATTTGTATTTTTCAGGGGCCCCCGCGGATGAGCTGCTGGCTCGTTCGGTAGAAGATGTTTATGGTGCAACACTGTCCTGTTGGCAGTTTATTCAACAGCGTAAACCGCATCAGCCTAAGGTGCGGGTGTTTAATCCTGATTACGAAAATCATGGCTGGCAGTCGATTCATACGGTGGTAGAAATTGTCTGCGATGATATGCCATTTCTGGTTGATTCGGTGCGCATGCAACTGAATGCCCGGCAGTTGTCATTGCATTCGATTCATTACTGCGTACTGAACGCTCAGCGTGATAAAAAACACCAGCTGAAAACGGAAAACGACTGGCACAAAGACGATAAAGGAACAACGGCTGAAGCCATTATTTATATAGAGTTTGACCATCATTCCGATACGGCATTACTGCAATCCCTGACGGAAGAGCTGCTGGAAATTATTGCCGAAGTAAACGCCTGCGTTAATGATTTTCCGACCATCGTCAAAAAAGCAGAAACCACCCTTGCCCGTCTGAGTAAACCTCATCATAAAGACCGTGCGGCGGACTATAAAGAAGCCCAGGAGTTTTTACGCTGGCTGATCAGTAACCATTTTACTTTTCTGGCCTGCGATGAATTTCATATAGAAAGTGAAGGTAAAGAGCAGTACGTCGTGCGCGACAGTACGCAGGATCTGGGGCTGTTTAATTACAATAAAGCCAGTCGTGATCGTTTATTGTTACGTGATCTGGAAGACGAAGTGCGTGATTTTATCACCAATCAGCAGATCGTCAGTTTTATGAAATCCGGCAGCCGAAGCCGGGTGCATCGTCCGGCTTATCCGGATTATGTGGTGGTTAAATTCTTTAATAAAGAGGGCGAAGTCACCGGCGGTGTGCGCTTTATGGGGCTGTATACCTCGATGGTATATATTGAAACACCGAATAATATTCCGCTGGTGCGTGAGAAGCTGAACGAAGTGCGGAAAATGGCGGACTTCAATCCGGCGAGTCACAGTGGTAAAGAACTGAACCGTATTCTGGAAGTGTATCCGCGCGACGAGCTGTTCCAATCCACCGCGGAGCAATTGCACCGAACCTCGCTGAGCATTCTGAATATTCAGGAACGCCGCCAGACGCGGGTGTATCTGCGTAAAGACTCCTACAGTAAATTTGTGTCCTGTCTGGCCTATGTGCCACGGGATATCTATAACACCGAACTGCGCCAGCGGATTGAAGCGGTTTTAACCGCCGAGTTTTCACCGCTGGATATTGAATTTAATACCTATTTTTCTGAATCCATTCTGGCCCGAACGCAGTACACCTTGCGTCTTAATCCCGATAAACCGGTGGTCTTTGATGAACAGGCCGTTGCCAGAAAAATCCGGCAGGTTGCCCGTTCCTGGCAGGACGATCTGCATGATGCACTTATTGAGCAGGCGGGAGAAGAAAAAGGGAATCACCAGTTTCACCGTTATCGTGATGCCTTTCCGGCCGGTTATCGCGAAAGCTTCAGTGCCCGTACTGCGGTGGTGGATGTACAGCATATGGAGCACCTGTGCGAGCAGGGGGACGGCCAGTTGGCGATGAGTTTTTATCGTGAACTGGAAGAAGGTGATAACGAACTGCGTTTTAAACTGTTTAACCGCAAGACCATTCTGCCACTGTCTGATGTTATTCCGGTGTTGGAGAATCTTGGGTTGCGGGTGATGGGCGAGCACCCTTACGAAATTATCTGTGCCGATGGCGAACGCATCTGGATTCATAATTTCCTGCTGCGTTATACCTTATCGGACAGCATTAATATTGCCGCAGTGAAAGGCTTGTTTCAGGATTCTTTCCGCGCCGTATGGGAAGGTCAGGCTGAGAATGATGGCTTTAACCGTTTAGTGTTGGGCGGACAGTTAAGCTGGAAAGATATCTCTATACTGCGTGCTTATGCCCGCTATATGAAGCAAATCCGCTTTGGCATTTCCGAAAGCTACATCGCCGAGACCCTGTGCCGCTATATTGATATCAGCGCCAAGCTGGTGCACATGTTTCATCTGCGCTTCGGTTTACAGGATCGCTCGCTGGAACAGCGCGATGACGATATCAGTCAATGTGAGCAGCAATTGATCGAAGCACTGGATGGTGTTGACCAACTGAATGAAGACCGCACCATCCGCCGCTACATTGATTTGATTAAGGCAACCTTACGTACCAACTTTTTCCAGCTGGATGACCACAGCCAAAGCAAATCCTACCTGTCGTTGAAAATGAATCCGGCGGCGATCAGCGATATGCCTTTGCCGCGCCCCATGTTTGAAATATTTGTCTACTCACCTCGTGTCGAAGGTGTGCATCTGCGGGGTGGCCGGGTGGCCCGTGGTGGCTTGCGCTGGTCGGATCGCAGTGATGATTTCCGCACTGAGGTGCTGGGACTGGTAAAAGCCCAGCAGGTTAAAAATGCGGTCATCGTACCGGTGGGTGCCAAAGGCGGTTTTATTGCCAAGTGCCTGCCCAAAGACGGCGGCCGCGATGCGTTTATGGCAGAAGGGATTGCCAGCTATCAGACGTTTATCAGTGCCTTGCTGGACGTAACCGATAATCTGGTCGAAGGGCAGGTTGTACCGCCGCAGAATGTGATTCGTCACGATGATGATGATCCCTACCTGGTGGTTGCGGCTGACAAAGGCACGGCGACATTCTCCGATATTGCCAACGAAATTGCGGTAACCCGTGGTTTCTGGATGGGCGATGCTTTTGCTTCCGGTGGTTCGATTGGTTATGACCATAAAAAAATGGGCATTACTGCCCGTGGAGCCTGGGTATCCGTGCAACGGCATTTCCGTGAGCAGGGGATTAATATTCAGGAAACGGATTTCAGCGTGGTCGGTATCGGTGATATGGCCGGAGATGTCTTTGGTAACGGCATGCTGTTATCCGAGCATATTTGCCTGGTGTCCGCGTTTAACCATATGCATATCTTTGTTGACCCTAACCCGGATGCCGCACGCAGCTTTGTAGAGCGGAAGCGGCTGTTCGAGCTGCCACGTTCCAGCTGGGATGATTACAACAAAGAACTGATATCCAAAGGCGGTGGAATTTTTCTGCGTTCGGCCAAGAGTGTGCCGGTTTCTCTGGAGATGAAGCAGCGCTTTGGCATTGTTGAAGACCGTTTGCCACCCAATGATTTAATCAAAGCCATTTTACGCGCCCCGGTTGATCTGATCTGGAATGGTGGGATCGGTACTTATATTAAATCTTCAGCCGAGCGTCATTCTCAGGTGGGTGATAAAGCCAATGATGGCCTGCGCATTAACGGTAAAGAAGTTCGGGCTAAGGTCATCGGCGAGGGCGGTAATCTGGGGATGACTCAGTTAGGTCGTGTTGAATACGGCCTGAAGGGCGGGGCGTCATACACCGATTTTATTGATAACGCCGGTGGTGTGGATTGCTCCGACCACGAAGTGAATATCAAAATTATGCTTAACGAAGTACTCGACAGTGGTGATCTGACGCGCAAACAACGTAACGAAATATTTATGCAACAGACCGACGATGTTGCCCGGCTGGTGCTGAATAATAACTACCGCCAGACCCAGGCAATCGCGCTGGCATACCGTGATTGTAAAGTACGCTTAGATGAATATGTGCGTCTGATGCGGGAATATGAAAGCCACGGCAAACTCAACAGAGCACTTGAGTTTTTGCCCAACGAAGAAGTCTTAATGGAGCGTCGAGCGGCCAGTCAGGGGCTGACCCGTCCGGAGCTGGCGGTGTTGATTTCTTACACCAAGGCCGATTTAAAAGAACAGCTGAACCATCCCGATATTTATGACGATGAATACGTGGCCAGTATTTTACATACCGCCTTTCCAAACGCTTTCTGTGAACGCTTCGCGGAACCGCTGAGTCATCATCGCTTGCGCCGGGAGATTATCGCCACGCAGCTGGCCAACGATATGGTCAATTACATGGGGATAACGTTCGTTAACCGTCTGCACGATTCAACCGGCGCGAATATGAGTGATATTGCCCGCTCGTATATTACTGCCCGCGATATTTTTGCTTTGCCGGAACATTGGCAGGCGATTACGGCGATGGATTATCACATCAGCACGGCCGAGCAGGAAGATATGATGGCCGATCTGATGCGTCTGGTGCGTCGCGCCAGCCGTTGGTTTTTACGTAACCGTCGCGCCAAAATTGATATCGGCGCGGAGGTCGCGCGTTTTAAACCGGCGGTACAGAGCATCGCCGCCGAGCTGGGCCGAACCCTTAAAGGTTCGGCGCTGGAGCGTTGGCAGGAAGTGTATAACCGCCGCGTTGAAGCTGGCGTGCCGGAAGCACTGGCGGCGTTAACCGCGGGGGCAGCCAATCTGTATTCTGCGCTGGGTATTATTGAAGCCGCCGCTCAAACCGGCCGCGACATCCGTCAGGTTGCAGAAGCCTATTTTGAAATGGGTGAGCACTTATCGCTGAACTGGTTTATCCAGCAGGTGAATGCGCTGCCATCCAACAGCCATTGGGAAGCACTGGCTCGGGAAACGTTGCGTGATGATCTCGATTGGCAGCAAAGGGCTCTGACCGTCGGTATTCTCGGTGCGCAGGAAGATGGTGTATCGCTGGCCGATTCGATTGCTCAGTGGGAGGAAGAGTATGCTTCACTGGTGGCTCGCTGGGCGAACATGCTGAATGAGCTGAAAGCGGCGGATACGCTGGAGTTTACCATGCTGTCTGTTGCCTTACGGGAACTGCTGGATTTGGCTCAGGCCAGTCGCCACCAGCGCCCTTGTGTTGAAGGGGAGCCTCTTTAACCACATTTTGCAGTAAACCGAAGCGGGTGCTGAATTCCTCAGAAGTGCGCTCGTGTAGTGAGTAACGGCAGAAAGCTTTATGATTCTGCCGTTACTTTTTGTGTCATGGTGAAATCATTGTTGGCCGCCCGGCATTTTCTCTTCCGTTTTTTATGGTTGATCAGCTTTTCAGGGATAGCGTCTTTGTCGGTATTGGCCGCAGAAGTGGATCAGTTCAGCGGCCATTCAGCGTTAATGCCGCCATTGGCGGATGCCACACCCTTATTGGAGCAGGAGGTTAATCGCCGCCTGCAACTGGCCATTACGATGGCAAACCGCCCGGTGATTAAACCCCCGCAGTTACGCTCCCAGTCGGGTCTGGAATACCCCGCTTGTGAAGAGGAGCGCCTGTACGACGCTCTGGCCTGGGAACTCGCCCGTCCAGTCATTGGCCAGCTCGAAACCTTTGCCGAAGAGCATCCGCAGATCAGTCGGCACAGCGTTCCGTTCCGCGCCTCGGTGTATCGGGATTTCATCTGGCAGCAATCACCTTCGCTGGTGTTAAGCGAGCGGGTGGCGGCGGTTATCCGGGTGAATGGCGTGGAAATCGGCAGTGATAAACTGGGGCATTTTTTTACCGAAGGCTACAGCTATTTTGAAGTTACCGATCAGCTGCGTGATACGGTCGAAGAGGCGCTGTTGTTTGGTGAATGGTCAGAATCTTTATATTTTGGTGCACAGACTACCGGCGTTTTTTCTTTTGCCGATCTGGCTGCAAACCTGAACGGCCTGCGTTTCTGGAACCGTATTCTGGCAAACTATCCGGATCCATTAACCGGCCTTGAGGTTGCGCCTTATGTGCGTTGTGAAGATCAGCGCTGGCAGCTGGCCGAGGCATTTCATTTTCAGGGCTATGTGGATTCTGCCTGGAACGAAAGCGTGAATTGCTCAGCGTTCCGCAGTTTGGACATGCTGCGGCAGGTGCTGCGTTATCAGCCGGTCTGTACGCCACAGTCGTTGCCGCAGAACACCTATGGCCGGTGGCAGGAACGGGTGCTTAACCGTTCCGGCTTGCGGGTTTTACCGGACTACCTGCAACCGGAAGTGATTCTGGCGCAGCGCGCTTTTATGCAGGAAGTGCGATTACCCCAGGGCGTGCTGGAGCGGATTCGTGAATTGCGTCAACAGCTGGAGTTCTGGCGGCAGCAGCCACAGCCTCAACTGACGGAAGCCCGTCGTGCGGAGGCGATACAGGAATAATCATGCAGCGTATTGAATTGAATCTGGCGATTTCCGCGCAGGAGTATCAACGCTTTTACCGTGGCCAGGTGAAGCAGGTGGTGGCGCAGGCGCTGGATGGGCGCACTATTCGTTTCCCTGCCAATGTGCTGCAACAGGTGGTGCAGCATGAAGGCATTTATGGCCGTTTTGCCATTGAATTCGATGATCAGGGCAAATTTCAGCGCATCGTGCGCCTGGGAGCCTGACTTTCACCGTACAACACGTTTTTTTGCGCTAAATCGTCTACAGCGCCGACGTACTGACATATAATGCCGACCGTTTTGCCACCCGCTTTATCAACTGAGGTCTGTTATGGATTGGTATGCTCTGAGTCGCTCCCTGATGTTTCGTCTGAACGGTGAAACTTCCCACGAACTGGGATTGGATATGCTGGGGGCTACCGAACGCCTTGGACTGCTGCAGTTTCTTGCGCCCCAGGTGGCAGCGCTGCCAACCACCGTCGCCGGGATTGAATTTCCCAACCCGGTGGGTTTAGCGGCGGGTCTGGATAAAAACGGTGACTATATCGATGCCTTTGCCCGTTTAGGCTTTGGTTTTATTGAGATTGGCACCGTTACACCGCGTCCACAACCGGGTAATCCTAAGCCGCGTCTGTTCCGTATTCCGGAGCGTCAGGCCATCATCAACCGCATGGGATTCAACAATAAAGGGGTTGATCATCTGGTTGAGCGGGTAAAAGCGGCTAAATATCGTGGTGTGCTGGGCATTAATATCGGTAAAAACTTTGATACCGCAGTGGAAAATGCCACCTCGGATTACCTGATCTGCCTCGACAAGGTATACGAGCATGCCACTTACATTACGGTGAATATCTCCTCTCCGAATACGCCGGGGCTGCGTACCCTGCAGTTTGGCGATTCGCTGAAACACTTGCTGGAGCCCATCAAAGCGCGCCAGCTGGAGCTGGCCAAAGAATTCGGTTACAAGCCGGTGTTCGTCAAAATCGCCCCGGATATGGAAGAAGACGATGTAGCGCTGGTGGCAGAAACGTTCATCAACAGTGGTATTGACGGCGTGATTGCCACCAATACCACGTTGTCGCGCGAAGGCGTTCAGGGTCTGCGTTTCGGTAACGAAGCCGGTGGCCTGAGTGGCGCACCACTGGAAGATCTGGCCACTGAAACCGTTGAGCATCTGTGTCAGGCACTGGCGGGTAAGCTGCCGGTGATGGGTGTGGGTGGCATTCTGGATGGCGAAGGTGCGGCTGAAAAAATAAAGGCGGGTGCTTCGCTGGTACAGATTTACTCCGGCTTTATTTACCGTGGTCCTGAGTTAATCCGCGAAGCGGTGGATGCACTGGCAGATTTACGCACACAGGGCTGATAGCGCCCGGCGGATGTATGTTTGCATAAAAAAGCCCTGCTCATGGCAGGGCTTTGCTTCCCTGAAGAGGAAGCGTGCACAACGGGCGTTAAGCCCTGAAGAACGTCATACGGCCATTTTATGAATGCCAGAAACGCCGGTGTAACCATCCCAGTGATCGGCACGACCGGAGCGCCAACCTGCAAGCCAGGAGTCTCGTTGTGGTCCTATGGGTGCAAGATCTTTTGAACGGCGCTCAACGCCAGCGCGATAACCACGTGCAAAAGCTCTTTCCTGCATGTCGCGTTTCTGTTTTTTCATAGAAAGCTTCCTCGCTAAAGTTATTTGCTCGACGGCCAGAACAACTGGTTGAATCACTGACCGAACCCCTGTTGTACCTCAGGCCGGTGAGTAATGTTAATTATTTATTACTTCTAAGCGTCACTATTCTTACAGCCACAGGCTATTTGACGAAACGGGTTTTATCAGCATGCAAAATGAAACAACAGTAACAACCATGACCTGGCTGGCCGCTTGTCCGAAAGGGGTCGAATCCCTGTTAGCGGATGAAATCAGGCACTTGGGCGGTGAAGTTGAACGTGAAACACACCTCGGTGTGATCTGGCGCGGCGACTTAACGCTGGCCTATCGCTTTTGTTTATGGAGCCGGTTGGCGAGTCGTCTGCTGCTGCCATTGCAGGAAAGTCAGGTAGACAATGTCGACGAAATGTACGAAGCGGCGCGTTCAGTCGAATGGCCTTCGATCTTCGCGGTGGGGACGACGTTCCGCATCGATTTCCATGGCCGCACGGACTATCTCAACAACACGCAGTTTGGCGCACAGAAGATCAAAGACGCCATCGTTGACCGTTTCCGTGACGATACCGGAGCCCGTCCATCGGTCGATAAAGACGGAGATGTACGCATCGAAGCGCAGCTGCGCAAAGGCAAGCTCAACCTCTATTACAACTTCAGCGGCGACAGCCTGCACCGCCGTGGCTACCGTCTGCAGCCGGGTAAAGCGCCGTTAAAAGAAAACCTGGCCGCCGCTGTGCTGGTGCGGGCCGGTTGGCCGGCACTGGCAGCGGAAGGAAAACACCTGATTGATCCTATGTGTGGTTCCGGCACCTTGCTGATTGAAGCCGGCATGATGGCGGCAGATATTGCGCCGGGTCTGAACCGTCAGAAATGGGGCTTTGAAGGCTGGCTGGGCCATGCCCGGCCGCTGTGGCTGGCCGAGGTTGAGCAGGCACGCCAGCGTCGTACGGACGGCTTAAACGCCATGACCAGCCGCCTCTATGGCTTTGATATCGATGCTGACCAGCTGAGCGCGGCAACTCAGAACCTGAGTCGCTCGCCGCTGGCAGGCAAAGTTCATCTGGAACGCCGTTCCATTGAACAGTTGCGGGTACAGAATGAAGTTGTCGAGCAGGGTGGCCTGGTGGTGTGTAACCCGCCTTACGGTGAGCGTCTGAGTGAGCTGCCACAACTGGCACCGCTGTATCAGCAATTTCATGATGCCACCATGCGTCTGCCAGAGTGGCCGTTGGCGGTGTTTACCGGCAATACCGACCTGGCTAAGAGCATCCGGCGGCCGCTGGATAAGCAATATCGCCTGATGAACGGCCAGATTGCGACCCGCCTGCTGATGTTCGGCGCAGCGGATGAGCGTTCGGCGCAACCGCAGGGCAGTATGATCCGTGGCCCGGTGGAAGCCTTTGCCAACCGACTGAAAAAGAACATGAAGCCGCTGCAGAAATGGGCCAAACGTGAAAACGTAGAATGCTATCGCCTGTACGATGCTGATCTGCCTGAGTATGCCGTTGCGGTCGACCTTTATGGTGACTGGCTGCACGTGCAGGAATATGTGCCGCCAAAATCCATCGATGAAACCAAAGCTGAGCGTCGTTTGCTGGATGTGCTGGCTGTTTTACCGGAAGTCACCGGTATTCCCGCACAACAGATTGTGCTGAAACGCCGTGAGCGTCAGGCCGGTAAACGCCAGTACGAGAAGCAGAACACCGAACAGCGGTTTATGCCGGTACGTGAAGGTAATGTGCAGGTGTTGGTTAACCTGAAAGATTATCTTGATACCGGACTGTTTCTGGATCACCGTCCGACCCGCTTGCAGATTGCCGGGCTGGCTTCTGGCAAGCGCTTCCTGAATCTGTTCTGTTATACCGCCACCGCCAGTGTGCACGCGGCGGTGGCCGGAGCGCATTGCACCAGCGTTGATATGTCGCGCACCTACCTCAACTGGGGCAAAGAGAACTTTGAGCTGAATGGTCTGAAGGCTGAACAACACGTCTTTGTGCAGGCCGACTGCATCCAGTGGTTGCGCGACTGCAACGAACGCTATGACCTGATCTTTATGGACCCGCCGACGTTCTCTAACTCTAAGCGCATGGAAGGGGTACTGGATATTCAGCGTGACCATGTGATGTTGGTCGAACAGGCCATGCGCTGTCTGAATCCGGGCGGATTGCTGATTTTCTCGAATAACCTGCGCCGCTTCGATCTGGATATGGATGCACTAAAACAGTTCACAATCAAAGATGTAAGCGCAAAATCGGTGCCATTTGATTATGGTCGCCGCCCGAATATTCACCACTGCTTTCATATTACGCATTCTGTCTGAATGGCTGCGCACGTATTCAGGGCGCGTTAGTGCTGAATACGTGCGCAAACCTCACAATTCGTAATCGCTTTGTCAGGCAATGCTGACAAAGTTGGTACGGAATCTGCTAAAACTCAGTCTTATTGGATGTTCGCGCACCAGTCTGGTGTGTGGCTTTCCGGCCGGCACTCTCATGAAGCATCGCAACGCAGGTTGCTGATCCACTGATCTGAGCGCGCCGTTTTTATCAGCAAGAATCCAGCGAATTAAAATGAGGACACAGCGTGGAAACTATTGACGTTAACAGCATCAACAGCGCCGTTGAGACTTTGATGCAAAGCGCCAACACCATGTTTATTTTGCTTGGTGCCATTATGGTACTGGCCATGCACGCGGGCTTCGCCTTTCTCGAAGTCGGTACCGTACGCCATAAAAACCAGGTCAATGCTCTGGTAAAAATCATCACCGATTTTGGTGTATCAACACTGGCGTATTTTTTCATCGGTTATCAGATTGCTTACGGTGTCGATTTCTTCACCGGCGCTAAAGATCTGGTTGCCAACAACGGCTACGACTTAGTGAAGTTTTTCTTCCTGCTGACCTTTGCCGCCGCGATTCCGGCCATTGTGTCTGGTGGTATTGCCGAGCGTGCAAAGTTTTACCCGGTTCTGATTGCCTCCGCGCTGACGGTAGCTTTCGTATATCCGTTCTTTGAAGGCATGATCTGGAACGGTAATTACGGCTTCCAGGGCTGGCTGGAAAGCAGCTTTGGGGCACCGTTCCATGACTTTGCCGGATCGGTTGTTGTGCATGCGGTTGGTGGCTGGATAGCTTTTGGCGCTGTCGTACTGCTGGGCTCCCGTCGTGGCCGTTACCGCGATGGCCGTGTGGTTGCCTTTGCACCCTCCAATATTCCGTTCCTGGCGCTGGGCGCGTGGATTCTGGCGGTGGGCTGGTTCGGCTTTAACGTGATGTCTGCCCAGACGCTGGATGGCATTTCCGGTCTGGTGGCGGTCAACAGCCTGATGGCAATGGTTGGCGGCACCGTGGTTGCCATGATTGTCGGCAAAAAAGACCCGGGCTTTATTCATAACGGTCCGCTGGCGGGGCTGGTGGCCGTATGTGCCGGTTCTGACCTGATGCATCCGATTGGTGCTTTGTTGGTGGGCGGCGTAGCGGGTGCTCTGTTCGTCTTCGTGTTCACCCTGGCGCAGAATAAATTCCCTAAATTTGATGACGTGTTGGGTGTCTGGCCGCTGCATGGTTTGTGTGGCGCCTGGGGTGGTATTGCGGCCGGTGTTTTCGGTAGCGAAGCGTTCGGCGGACTGGGTGGCGTGACCTTTATGTCACAATTGATCGGTACACTGGCCGGTATTCTGGTTGCCCTGATTGGCGGCTTCCTGGTGTACGGTATCGTTAAAGCCGTCTCCGGTCTTCGTCTTGACGAAGAAGAAGAGTTTAACGGTGCTGACCTGTCGATTCATAAAATTGTATCGACCAGCGAAGACTGATTACCTCAGTCTGGAAAAGAAAAGCCGCGGGGAAACCTGCGGCTTTTTTGTTTAAATGCAGGCTGACTTTCGAAACAGGCAGATAGATTGATATGGCAGGGCGTATCCGTGATTTACCCGGTCTGGGCATAAAAAGCGAAGAGTCGCTGGCCAGGATAGGGATTACAAGCGTTCAGCAGTTACGCGAGTATGGTGCTGTTGCGGCATTTTATCAGCTGCAACAGTCAGCGATTGCAGAGAGCAGGGTAAAGCCCAGTCTGAATTTTCTCTATGCGCTTGTCGGTGGCCTTAGCAACCGTAGCTGGTTGGCCGTTGCCCAGAGTGAACGGCAACAATTATTGATGGAGTTAGAGGGAATCTCTGAAATGGAGCGTTTGTTTCAGCCGGGCAGTGAGTGATCTTTCTGCAAGTCTGGGGCCTGTTTGATTAGCATCGACAGGCCCTGGTGTGCGGTCCATAAAAAACCTCCGTGCGGAGGTTTTTTTATAGCTGCTGGCTAATCAGTGTTTAACCGGGGCTTTAATGCCATGACTCATGGCGTACAACACTGGCACAACTCCTAGAGTCAGCACGGTGGCGAAGCCAAGGCCAAAACTGATCACTACCGCCATGGCGCTGAAGAAGGGGTCAAACAACAGCGGTAACATGCCGAGGATGGTGGTCAGTGCTGCCATTGTCACTGGCCGCAGGCGGCTGACAGAAGCATGGAACACCGCATCGTACGATTCACGCCCTTCGCTCAGTTCCAGACGGATCTGATCAACCAGCACGATGCCATTTTTAATGATCATCCCCGACAGGCTGAGGAAGCCGAGCAGCGCCATAAAGCCAAATTCGGCTCCCAGCATCAGCATCCCGGCACTGACCCCAATAATGGCCAGCGGCACACAAGCCCAGATCACCAGTGCGCTGCGCATTTCGTTAAACAGCAGTACGGTAATAATAAACATCAGCAGGTAGCCCAGTGGCAGAGAGGCAAACAAACTCTGCTTGGCTTCGCTGGATGATTCATATTCGCCACCCCAGCTCAGCTCATAGCCTGGCGGCAGAGGAATGGCTTCAAGCTGCGGTCGCAGGCGTTTGAACAGGCCATCGGCGGTGATCTCGGCATTCAGGTCGGGATCAGCAAATACGCGGATGGTGCGTTTGCGATCTCGCCGGGCAATGATCGGATCTTCAAAGACCACGTCAAAGCGCTCGACCACCTGACCAATGGGAATATAACGACTGAAGACCGGGCTCCAGATCTGCAGATCGGTGAGGCCATCAATATCAAGCCGCTCATAAGCGGGCGGTCGCATGATGATGGGTTTTAACGTGGTGCCTTCACGATACAGGCCAATACTCTTGCCGGAGAAACTGAGCTGCAGCAGATCGTCCATATCCTGTTTGGAAATACCGGCCCGGCGCGCGTTGTCTTCGTTAAATACCGGGCGAATCACTTTTTCACGTTCACGCCAGTCATGGCGGATATTATCGGTGTCAGGATCAGCGCGCATGATGCTCTTCGCCTGTTCGGCCAGAATGCGTAATTGCTCCTGATCAGGGCCGGCAAAACGGGCTTCAATTTTGGCGGCGCTGCCAGGGCCGATTTGCAGGCGTTTGAATTTAACAAAAGCATCCGGCATTTCTTTTTTGGCCCATTCCTGAGCCTGGTCAATTAAGGCCGGAATCTGGTCACGTTCCGTGGTGCGTACCATAACCTGGGCATAGGCGCGGTATTGTCGCTCCGGTGCGTAGGTCAGCATAAAGCGCTGCTCACCCTGGCCGACGGTTGAGGAGGTAAATTCAACGTCATCTTGTTGCTGGAAGTAATTTTCCAGCGCCAGTGCCTGTTGTTGTGTTGCGCGGATATCAGAGCCTTCGGGGAGCCAGATATCAATCAGAAACATCGGGGTGTTGGAGGGCGGGAAAAAGCTTTGTTTAACGAAGCTGTAGCCGTAAATCGCAATAAACATGGCAACGACCATGACCACCATCGTGGTGCCTCGGCGCGCTAAAATCAGACTCAGGGTTGTGCGATAAATATCGTAGAGAAAACCGTGGTAAGGGTCGCTTTCCGCATCCGGTTGTTCTTCTTCCTTAAACAGCAGATGACAGAGAAAGGGTGTCAGGGTGATGGCGGTAATCCAGCTGAATAGCAGGGAAATTAACAGCACATAAAACAAGGAACCGACAAATTCACCGGTCGAGTCCGGCGATAAGCCAATGGGAGCAAAGGCGGTAACGGCAATCACCGTGGCACCCAATAATGGCCACTGAGTTTGTTGCACGATATCGTAGGCTGCGCGGGTACGTGATAAGCCTTTCTTGATGCCCACCATAATGCCTTCGGTAACTACCAGGGCATTATCAACCAGCATCCCGAGGGCAATAATCAGCGCACCCAGCGAAATACGGTGCAGCTGAATATCCATCACCTTCATAGCAATAAAGGTTCCGAGAATGGTCAGTAGCAGAATGATGCCGATGATCATACCGGCCCGTACGCCCATAAAAATGAGCAGAACAATAATCACAATAAGAATGGAGGCGAGCAGGTTTAGTACAAAGCCGGTGGAGGAAGCATCGACTTCGGCCGGTTGGTCATACAGTGTGTGCAATTCAATGCCTAACGGACGGTTGGCGTCCAGCACATTCATTTTCTGGCGTAATTTTTCGCCCACGGCAACAACGTTAACGCCACTGTTAAAAGCAATGCCTATGCGCAATGACGGCATGCGGTTGTAGTTAGTCAGGTGGCTCGGAACTTCTGCAATGCCTTCGGATATATCGGCAATATCGCGCAGATAAATCAGCTTATCCGATCCGGCCTGACTCACCAGTAAATCGCCAAGCTCCTGTACCGAACGAAATTCGCCGGTGGGGTGAATGCGGATATATTCATCACCGATGCGTATATGGCCGGCATCCTGTACGGTGTTTTGTGTCTGTAATAACTGATAAAGGCGTGATAACGGAATCCCCAGGTTAGTCATCCGCTCGCGGGAAATATCAATAAATACCTGTTCCTGCTGGATGCCAGAGATGGTGACCTTGGCGATGCCATTAAGGGTCGATAATTCACGTTTCAGGTAATCGGCATAATCGTTCAGCTCTTCGTAGCTGTAATCGTTACCTGACAATGCCAGCAGCACGCCATACACATCGCCAAAATCATCCATCACAATCGGAGCATTGGCACCGGGTGGCAGGGATGGGGTTTTGTCGTGTACTTTACGGCGTAATTCATCCCATATCTGCGCCAGCTCATGGGATTTATAGGTAGGTTTAATCACCAGGTGTACCTGTGAAAACCCGGCTTTGGAAATAGAATCCACATGTTTGATATAGGGCAGCGCCTGAATAGCGCTTTCCAGCGGGGCGGTGACTTCTTCTTCAACCTGCAGCGCACTGGCGCCGGGATAATAGGTAATCACCATGGCTTCTTTGATGGTGAATTGCGGGTCTTCCAAACGCCCCAATCCCAAATAACTGATGGCACCGCCGACGAGCAAAATGGCCAGCATCATCCAGCTGGTTGTGGTGTGCTTAATAAAATACGTGGCCGAGTTTTGTGGCTGACTCATGCTTAAAGACCCCGTTCCTGAATCCAGGGACGGATACGCATCCCTTCATGGGCCTGATGAACACCTGCTGCCAGAATGGTATCGCCCGGTTGTAAGCCCTGGGTAATTTCCAGCCCTGCGGTTGATAGCTGACCGATTTCAACTGCACGCATCTGCAGGGTCATGTCGGCACCCACAATCCAGACCATGGCCTGGGAGCTGCCATCGGCCTGTTGTTCGCTCTGAAATACCGATTGTGGCGGAACGATCAGGTTAGGATTGGTCTCGCTCAGCACCTGACTCAGATCCACATGGACACTGGCCGTCATTCCCGGTAATAAATTCAGTGATGGTGGCCGTGGCAGGGTCAGGGTAATGGTAAAGCTGCCGGTCGCCGGATCGGCCTGGGCTGTGTGTTCTTTATAGCTGGCACGGAAGCGTTTGCCTGGCAGCGCTTCGAATTCAACATCCGGTTGATAGCTGGTGTTTTCCTTTTTGGCGATATGCGCCATCAGGTTTTCCGGAATCTGCAAACGCACTTCCAGCTGGTCTTTGGCCTGCAGCATCACCAGGGTTTTACCGCCAGCGACCGGTTGGTGATTGTCGGCATACACTTCGGCAATCACGCCGGAGAACGGCGCTTTTAACGTGGTGTAAGACAGGTCCGTACGGGCGGTGGCCAGAGCCGCTTTGCTGATATCCAGCTCGGCTTTGGCCTGATCAAATTGTGACTGGGAAATCTGTCCCAGTTCAAACAGGCCTTTTACCCGCTGAAACTGCGACAGCGCCAGCTCATAGCGGGCTTTGCGGTCATCCACGCGCAGTTGGTAGTCGGAAGGATCAAGCCGGGCCAGTACGTCACCCTGGCGCACTTCTTTACCGGCCTGTGCCGGCAGTGTCAGCAGTTCACCGCTGACGCGGAAAGCCAGTGCGGCGCGTTCAGCGGCCTGAACCTGAGCCGGAAAACGTCGCAGTATGCTCTGGCTGGCAGGGCTGATCTGAAACACTTTGGCCGGGTGCACAACGGTTGCTGTTGCACTGGCTTCCTGTTGGGAGCAGGCACTGAGAAGCAAGGGAAAGATGGCAACGATGGGCAGCAGCCATTGAGAACGGGATAAATATGTCATGCGGAATTCCTGTTAGCGGGCAGGCAGGTGCCGCCCGGTTGAGTGCTGGCATTAAGCATGGCCTGTCGTCGCCGTTTGGCCAGTTTGGGGGCGGATTTTAGGCTAATTTGTGGATTATCATCAGCCGCCATATTTGCAACCAATCGTCCTGAATTTAAGACAATGGTGCGTTAATTAGGCTGAATTAAGCTATCTGTGAGAAGTTTGTTGTAAATCCGGGAGTAATTGCGACGGTTGAATTACAGCAACTGCTGTAAAAAACGAGGCAGGGTTTGGCTCGCCTGGCCGTACAGATGTTCGGCAAACGCATCTTCGGTATTGGAAGGTTCCAGGTTGATTTCCACGGTATGCGCACTGGCCTGGCGGGCGACCTCGACAAAACCGGCTGCCGGGTAGACATGGCCTGAGGTGCCAATACTCAGAAACAGGTCACACTGCTCCAGCGTGGCGCAGATCTCATCCATATACAGTGGCATTTCACCAAACCACACGATATGCGGCCGCAGGCTCGGACGCTGGCAACAGGGGCAGAGCACATCGGCGCTGATATCGCCCTGGTGTTCGGTAATATTGCCGCTCAGCAGGCAGCGGGCCTTATTCAGCTCACCGTGCATATGCAGCAGGTTACGACTACCTGCGCGGTCATGAAGATCATCAACGTTTTGCGTTACCAGCAAAAAATCACCGCTGAATTGCTGTTCGAATGCGGCCAGAGCAAGGTGAGCGGGGTTGGGGCTGACATCCTTCAGTTGCCGCCGCCGGTCATTATAAAAGCGTTGCACTAATTGCGGATCACGGACAAAGGCTTCCGGCGTGGCGACGTCTTCCAGGCGGTGGTTTTCCCACAGTCCGCCGGCGTCACGGAAGGTGCGTATACCGGACTCGGCGGAGATACCGGCTCCGGTAAGAACGACGATGCGCTGATAGGCAGATATTTTCATGAGTCAGTCGTGGAAATGGTCGGCAAAAAAAGCGCGGATTTCATCTTCGCGTTCGTTGGCATCCTGAAAACCGAGGTCAATCAGGCTTTTGCAGAAACCACGGGAAAACAGCAAATAGCTGAGAATACCGGAGCCGTTCTGGCTGGCATTGCCGCTGCCGCCCAGAGCCAGTTTTAATGCCCGTGGAATTTCATGGGCATGCTGACCGGCGAGTTCATCGATGGAACGGCTTGGATTAATTTCCAGCAATTCGATGGATTTCAGTTCCATGCCTTCTTTTTTGCGCACCGATTCCGGAATCTTATCGACGGTCCGGTTAATGCGGCGCAGCCGTTCGACATCGGTTTCCATACTGTCGAGGAAAGCCGCATTCAGCATGTGTCCCATCATTTTGGCTGGCGACGGGTAAGAGCTGCTTTGTGGTCGTTCTTTGCGTTTGTGAGCGATACCACTGACACCAATCACCATGATTTTTTCTGCGCCCAGATGCAGTGCCGGGCTGAGTGGTGCCAGTTGGCGTACGGCACCGTCGGCAAAGTATTCACGATGAATTTTGACCGACGGAAAAATCATCGGGATGGCGGATGATGCCATCAGATGATCAAGCGAAATGCGGCTGCGGATGCCAACGCGGCGCTGGCGTTGCCAGTTATTGATACTGTAATGACCCTGAAAAAAACTGACCGATTCACCGCTTTCCAGACCGGAGCAGTTGACGGCAATGGCATGCAGTGCACCGCTGTCGATGGCCCCCTGAATATTGTCAAACTTAACCACTTCCTGCAGTAATTCGCGCAGTGGTTGATTATTGAGCAGCGAGACTGTGTCGTTTTTGTAGCCCCGGCCAATCACCAGGCTGCGGGTCAGGCGCGCGAGTGAGGCAGACACCCCCCAGAAATCGGTACGGTATATCTGATCGCAACTGAAGTGCATCCAGATACGTTCGAGGTGTTTAATTCCTATGCGGTAGTTGTCGGCATAACTGGCCAGCGCCACCCCATTAATCGCTCCGGCTGAAGTGCCGGAAATAATATCAAAAGGGTTGTAGTGGCCTTTTGGCAGAATCTTGTGGATCGCTTTTAGTACGCCCACCTGATAGGCCGCGCGGGCACCGCCGCCGGAAAGAATTAATCCTGTTTTTTTAACGTCCAAATCCGTGTCCTGCTGTCTCTGGGAGTCGCTGAATGACTGGGCCTGCTCCGACTTTTTCCGGCGCGTGGCTTACTGAAAAACGTTTTATCGGAAAACGGCGTTCTGACCATCGGCTTTCTGCCGGGCCGGATTATTCAGAAACACCGGCTCAATATCATGCCTTCTACTGCTGCGAGTATAGTGCATAATGCGTTTTTCTGACTTGGCTGGAGAGACTGATGTTCACCGGTATTGTGCAAACCAGATTGCCTGTGGCGCGACTGGAGCGCAAAGAAGATTTTGCCACATTCACTTTTGAATTCCCGGAAAAACTTATGACCGGGCTGCAAATTGGCGCATCCGTTGCCATCAATGGCACCTGCCTGACCGTGCGTACATTGGAGCAGGGACAGGTCAGCTTTGATGCCATAGGGCAGACACTTAACGTCACGAATCTTGGGGATTTGCAGCCGGGCAGTGTGGTGAACATTGAGCGGGCAGCACGCTTTGGTGACGAGATTGGCGGCCACGTTTTATCCGGCCATATCATGGATCAGGTCGCTGTGCTGGCCGTCGATGATTCAGCCAATAACCGGGTGGTATGGATGGAGCGCCCGGCGCATCTTTCACCTTTCCTGCTGGATAAGGGCTATGTCGCACTGAACGGCTGCAGTCTGACCATTGCTGAAGTAACCGACGATCGTTTTTGCGTACACCTGATTCCTGAAACCCGTGATGTCACAACCTTTGGCATGGTAAGCGCGGGTGATCGTATCAACGTGGAAGTGGATGCCCAGACTCAGGCCGTGGTGGAAACCGTACGTCGCCTGATGGCTGATCCGCAGATGAGCGCTCTGCTGTCCCGTTAGGGGCGTGGTTCAGTGTCATTAACCGGCCGCGGCGTGATTGTCTGCGGCCGGTTTTGCTGAGCGCTCAGGTTTGGCTGATTGCTTTGTTCAGCGGCTTTGTAAAAAGCGGATAATATCGGCGGATTCGAACATCCAGGTATCTTTGCCGTTATCAGAAATCAGCAGGCAGGGCACCGTGGTACGGCCGGTTGCCGCATATTGTTGTTTACGGAATTCCTGATTGGTCAGCACATTGCGTTTTTCGACCTCGACCTTTACGCCGGGCAGTGCACGCAGCACACGCTGGCAGAATGGACAGGCGTCGTAGTAGTACAAAGCGTATTTCATAAGTTTCCCCAGATGAACTCTGCATGGATTATATCGAACAAACGGCACTTTTTCTGATTGCAATTGTAGCGAACTGGTTTTCCGCGCTGGCCGGTGGTGGTGCCGGACTGATTCAGCTACCGATTCTGATTTTTATGGGGCTGCCATTCCCGCTGGCGCTGGCCACGCACAAAGTGGCGACGGTTGCGCTGGGCGTTGGTGCAACCGCCCGTCATCTGCGAGAGCATCACCTTGATCGCCGGATTTTGCTGTTGATTGTCGCAGCCGGAGTGCCCGGCGTGATTGCTGGAGCCTTGTTTATTCTCGACGTGCCGGCCCGTCAGGCTGAGATTGCACTGGGATTGCTGACTTTATCGCTGGCACTGTACTCCTGGTTTAAGCCGCAGCTGGGTTTACATAAAAACGGGCGTAACCGCAGCACGGCGGGTTTTGCGGTGGGGGCGCTGGTGCTGTTACTGATCGGGTTTGCCAATGGTGCGCTGTCGGCCGGCAGTGGACTGTTTGTGACCCTCTGGCTGGTGTACTGGTTTGGGCTTGATTACAAAACCGCGGTGGCGCAGACACTGGTTGCGGTCGGGTTGGGCTGGAACGGCACTGGTGCGATCACCATGAGTGCGATGGCGGACGTTCAGTGGCAATGGATTCCAGCGCTGGTGGCCGGCTCTCTGGTGGGAGGCTACCTGGGGGCTCATTCTTCGATTCAGGCCGGTAATCTGACCATCAAGCGACTGTATGAGTTGGTCACGCTGATTGTTGGCCTGAAGCTGCTGCTGGGGCCACTGTAGCTATTCACCGTACTATGTACCGGACTCCATTCACCGGCGGACGGGCGACGTTCAGCCCGGTTTTTGCCGTTCAGGGTCGGCAGGTGGCTGCGAAGCCTGATCAGCCGAGCGCCCGGTTGTCGGATCTTCATGGCCGGCATCCGCAGGCAGCCATTTTTGTACGATCTGGCGGATTTGCTCAAGGCTGATGGGTTTGCTCAGATAATCATTCATTCCTGCATCCAGACAACGTTGCTGATCACCGGACATGGCGTTGGCGGTTACGGCGATGACCGGTGAATGTCGTTCGCTGATGTTGCTTGCCCGCAGAATACGGGTTGCTTCAAAGCCATCCATTACTGGCATCTGGCAATCCATAAAGACCATGTCGTAGCGGTATGCTCGCTCTGAATTCAGCATCTCCAGCGCTTTCTCGCCGTTGTCAGCGACATCCACTTTCAGTTGCAAACGACTGAGCATCGAGTGCAGTACCCGCTGGTTGATGGTGTTGTCTTCCACCACTAACGCCCGACCACGGATATTTTCGATTGGTGTGGTTTCGACGGCTTCGACCCGGTTTTTAATCAGCCGTACTTCGCTTCTGCCCAATGCCTGTACCGGCAGGTGAAGGTGAACATCGGTTCCCTGATGCTTTTCACTGTCAATTTCAAGACGGCCTTTCATGCAATGACATACCGCGCGTACCAGCGATAAGCCGATCCCCAGTCCCTGGTAGCGGCGCTGATCAGAGCCATCCCCCTGATAAAAATAGTCCTGTACACGGCTGAGCTCAGCGGCCGTCATACCAATGCCGGTATCGCGGATATGAATATCAAGCGTGGTCATGTTGTTCATCTGGCTGACGCCAACTTCTATGCGGATCTGACCCTTCTGGGTAAATTTAACGGCATTTTCCAGCAGCGCCTTAAGTGCATGACGGATGCATTTAATATCGGCGCGGATATGGTTCGGTAATCCTGGCTGCAACACCAGTTCAAAGGTCAGATGCTTGTTGTGGCATTGCTGGCGGATATAGTCAGCGGCACTACGGATCATGGGGGCCAGTTCAATGGTTTCCGGCGACATGATGCGGTTACCGGCCTGCAGCTCGGTGTAGGTCAGTACATTGTCGACCAGATCGAGCATATCTCTGGCGCTGTTGCGGGCATCCTGAAGTGAATTCAGCTGCGGCTTACCATGCTCATCGGCGGCCAATTCCAGGGAGCCCAGAATGCCGTTCAGTGGGGTGCGGAATTCGTGACTGATGGTTGCCAGAAAATCATTTTTCAGACGATTGGATTCGGCCAGCCGTACCGCGCGTTCTTCCAGCTCTTTTTTCACCAGCGCTTCGGCATGATTTTTTGCCCGTTCAAGAATTTTAATACGGTCGGCAAGGGCAAAAGACAACAGCACAATTTCCAGTGCACTGCCGATTTTACTGGCATGAGTCGTCCACAGATTATTCGGCAGATAGCCCAGCATCATGGAAATCGTGACCATACCGCCAACAATCAGCGATACCCAGGCAATCAGGAAATAGCGGGCCTGATGCTGACCTTTAAGCAGTGACGAAACAGACGAATAGAATACGGTAATAAGAAATATCACCACCACAAATTTACCGCTGCTCATCACCGTTGCAATATCAAAGACCAATGCACTCAGACAGATCATGGCCGATAGCAGCAGGCATATCCGCAACGCAATATCGGCCAGACGGTGATGCACTTTGGTTTGTAAAAAAGCACGGGTGAAAGCACTGCCGAATATCCCCACCAAACCAATGGTCAGTGGTACCGCCATCTGTTCAAGCCAGACCCATTGCGGCCAGATAAATTGATAACCCAGACCGCTGGTGGCTAATTGCAAGGCAGAAAATGAGGCGATATAGCCGATATACAGCAGGTAGTTATTATCGCGGATGCTCAGCCACAAAAAGAAATTGTAGAGAAACATCACCAGCATCATGCCGTAATACAGCCCCAGCCCATATTGTTCGTTGCTGCGTTTTTCAACAAAGTGGGTTATTTCCCACAGGCTGATGGGCACCTGCAATGAACTGGTCGTCTGGACATTGAGATACACCACCTGCTGTTTGACGTCGGTAAAGTCGAGAGGGACAACAAAGTTGCGATGGGAGACCGGGCGTTGTGAAAATTCGTTCAGATCGCCCAGTTCGTAATGGTTTAACGGCGCGCCATCCGGCCCCTGGATAATCACATTAACAACATCCAGAAGCGGGTAATTAATTTCCAGTAACCAGCGTGATTTATTGCTCAGGCTGGCATCAACCGTCAGCTTCAGCCAGTAAGCGGATTCTGTGAAGCCCTCATTGAAAGCGGCTTTGGGGTAATGTCGGAAAGGAATATTCTGTTCAATAACATAGGGTAAAGATAATTGCGCCAGCGGATCTTCGAGGTAATACAACGCGCCTTGGCTGCTTATCTGATGGGTGTCATTGGTGAGATAAAGCACGTTACTGTCTTGCGGAATGGCTTCTGCGGCAGTCGCGGAAAAAGACACGGATAGCAGGCTGATCAGGCCTGCCAGCAATAAGGTAACAACATTAAAAGTAACAGCACGAGTACGCAGCATAGGAGAATCTTTTATATGCCGCTTCCCTGATTACAGACAGCTACGTAAGCATCCTTGCTATCTGCAACCGCTTTGCGGTCGATTATTTTGCCGGGGACAGACTCCGGGAGCGGATGTTTGCCCGTATAAACCGGTTCATGGCGATTATTGGGCATAGCCATAATAAATACCAGAGTGCGCCACCACCGGATGAGCCACCGGAGCTGACAACGATCACTTCGGTTGTTGGTTGTGGGGCACTGGCAACCAGGGTGACATTAATTGTCTGGCTGCTGAAATTGGTATTAATACTAGCCGTTATCTGACTGATATTGCTATGCCGGATTTGTAAGCTTTGCGGTGTTTTTACCGCCAGATCGCCCAGCCAGTTGTAACTTGCGGAGGTACTGCTGATGCTGTTCAGCGTCAGCACTTCACTGCTGTTGTCACTGAACAGTAGCGTCAGTTGCGGTAATTCTGTACTGAAGTCAAAACCACTGGCCTGCACAATGCCATTGAGGCTGAAGGGTGAATCCAGTGCGGTGAGGGTTACCTCTGCACTCAACTGTGCATCATCAATAGTCAGTGTTGTCCCCAGGTAACCTTCCGCGCTGAGATTCAGCTGCAGGCTTTCTTCGGGTAATTGCAGGCTGATTTCACCGCTACTGTTGGCACTGGCAGAAGATGGCAGTCCCCATTGTTCAAAACGGTTGTCATTCAAGGCAGCGATTGCCCCTGTCACCGCCTGAGAATCCTGATCGGTAACGGTAATTAAGACGGTTCGGCCAGCTTGCAATGCGAGGGGTAACTCACCATCCGGCAGGTTGGTAGCGGATGCCGTAATTACCGGCTGACTGTTGTGACTGACGGCATTGAATGTCAGCACCACACGGGCGGCATTAAAGTGATCGGCATCATCAGGCGCACTGGTCGTGGTCAGTGCATTGCCACTGGCATCGCTGAAAGCGACCTGGGCTGAGCTGCTGCTCAGTGACAGCAGTGAACCGGCCGGAGCGCCTTCAACGCTGATCGTCTGGCTGGCCGACAATGCCAGTGTTGGGGTGACATTCGTCGTCACCCGCAATGGCCGCTCGATGTAATAGGTGGCGCTGAAACCATGACCGTCGGTGACTGACAGTGTATAGGTGCCAGCAAAGGCACCGCTGGATGGCATGGCGAGGCTGTAACTTTGCGTGGTGGCATTATAACTGAGCAGGCTGTCCTGCTGGCTGCCATCAAAAAACAGAGAGGTGCTGAGCTGTCCGTCGCCACCACTGAGTGTCAGGGGCAAGGCATTCAGGGCAGCGTTCAGACTGTCACCGTTACCAAGCGTTATACCATCCTGCTGTAGCTCGAATTTTGGCAGTACCGTGACGGCCAGTATCGCACTGTCGTTTAGTACACCATCGCTGACACTGAGCGAAATACTGGCATTACCGGTAAAGCCAGTATCAGCACTGATACTGAGCTGATCGCCGCTGACAGCGGCGCTGACACCGCTGACACCGCTGCCGACGCTGTAAGTCAGACTGTTGCCATCGGCATCGCTGGCACTCAGGGTGACAACCGTGCTGGTTTCCTGCAGCAGTGTCAGTGGCGTGGGCGGGTTGAAGACCGGAGCCTGATTGGCGGCAGAAAGGACATTCACACTGATACTTTGCGGCGTACTGATGACGCCATCGCTGACAGCAACATCAACCGTCGTTGTGCCACTGGTGCCGGCCACCGGTGTCAGCGTCAGAGTGCTGCCACTGAGGCTGCCGCTGAGTTTAGCGCTGTCAACGTTAACCAGACTGAAAACCAGAGAGCCGCCGGCGGTATCAATATCGCTGGCGGTCAGGGTAATTATCAGGTCGGCGTCATTAGCTGTATTAAAGCTGCTGGCCGAGGTAAAGACCGGCGCATCGTTGACCGGATCAATGGTGACATTAAAGCTGGTGCTGTCGGTCAGCACGCCATCGGACACCTGCACTGTAATACTGCCAGTACCGTTGTAATTGGCTTG
>NZ_JAOANI010000031.1:114488-129896 GCF_025318105.1 Thalassolituus pacificus
GTTAACGAGCCGCTATCGATATCGGTGGCGCTTAGCGTAACGTCCAGTGTGGCATCTTCGTCGAGTGTTTTAGCCGTGATGGCGCTGATTACCGGCGCATCGTTGATCGGATCAACGGTGACATTAAAGCTGGTGCTGTCGGTCAGCGCGCCATCGGACACCTGCACTGTAATACTGCCAGTACCGTTGTAATTGGCTTGCGGAGTAATGCTTAAGGTGGTGCCGCTGATACTGGCACCCAGCTCTGCGGTGGCGGCCGTGATGCTGTAATTTAACGAGCCGCTGTCGATATCGGTGGCGCTTAGCGTAACGTCCAGTGTGGCATCTTCGTCGAGTGTTTTAGCCGTGATGGCGTTGATTACCGGCGCATCGTTGATCGGATCAACGGTGACATTAAAGCTGGTGCTGTCGGTCAGCGCGCCATCGGACACCTGCACTGTAATACTGCCAGTACCGTTGTAATTGGCTTGCGGAGTAATGCTTAAGGTGGTGCCGCTGATACTGGCACCCAGCTCTGCGGTGGCAGCCGTGATGCTGTAGGTCAGGCTGTCGCCATCGGCATCGGTGGCGCCAACTGTCACGTCCAGGGTGGCGTCTTCATTCAGGGTTTGGGCTGAAACTGCGCCCATTACCGGAGCACTATTGCCAGCGGAAGCCAGTGTCCAGCCAATATCCGCCAACAGGTACTTGGCTAATCCGGCGTCATCCAGAAACTCGGTGTATTGCGGCTCCATTATTTCGTTCGGAGTGGCGACCGTATCAAAATGACTGACCGAAGACCCGGGGGTGTAGCCCGTTGGCGCATACATCTGCATTCTGCCGCTGTTGACTCCGGCGCTGAATCCACCCAGTTGCGCATTGGTTTGTGCACCATCCCAGACCAGGTTGCCATTATTAGTGGTGGATGCCGCCCTTTGCGTCTGATTCAGCGTCGTGACCCGGGCACCTTGAGAGGCGTCGTATAACAGCTTGGTGTAAGGGTCATAGACGAAACTGCCACCGACCGTAGCGCCACTGCTGCCGTCTGACGCCAGCAAGGATAAAAACCCCATGCCATGCATAATTTCATGCAACACCACCGACAGCAGTGAGTTACCGCTGCCGGCCGGATCATCAAACCCCAGATACCAGCCAGAGCTTTGCAGGCAACCGGGATTACCAATGCCACTGTTAAATTGGGCGTTAATTTCAGCTTGTGCCGGTTCAACATCGCTGCCCTGCAGTTGGTTTGCCAATGCATCGGCATACACCGTCCACACCCCGCCATCGTTAACGAATTGATAATTGGCGGCACCTGCACTGCCCAGGGTGGCGCTGTTGGTATCGCAGAACAGAGGGTCGAAGGAGGAGTTGACGTTAACGGTCACCGCAATGTCGAACGTGGCATTGAGTATGTCGGCTGCGCGGTTGAAGACGGCCAGACGTTGTGCGCCCAGTGTGGTGGCACTGTTACCACCAATAGTGCTGACTACGGTGGCATCATTAAAGCCTTCGCCGGCACCGTCGGTGTTAATAATCTGAATGCCAGCGGCATGGGTCTGAGCACTCAGGAGTGCGCTGCACAGGCTGAGAGTGATAAGAGAATATTTCAGCGGGTACATAACAGGCCTCATGGTTTGCCGGGTTTTGCGTTGGCCGCTGGCGGTGCTGCAGGAATCGCCGGTGGCTGATCGGTCAGGGGATACACGATGCGTTCTTCGGTACGCAGCTGGCCATTTTCGTCAATAAAAGCCACCACTACGGTGTGGTACTGGCCCTTGGCATCCATGGAGTAGCCACCATTACGGTTGGGGGTCAGCAGCAGCTGACTTTGCGGAATACGGCGTTGTTCAATATCGGCCGCCAGTGCCGGCGGCAGGGAGGTGTGTTCATCGTCCTGCGCATGGGTGTGCAAAGCCCCGCGAGCGTTCAGCGTCAGATCAGGCTGTTTGATGGGGAGTGTTTGCGAAGCGGATGTTGCTTGCTGAGCGGAATGGTTCGCTGTGGTGCTTGCTGCTGCGGGTGCTGTCACCGTCTGTGCGCCTGAGCGCTTGTCGGATGAGGTGTCGGGAGAGGCGACACCGGATACCTGAACCAGCGACTGCCGGCCAATCTGGCCACCGATCACAAGCGCCAGTGCCAGGGCAGCAAACACCAGTATTGCAACGACTTTTTTCGCGGACATAACTCAGCCTGAACCATAGTATGTTTAACAGGCTAGTACGCTGGGCGCAGATAACCACTGCGCCGGGTAATGATTGGTTACACCATGTACTGTTGATTTTTATATTATTTTTTTGCCACAAGGCTCTCAGTCACACTCCTGAAAATCCAGGTTATTGCCGCCTGCTCAGAGCGCGCTTGGTTAATGCGGTCGCCTCGGCACTGAGCGGATCTTCAGGCCAGGGATGTTTCGGGTAGCGGCCACGCATGTCTTTGCGCACTTCGGCGTAGGTATGGCGCCAGAAATGCGGCAGATCGCGGGTGACCTGCAAGGGCCGGCGTGCCGGTGACAGCAGGTGAATCAGCAGTGGCACACGGCCGTTAAGAATGGCGGGCTGGCCTTCATAGCCGAACATCTCCTGCAGCTTAACTGCCAGCAGTGGTGGTTGATCGGGGTCGTCGCTCAGATTCGGATCATTGTTGTATTGCAGAGCAATACGGGAGCCGCTGGCCACCTGCCAGTGACCAGGGACATGCTGGTTAAGCTGTTGCTGTTGCTCCCAGCTGAGCAGGCTGAGCAATGCATCGTTCAGTGTCACCTTGTTGAGGTCGCGCAAATTTCTGGCCTTAGTGCAGAACGGCATAAGCCAATCGTCCAGACGTTGCAGCAGAGCCTGATCGCTGACGTCTGGCCAGCGATGGCCGTCAGCGTCTGCGTTATCGGTATTCAGATACTGAGCGGCCAGCGCCATGCGGCTGCGCAGCGTGCGGGCATCATCCTGCCAGGGCAGATCGTTCAGGCCGCATTGGCGGAAGTAATCGCGCCAGGCCTGTTGCCAGTCGTCAGCTGATAACGCTGGCAGGGGTTTGCTGCTCAGAATCAGCTGACCCAGACAGCGATGTTGCAGAGCTTTTAATTGGCCACTGTCGTTCCAACCGATCTCGGTACGCTCGCTGAACAGTTGTGGGGCGGCTTCCTGCAGTCGTGACAGGCTGTTGTTATCGAGCGCGGCCGCCAGACGGATACGGTCCGGCTGGCCGCCGCTGATATCGGCAATGGCCAGATAGTCGGCATTATGCAGATCGCTGTTATGTTGCAGTTCGGCACCGCTGCCACCGCTTAAACGAAACGTCTGGGCATTAGCGCTGCGTTTCTGGGCAATGCGGTCGGGAAAGGCGAGGGCGATGATCAGTCCGCAGTCTAATGGTATCGCCGAGGCCTGTGCCTGTAATTGGCGCTGCCAGCGCTGTGCCAGAGGTTTGATGCGGCTGTTCCATACACTGTGTTGTCGCCGGGCTTGTGACAGCAGACGCCCGGCGTCATCGCTGTGACGTTGCTTGTGTGGCCATTCCTGCAAAACGGCAACCAGCTCACAGGCTTCGGCAGCCATGTCCAGATCCCGGGCGCAGAGCAGGGCGTGGGCCCAACGTGGTTCCAGACCCAAAGCGGCACAGCGCTGGCCGTGTTCGTTCAGGCGCAGCGGCGCATCCGGCTGCAGCATACCCAGCTGAGCCAGTACCTGCCGGGCCTGGTTGAGGCTGGCGACAGGCGGAGGTGTAAGCCATAACAGATCGTTAAGATCCGCGCCCCAGTGCAGCAGTTCAAGCAACAGCGGCGCCAGATCGGCATCCAGTATCTCGGCGCGGATATGGGGCTCGCGCCGGCTCTGTTCTTCTTCGCGCCACAAGCGGTAGCAGAATCCTTCTGCCTGACGTCCGGCCCGGCCTGCACGCTGGACGCTGGATGCCTGAGAGATATTCCGCGTCTGCAACTGGCTGATGCCGCTGGCCGGGGAGAAGCTCATGCGCCGTTCAAGGCCGGAATCCACCACGATCCGCACACCATCAATGGTCAGTGAGCTTTCCGCAATATTGGTGGCCAGAATCACTTTGCGCTGGCCTGCCGGAGCGGGTGCCAGTGCCGTTTTCTGTTCGCTGTCACTCAGCTGGCCATGAAGAGGAGCAACCAGCACTCCGCTCAGCGTCTCCTGCAGCATTGTCTGAACGCGGCTGATATCGGCAACGCCGGGCAGAAACACCAGTACATCCCCTTCGTGGTGTGAATTCAGAGCTTCGCGTATCACGCTGGCGCAGTGCTCTGCCAGCCGGCTGTTGTTGTTGGGCAGTGGCCGGTAATGGTGCTTAACCTTAAAGCTACGGCCTGTACTGTGCAGCAGAGGCGCCTGTAGTTTGTCGCCCAGACTATCGGTGTCCAGCGTGGCGGACATCACCAGCAGGCGCAGCTCCGGACGCAATAATTGCTGGCACTGGTGCGCCAGCGCCAGCGCCAGATCGGAGTGCAGGTTACGTTCGTGGAATTCATCGAAAATAATCAGGCCGACGCCGCTCAGTTCCGGATCATCCTGCAGCATCCGTGTGAGAATACCCTCGGTGACGACTTCAATGCGGGTCGTGGCAGAAATTTTTTGCTCAAGGCGGATACGATAGCCGACGGTTTCTCCGGTCTGTTCGTTCAGCTGTTTCGCCATAAAACGGGCGGCATTTCGTGCCGCCAGACGTCGCGGCTCCAGCATGATGATTTTCTGGCCCGCCAGCCAGGGCTCGTTCAGCAGCGCCAGCGGCACGCGGGTCGTTTTACCGGCCCCGGGCTCGGCACTGAGCAGTACATTGGTGTGTGCGCACAGATGCGCGCGCAGTTCGGGCAGGACCGGGTCAATGGGCAGGGCAGAAGACAGCAATGATGGGGCAGGCGATAGTGTCACGACAGCAGGCTTGTTCAGTCAGAAAAGACTTATGCTACCATGGCCACACTATGGCGACGTCCTGCTATTGGCAACAGGAGTAAGCATGTCAGAGAGCGAAAAATCTGAAAATACCGTGGTGGACTTCCGCCAGGCCGGTGATAAACATCGTCACACCCGTATGCACGATGAAAAAGACGCCAAAATTGAGGCCATGCGTGAGCGTTTTGCGGCGGCATTGCCGGATAAAAAAACACCGGTAAAAGACTATCTGAAAAAAAAACGGGCGAAGAAAAAACGCTGAAACGGACGACGGTTTAAGGCTGTTCTCCGTCAGACTTGTTGTTTATCCCGGGTTTACTGTCAGTGTCAGTTTTACTGTTTGTGTCAGGTTTATAGCTGCGCAAAAATTCAATCAAATCGGCTTCCGGCAACGGTTTCGCCAGCAAAAAACCCTGAACATTGTCGCAGTTTTTACTGCGCAGCAGGGCTTCTTCTTCTTCTGTCTCAACCCCTTCGGCAATCACACTCATATTCAGGCTGTGTCCGAGCGTAATGATGGTGTCGACCAGCGACTCCTTACGCCGGTTAGCGGTCATCTGGTGGACAAAGCTGCGGTCGATTTTCAGTTTATCGGCGGGGAAGGCTGCAAGGTAAGAAAGTGACGAAAAGCCGGTACCAAAGTCATCGAGTGCCACACGGATTCCGGCTTGCTGAAGTTTGTCCAGGAACGCACAGGTTTCCTGCTGATTTCGGATCAGCAGGCTCTCCGTAATTTCAACCAGCAAACTGCCGCGCGCGACGCCCGACTCTTCTACCTGAGCAATGATTTTGTCGGCCAGGCTGTGATCGTAGAACTCGGCGGTGGAAACGTTGACGGCGATAGGTACCGAGAGCCCCTGTTGTTGCATACGGCCAATCATGGCCAGTGCTTCCTGCCTGACCCACTGACCGATTTCACGGATCATGCCGGTTTTTTCGGCCAGCGGAATAAACAAATCCGGACGCACCAATCCACGTTCCGGGTGATTCCAGCGCACCAGCGCTTCAAGCTGAACAATGCAATTATCGGTCAGACGTTTGATGGGCTGATAGTGCAGTTCCAGTTGGTTCTGGCTGACGGCAAAATGCATTTCCTGATGCAACAATGCCTGGGTTTTTGCCGCTTCGAACATGGCCGGAGTAAAAAAAGCGTAGCCGTTACGACCGGCATTTTTGGCGGCATAAACGGCCTGTTCGGCGGCTTTCAGTAATTGTTCCAGCGTGCCGCCATCGTTGGGGTAGCAGCTAATACCGATACTGGAAGTGATGCGGCAATCGCGCATCTGGCGGATGGTCAGGCTGCGGCTGACGTTTTTCAGGATATTATCGGCCAGTTGTTCCAGCGCCTGTTGGTCATGCTCGCCGGTAATGATGAAGCCAAACTCATCGCCACCGAGGCGGGCAATGGTGTCCTGAGAACGCATGCTTTGCTGCAGCCGTGTGCCAACTTTAACCAGCAGTTCATCGCCGGCGTCGTGGCCCAGGGTATCGTTAATTTCTTTAAAGTAATCCAGATCCATCAGCAGCACAGAAAAACTGCGCTGCTTGCGTCGCCCCTGTTCCAGCGTCCAGTTCAGGCGTTCATAAAACAGATTGCGGTTTGGCAGGCTGGTGAGCAGATCGTAGCTGGCCTGATACTGGATAGTTTCTTCAGAGCGTTTACGCTCGCTGATATCGCTGATCAGGGCAACGTAGCGCAGGATATTGCTCTGCTCATCGCGCACCACTGAAAAACACAGCTCGGCGTTGAAGCGTTCGCCATTGCGCCGGCTGATTAATAATTCGGTTGTCCAGCTGCGCCAGGCGGGCAGCTTGTCGAGAATATCGCGGTATTGTTGCAGTGATTTCGGGTCGGCGGCGAAGAAACCCGGTTTACGCCCTAAAACTTCAGCGCCGGGATAGCCGGTGATATGAGAAAACGCCGGATTAACTTCAACAATATTAAACGCTTTGTCGGTAATGATCAGGCCCAGCGGCAGATGCTGGGTGATGGTTTCCGTGAGTTGGCGATGATTTTGTGCGCGGCGGAATTCAATACTGGCCTGGGCCAGGCGAGCCGCTTCGTGAATCAGCAGCAGATCCAGTCCGGTTGGGTGGCGCACTTCACGGTAATACAGGCCGAACACGCCGAGGACTTTGCCGTTGTTGCCGACAATGGGCTGTGACCAGCAGGCATACAAACCGGCTTGTGCCGCCAGCTCGCGGTAATCCTGCCAATAGGGATGACTCTGAATGTCTTCAACGATTACCAGACGTGCTGTGGCTGCGGCAGTACCGCAGGAACCGACCCCTTCGCCAATAGCGAGATTGTTGATGGCAGCGACGTAGAAATCGGGCAGGTCAGGTGCGGCGCCGGGAATCAGATGCTTGCCGTCATCGCTGAGCAGCAGGATTGAAGCGATGCATTCCGGTTGTTTTTCCTGAATGAGGAGAACCAGTTCATTCAGCAGCATTTCCAGCGGACGTCCGCTGAGCAGCATTTCCAGAAAATGGTTGTAACGACCAATACCGAGACGTGAAGCATCACGGAGGCCACGCTGGATAGAATTTTGGGGCATACACTGCATTCAGATAATGACTGAACCCAAGTGTAGCGGTATCTGCGGGATTTGAAACCGCCGTAACAGGAATGTCGGTTAGGCGGAACGGGAATGAGAAAGTATCAGCCCTGCCGTTGAGCTGGATCAGGATAAAGCGCCGGTTCAGATAATCTGTTCCGGCGCTTTTGTCTTAGGCGTGAGGCGCTGACCTCAGACGTCAGGTGCTCCTGACTTATGCAGCGACCTCAAGCCGTGATCTCACGCACCCACCAGAGACTGGCCGCAGACGCGCACGATGTTGCCGCTCACACCACTGGCAGCCGGGTTGGCAAAAAACGCGATGGTTTCCGCCACGTCGACCGGCTTACCACCCTGTGACAGAGAGTTCAGGCGACGACCGATTTCACGGGTCATCAGTGGGATGGCGTCGGTCATTGCGGTTTCAATAAAGCCCGGTGCCACGGCGTTGATGGTGATGTCTTTCGTCATCAGCTCATCGGCCATGTACTGCACATAACCGATCACACCGGCTTTGGAGGCCGCGTAGTTGGTCTGACCGGTCTGGCCGGCGATACCGTTCATCGACGATACGCAGATAATGCGGCCGCCGTTGTTCAGCGTACCCTGTTCAAACAGCACATGGTTGATGCGCTCTTCCGCCGACAGGTTGATGTCGATGGTCATGTTCCACCAGTGTTCCGGCATATTGGCCAGAGTCTTGTCACGGGTGATACCGGCGTTATGCACGATGATGTCGCCACCGCCCATTTCTTTCAGTTTGTCGGAAATCTGTTGCGGTGCCTCGGCGGAGGAAATATCACCGAGCAGGGTTTCGCCACCGATTTCAGCCATCACGCGGCGCAGATCGCCTTCCGCTGGTGGAATATCCAGACCCAGAACGGTGGCACCGTCGCGTGCCAGAGTACGGGCAATGGATTCACCGATACCACGGGAAGCACCGGTCACCAGCGCGACTTTACCGGCCAGCGGCTTGTGCCAGTCCGGGTAGGCAACGTCCTGCGCTTTACGCACGGTCAGCACCTGACCATCGACATACGCCGACTTGGCGGAAATCACAAAACGGAACGCGGCATCAAGGTTTTTCTCGGCACCGGTTTCAACATAAACCGCCTGAGCGGTGGCGCTTTTTTTGCCGATTTCTTTCGCCACAGAACGGGAGAAACCTTCCAGGGCGCGCATGGCGGCCGCCTGTTCGCCGGTGGCGGCTTTCATATGCGGACGACCCAATACAATCACGCGGCCATTATTATTCAGCTTACGCATCACCGGGTTAAAAAAGTAATACAGCTGGTTCAGGTCAGCGGTGTCGGCAAAACCAGAGGCGTCGAATACAAAGGCATCGAATTTGTCGGTCATATCGGTACTGCATTCAATGCCGACGGCTTTAATACCGTACTCGCCGGCGGCGGCTACGATGGCGGCAGCGGTTTTAGCGGCGGCAGGGAAAAAGACACTGGCGTTGGCGTCTTTCAGGTTGCGCATAATGTCGCTCAGCAGGGCGGCGTTTTCACCGGCACCGATTAATACCCGGCCTTCAAAATAGGTGGCTTGATTCGGATTGTAACGCTTCAGTTCAATCGATTTGGGCAGTACCGATTTCATCAGGCTGCGGCCCACATTGCTGTCGAGTACAGATTCTATAAAGTTGCTCATGGTCGGGTCCTGAGGCCTGTTTATGCAGATTAAACAAGGCCGGTTAGCGGTTAAAAATGATTTACAAAGGGCGCGGTAAACCACACGAAACACAAAAAATGGCACAGCGCCGGACGGTAGCAGATTACAGCAGCAATCATAAGGAGTGAAATTGACCAGATAAGAGGGGAAAACTGTCACTTCAGCCAATGCCAGCCATAGCCCGGGCGCTACACTGAGCAACGTTTATGGCAGAGTGTACCGCCTGCCGTTGTGATATGTGTGTTTGCCCAATAAGCAAAGATCAGAACCAACAATCAGAACCCATACAGGATTTCCGGCATGACCAAGAGCAGTGCTAAACAGACCATCCGCCGCGTAGCCATCATTGGCGGTAACCGTGTTCCTTTTGCGCGTTCCAACACCGCGTATTCTTATGCTTCTAACCAGGACATGCTGACCGCAGCTTTGAATGGCCTGGTTAACCGTTACAACCTGCAGGGTGAACAGATTGGTGAGTTTATCGCCGGTGCGGTAATCAAGCACAGCCGTGACTTTAACCTGGCGCGCGAAACGCTGCTCAGCACCGCCCTCGATCCGCGTACTCCGGGTGTTGATATTCAGCAGGCCTGTGGCACCGGTCTGCAGGCCATCATTATGGCGGCGAATAAAATTGCCCTGGGCCAGATCGACAGCGCGATTGCCGGTGGTTCCGATACCACCTCCGATGCGCCGATTGGTGTGAACGAAGGCCTGCGTAAAATTCTGCTGGATGTGAACCGTGCAAAAACCACCGCTGAAAAACTCAAGCTGCTGGCTAAAATCCGCCCTAAGCATCTGGCGCCGCTGGTGCCACGTAACGGCGAGCCGCGCACTAATCTGTCGATGGGTGAGCACACCGAACTGACGGTTAAAGAGTGGGGCATCTCGCGTGAAGAGCAGGACGAAATCGCCTTCAACAGCCACACCAACCTGCTGGCCGCTTATGACCGTGGTTTCTTCGACGATCTGGTCAGCCCGTATCTGGGTCTGGAAAAAGACAACCTGGCGCGCACGCCAAATCTGGAAAAACTGGCCAGCCTGAAGCCGGCTTTCGATAAAAAATCCGGTAAAGGCACGCTGACCGCGGGTAACTCATCGGCACTGACCGACGGTGCTTCTGTGGTGCTGCTGGCCTCTGAAGAATGGGCCAAGGCACACAACCTGCCGGTTAAGGCCTACCTGAGCTTCCACGAAACCGCGTCTGTCGATTTCTTCGGTAAAGACGGCAGCAAAGATAAAGAAGGTCTGCTGCTGGCACCGGCTTATGCCGTACCGCGCATGCTGGAACGCGCCGGTCTGACCCTGCAGGACTTTGATTTCTACGAAATCCACGAAGCCTTTGCCGGCGTTGTCGCTTCCACTCTGAAAGCCTGGGAAGACGAGAAATTCTGCAAAGAAAAACTCGGTCTGGACAAGCCGCTGGGCAGCATCGACCGCAGCAAGCTGAACGTGAATGGCTCCTCCATTGCCACTGGCCACCCATTTGCAGCCACCGGCGGCCGTATTGTGGCTTCGCTGGCGAAAATGCTGGAAGAGAAAGGTTCAGGCCGTGGTCTGATCTCGATCTGTGCGGCGGGTGGTCAGGGCGTTGTGGCTATTCTGGAACGCTGAGACGTTCCACAGCGAAACAACAACGCACCAACGAGACAATAACTACACTCTCACCTCATAATACTTATAAATTTAACCCCGCTTTTGCGGGGTTTTTTTATGCGCTACAAAACTCATGGGGCGAGAAGACTCTGAGTGGGCAGGACTCGGGATTACAGATTTTGCCAGCGGCTTAACAATGTGGAGTAGAGGATTTTTTGTCCGGGCTGGGCGTTGCTTTCGCTCTGTTGTAATGATTGCTTTATTTGCTGCAGCTGCATGTCGCTGAAGACAATATTCAGCTCGTTACTATGGTCGCTGAGCATGGTGTTGCGTAATTGCCGGGCAATCAGCGGGCATTGCTGGCGCAACAGGCGTTCGCTCAGGCTCAGCGTTCCACGGGTCAGTGTTTTTGGGTATTCGATGATTAGCGCTTGCTGTTTATTGGTTGGCGCTTGCTGTTTATTGGTTGGCGCTTGCTGTTTATTGGTTGGCGCTTGCTGTTTATTGGTGGTTTGCATGTTGTTTTCCCCGGTGGTTATTCCGAGTCTAGTAGATGATCGCGCCAGTGTGTAAAGTTGGGCGCGCTTATACCATCGTGCAGCCGGCGTATTTCGTACGGTTAAAATGGTGGCTGAGCAATAACGGCTGAACAATAACGACAATCAAAAACCGTAATAACGGAATTGCGAATGAATAAATGGCTGGCCTTAAGCGGGCTTTATATTGTGCAGGGTTTGCCCCACGGCTTTTTCGGCCAGGCGATGCCGGCGTTAATGCGTAATCAGGGCATGGACCTGACCATTATTGGTCTGTTGTCTTTATTGGCGCTGCCCTGGGCGCTGAAGTTTATCTGGGCGCCCTGGCTCGACCGTATTTCGCTGCGACAACAGGAATTCCGCCGCAGCTGGATTCTGACCATGAATTACAGTGCGGTGGCGGTATTGGTGGTGATTGCCAGTCAGCCACTGGATTTATGGACCGGGCAGGCGATGGCGGTGTTTGTCGGCCTGCTGTTAATGCTTAACACCCTGATGGCGACGCAGGATATCGCCACCGATGCGATGGCCGTAGAAAACCTGCCGCCGGAGCAGCGCGGTATCGGTAATGGAATTCAGGTCGCCGGTTACCGGGTCGGGATGATTCTGGCCGGTGGCGCGCTGGTGTCTCTGTATCCGTTGCTGGGCTGGCAGAATTCATTGTTGCTGCTGGCGTTGTTAATGCTATTGGGCTCGCTGCCGTTGTGGTGGTTTAAGCCGCAGCCGCATGTGGTTGACCGCCAGCCGCTGTGGCCTTTGTGGCTGGGCTTTTTCCGCCTGAAATATGCCGCCTTCTGGCTGCTGTTTCTGCTG
Organism: Thalassolituus pacificus; assembly: GCF_025318105.1. Taxonomy (NCBI): domain Bacteria; kingdom Pseudomonadati; phylum Pseudomonadota; class Gammaproteobacteria; order Oceanospirillales; family Oceanospirillaceae; genus Thalassolituus; species Thalassolituus pacificus. Next base: position 126,552 of record NZ_JAOANI010000031.1, read on the forward strand.
GTGTATAAATTCGGTGATGCCTTTGGCACACCGATGATCCGGCCGATGCTGAGCGATGCCGGAGTGACGCTGGAGCAGATGGGCCTGATTCTGGGAACCGTGGGTTTTCTGGCCGGTCTGCTTGGTGCGCTGGGTGGTGGCTGGCTGGTCGGTAAGCTCGGACGGCAAAGCGCATTGCTCGGATTTTTATTGCTCGAAGCGCTGGCGCTGCTGTCGTATCTCGGTCTGCAGCCGGCGGCAGGGCAGGCGCCGGACTGGCTGCATATTTATCTGGCGGTGATCGTTGAGCACATTGCCGGTGGCATGGCGACGGCGGCGTTATTTACCGTGATGATGGACCGCTGCCGCGAGCACTGTGCCGCTGCCGATTATGCCCTGCAAAGCTGTGTCGTAATTATTGCCGGTATGCTGGCCGGTGCACTTTCCGGTTTCAGCGCCAAGGCTCTGGGGTATGATGGCCACTTTATGCTGTCAGCCATTTTGTGTGTGGCGGCGATGAGTGCGGTCTGGGCGCTGGTACAGCGCGGTTTACTGCCGTCACGCAAGGCTCTGGTCTGAACAGGCGCAGGTGCTGCAGAAAAAACGAACAGGTAAGAAGAGAGTTATGAACGACACAGCCATTGATTTTCACCTCGACACCAAAGGGCTGTTCTGCCCGGAACCGGTGATGATGCTGCACAACCAGATCCGCGATATGCAGATTGGTCAGGTGGTGGAAATTCTCGCCACCGACCCTTCGACCCGGCGCGATTTTTTAAAATTCTGCAATTTCCTGGAACATGAGTTATTGCTGCAGGAAGAGGTTGATGGTGTATTCCGGTTTCTGATTAAAAAGGCGAGTGACGATGAGTGAGTCTGATATCAGCAAGTCATTTGATAGGAAAAGGGAATCGCAGAGCGAACCTGAAGAAAACCCGCTGGAAGCAATCCGCCGTATGCGCCAGCAAAAACTGCATGCCTGTGCGTTAAAACAGAAGGCGGAAATGGAAGAAATGCTGGCTACCGTGGATGAAAAAGCCAAACCTCAGAGTCAGGAAAGTGCGGACTGAGTAATTCAAATAACGAGAAGTGGCAATTTCCTGAACCAGAATCCTTTCACTCAGACTTAGCTGAACTGCTTTCACGTTAAATTCATTTGAATGCTGCCAGGTCTTTCCTGGCTGAGTATATTTGGGCATTGGACACCTCGTCAGTTTGACTTTGGTGTCCGTTAAAGCGGGGGTAGATCAGGGCGATGCTGCCTTTGCTTGTTATGTCTTTAGGGCTCATAGGTTGCTATCTCGCTGAGCCACCAGTTTAATTTATCATCGAGCTGCCAAAGCTCGGGAGTCTCAAAAGTTTTTTGGAGCACTTGCGCTTCTGTTTCGACGTCCAAAGCCTCGATCACTAGATTCCCACTCTCCCACAGCGTTGCTCTAGCAAGTAATCCATTTCCATCTATTTCGATAAAACGAACTTTAACGGAATCACCTAGTTCTTCTGTGATAGAAACGGCATAGCCTTCAGCCCCAAATATTTTAGATTTGGAATTCTTCCATTTTTCGAGGTATGCAAGTAGCTCATTCATAGTGAAACATAACGTTTACATAAGGGGCGCGACGTCAGGAGCGTCCAGTGAGCGACAGCGAACGACTTGATGTGCTTGTTAGATTTCACCAGTCATCACCATTTTCATCCATATAAACAGCTACCCCATCAGATAGTCCTGCAACATAGAATTCTGTTTCATCTATATCTTTTAGTTCACCATCTTCAAGCTCATAAGAAAATCCTAATTCCATGGTAAATGTATTAGTTGCTGCACCGCTATGTGTTGTTGTGCCAAACGTATAGATGCGACCATCTTCTTTGTCGTATATGCCGCCATTAAAATCAGGGCCAGTAACTATATATTCAATGTCAACATCTACATCAAAAGTGATTAAACATTCCTCTTCATTAACCCAAACAACAGTGGGTTCGAAGTCATGAACTTGAAGAACATTAAATTCTTCAACCTCAGAATCCTCCCATGGAGCTTCATTGTAAGCCCATGCGTCAGTAATTTGCTCTTCTATTTTGTTCTTAATATCTCCATCTATGGATGATAAATATTTCTTAACAAGATCTGTTATTGCACTTTCATACTCGTTATAGAGATCTAAAAATTTATCCAGAGTGTCAATTGATATTAAGTTCTTGCTTGAGCTGCAGAATTCTTTCAGATCTGAGTCATCGGATATTACATATGCTTTTTCATCGCCAATTTCATTAAGTACGGAAAAAAGTGATATAGCGTCAGGGAATTCCGATTTCTTTTTACCTTCACCAAAAGGAGGTTTTTTACCAAAATAGAGTTCTAAAACATCTTCTGCATTGACTGAAGAAGCGTTTAGAATATTGCTGTTTGATTCAGCCAAGAATTCCTCGTATACAGATATAGCTTTTTTATGTACTTCATCTTCATCTATATCGTTGAATAAGGCTTTTATACTCTCATCATCAATATTTTCTAATAAGCGAGCTTTTCTTCTAAACCCTTGAAGTGAAGACAAGGCTTCTTGTATAGATGATTGTATTTTAGACTCTACTTCACGTTTGACAACGGTCGTTGTTAAATGTAGAAGCTTCTTCTCCTTGCACAACTCGAGAAATGACTCCAATGCTGGATGATTAAAATTTAACCCCATCTTCACAAAGGATTGAGTATCAATAAATACTTTACGAGATTCTAATTCCATAGCCATATGTGAAATCTAACGCTTTTGTTGTGGGGCGGTGAAACGCAGTGAGGAACGAGCGAAGTTTAACCGTCCCAGCACCGAAGGTGCGTTCACCAACTCATTGTTATGAGTCACGCAAATGACCATTACTTTCTATTCCATGCACAAGGTCCAATGCTAATTCATAGCTATCGGTATTTGTAAGTTTTTTTCTAATTTTAACTGCAATTTTCAAAGCATCTTTTTTATTCAATGCCACATCTAAGAGAGAACTTATAAAGTATGGCTTTCCACTCCCTTTAGATATTTTCTTTTGAGTTAGACGTTTTTCAAGCTTAGGCTCTCTATAGCCAACAACCTTCATATCTTCTCTGGTGCCGCCCCACTTAATTGGGAGTGTCAAAATGTATTTACTTCCGAAGAGTGTATTGTAACTAGCAACAATACTACCTCCATCACGGCAGCTATCAATACTCGGCTTTCCTTTCAATATTAAGAACATCTTAAGACTCATAACGCCGCATTCAGCGGCTTGTCCGCTGCAATGGTTTGTTATGTTTGCCGAATTCATATACTAACCGCGACACTTTTTCAAAATAAGAAGGTGAGCTGTAAGATTCGCTCTTTTTCACTCCCGCCAAGA
>NZ_JAOANI010000032.1:0-116356 GCF_025318105.1 Thalassolituus pacificus
AGAAAACGACTCAACTACAAAACACCAGAGGAGGTGTACTATGGAATTTAGGAGCTACTGTCGCGGTTCAAAGTTGATACTAGGGACAATCAAACCGACATGGGCGTTATAGTACCCGTGTCATCTATAGATAAACGCGATCAGGATGGCCGCGTGCAAGTATGGGTGTATCAAACCGCGAGTGGTGACATACGCTCCAAAGCAGTAACGCTGGGCCACGTCAGTACAGATGGTGTTGAAGTGACCTCAGGTTTAGCTAAAGGAGATCTTATCGTTAGCGCTGGCGTCGCACAGTTGTCAGACGGAATGAAGGTCAAGCCATTACGCTGGCAGCGCGGGGTATAATGGATGAACATCGCTGAATATTCCATCCGTCATAAAGTTATTAGCTGGATGTTTGCACTACTGCTACTCGTTGGTGGCAGCATTGCTTTTACGGGTTTAGGCCAGCTGGAGTTTCCTGAATTCACCATCAAACAAGCCTTGGTGATCACAGCGTATCCCGGGGCTTCACCTGAGCAGGTTGAGGAAGAAGTCACCCTGCCACTCGAAGATGCTCTGCAGCAACTCGACGGTATTAAGCATATTACCTCTATTAATAGTACGGGCTTGTCGCAAATTCAGATTGAGCTAAAAGAACGTTACGATAAAGACAGCCTGCCACAAGTGTGGGACGAAGTGCGTCGAAAAGTTAACGACACTGCGAGTCATTTACCGCCGGGTACAGCCACGCCGAGAGTCATTGATGACTTCGGTGACGTGTATGGAATTTTACTAAACCTGTCAGGCAATGACTTTAATAATCGCGAGTTGAAAAACTACGCCGACTATCTGCGCCGCGAACTGGTACTAATACCAGGCGTGAAAAAAGTATCATTAAAAGGGGATATTACCGAACAAGTCGTCATTGAAATATCCCAGAAAAAACTGTCCGCACTTGGATTAGATCAAAGCTACATCTACAGCCTGGTAAACAATCAAAATGGGGTATCAAACGCCGGGAGTATTGTGATTGGTAATAATCGAATCCGTCTTCATCCTACGGGAGAATTTAGTCAGGTCGACGAACTGGAACACTTAGTCGTCAGCCCTCCGGGGAGCGCAGAGCTTATCTATTTAGGCGATATTGCCAGCATCAAAAAGACTATGACGAAACGCCCGATATTTTATATCACAATAAGGGAGAAGCAGCATTATCACTGGGAATTTCTTTTTCCAGCGGCGTAAATGTCGTCGACGTGGGCAGAAAAGTGAAGGAGCGCCTTGGCGAGCTTGAGAGCCAGCGCCCCATAGGTATGAACTTAGACACGGTGTATAACCAGAGCGAGGTGGTTGACAGCACCGTTAATAACTTCTTGATTAACTTACTCGGGTCGATAGCAATTGTAATAGCAGTACTGCTGCTGTTTATGGGACTGCGTTCGGGCTTGTTGATGGGGCTGATCTTACTGCTGACGATTCTTGGTACGTTCATTGTGATGAAACTATTAGGAATTGAGCTGCAACTTATCTCACTTGGTGCGCTGATCATTGCCCTGGGGATGTTGGTCGATAACGCGATTGTCGTCACCGAAGGTATTTTAATTGGTCTTAGCCGGGGAAAAACCCGTCTGGAAGCGGCTAAGCAGATTGTAAGCCAAACTCAATGGCCACTACTCGGGGCCACTGTGATTGCGATCATTGCTTTTGCACCAATTGGTTTATCGCAAAATGCCGCCGGCGAGTTCTGTCGATCGCTATTTCAGGTGCTGATGATATCCCTGTTTATCAGCTGGATGACGGCCATTACTTTGACACCGTTTTTCTGTCATTTACTATTTAAAGATGGCGTACCTGAAATCGAAGAAACTACTCCCTATAAAGGTTGGTTCTTCAACGGATATCGTTCGATATTAACCTTTTCTCTGCGTTTTCGCTTAGCCAGCATTTCCTTAGTTACCGCAATGTTACTAGCCGCAGTCATCGGGTTTGGTCATATTAAAAACGTGTTCTTTCCGGCATCGAATACGCCAATTTTCTTTGTTGATATTTGGATGCAAGAAGGCACAGACATTAAAGCTACCGAGCGTTTTGTTACCGATATTGAACATGAAGTCTTACATCAAAATGATCACAAAAATTCAGCGCTAGTACATTTATCCAGCGTGATTGGACAAGGGGCGCAACGCTTTGTATTGCCCTACCAGCCAGAAAAAGGCTATCCCGCCTTTGCCCAACTGATTGTGGAAATGAAAGATTTAGCTGCGGTTCAGGCTTATATGCCAGAACTGAAAAAATTCTTAGAGGAACATTATCCACAAGCGCAATATCGCTTCAAAAACATGGAAAATGGCCCGGCGCCGGCGGCAAAAATTGAAGCCAGATTTTATGGTGAAGATCCTGAAATACTGCGCAGTTTAGCAGCACAGGCAATAACCATCTTCCACAACGAACCCAGCATGGATGGCATTCGTCACGACTGGCGTAACCAAGTCAATGTGATCCGTCCTCAGCTTGAAAACGCCCAGGCACGTGAATCGGGCATCAGCAAGCAAGATCTCGACAATGCGCTATTGCTTAACTTTAGCGGTAAGCAAATCGGTTTGTATCGCGAGACCAGCCATTTGCTCCCCATTGTGGCGCGTGCACCTGCAGCAGAACGAATGCAGGCCGACAATTTGTGGCAAATGCAAATTTGGAGCAGTGAGAGCAATAGCTTTATTCCTGCCACCCAGGTAGTCAGTCGCTTTGATACTCAGTGGGAAAATCCATTAGTGATGCGCCGTGACCGTATGCGTATGCTGGCGGTATTAGCCGACTCCAGTATTGACAGTAATGAAACCGCTGATTCTGTATTGCGTAAAGTAAAATTCCAGATTGAGGCGATTAGCTTACCTTCAGGCTATCACCTGGAATGGGGCGGTGAGCATGAAACCGCTGGCGAAGCACAAACCGCCGTATTTAACTCCATTCCAATGGGTTACCTGGCAATGTTTTTAATCACTGTTTTTCTGTTTAACTCTGTTCGCCAGCCGCTGGTGATTTGGCTGACTGTGCCGCTGGCGTTAATTGGTGTATCGGCAGGATTATTGATTTTTGGTGCGCCTTTCAGCTTTATGGCACTGCTTGGCTTACTGAGTCTATCGGGCATGGTGATTAAAAACGGCATCGTCTTGGTTGACCAAATCAATCTTGAACTCAGTGAAAGTAAAACAGATTATGCAGCTTTAGTGGATTCCTGTATCAGCCGTGTTCGTCCTGTGATGATGGCAGCCATAACCACAATGCTGGGGATGATTCCTTTGATCTCAGACGCCTTTTTCGGCTCAATGGCGATTACCATTATCTTTGGCTTAGGCTTCGCTTCACTGCTGACATTAATCGTTTTGCCTGTGATGTACAGCTTAGCGTTTAACATAAAAGCAGAGAGCCAATAACCCGTAAGAAAATGGTCACCGATCACGATTCAATATTAACTAATGGTGAAAAATAGAACCCCACTCCAACAGATTAAGATGAATGTTTTATTTGCCTGACTTATTGGACTATTTACTATTAAGGCACCTCTTAAGTGCACCTCTGAATAATTCAGTGCCCGCTTCGGCATACTAAAACGTTCAGATCAAGGAACCACTTTTTGGCATAACGGATTACGCCAAAAAGTGGCAACGCTGAGCTGGATTTTGCAGAAAGCTCCGCAGTCGATATAACTGCGGCGGCGCTTTTTATCTAACCCTGGCGCTTTGCACTTTTTGCTGCTGACCTCGCCGTTATCCCACCCGGCCTGCCGATGGTTTAAGAGCCGCAGGCAACGCCACCTTACCGTTGAAGACTAATACGCCAAACAACACCAGTACCAGCCCCCCAACCTGTAACGCATTCGGCATAACGCCCAGCATCAGGCTGACCAGCAAGGTAAAAACCGGCACAAGGTTAAAGGCGATGGCTGATTTATCCGGCCCTAACTGCTGTACGCCTTTCAGCCAGAACACATAGGCCAGTACCGAACCACACAGTCCCATATACAGCAGAATACTGTGCGACTTCAGCGTCAGTTGCGGAATAATCTGCTGCGGTTGCTCAATCACCAGCGCAGCAACAATTAAGGCTATCGCCCCAATGCTGACCGTCCAGCGGGCAAACTGCAGCGGTGGAATGTGCGGAGCGTATTTTTTCGAGCCCACGCTGTACAAGCTCCAGACCAGACAGGCCAGCAACATCCATAAATCACCACTGGCAACATTCAGCTGGCTGAAATCACCACCGGTAATAACCAGGCTGACGCCGACAAAAGCCAATATCATCCCGGCTATCTGCACCGCTTTCATGCGCGCATTCAGCAGCACCACAGATAGCAGCACAGACACCAGCGGCGACAACGCCATAATCAGTGCGGCGTTAAGCGGTGTTGTGCTGTGCAGGGCAATAAAAAACGCATAGTTAAAACCAAACACCCCGAGAATTCCGAGTACTCCAAGCACCGGAGCATCGCGCCAATGCAGCTGAGATTCTGCCTTGCCTGACCACCAGCGGAATAACCAGAAAATCACCAGCGCAATAAAGAAGCGTTCGGCAGCGGCCGTCAGGGGCGGCATCACCCCGGCAATTTCATGGCCAGCATTAAAATTACTGCCCCAAAACAACGTACTGAACACAATCAGTAACCAGATACTGGCATTTGAATTCACAACAAAACTCCGGATAAAAGCTGCGACCCGGTATGGATCGTTAATACAGGGGTTAGCCTATTGATTTCATATATGTTAATAAATAGCGACATTTGGCAAGTTATATTCCATAAATGAAATCAAAGCTTTCTCTCGATGATCTCTGGTTATTTCGGCAGGTGGTGCAGCATGGTGGTATCGCCGCGGCTGCCACAGCCACCGGCATTCCACAGGCAACCCTGAGCCGTCGCCTGAAAGGATTGGAGCAGACGCTGGGAGGCCGGCTGCTGGAACGCAGTGCGCATTATTTTTCGCTGACCGAGCTGGGCGAACACTATTATCAGCGTTGTACACCGCTGTTAGCCGAGCTGCGCGAGATCCGTAATCAGCTGGACGATCAGCACACCCGCCTGTGGGGACGCCTGCGTATCACCGCGCCGGTCAGCATGACGCAAAGCTGGCTGGGCCAATGCTTCTTTGCCTTTATGCAACAGTATCCGGGGATTCAGCTTGATCTGGTTCTGTCCAATCAATATGAAAATCTGATCGAGCAACATATTGATGCGGCTTTCAGGGTCGGCGAGCCACGCGACAGCAGCTGGATTGCCCGCCCCGTCTGGTCAACCCGCATGGTCCTCTGCGCATCCTCAGAGTATCTGGTAAACGCGGAACCGGTCAGCCATCCGCAACAATTGCATCAGCATCCGCTGTTGGCTGCCTACCCGATCAATGAATGGTTGCTGCAGAATAAACACAATCAGGAATATTTTCGTCTGGCACCGCAATCGCGCCTGCGCGTTAACGATATTGATGTTGCCGCCAACGCCGCCAAAGCCGGGCTCGGCATCGCACTGATTCCAACCTACTATCTGGCCAGCGACACATCGGCCGAAGGTTTACAGGCGGTATTACCCGATTGGCAGGGGCAGCAGCGACCGGTCTACCTCTATTACCGCGACCGCGATGTCATGCCGGCACGGCTTAAGGCGTTTACTCAGTTTGTGCTGGAGTGGGTAAGTCACCAGCCGATGCCCTGACAGGTAGCGGCTGGCAAACAGATAAAGGCTGATACAACCGGCATTTGATGAGGGCCTGTTTAATGGTTATTAACAGGCCAGGGAAGAGAGCGGATCAGAAGTCTTCCAGATCGCTCACCAGAACACTGGCAATCACTTCCAGATCACGCGGCTCATCTTCATGATCCCACTTACCAACAGCAACCTCAGCATTTACCATAGCATCGGTAAAGCCGCCAAATTTCGTTGTGGCCTTAGCAAAAGAGCGGGAACCCAGACGTTTGGAGCCATGATCAACATAGATACTGCCGCTGAATTCCGGCTTAGCGATTGCGTCGCCATAGCTGAACTTACGGAAGTAGTTCAGCTTAACCGTTGTGCTCAGACCATCCGCCGCATTCTCAGCGTAAGTAATGGCATCATGTTCCTGCAGCAGGCGAATCATGTCGGCACGTACGGTTTCGGCAATTTCAGCTTCGGTCAGATAACCCTTTGGCTGCTTGGCCGAATCCAGTCGTACCTCAACCTTAACCGATGAAATTACCAGCGGTTTATTACGATATTCCTCAGAGCCTGAACTGTATTGGAAGGTCGAAGCACAACCGGCAAGCAAAGTAACCGCAACAGCCAGTAAAGCCGCTTTAATATTCATAAACAAACAAGTCCTTTTTAAGGTGTATGGGGGCGCGGATAATACGGTTTTTTAAATCATCATTCGCGCAGTTTTTACCGAAAAGCGGGCTGCGTCACAATCCATTTACGTCCTGTAGGATACAGGTCAAGATAACGTCAAATCCAAAACCAGCATGGCCTGACAACGGTACAACCAACCATCTGAAAGTCACCCTCTGTGTACCTCGTCAGCATCTCTGCCAATAGGCCAACGCCGGCACATCGGTTAGAATGGCGCCATATTTATCTTCTGCCCCTAACCTCTGCCGGAGTCACCGGCCAGGAAGTCTTATGATCCGTATTACCGAACTTGCCCTGCCCCTCGATCACCCGCAGGAAGCGCTGCGCGCGGCCATTCTTGAGCGTCTGAACATTCAGGATGCCGACCTGCTGAACTTCACAGTGTTTAAACGCAGCTACGATGCGCGTAAGAAAAACACCGAGATCAAATTTGTTTACATCATTGATCTGGAAGCACGCAACGAAGAGCAGCTGCTGGCGCGCTTTGAAAAGGATGTGCATATCCGCCCGGCGCCAGACACCCACTACTACCCGGTCGGCCATGCCCCGGAAGGTCTGAACGAGCGCCCGGTGGTGATTGGCTTTGGTCCCTGTGGTCTGTTTGCCGCATTAACCCTGGCGCAGATGGGCTTTAAACCGATCGTACTGGAGCGCGGTAAAGAAGTACGCCAGCGCACCAAAGACACCTGGGCACTGTGGCGCAAGAAAACCCTGACGCCGGAATCCAACGTGCAGTTTGGTGAAGGCGGTGCCGGTCTGTTTTCCGACGGCAAGCTCTACAGCCAGATCAAAGATCCGAAATTTTACGGCCGCAAAGTGATGCACGAGTTTGTCCGTGCCGGTGCGCCGGAAGAAATCATGTACGTCAGCAAGCCGCATATCGGTACCTTCCGGTTAACCGGGGTGGTATCGACCATGCGCGAAGAAATTAAAAAGCTCGGTGGCGAAGTGCGCTTTGAAAGCAAGGTCACTGAAATTCTGCGCAATGAAGATGGCCAGACCGAAGGCGTTGTACTGGCTGATGGCGAAGTGATTCACAGCCGTCATGTGGTGCTGGCGCTGGGTCACAGCTCGCGTGATACCTTCCGTATGCTGCATAAAAAAGGCGTGTACGTCGAAGCCAAACCTTTTGCTGTGGGCTTCCGTATCGAACATCCGCAATCGTTAATTGACCATGCCCGCTTAGGTAAATACGCCGGTCACCCGGAACTGGGCGCCGCTGATTATAAGCTGGTGTATCACGCGAAAAATGGCCGTGCGGTGTATTCATTCTGCATGTGCCCCGGCGGTACCGTGGTTGCTGCCACGTCCGAGCCGGGCCGTGTGGTTACCAATGGTATGAGCCAGTATTCCCGTAACGAGCGCAATGCCAACTCCGGCATTGTCGTCGGTATTAATCCGGAGCAGGATTTCCCCGGTGGCCCATTAGCCGGTGTTGAATTGCAGGAAAAACTCGAAGAAAAAGCCTACGAACTGGGTGGCAGCGATTATTGCGCACCGGGCCAGCTGGTTGGTGATTTTATTCGCGGAAAAGATTCCAGCGAATTCGGTGAGGTTGAGCCGTCGTATAAACCCGGCGTTAAACTCGGCAGCCTGTATCCGTCACTGCCTTCCTATGTGATTGAAGCCATCCGCGAAGCTCTGCCGGAATTCGGCAAACAGATCCGTGGCTTTGACCGCGACGATGCAATTTTAACCGGCATCGAAACCCGCACCTCATCGCCGGTGCGTATCGCCCGCGACCGCAACTCCCTGCAGAGTGTGAACACCAAAGGTTTATATCCGGCTGGTGAAGGCGTAGGTTACGCCGGTGGTATTTTATCTGCCGGGGTTGATGGTATTAAAGTCGCCGAAGCGGTCGCGCTGGACATCCTTGCGCAATACGCGAACCAGGGCTGAAGCCATGAAAGTTGATGACGTAAAAAAACTGCAGCACAGAAAATACCGTGAAGAACTGCACCACTTTTTGGTGGAAGGTGAGCACCTGATTCTGGAGCTGCAGAAAGCAGCGGCGACCCAGCCACATCTGGCCCAGTCGCAGCTGTTTATTACCGAGCAATATCAGGACTGGGTGGCGGAGAATATCAGCCTGAATCTGCGCACCACAGTCGTCGGTCATAAAGCCATGAGCCAGATGTCCGATACCAAAAGTCCGCAGGGCATTATTGCCGCCGTGCCTTTTGCTCCGGTTCAGGCAAGCAACCTGCAGCCGGTCAAAAACGAACGCGCCATTTATTTATATGAAATTCAGGACCCGGGCAATTTAGGAACAATTTTGCGCACCCTCGCCTGGTTTGGTGGTTTCCGTTGTCTGCTCAGTGCCAACAGCGTTGATCCCTACAACCCTAAGGTTGTGCGCTCCAGTATGGGGGCTATTTTCCACGTCGCGCTGGAGCAGTATGTGGCGCTCGAAGTAGTGGCCGAACGCTATACCCGCATTGCCTGTCTCGATATGCAGGGCAAGGCGTTAAGCGACTGCGGTTTTAAAGAGTTTGATTGCTATGTATTCGGTAACGAAGCCCGTGGCGTGCCGCGTGAACAACTCGACGCCATGAACGCCCAGCCGTTTACCATTAACGGCAATGGCGCGATTGAATCGCTGAATTTAGCCTCGGCGGTGAATATGTGTGTGTATGAGCTGGTGCGCTGAATACGCTTAACGCGATCAAAACCGATACAACATACCGAATAAAAAAACAGCGGCTAAAAGCCGCTGTTTTTTATTCACCCGCTTGAATCAAGCAGCTACTAAGCAGCCACTAAGCAAAGATTAAGCAATTACCCAACCACCGTAAACCGTGCCACCAACAATGGCTCCGGCCACGAACAGACGCGCCAGTGTCGGCATAAAACCATGCGCCAGCTGGAAACGGTTCCATAAATCCAGCTTGCTCTGCAGTTGGTGTTCATCACCGGGTAGTAATACGGGGTAGTGGTAAGGTGCCACACCGGCGGCCGGTGCCTGCACAGTATTATCCACAGCATCCGGCTGCTGAACCGACTGTGCTAAATATTGCTCGGTAACAATCACATCTTCCAGCAACAGAGCGCTCATATATTCCAGCAATCCGGCGATGCCATCCAGACGCTCATGTGCAGCCGGACACCACTCAATCCAGTTCTTTTTATCAACCTCTGGCAATGCCAGTTGCGGACACTGTTCCTTCCAGTCTTCAACGCCGAGCGCGGTAATAAGTTTATCCGTCAGCTGCAGGTGCAGCATCCCCGCCGACACTTCGAACATGCGCTCATCTACGGCTCTGGCAACGTTGAGTATGCGGCGCTTTTCAAAGAAACCAATCTGACCGTCAGCGGTGATCACCGCCCAGGTATTTCCCAGCAAGGCTTGTTCATTACGAACCACCGCCGCCAGATGTTCGCAGCTGTGCAACAGGCCAAGCAAGCCGTGCAGATAATCATCCCACCCCCGGCCGATATCAGCCGCCGCCTGCAGATGCGCGCGGTGGCAACTGGCGTCGTGCTCTTTTAAGGCTTTGGTCAGCTCCGTCCGCTCTGCTGCCAGCTGATCCAGCACCTGCGGAATATCGGCTTTTTGCAGTTCTTCACCACGGTGACGGATCACGCCGCCGGAAGGTTTCAGCTCACCGCTCATTAAGGCTTTCAGGGTGCTGATTTCACTTTCCAGACTGCGCGCTGCGGCCAGCTGTTCTTTTAGTTCCAGCGGGTAAACCTTACTCAGGGATTGCGCTGCCGAGGCTTCCAGCGAACCACAGTCCAGCAGCTCAGCTAACGATGAAAAATTACGCATCACATCGCGGTTAAGATAATTACCGCGATATTGTGGATTTAAGGAACTGTGCGAGAAATGTCTCATTACCGCGTCGTCTTCGCCGACCGCTTCCAGTTCATCATGCTTTTCGCCGTTATAAAAACCGGCGCTGATTTTTGTACGCAGGGCTTCCGCTTCAGCAAAGACTTCCCAGGCGCTGCGCGCGTCAATCTCTGCGGCAATGTAGCGTGCCTTGGCATTCTCTTCACGGTCGCGGTTCGCCGGATGAGTCGCCCACATCTGCGGCGGACGCGCCATGGATTCGGTAAACACCCGGTGCGCGGCAGCAGATTCGGCATCGTCCGCCGCCGGCGGCAGGCCATATTGCGGATCATCCAGCACCCGGCGCATGGCTTCCATGGTGATGTTCTGAGCATTGAATAAATCACTTAAGCGCTTGCCGGCATCGACTTCCGTTTGCGCAACGCTGAGCGCGGTTTGCCAGGCCTGATCGGCCGCCTGCAACTTATGCAACGCATTAATTAAGGCATCACTGCCGGTAACGGATACGGCAACCAGGTCGGCGTTAAATTCCATTTCGCGACTCAGGGCACGTTCCGCAATGATGACCAGGCGGAACATCGTGTCGACCACCGCGCGGATCGACCAGATAATCAGCGACAACAACCACCCCAGCCAGGCAATGCGCAGATCGGTACGGCCCAGGCCCCGCACCAGATTATCCAGCCAGTCACGTGTCGCCAGCATATGGCCGATGATCTGCTGGGCAACGTATACCCAACGCCCAACCATCATCGAACGCTGGGCAAAATGGCCAAATTCATGAGCCAGTACGGCTTTCAGTTCACCCAGTGTTAGTACATTCACCAGCCCGAGGCCGATGATCAGATTCTTTTTCGATGGAAAAATCAGGTTCAATAACGACAGATCATAAAATACCGCCGCATTAACTTCCGGCGTCAGAAACACCCGGTGCGGGCGTGGCGCGCCGATTTCATCCGCCAGTCGATAAATAAATGCGAATAATTGCGGCTGGTCCTGTTCGCTGATTTCTATACCGTGGGGGTCACCGGATTTGCGTACCGCAAACAATGATTTACCAATAAACAGGGTCAGCAGACCCGCACACACCGTAATGACCAGGCGGAACAGATCAAAACCCCAGGTGTTGAGGTGCGTGATGCCATTAAAGGTGATTACGGCAAAGCAGATTCCGAGGGCAATATAACCCAGCATAAACAGAGTAAGACCTGCCATTGCCAGCCACGCCTGACGCTGATAAGAACCGCGTGGTTTGGTCAGATCAGCCGGCACCTGCTGCGGGCCGGCTGGATACAATACGGGTGTTCCCACAAACAACCTCCTTGTTAAAAATGCCATAGGGCGAAGATGAAGCGACCTGCAGTAAAGTCCACTTCCGATATTGAGCGGGATATTATCAGCAGAGGTCAAAAATCAACAAGGAAGGCGGGTCGGTTTTGTGAACGGGGCGGAGAAAACTTGTAGAAAAGAGCAGGTACGCTGCACGGAAGAAGAAAAAGAAGCGGAGCAGAACAATAAAAACGGGAGGCAGGCCTCCCGTTTTTATTCGTGCTCAGAGCACCGTCATCAGGCGTTTTTTGCCCGGCGGGTGGCTTTTTTCGCCTGCATCTGCACCGCCTTGGTGAAAATCCACTGATATGTGGCCGGCAGCATACGTACCAGCAGGTCAAACATACGGGCATCCGGGCCAATCAGAATGCGGCGGCTGTTTTTGCGCACACCGTTGAGAATGGTTTTTGCCGCTTTATCCGGCGTGGTAATAAACAGCTTCTCAAATTCTTTGGTCGCTTCTTCTTGTGAAGTGCCGGTCACCTCGGCGCAGCTGGCATCCATACGCGCCGATTTAGCGATATTGGTTTTAATCCCACCCGGATGCACACAACTGCAGCTAACGGCCGAACCGGAGATTTCCAGATCCTGACGCAGTGATTCAGTCAGACCACGCACCGCAAATTTACTGGCGTTATAACCGCTCATTAACGGCTGGGATGCCAGGCCAAAAACACTGGATGTATTAATGATATGGCCTTCGCCGGAAGCTTCCAGATGCGGCAGGAATGCTTTGGTGCCATACAGCACGCCGTTGAAGTTAATATCCATAATCCACTGATAATCTTCCAGACTCAGAGAAGCCACCGTTCCCGACAACGCCACACCAGCATTGTTGAAAATCATGTTGACCTTGCCGTGCTCTTTGGCGGTGTTATCCGCCCAGGCATAGACCGCTTCACGGTCAGATACATCCAGAATAGTGGTGGTCACTTTCACGCCTGAGCTTTGCAGCATCAGCGCCGTTTCTTCCAGACCTTTGGCGCTGACATCACTCAACGCCAGATGGCAGCCCTGCTGCGCCAGATTAATGGCCAGGGCACGCCCAATGCCGGAACCGGCGCCGGTTACTGCCGCCACTTTATTATTGAAATTTTTCATGCGTATCTCCTGAATTCTGAGCCTGAACCCTGTCCCGCCAGCGGCGTTGAGTGGTGTTATTGTTATTAACGGGTTCCGGCAAGAACCCAATGCTGCGCAGTGTGTCACGCGACAAAGACGCTGACCCGGTGAATATCGGCCATGATAACGGTCTGAGAATGCAGGTTTGTCTGCTATTTATCTGCCCGCAGACTGACCAGCGCCATTGCTGAAACAGCCCTTCTGCGCGACAATGGCGCCCCTTTTTTTAAAGGCTGGCAATTGGTCGCCTCCGGGCAAACCTTGCTGGCCAGAACCGAACCTTGATCAGGAGTCGTTACATGACATCTCGTTCCGAACTGGCGAACGCCATCCGTGCACTGAGCATGGATGCTGTACAAAAGGCCAAATCCGGCCACCCAGGCGCGCCTATGGGCATGGCCGATATCGCCGAAGTCCTGTGGAATGACTACCTGAAGCACAACCCGAATAACCCGGAATGGGCCGACCGCGACCGTTTTATTCTGTCCAACGGTCACGGCTCAATGCTGATCTACTCGCTGCTGCACCTGAGCGGCTACGATCTGAGCATCGACGATCTGAAAAACTTCCGTCAGCTGCACTCCAAAACACCGGGTCACCCGGAGTACGGTTATGCACCGGGTATTGAAACCACCACCGGCCCACTGGGTCAGGGCATTGCCAACGGCGTCGGTATGGCACTGGCCGAGAAAGTTCTGGCCGCACAGTTCAACCGCGACAAGCACAATGTGGTTGATCACCACACTTACGTGTTTATGGGTGACGGCTGCATGATGGAAGGTATTTCCCATGAAGCCTGCTCACTGGCCGGTACTCTGGGTCTGGGCAAACTGGTTGCCTTCTACGATGACAACGGCATTTCCATCGACGGCGAAGTGGAAGGCTGGTTCACCGACGATACCGTTAAGCGTTTTGAAGCTTACGGCTGGCAGGTAATTCCACGCGTTAACGGCCACGACCCTGAAGAAATCAAACAGGCCATCGAAACCGCCCGCGCTAACACCGAGCAGCCAACCCTGATCTGCTGCAAAACCATCATCGGTTTTGGTTCACCCAACAAAGAAGGCAAAGAAGACTGCCACGGCGCACCACTGGGCGACGACGAAATCGCCCTCACCCGCGAGCGTCTGGGCTGGAAACACGGTGCCTTCGAAATTCCTGCCAATGTGTATGAAGGCTGGAGCGCAAAAGAAAAAGGTCAGGCCGCCGAACAAAGCTGGGACGAAAAATTCGCCGCCTATGCCGCGGCTTACCCGGAGCTGGCAGCCGAATTCAAACGTCGTGTAGGCAATGAACTGCCAGCCGATTTCTCTGCCCAGGCTCAGGCTTATATCGACGAATGTCAGGCCAAAGGCGAAGTAGTTGCTTCGCGTAAAGCTTCGCAGAACACTCTGAACGCGTTTGGCCCGCTGCTGCCGGAATTCCTCGGTGGTTCTGCTGACCTCGCCGGTTCCAACCTGACCCTGTGGAAAGGTTGCCAGGGCGTGAGCGAAACCGATGCTGCCGGTAACTACGTATTCTACGGCGTGCGTGAGTTCGCCATGAGCGCAATGATGAACGGTATCGCTCTGCACAGAGGCTTCATTCCTTACGGCGCCACCTTTCTGATGTTTATGGAATACGCCCGCAACGCCGTACGTATGGCCGCGCTGATGAAGCAACGCTCCATCTTCGTTTACACCCACGACTCCATTGGTCTGGGTGAAGACGGTCCAACGCACCAGCCGGTAGAACAAGTCGCCAACCTGCGTAACACGCCGAACCTGGAAACCTGGCGTCCATGCGATACCGTCGAATCCGCTACCGCCTGGAAAGCCGCTATCGAGCGCAAAGATGGCCCAAGCGCGCTGATCTTCTCCCGTCAGAACCTGCAGCATCAGCCGCGTTCTGCTGAACAGGTTGCTGCCATTGCCCGTGGTGGTTATATCCTGAAAGATTGTGCCGGTACACCGGACGCCATCATTATTGCGACCGGCTCTGAAGTAGAACTGGCCACCGCCGCTGCCGAACAATTGGCCGGTAAGAACGTGCGCGTAGTATCCATGCCGTGTGCGGAAGTGTTCTGCAAACAGGGCGCTGCCTATATGGAAGCCGTACTGCCCGCCGCCGTTAGCGCACGCGTTGCCGTGGAAGCGCTGCACAAAGATTACTGGCACAAATTTGTGGGCCTGAACGGCAAGATCATCGGTATGGACACCTTTGGTGAATCCGCACCGGCGCCGTTGCTGTTTAAAGAATTCGGTATTACCGTGGATGCGGTAGTCGAAGCGGTTAACAGCCTGCTGTAATCCGCTGCCGCTGTTATCTGTTAATAGCAACGACATAAAAAAACCGGCCAATGGCCGGTTTTTTTATGTCGCATCAAACCCCGTCAGAGATTGGGTTTGTAATCAAAACCAGCCTGAGCCTCGCTATCTGTAAAACTCTGTAGCGGTTGTTTATGGTTTAGCAGGCTGTTCACCAACGATCCGGGAAACATCTGAATCGCGTTATTAAACTCTTCAACATTGCGATTGAATATACGTAAGGCGGCACCAATCTGCTCTTGTTGTTCTGATATTTCCGCCATCAGTTTCAGATACAGATCCGAGGCTTTCAGTTCCGGATAAGCTTCAACAGCCACTTTTAATCCCTGCAAAAGACTGGCCGTGTATTTTTCTGCCTGAGCCAGCTTAGCGGTATCCGGTGTGGCAGACGATGGATTAGCAAGTTCAGCGATGCTGTTACGCAAGCGGGTAACATCCGCCAGAACACTGCTTTCGTGCAGCTTGTAGTCTTCGACCAACTTTTCCACATGGGGAATGATTTTATTTTTCTGACGCTCCTGAGTCAGAACCGATGCCCAGGCGCGGTCAACGGCATTAAACTTGCCCACAATGCCGTTATAAATAATGACAACGGCAATCAACAGCAGCACCGGAACCAGTAAAAAAAACAAATCGTTCATACGCTCTCCACAAAAGTAAACCGGCAACCCGGTCAGAGTTCAAAATTATTATCCGTCAGGCGCATCAGGTTATGCATCTGAAACAGTAAGCCATCGAGCTTTTTCAGTTCATCGTGCTTGGCAATTTCGCTGGCAAATTCAACGGGATTCTCCAGATTATAATGACGCTTATACTCCAGCATATCGTCATTATTAAAAGCAAAGCACAGATCACCACGGACGTTTATTTCCAGCACAGGACGTGAGTACTCAGACGCCATAGCCAGCATTGCTTCAATCACAGCGGGCGATAAGAAACGGGCCGCGGCGATCTCTTTATCAGCGCGGACGCTGAATAACCGGTTAAATTCATTTGAAGCTGTTGTGTACTCTTCTCCGCTGAAAGAAATACCGCTGCCACCTTCAAGACTCAACCCTCTGGCAAATGGAAAGTGCAACAGCAGACCATGACGGTAATAGCTGTTTCTTACCACGCGGGTACGAGTATTACCCTTGGAGTCGGTGTAGGTTTCGGTACGACGTACAACGTAATGAAAACGGTAGAGGCGGTAATCAAAACTGTGCAGCTCGCCCTCATAATGCCCCTGATATAAATGCTGAATTTCGCGCAGATCATTGCCGCGAATAAATTCCTTAAACTGCTGACCCAGCTCTTTGGCTTTCTCTTTTCTTTTAAAAGGTAAAGCCTTAAGTCCATTGTTAAACAGAATATCCAACAGACTGATCCGCTCAGAAAGGGGTCTTCGCCAGTGCTTACGGCGATATGAGCACCACCCGATAACGCCTCCGGAAACCAATAAAAACAACGGCAGAGCCGGCTCAGAAGAAACAAATCCACCGCCTGAAATCAACAATAGCAGCGCCTGAAATGCCCCCCAATACAACTGTCCCCAGTACGGGGTCAACACCAGAGCCAGTGTGACTCCGGCTACCACCACGACACGCTGCGCCGGAGTTTTAATATGCCGGGATAAGAATCGTACCTTGCCTTGCTCCTCACGCCAGAGCTGCCAGAAGACAGCGGCGGTCAGAGGCAACCAATACTGGCTGTAGAACAGCACGACTCCCAACCAATAATCGAATTCATACGGCAGACTTCGGAAAAAAATACTGAATAACGCCAGCCCTCCAAAGCCCAGAAACAGCACACTGATAACGACCCAGAGTTTATCGTTATAATCCAGTGGGCCCGGATGGTGCTCCAGTGAACGAATCGTTCTGACCAGATCCTCCTGACTGCTTGCCGCCTCAACTTTTTCCTTCAGCTGAGCAATATTGGCACTCACCTGCTGGTTGTACTTCATGAACAATCCTTAGCATTACGTAATATCCCATCGCCATTCTACCAGTATTGACATCTGAAATAGTAATATATGGTTACGGCAACACATCATCCGGCCGGATTATTCCCTGCAATAAACAGGATTTTCCCGACCAATCAGACTGGTAATTACCCGCAGAATACGTTATCAGATACACAGGAATGCTAAGGCACGTCTGAATAATTCCGCACCGCTTCGCATGAGTGCTGCAGAGTGCTTTGACGGAGAGCGTTTATGTTCGAATTAGAGACGAATTAGTAAGACATCGCCCACTCTCACAACTTACCTTAAGAATTAGTGCCAGATATAACAGAACCCTAATGGTGTTTTCTACCTCAAAAAGAACCCGCCACTTACTTCAGCCAAACACATTCTGTAACACTCACGCGAAGCTGTTCAGAATGATGAATAGCCTCCCAGTACAAGTCATTCTTGCCAAATAGTACGCATAACCCCTCATTAATTTAATTTCCCCTATTTTGGGGAAGCCTGATCAAAGCGTCAGGAATACATTGCAGCCTGAACTGATCGTAAGGGCACATACAATGAACACTGACGTTTTAAAATCTCTATTAACCACGGCGATCGCAGCCAGCACACTGACCTTAACAGCCTGTGGCGGCGATTCCGGATCGGGTGGTGGCAATCCGACAGACAACTCGGGTAACAACCCTGGCGGCAACAACCCAGGCGACAACAATCAGGGTGGAAATCCGGTCACATTAACCGACACCAGCTGGAGTGCCGGACAAGATCGTATTCTCGGTCTGAGCTACGGTGGCACGAAAGACAACCCTGCTATCTCACTGCTGAAAGGCAAACCGGTAAGCGCTCAGGACGGTGATGAGTTTTCATTCCAGTCGGTCACTTACCCGCAAACCAGCTTCAGCGAGATCCGCAATATCGATAATCTCAATGACCGTCAGGATTATCAGGAATTCGATATCATTAGCGCCAATGGCAAAGACTATGTGATCGCTTGTCAGGACGGTAATAACTCTACGGGTTATGAGCAGCCAACCAAATTGCATATCTGGGAAAGTACAAACCCAGGGGATGTTGAAAGTATTTTGCTGGCCGACATCAACAACTTCTTCGTTGTTCGCGGCTGCAATGGCTTAGACGCTCATTTTACCGGAGGTAGCAGCACTGCCACGGCCGCTCAAGTTTATGTAGCTGGTTACAGCGAACCCGTAAGTTCAGGTATCAGCGGTGATCGTTTGGTTAAGGTGACATTAGAGTTTGATACCACCAAAACCATTGATCAAGGTGCGGTTTCAGTATCCGCAGGTACGGAAAGAGCTGCAGCGGAAAGCCTGTATCAAGCGGGCCCTAATGACAGTATCGATGCGGTAGCCGCCTATGGTAATAATGCCTATATCTTCACCTACCAGGATGATGACGCCTACAATACACTGTATTACATCAATACCGCGCCTGAGAACCCAACTCCAGTAGTGGTTTCACAATCGGTTAACGATGTGTTTGTGGGGGTTGCGCAGCCGATGGCGGTAAAAGGTATGACTCTGGTTCAGGGCGTGAATAATCACGACCTGATTTATCTGGTGTCTGACTCCGATGCCCCAGGCATTGCAGTGGCCGGTTATCGTCCTTTTGTGAATGTGCCAGCACGTACATTAACAACAACATCAGACACGCTGGCACAACGCTGCAGTGATGCCATTACCGCTAACCCGGCCAATGGTTACGGCCAGAAAATGTGGTGCTATGACTCAACCGATGCCGGAAAGATCATAGAGCTTCAAGCGCCGGTTTACCCTTAATTAAACACTACTTACCTGATTAATGCTGACAGCCGGACTTTCTGTGAAAGAGAGTCCGGCTTTTTTATGCCAGAAGAACGGAGTTTAAGATGTAAAAATTATTACCACAAATGACTTTCCCCCATTCAGGGGAGGCCTGATCAAAGCGTCAGGAATACATTATCGCCTGACGACTTGATAAGGATAACCGAGATGGAAAACCAACATTTAACAACGAATTTATTAAAAATCCAGGTATTTAAAACCGTATTAAGCAGTGCCATTCTGGCCACGGCATTAAGCCTGAGTGCCTGCGGTGGCGGCTCAGGTTCCGGCTCCGATACATCCCAGATGACTGATGGCAATAACTCAGGGGAGAACCGGGATACCACCCCTGACAGCATCAGCATCACACCGTTAACCGATGTCACAACCGACGATTTTATCGCGTTCGCTCCTGTTACTCTGTCTGGCTTTGACGGTGAGTTAACCTTGACCGTTGAAGAAGGTGGTGCCTTTGCTTTCGCCTGGGATGTTATTAAAAAACCGACCAAAGACGATCTGAGACAAACAGCCTTGGTCAGCGCGGGTGATGAAATTATTTTCCTGCACAACACCTCAGAACAATATGAAACCAGTGTCACAACAACGGCAACGCTGTCGGCCGGTAACACAGTTGTTTATAGCTTCAGCTTTACTTCCACAACAGAAGCGGCTGCGGATATACAGGCACAATGGTCCACTCCGGCGGCACTGGAAGATGGCTCTGTTGCAACCTGGCCGGTACTGATGGATGGCGCAGGCAATAAGCCCATGATGCTGTATGGAAAAAATAACGCCCTGTATACCCGTGAATTTGATGGAACAAGCTGGAGCACAGCTGGCCTCTTTGTACTCAATCATGATCCTCAGGACCAATTGGTGTGGGATATTAACAGCAATGGTAAAGCCATCATTGGTCGCTCGGAGAATACCGTCAGTGCTGCCACCGGGCACATTGAGTGCATACTCAGATACCACCGCTACGATGGCAATAACTGGGCTGGCTTCACCAATGCACGGATTTTGGCCAATCCAACTGCCGAATATTTCTGTAATAACGTAGAAGATCTCGATATTGCCTTAGCCGGTGATAACAGTATGTTAATGACCTGGCGACGCCGTGATTTAGGCAATAGCCGGTATCAGTATTGCGACAGCAGCGACCAATGCAATTCGCAGCCGCGAAACTCTGCCAGCTCGTTCGGCAGTAACCGTCGTGTTGCAGCGATTGGCCTGGGCAGCGATAGCGAAGGTAAGGTATTAACTTTAAACACCTCAGATGCCAAGGGTGTCTTTATTTCAGAGTTTGATACGCAAGCAGGCCTTGCTTCCGCAACCAATATTGCCTCGCCTCAAGGTACTAACAATATCGCGAGTATGGCTCTGAATGATACCAAGCACAGCTTAACGGTATTCAATGAAAGCGCTGATTTAAAAGCCCGCTTCCATAATGGCAGCAGCTGGTCGCTGGCAACTACACTGGACCAGCAACTCAGAATCGCCACACTGACACTGCAAACCTATTTAAGTGATGGCGCCGATTATGGCCTGACATTGTGGTCGGTGCTGGATAGTAACAACAATGCCGAGCTGCATACGAATCTCTCCGATGCCAGTTCGTTTGCAGCAACCAGCACCCGACATCAGAACGGCGGTGAACTGGTCGCCAGTAAATTTGTTGGCGACATCAATGATAACGGTAAAGCCGTTATTGCCTGGGTTGGTTACACCTTTGATCAGTCCAATAACACGGTTGGACGCGGCACGCTTTACAGCCGCTTTTACGATGGCAATAGCTGGTTAGATACACAAACCGTTGATAGCGATATCGATGTCGGTGAGTTTTTATCGATGAAAGGCAGCCTTAACGTCTATCTCGATAATTCCGATGAGACAACGCTGGTTTATACCGCCCAAAAGGGCACGCAAAGCAATAACGAAGCTCAACTGTTTTATAGCCGCCGCGGTAACAGCAATACCCCAAACAGCCAGGCGCGGCTGTTCGATAGCAGCAAAGAAGAGGCTGAGCAAATTAAAGCTGAGCTTGAAGGCGCCGGTGCGGAGGTGGAAGTAAAATAACGATTACTCCCGGTATAAATTACTCCCGGTATAAATTACTCCCGTTATAACGCTGCTTCAGTGTTATAGCGGGGATTTATCATGGCGATTACAGCTCTTGGAAATTCTGCAGGTGGCGCTGTAAGCCAACGCTCTGATTTAACTGCGCAACCAGCTCGGAGCGGTTGCGCAGTGTTAGTTTCTGATAGATGCGGGTAAGCTGGTTTTCGACCGTCTTAACCGATATTCCCAGCGCCCCGGCAATGGCGGCATTCGAGAAAAACTGACCAATTAAAAAAGCCACCTGAATTTCCCGGGCCGTTAAGCAATCGGCATAGGCTGACATATCGGTAATGCTGGCCAGCAAAAATTCTTTGCGTTTATCCAGGCTGATGATCAGCCCGTTATCATAGTGATACTGGCATTCACTGTGCTGCAGCCGTGTTGCAATCACATCGCTTAACTCCGGAGCCAGCTCAGCCAGGCAGTCATCGCTGTACAATAAATCCCCCTGATGCGAAAACAACAGCTGTGCACCAATAAAGCGTTGCCGGGCACAGGTCCCGGATTCATGTTCAGCCGCTTGTGTATTGCTCATCGCCAGCAGCTGACCAATGGCCTCATAACGCGAATTCACCGCTAGTATCTGATAAAGCTCTTTAACGTAATCGTTCACGGTATCCAGTGATAAATGCAATTCGGCGGCGATGGTTTTATTCGGATGGCCCAGCGCCAGCAAATGCGCCAGCTGTAATTTTCGGGCACTGATCAATTGATCCAGCGGTGGCTGATGCAGTTCCAGATAAGCCAGACCAGCTTCCTGGCGTACCACCAGCTGAAAATAGCGTTCGTCAGCCAAACGCTGCTGCAAGACATCACGACAGATGGTGCCCTCAGCATCCAGTCCCAGATGCATGATCGCGGTGTTAAAGCGTGGGCTGGCTTCAATGATATGGCCGTGCTTATCCACCACCGCACGCAGCACCCGATCGCGTTCCGAGCGCTGCATACTGTGAATGGTATTAATCCGCTCTGCTTCCAGCATATGCGGTACATAACGCTGTATTAATAAACGTTGTGGCTCTGAAAATTCCGGGTTATGGGCGTGCCGGTTGAGTGAGATCGAAGCAATCATCTGATTATGATCACTCGGGTATAGGGTCATAATGGAGTGTTCAATATCGTATTTTTTGCAATGCAATAAATACATATTACTGCTGAGCCACTGCTCCTGGGGGATGATGCTTTTCACATCAATGGTGGTGCCGATATTTTCCATCAGCACCCGGTTCAGCTCCAGTGCTTGCTGCAGCACCGTTGGGTGGCGAATGTAATTGTCCTGCACGTCCGGCGGCAGATTGTAGGTATAGGTTTCCTCCGCCACGTAAGGGGTATCTACCTCGCTGCGCGTCATCCAGAACGCGGTATCTAACGGCACCACTTGCTTAAGACGTTGCAGTATCGCGGCCTTAAAGTTTGCTGCATCCACCTGCCGGGCGATCTGATAGGTATCAACTAACAACGCATGAAAGGGATCATGGTACTCCATTAACTTCTTCTCCATGACATGGATTTCCCCCAACTTCCCCTATATGGGGTAAAGCTACCCGCAGCGACAATATACCCCAGTTAATGGAACAGGCCTATTGATCGTGAACGCACTTGTTAATGCCGCCGCACTGCAACGGTTACCACTTGATAACGACCCCAGGCTGGAACGCTTATTGGACGAGCTGTACCTTGGGGTCTCCGACCACGGCGGATTCAATCCGTTTCTGGCTCTGTTACAACAGCAGTTCCGCTGTCAGACCGCTACCCTGTCGATTCGCGAAACCCGCAAAAGCCAGGTAATTGGTGGCTGGTATCAGGACATGCCCGAAGCCGATGTGCAGTGGTATATCTCACACCTGGCCTGGCGTGATCCTCTGTTTCATCTGGCCAATCGCCAGAGCGGTTTTTGCAGCGCTTTCATTAATCATCAGCAAACCCTGCAGGATCCACTGATCAGCCAGTGGTGCGCACAAGCGGGGCTGGTCGATGGCGCCTGTGCCATCGCCTACCGCGACGACCAATATTGCGTCGCCCTGACGCTGGGACGTGGTGCTCAGCACGGCCACTTCAGCGCTTCTGAATTACAGCAGCTCGACCAGTTACTACCGCATCTGCGACGCGCCATCAGCCTGCAACAACTGGCCCATCAGCGCCAGCAAACGCCGGCCTATCTGGCTGAAGCACTGCACGCGATGACCGTACCACTACTGGTCATGTCGCCCGGGTTACAACTGCAATTCGCCAATCAGGCGGCGCGTCAGTGGCTGCAATCGTCACCGTTAGTCAATGCCAGCGAGCCATCGTCAACCAACCTGACCCTGCAGTTCAGCGACCATCGCCACAACGCCAACCTGTACGCCGAGCTGCACAAACTGCAGCGCAAGCCCAGCCAGCCGGCCACCAGCCTGGCCTTTCGCGATGCCGCACAACCACTGACCCTGACATTGACGTCGTTGATAAACCCTGTGGCAGAGAACAGGCCAACGCTATCAACACCCGGCGTTCTGATCAGTGTTCACGACTGGCAACAACACGATATGCCACAACCGCGACACATCAGCGAGCTGTTCGGTTTATCACAGACCGAGGGGCTGATATGCAGTTACCTCTGTCGCGGTGACTCCGCCGACATGATTGCCAGCACACTCAACCGCGAGATATCAACCGTGCGCAGCCATATAAAATCCATGCTGCGCAAAACCGACACACGCCGGCAGACTGAGCTGGTCGCGCGGGTTTTATCCACCACGCTGAAACACAGTCTGTACTTGTAACCTAAGGCATCGAGGAACCATTCTGAAAAACTTCGCGCGAGTGCTGCAGAGTACTGGTGACAAGGCATCTATTGAGGTGAATCGTGACTCCTTTTTGAGGTCGACGACACCATCGAAATACTCAGGAGCTCTCCCTTTCCTCGGACTTGCTGAAAAATCCAGCTTGGTGTTATCACGCTTTGATGTAACCTGTTTTGCCCTCAGCATGGTGCCTTAATCTGAACGCTCTCTGTAAGCCGAAGCGGGCACAGAATTATTCAAAGCCGCCCTGGTTTTTAAGCATGAGCTTTTGTAGCTGAGATTGTTAACAACAAAGCCTTCAAACAGCCAATAGCCGTTTTTTTATGTCTTCTCCCTGAGTTTTTGCCGTTAAAGGCTAACTTTGAATGGGCCTGAATTCCCGCTGTGCGAACATAATGCAGGTATACAGAGCAACCATCCTGCAGAGAGGTATCTGATGCATCCACTGATTCAAACCGCCCTGCTTCTCGTGTTAGCCATAATGACAGCAGACAACACACGGGCCGAAGGGAATACATTCGCCCTGATCGCCAAAAACACCAGCGATGAAAATTTTATCGAGGTCTGGCGGGGATGTGAGGCGGCGGCACAAAAGAATCAGGATCATTGTGTACTGCTTGGCCCTGAGCAAGAGGCCAGCGCCCGCCTGCAGTCACAAGCGATTGAACGTGCTATCAACAGCCGCCAATACCGTGCCATGGCCATATCGGTGACTAAATCCAGTGTCATTGCCGGTGCTGTCTCATTGGCTGAGATTCCGGTAATCACCTTTGATTCCCCCTTCGCGGAATCTGAGCGGAGTTTAAGCCTGAGTTATGTCGGTACCGACAATCAACAGTTCGGGCGTGATCTCGCCAGACAAGCCAAAGCCCGCCACCCCAACGGCGGTTCGGTATGTTTAATGACGGCGGAGCACGATACCAACCTGGCTTTACGGGTATTGGGAGTCAGGCGGGAGCTGAGCGGAAATCCAGACTTTGCCGATGGCCAACCTCTGCGCGGTGAAGGTGGCTGGCATGAACCTGAGCGCTGTCTTTGGGATAGCGGTGACAGCAGCCAACGCGCACTGGCGCAAATACGCATTACGCTTGCAGAGATAAAGCCCGATGTGATGCTGTCGGTAGGAAGCTGGCCGCTGATTAACCCCCAGGCATACCGCAACACTCTGCTGCCGTTCCAGGAAGAACTGCGTAAAAAGAAGCCACTGATGATTATCGGTGTTGGCAAAATATTACCCGAATACAACCAGCTGATGCAGGAGCAATTACTGCACGCACTGGTCAGTATCGATTTTTTTCGCATTGGCGAACTGACGTACAACAACATGCTTAACAGCATTAACAAAAAACCGTTAAAAGCCGTTGTCTATACGCCCAACACTATCATCACCGCCGACAAACCTGCCGCCGGGCAGTGAGATTTATTAGTTTTAGTCCGGCTTCAGGGCTGCACCTGCAACCAGAGAATCAGCTGCGTGCGTTCGCTGTCGGTCATCGCGGTAATATTCGCCAGTGGCATATAACCGGTTTGCAAAGCGCTGAGCATGCGATCTTTATATTGCAGTAATTGCACTTCATTGCCGAGCACGATACCCGCCGGGGCGCTGGTGAACATATCACTGGATGGCGATTCGCTGTGGCACTCAGCACAGCGCAGCTGGGTAATATGCAACGCCTGTGGTGTAGTAATCACCGTTTCACCTTGCGCTAACTGCGGCGTACGCGGAGCCATGACCGCCGCCAGCCCCAGCATCAGTATCAGTGCTACGACTAAAATCCAGGGTTTAAAAATGCCCTGGGTTTTCAGATTAAAGAAGTGACGGGCAAATGCGCTGATAAAGCCGATAGCTGCCAGAATTAACCAGCCATATTCATGGCCATAGGTCATCGGGTAGTGATTGCTGATCATGATAAAAATCAGCGGCAGAGTGAAATAGTTATTATGGGTAGAACGCAATTTGGCCAGCTCGGCAAACTTAGCCTGCGGCTGTTCTCCTGCTTCTACCGCTCGCACCAGTTCACGCTGGGCCGGCATAATACCAAAGAACACATTGCCCGCCATAATGCTGCCAATTAATGCACCGACATGCAGGTACGCCGCACGATCGGAAAAAATCTGATCCAGTCCCCAGGCAGCCAAGACCAGCAGAGCATAAAGAATAATCGCAAACGATTTATTATGCGCCCGCAGCGGACTTTTAATTAACGTTTCATAGATAGCAAATGCACCGGTCAGAAATACCAGGCTGATCGCAATCGCCTGCCATTGGCTAAGCGCCATTTTCGCCGGATCAATCAGGTATTGATCCGCACCCCAGTAGTACATCACCGACAGTAAGGTAAAACCGGTCAGCCAGGTGGTATAAGCTTCCCATTTAAACCAGTGCAGGGTTTGCGGCATTTTTTCCGGCCCTAACTGATATTTGGCAACCTCATAAAACCCGCCACCATGAATGGCCCACAAATCACCTTTAATACCTTTATCTTTTTTCCACTGCGGTGGCTCACGCAAGCTGAGGTCCAGCCAGACAAAATAAAAGGAAGCACCAATCCAGGCGACACCGGCAATGACATGAAACCAGCGAAAGAACAGATTCAGCCACTCAAAGATATAGGCTTCCATCAGCAATGCCCCTCTGCTTTATGCCACTGTTTCTTGCCGGCCACCCAGGTTTCGGCAACGGCACGGTCATCACCGAGAATCATCAGGCTGAATAAGGTTTCATCCAGCGTTTTACAGATGGCCTGACGGCGTTTCATTAAATCAGTGCAGCCAAGATCGAACACTACGAAGTCGGCTTCTTTACCGCGTTCAAAATTACCAATGTTATCGTCCAGCGACAGCGCTTTGGCATTGCCCAGCGTCATCATATAAAACGCTTTCTGAGCCGACAGGCTGCTGCCCTTTAACTGACAGATTTTGTAAGCCTCATTCATGGTCTGCAGCATGGAAAAACTGGTGCCGCCGCCGACATCGGTGGCGACACTGACATCAACCGGGTGCGGCTGATTTTCCAGCGAAAATAAGCCACTGCCTAAAAACAGGTTAGAAGTAGGACAGAAAGAAATCTTACTGTTGGTTTCGCTCATGCGGCGATAGTCTTCATCATCCAGATGCACGCAGTGGGCAAATACGCTGCGCTCCCCCAACAGACCGTAATAATCGTACACATCCAGATAGCTTTTACGCTCCGGGAATAATTCTTTCACAAAGGCTATTTCATCCAGATTCTCAGCCAGATGAGTCTGCATATAAACGCCCGGATTAGCAGCCAGTAATTCCCCCGCTGCGGCTAATTGCTCAGCGGTTGAGGTGATGGCAAAACGCGGCGTAATGGCGTATAGCTGGCGACCGTTATTATGCCAGCGGTCAATCAACGCCTGGCTATCCGCAACCGAGCTTTCCACGGTATCGCACAAACCTTCCGGTGCATGACGATTCATCATCACCTTGCCACAAATCATCCGGGTATTGCGTTTTTCACTCTCGGTAAAGAAGGCATCAACGGAGCCTTTATGCACAGTACCGAAAACCAGAGCGGTGGTTGTACCGTTTTTCAGCAGTTCGTTCAGGAAAAAACCGGCGGCATCGGTAGCGACTGCCGGATCGGCAAAATTAAGTTCGGTCGGAAAGGTGTAATTATTCAGCCAATCTAATAACTGCTCACCATAGGAGGCAATCACATCCACCTGCGGATAATGCACATGGGTATCAATCAGGCCGGGGGTCAGCAAAGCGTTGTCATAGCACGTTACCGGCAATTTCGGGTATTGGGCCAGCAGCGTCTGGGCATCATCACACGCGACGACGGTGCCGTTATCGGCATCAACAACCAATAATCCATCGGCAAAATAATGTGCAACCGGCTCGGCGCTGTTGGCAGTACTGGCTGGTGCATGGGTGTAATGCAGAATCGCAGCGCGATAACCCTGGTAATTCATGGTCATGTCTCTCGTTCAATAATTAATCAGCTAAGTGAATGCTGATATCCCAGCGTTCCGGAAAGAAAAATTCCTGCAGATTATTACCCGGCCCAAGCCGGTCTACGATCCAGAAATCGCTGATTTGATTTAACGCCAGCAACGGATGATGCCAGCAATTTGCTTTGTAATTAATGCCAGCACCTTCTGCATAAAACAGTGTCAGCGTGGCCGGGTCAGGTTGTTCTTCACCATCCACCGTTTTACTCAGACACACCAGAATCAGATAAGGCTCGGCGGATGCTGGCAAAAAGGCCTGACTGCCCAGTGGATGGCGCTCCATCATGGTAATGGGCATGGGCAGCAATCGCGGCTCGGCACGGAAAATACTGATAATGCCCTGCCCGGCTTGCGGGGCATCGCCCAGCGTGACCTGCGCCAGATTATGATAACGCTCGGTTGTACCGTTATTAATCATAATCGGCTTACCACGCGCGCTGACAAGCTCGCCAAACGGCGCAAAACGTTCTGCGGTCAGCGGTTGTGGCGTCAATTGTATTGTCACATCTGTCGCTGCCATATCAGGAACCCCGGTAAGTCGAATAGCCATTGGCTGAAAGCAACAAAGGAATGTGGTAATGCTCGTCCGGCGCATCAATTTCAAACACTATCTCAACCTGAGGATAAAGTGTGCTCAGCCCCTGCCGCTGGTAATAATCGCCACAGGCGAATACCAGACGGTATAACCCTTTTTCACGCTGCTGATCGCCCAACCAGTCGATGATCCGGCCATCGTCATTGGTGCAGGCGGTTGCCATGTGCTGCCAATCAGGCGCACTGATATCAGCACCGGCAGCACGGTACAGTGTTACTTCAACGCCCACCGCCGGACGACCGCGCTGAGTATCAAGAATATGAGTGGTAATCACACTTTTCTGCATTACGTTGTCCTTTTCAGGCATATGTTCAGACGGATGTCTGGCCAGAGCGTTATCCACCAACCAGCCCCAGCAATTTTTTTAAGCGCAGGTCGGTAATCTGCATCTGATTATCCGCTGCGTTCTGAATTTCCTGAGCGCGGTTATTTGGCAGGCG
Source organism: Thalassolituus pacificus (assembly GCF_025318105.1). Classification (NCBI taxonomy): domain Bacteria; kingdom Pseudomonadati; phylum Pseudomonadota; class Gammaproteobacteria; order Oceanospirillales; family Oceanospirillaceae; genus Thalassolituus; species Thalassolituus pacificus. The sequence goes on from NZ_JAOANI010000032.1 coordinate 28,593, forward strand.
CTGCTGTAATAGCTCCAGCATCTGCCCGGCACTTTTACCGGTCGCAAATACGATAAAGATAAAGCCAAACTTTTCTTCATATTCGCGGTTACCACTGGCCAGCGCCAGCAATACCGACTCGCTGGCGCTCTGCGCGCCACTCTGTTCATTCGCGGCCAACGCTTTGGTATTGGCATATTTTGCGCGTAATGATTCCACATCACCAATTTTCGGGTGGGCGGTAAAAGCCTGCAGAAAATCACTCTCTGCCATGGTTTGCCAATGGCTGTGGGCGGTTTTCAGCAGCTCGTTAGTATCGGAAAAAGGACGGCTGGCGACCATCAGATCAACCCAGCGTTCAGCGGCACAGCAACTGGTAAAGGCCGCCGCCGCGTCAGCGGCGCTGAGATTATTCAATTCATCCAGAGTCATAGTTGCGCCTTTATTCACCATTACTGATAAAACCCAATACACGCAAACGGCTGATACCACCATCCGGGTACATATTCAGCTTGATATGGGTAAAGGTCTGCTCGCCACTGATCACTTCATCTTTGTAGAAATGTTCGGCATCGGCGGTCAGTTTCTGACGCTCAATCACCGGCACCCACTCAGAGGTTTCCTGCGGATGCTCACCTTCCGGCATGGTAATACCCAGCAGTGAGAAACCATCCGGATAATTGCCTTTAAAGTGTGCGGTATCCACCACCACTTTTTTAATGGAGCCGGTTGCTGCCAGCTTAATAATAATCCAATCGCATTCACGGCCACCACGGCGGCGTTTGGTTTCCCAGCCATCGCCCATGTTCACGCCACGGTCGGGCATGATCAGGTTGCTCATGGAGCTGAAAAACATATCGCTGCACGACACCGGACGTGCACCGTTTTTCACAAAAGCCAGATCCACAGGCTCGCCTGGCAGGAACCAGTTACTGTCCATCACCGCTTCACCATAAACACGTAAACGGGCAATACCGCCGTCAGGGAAGCTGTTGATGCGTAAATGAGTCCATACACCAGTGGAATCACAATCAATAAAATTATTGCTGTCCGGATTTACATCCTGCTGCGGTACGATCATCGTCCACTCAGTGCTGTTATCCGGTGCCGTTTTGCTGTTGCAGGCTTCAATGGATACCTGTTGCGGTGCATTACCAGCAAAGTGTGTGGTGCACACGTTAAAGCCTTTAATTCGCCCCTGATTACCCAGTTTAAGAATGGCCCAGTCATAACCGGCAACGCGTTTACGGCGGCTTTCCCAGCCATCCATCCATTTACCACGATCGGTGTATTTCCCATCAATAAACACCGGAGCTTCCGGTTTGATCAGGTTTTCCATCTCGGCAAAAAAATCATCACTGCAACTCAGAACCTGTCCACCCAGACGACGGTTCGCCAGGTCAATCCATTCGCTGTAAGGATGCACTTCGTTTTTCATATCGGTTCTCAACATTGTTAGACTGAATCGTTTGCATGAATCAGTTGACTGAATTATTGGACGAAACTATTGGTCGTCAGACCATGACACACTACTTATTCATATCCACTTGCGGCTGCAGAGAAGAGTTACTGGCCAGTCCCTCCTGCATGTGTTTCCAGCTCAGACCTTTACGGCGGCTTTTATCGGTATCAATTCCGGCAGATGCCTGCGCGGTTTTGCGTGCTGATACCTGCGCGGTTTTACGCGCCAATAACTGCGCGGCAATAGAGACCGCCACTTCCATCGGTAACTTGCCACCGACTTCTGCCAGACCGATGGGCATAGTCAGCTGCGCCAGTTGCTCAGCATCGAAACCAGCATGCTGCAAACGCAGGGTAAAGCGTTCTGTTTTAGTCGCCGAGCCAATGCAACCGACAAAAGCAAAATCATCACGGTTTAACGCGGCCTGTAATAAATCAAAATCGAGCTGATGATTATGCGTCAGAATCATCAGCTCGCTACCGGCCGGGAGCTCGGCGATAATACTGACCGGATCAGCCAGGCAGCGACAATCAATATTGTCTGCCAGATCATCCATTGCCGGGAACTGCTCAAGACGGTTATCCACCCAGATGACCCTCTGCTCCAGACCGCCCAGAATATTCATCAGCGCCTTCGCTACATGCCCGGCACCCAATACCACCAGAGGGGCCGTATCCAGTACAAACATTTCTAACAGCACACTGATACTGCCACCGCAGCACTGTCCGGCTTTGGCCGCTAATGGAATTTTCTCCATTTTCTGCGAGCAAAACTCTGCTCCGGCAAGCGCACTATCTGACAGCCACTGCCGTGCTTTTTGAATTAATTGAAATTCAAGCTGACCGCCACCCAGAGTGTCAAACTGATCCTGTGCCGTGATCACCATTTTACTGCCCGGATCACGCGGTACAGAACCCGCACTGCCCATCACCGTAGCAATCACATAGGATTCACTGCGTTGCTGGCAGCGGGCAATGGCTTCATACCAGCGCACAAATTTCATGCTTTACTCTCCTGCTGACAGAACATCACGGCATTTAATACCCGCTCTGGGGTTGCCGGTGTATCCAGTGGCGGACTGATTGTATAACCCGCCACACTGGCGACGGCATCACGCAGAGCACACCACACAGCAATACCGTGCATAAATGGCGGCTCGCCCACAGCCTTGGAGTTATAGATCGTATCTTCGGCATTGGCGCGGTCGAACAACTGCACATTAAAGTGCTCAGGAATATCAACCGAAGTCGGAATTTTATAGGTCGCTGCGGAGTTGGATTGCAGACGGCCTTTATCGTCCCACAATAATTCTTCTGTGGTTAACCAACCCATGCCCTGAATAAAGGCCCCTTCTATCTGGCCGATATCAATCGCCGGATTCAGCGAGCGGCCCACATCGTGCAGAATATCGGCGCGCAGTACTTTGTATTCGCCGGTCAGGGTATCGACTTCCACCTCCGCACAACAGGCGCCAAAAGCAAAGTAAAAAAACGGACGGCCACTGGCGGTATCGCGGTTGTAATGAATTTTCGGTGTGGCGTAATAACCCGTAGTGGAAAGCGATACCCGGTTCTGATACGCCAGCGTGACGAACTCGGCAAAAGAAATCCATTGCGCACTGTCATCATCGCTGCCAATCACTACATGGTTATTGATAAAGCGTACGTCACTGGCATTCACCTGATAATGCTGTTGCGCAAACTGCACCAGCCGCGATTTCAGAATCTGACAGGCATTCTGTGCCGCTTTACCATTTAAATCCGAGCCGGACGATGCCGCTGTTGGCGAGGTGTTCGGTACTTTATCGGTGGCCGTGGCACTGGCCTGAACCATATCGATGTCGATATCAAATTCATGGGCAACCACCTGCGCGACTTTGGTGAATAAGCCCTGCCCCATTTCGGTACCGCCATGGTTCAGATGAACCGATCCATCGGTATAAATATGCACCAGGGCACCGGCCTGATTTAAAAACTGAATGGTAAATGAAATACCAAAACGGATTGGTGTTAATGCCAGCCCGCGTTTTTTCCAGCGGTTAGCGCGGTTAAATTCTGTAATGGCGGCACGGCGGGCACGATAATCACAATCCTGCTCCAGCTGCTCAACTAATTCCGGCAGATAAAAATCTTCCACCGGCTGGCCATAATGGGTACTGCCGCCATCGCGGTAAAAATTGGCTTTACGTACATCCAGCGGATCTTTGCCCACGTTACGGGCAATATCATCCAGCATGGCTTCGGCAAAAATCATCCCCTGTGGCCCGCCAAAACCGCGGTAGGCGGTATTGGATACGGTGTTGGTTTTACAGCGGTGGCCGATAACCCGCGCGTTATTCAGATCGTAGGCGTTATCCACATGGAACATCGCACGATCAACAATGGCGTCGGATAAATCCGGCGAGTATCCGCAAAAACCGGCCAGCTCAATATCGGCCCCCAGAATCTTGCCGCTCTCATCAATACCCAGACGATAGCGGTTATAAAAATCATGGCGCTTACCGGTTAATACCATATCGTCCTGGCGGTCGAGACGCATTTTTACCGGGCGGTTCAGACGTCGGGCAAAGACCGAAGCAATACAGCCCCACTGGGCGGCCTGGGTTTCTTTACCACCAAAACCACCGCCCATGCGCCGCACTTCCACCTGCACATGGTTGATTGGCAGGTCGAGTACTTCAGCAACCAGTTTCTGCACTTCCGATGGGTGCTGGCTGGAGCAATACAATTTAATACCGCCGTCTTCAGCGGGCAGGGCGTAACTGATTTGCCCTTCGAGATAAAAATGCTCCTGACCTTTAACATACAGCTCGCCACTCAGCTGCAACGGCGCGGCATTAATGGCTGCTGTCGCATCGCCTTTTTGCATACTGTGTGCAGGACGGACAAAAGCGTTTTGTTGCAATGCCTCTTTAATAGTTAACAGCGGCGGTTGCTCTTCGTAACTGACCTTAGCCAGCAATACGGCACGCTTTGCCTGTTCAAAGCTTTCGGCCACAACGGCAAATAAAGCCTGACCGTGAAATTCCACCACGCCATCGGCAAATATCGGATCGCCTTTAAAAACCGGGCCAATGTCTTTTTCGCCGGGAATATCATCCAGCGTTATCACATCCACCACTCCCGGCGCATTGCGCACGGCGGTTAAATCGAGCGACAGAATTTTGCCATGGGCGATGGTGCTTTTACCCACCGTGGCAAATAAAGTGCCCGCTAATTCCGGCATATCATCAATGTAAGTCGCAGTGCCCAGCACGTGCTTTTCGGCGCTTTCATGTGCCAGCTTACTGCCGCTCTTACCTTTGGCCGGACGCTGACGACGTGCTTCCCAGGGCGTTACTTTTGAAGAAACGTGACTCATGCGGCATCTCCTGCCTGTCCGGAGGTTAATTCCAGATAGCTTTTCAGCAACAGATTGCGCGTGACCTGCAGACGATATTCTTTACTGGCACGGACATCCGACAGCGGCTGATAATCCTGATCGATTAAGTTCGCTGCCTGTAAAAAGGTATGCTCAGAAAACGGCTGGCCAATTAATGCCTGTTCGGTTTTTAACGCACGTAATGGTGTGGCCGCAACACCGCCGCAGGCCAGACGCGCTTTCTGAATAATGCTACTCTGTACATCCAGATACAGTGCAAACATCACCGCTGAAATATCGTCATCGTAACGTTTACTGATTTTATGCAGCGTCAGCGATTCACTGCTCTGTAATTTATTAATGCGTATGGCGCGTAAATATTCACCGGGCTGCAGCACGGTCTGTTTATACCCCAGATAAAAATCATCAATGGCAACGTCGCGGCGGCCATGATTTCCGTCAATTTCCAGCGTGGCATTTAGAGCTAAAAAAACGGGGGGCGTATCACCAATCGGTGAAGCATTAGCAATATTGCCCCCCAAAGTGCCCATATTGCGGATTTGGCGTGAGCCAATTCGATGCAAGAGCTGAGCAAACGAAGGAAAAAGATCAGCCAGCTCATGCTCAGCCTGACTGTAGGTAACACCGGCGCCCAACCACAACTGCTCGTCCAGCGCCTGCGTCTGAGCAAGTGCAGTGATGCGGTTAAGACAAATAATGGTGTCGAATTGTTTAAAGCGTTGGGTAATTTCCAGACCCACATCGGTACCGCCGGCCCACAGGCAAGCGTCCGGATAATCCTGCAGCAGAGCTTTCAGTTGCTCTTCGGTTAATGGCATAAACAAACGCCGACCATCGACGTCCTGCAGGGCCTGCTGCGACGCTGGCGATAAAGATTCCACCTGCGGGTTAAACGTTTGTACGTCACTGCGGGCAGAAATGTCGCGTACATCACAGGCTGGCAGTTCTGCCATTTTATGTGCCGCTTCGATAATCGGACGATAACCGGTGCAGCGGCACAGGTTTCCGGACAAGGCGGCGTGAATCTGCTCATCGGTTAATGCGCTCTGCTGCGCATGCAGACCCGCCTGCTGATACAGGTTGGCCAGCGACATAACAAATCCCGGAGTACAGAATCCGCATTGCGAGCCATGGCAATCGACCATTGCCTGCTGTGCCGGATGCAATTGCCCGGCACGGCCAATACCGGAAGGCGTTAACAGATAGCGTTCGTGCGCATTGGCCATTAACGCAATGCAGGCATTCAGTGTGCGGTATTCAATACCACGCTCTGTCATTTCGCCCAGCATCAATGTGCAGGCACCGCAATCACCCGCGGCACAACCTTCTTTTGCATCAGGTTGCATCATCGTGGTGCGCAGGTATTTCAGAATGGTACAATTTGGATCAATTTTATTGTCTTCAATCCAGCGACCGTTTAGGTTAAATCGAATCACGCTTACACCTGTTTTCTGCCCGACAGCTCTGTTTATCCGTGCGGCCTGTACGCTTTAAAGGCGTATTCCCGGCAGCATCGCCCGACATAGCTGAATTTCAGTAGAGAATTCTGTCCGGGGAATGCTTTGCAATTTCCTGACCAACTGGTCAAGCATATAACAAAACATGTTGAAATGTGCAGCAGCAGCATGTGGCAAGCTAATTGCTAACGATTTGTCCAAGTGGTCAGCTTTTAAATTTGAGGAATCTTAGTGCCAGCACAAGAATCAACCATGCGCCTGCATCTGAGCGGTATCCGCAAAGAGTATCCGGGCTGCCTTGCCAACGATGATATTGAATTGTTGGTGAATGCCGGCGAGACCCACGCCTTACTTGGGGAAAACGGCGCCGGCAAGAGCACCCTGATGAAAATCATCTACGGCGTTATCAAACCGGATGCCGGTAAGATTGTCTGGCAGGGAGAAGCCATTCAGATGAACGGCCCGGCTCACGCGCGCCAGCTGGGTATTGGTATGGTGTTTCAACATTTTTCATTGTTTGAAACCCTGACCGTCGCCGAAAACATTGCCCTGAGTCTGCCGGCGGAAGAAAGCCGTGACATGGAAGCACTAAGTAAGCGCATCCGTGAAATTTCTACGCACTACGGAATGGCACTGGACCCTGATCGCCATGTACACACCCTCTCGGTCGGGGCTCAGCAGCGGGTGGAAATCGTCCGCTGTTTACTGCAAGACATTAAGCTGCTGATTCTCGACGAACCCACTTCGGTTCTTACCCCACAGGAAGTGCGCGAACTGTTCCGCACCCTGAAAACCCTGGCCGCCGAAGGCTGCTCCATTCTGTTTATTTCGCACAAGCTCGATGAAGTCACCGAGCTGTGTAATGCCGCCACCGTACTGCGTAATGGCCGGGTTACCGGCCGCTGCAATCCACAGGATGTCAGCAGTGAAGACCTGGCGCGGATGATGGTGGGTGAAGATACCCCGCTGAATCAGAATTATCAGAAAGCCGAAGGCGGAGAGACCGCCCTCAGCCTGAACAACCTCAGCTTTGCGCCGGAAGATCCGTTCGGCGTGACCCTTAATAATCTGAACCTGAAAGTAAAAGCCGGCGAAATTCTCGGCATCGCGGGTGTTGCCGGTAATGGTCAGGATGAACTCTGCGCTCTGCTCAGCGGTGAAGAAATCACCCGCGCTGAGAGCATTGAATTACTCGGCCAGAATATCGGTGCCATGAGCCCCGATCAGCGCCGTCGCCTGGGCTTTGCGTTTGTGCCTGAAGAGCGTCTGGGGCGCGGTGCCGTGCCCAATATGTCACTGGTTGAAAATACCCTGCTCAGCAGCAGTCATCGTGATTTAAAAGCCAACGGTTGGATTAACTACCGCAAAGTACGCGAATTCGCCCGCGATATTATTGAAAAATATAATGTGAAATGCGCCAACGAATACGCTCAGGCCAAAAGCCTGTCCGGCGGTAACCTGCAAAAATTCATTATTGGCCGCGAAATAGAACAGCAACCGAAATTGCTCGTGTGTTCTCACCCGACCTGGGGTGTGGATATTGGCGCTGCCATTTTAATCCGCCACGCACTGATTCAACTGCGTGACGAAGGTGCCGCCATTATTGTGGTATCGGAAGATATTGATGAGCTGTATCAGATATCCGACCGCATCGGTGCTATTTGTGATGGGCAATTGAGCCCGGTAAAACCAACCCAGGAAGTGGGCATTGAAACACTGGGTCAATGGATGGCCGGTCAATTTGGTCACGACAGTGCCAATCCATCCGCTGTGGAGAGCGCACATGCTTAAGCTTGAAAAACGCCAGGCCGACTCACGCCTGATGAGTTATGTATCCCCTCTTATCGCTATTGTGCTGACCCTGCTGGCCGGTGCACTGCTGTTTTCGGTGCTGGGGCATGATCCGCTGCACGCGCTGTATACCTTTTTTATCTCGCCACTGACCAATACTTATGGCTGGACTGAACTGGGAATAAAAGTAGCGCCGTTGTTACTGTGTGCGATGGGTCTGACATTATGTTACCGCGCCAAAATCTGGAATATCGGTGCCGAAGGCCAGTTTATTATGGGTGCTCTGGGCGGCAGTATGGCCGCACTGCAGTTTCTTGATGCCGAAAGCCGCTGGGTATTAGTGCCGATTCTGATTGCCGGCAGCATCAGTGGTTTATTGTGGGGAGCATTGGCTGCGTGGCTGAAAACCCGCTTTAACGCCAATGAAATTCTGACCACCATCATGCTTAACTACATTGCACTGAATGCTCTGCTGTACGCCGTACACGGACCGTTACGCGATCCGGCCGGGTTTAACTTTCCGGAATCCGCCATGTTTGCCGATGCCGCATTACTACCCTTATTCAGCGACGATTACCGTTTGAATATTTCCATTCTGTTTGCGCTGTTTTTTACCGTGGTTATCTGGACGGTCATGGCCCGCAGCTGGGTTGGTTATCAGATTCAGGTGTTGGGTGAAGATGCCAAAGCCGCACGTTATGCCGGCTTCAACACCAACCGCCTGACCTGGGTTGCCTTATTAGTCTGTGGTGCCTTGGCGGGCCTTGCCGGTGTGTCTGAAGTCACCGGCCCGATTGGTCAGCTTATCCCGCATGTTTCTCCTGGCTATGGCTATGCGGCCATTATTGTCGTCTTTTTAGGCCGCATGCAGCCCTTCGGTATTCTGCTGGCCAGTATGCTGCTGGCACTGACATTTATGGGCGGGGAAATGGTGCAGATCGAAATGAGCCTGCCGAAATCCCTGACCGGTTTATTCCAGGGAATGCTGTTGTTCTTCCTGCTGGCTGCGGATCTGTTGATCAGTTATCGCATTGTCTTTCAACCTCGTACTGCCCGGGCCTGAGTCATGGATATCGATTTAATTACTAATATTCTGTTTGCAACATTCAAAACAGGCACTCCGCTTATTCTGATTGCACTGGGTGAAATGGTCTGCGAGAAATCCGGCGTTCTGAACCTGGGTCAGGAAGGTATGTTATTGGTGGGTGCGGTGGTCGGTTTTATTGCCGCATCGGTAACCGGCAATTATTTCCTGGCAACCTTCTGCGCCATATTCGCCGGTATGGGCATGGCTTTTTTGTTTGGTTACCTGTCAATCACTCTGGCTTCCAATCAGGTGGCAACCGGTCTGGCGCTGACCATTTTTGGTGGCGGTCTGAGTGCCTTTCTGGGTACTAATTATATTGGTATCGGCCTTGAGGGCATTCAGGTCTGGTCGGTTCCGCTGCTCAGCGATATTCCGGTAATCGGTAAGGTGCTGTTTCAGCATGATCCGCTGGTGTATTTAACCCTGACATTATTCGCTCTGGTGTTCTGGGTATTCCGCAGCACCCGCCTGGGTTTAAAAATCCGTGCCGTTGGCGAAAATCCGGAAGCTGCCAATGCCATCGGTATTAATGTTCAGCAGATTCGCTTTATGGCTGTGCTTTTTGGTGGTGCGATGACCGGCCTGGCTGGTGCGTATTTGTCATTGGTTTACACCCCGATGTGGAGTGACGGCATGTCTGCCGGGCGTGGCTGGATCGCATTATCACTGGTCGTATTTGCCAGCTGGAAAGCCGAACGTATTCTGCTCGGTGCTTACCTATTTGGTTTTGCCAGCATTCTGCATCTGGTACTGCAGGGCACACGCTTTGAAGTTCCGCCAAACATTATGGCTATGCTGCCTTATGTGGCGACTATTATTGTGCTGGTCTGGCTGTCATCCGATGCCATTAAAACCAAAATGAGTGCACCCAAGTCTATTGGCCAGCCGTACCGACCACTGGCTTAAAAACTAGGGCCTGTTGACACTAAGTAAATCCGGCCTGCTGAGAGCCAGTTTTTCTCAGAACAAGGAGAGAGGAGTGATATTAGCGGGCTAAATGAATGACGAACGACGATGTTAATGGGGAAAACTGGCCTCAGCCCGAAGGGTTATGGCTAAAAATCCCTCATCCTACGTTACTGTTCGCTCGCTTAACCCGTTAGGCCACACTCTCAGCGCCTTGCCTGAGAAATTTTTAGCCGATAACAGGTCTGTTTAATTAGTGTCGACAGACCCTAGAAGATACTGGCCTGACCTGCTGTTTACAGAACCGCAGGCAGGCCCGATTCTCTGACATTAATTCAGAATAAAATTATTTCTGAATGCTGCAGAACCATTGCCCGGATAACTTTCCGGAAATGATAAAAAGACCAAAATGGTCAATGTTAAAAATAATAGGAAATTTATCTGCAAGCAGATGAAAAAAAAGGAATTGATTGATAGATTAGGTGCGTTGATTAAAACCAAAATTTATACAACTTATTAGAAATAACACTTTGTTAAATCTGGAGAGAAACATGAAAAAGCAACTTTTAGCTATGGCAGTTATCGCTGCCGCATCAAGCGCTGTTCAGGCAGAACAATTCTGGGCTGACAACAGCGTATCGGTACTGTACGGCTCAGACTATAAAGTCGATGGTCCTTTTAACGGCGACCTGCAAGATGATACTTTCGCACTTACCACCTACACTCTGGAACACGTTTCCGGTCACAGCTGGGGCGGCTTATTCTACTTTATGGATCGTCACGTAGGTGAAGATGGTTTTACTGCCACTTACAGTGAATTTTCACCTAAAGTAACCCTGAAATCTTTTGAGGGTGGCCTCGTTAAAAACGTTAATGCTGCATTCACTCTGGAATCCAGTTCGGGCGGCTTTGATAACTACTTGTATGGTGTTGGTGCCGACCTCAATATCCCAGGCATGAACTTCGCCAGCGCCACGGTATTCTATGCATTGAACGACAATACCGCAGACGATTACCAGCTGACCCTGACCTACGGCTGGTCTGCCGGTGCTTTCAATATCGACGGTTATATTGATTACTCCACTCAGGTAGAAGCCGATGGTAACCGTGGTGGCAGCAAAGCCAACCTGCACTTCAATCCACAAATCACTTACGATCTGGCACCTGTCATCGGAAAAACCTTCAGTAAAGTGAAAGTGGGTATCGAATACAGCTACTGGGGTAACAAGTACGGCATCGAAGGTGTTGACCAGAACGTTGTCAGCGCTCTGCTGAAAGTACACCTGTAAGACTTGCTTGACCCAAAGGGAGCTTAGGCTCCCTTTTTTGTCCCTGCCGCAAACGGCAGATTACTTATGTTATGATTGCCGTTCTTCAGGGATTCCACTGAATGGAATACACATGAGCACACAGAAGTACAAAACCGGCGCCATTCGCGAGCGCAATAACGAAAATATTCTTGCCGCCGCCGAGCAGGAGTTTGTTCTGCATGGTTTTAAAGGCACCAGTATGCAGGCCATTGCTGATCGTGCCGGCGTTCCTAAAGCCAATATTCATTATTACTTTAAGAACAAGGGCAATTTATATCGTGCCCTGCTGGAAAATATCCTGACCACCTGGAACGAGGTGCTGTCTGATATCAATTCCGACAGTGATCCGGCGCGGATTCTCAGTCTGTTTATCCGTACCAAAATCCGTCTTTCTTATACTCACCCGAATGCTTCCAAGATTTTTGCCATGGAGATTATTCAGGGTGCGCCTTACCTGAAAGATTATATCAGCGGCGCAATGCGCCAGTGGGTCAGGGAAAAAACACTGGTTATTCAAAGCTGGATTGATGCCGGTAAAATACGCGCGGTTGATCCGACCCATCTGATTTTTATGATCTGGTCGTCAACACAGCATTATGCCGACTTTGAAACCCAGGTTCTGGAAGTAACCAATAAGCGTCAGTACGAAGAAGACGATATCCTGCGTATTGGGGATTTTCTTGAAGATATGATCCTGCGTGGCTGTGGTTTAACCCCTCCTGGGCGGGCAGCGTATCTGGCACTGGTCGACGATCAAGCTGCAACAACGGATAGCACCGGTATAACAGAGGCCTGAATAGCCTCTGTTATACATGCATCAGTGATTATTAATCACCAGCTTTAAGCCCTGCTCATCCATTGTCCGCTCATAACGGTCAAGATCCAGCGGTATACGCAGGTGAATTTCTGCGCCAGGGTTTTCCGCACCCTGACGGCGCTCGCGCACTTCGATATTGCCATACAGAATGCGAGTGACCAGATTATAGGCGAGGTGCATCCCCAATCCGGTTTTACCGCGACTGCGTCCGGTGGTAAAAAACGGATCAAAAATACGCTGGCGCACTTCATCACCAATACCAATGCCATCGTCTTCATATATCAGTGTCAGCAGGTTGTCGGTTGTATCAACCGTCGCATGCATCTGAATATGGCTGTCTCCACCCTCGGGATAGCCATGATCCAGCGAATTGCCAATCAATGCGGCTATCACCAGCCCCAGTGTCTGACGACAGGTATTCATAATAATGGGTTGGCTGATGTCATAATCAATCCGGCAGTTATTTTCTTCGACGATAAAGTCTTCATTGTTACCGGCAAACTCCTGCAAAAATTCGTCCAGCGAGAAACGTGAGCGGAAATCACTTTCTTTATCCACCGCCAGTGATTTAAACGTTCGCACCAAGCGGTGGGAGCGGTTCAGATTTTCATCAATGAGTAATAGTCCTTCTGAAATATTATTAAGCTGAGCCGAGAAGGTATTTTTGTCTAATTTACCTTCCTTTATCCGTTGCTGAATCAACAATACCGAATCTTCAATATAGCTGCGTGCGGTCACACAAATGCCCAAAGGGGTGTTTAACTCATGCGCAACACCAGCAACCAGATTGCCCAGTTGCGCCATTTTTTCATTTTCTACTTGTTCGTGGCGGCTTTCCTGCAGGTTATCAATCAGATGGTTCAAGGACGCAATGGCATTGTTTAACTCCCCCGTACGCTCTTCCACCCGCTGCTCCAGGTCGCAGTTAAGCTGATGCAGTTCACTGTCTGAGCGGTCCCGCTCGGCCATAATCTGTTGCAGCTGAGCACACAAATCATTAATGGTCCGGGTAACCTGAATCAGCTCATCATCCTCTTCCGGCCCGTATTCCAGATGCACTGGAGTGCGTATATCGCCGCGCTCCGCCCAATCGGTAATACTCTGCCAGTGCGCGCCGAAATAACGCCGGAACAGACGGTTTAACAGCCATAACAGAAATGCGCTGACCGCCAGAATATTCACAAAATGCATGACCAGCAGCGTCGGTATATTTGCCATTACCTGCTGCAGCATGGCCGGGGAATCGAGCTGCAGTTGCAGCTGACCGACCAAACGGCTGCCCGTGCCTGTGTTGTAATACAGATCAAACTCTCTCAGCCATTCCTGACTGGCTGTTGGCAGATGACTGACCGGATCGCCGGCCGCTGTTGCGTTATCCATAAAACCGGCCGATAGGTATTCACCATTCCCAATATCCAACCCGGCATAACGGATATAAGGGAAGTGAGTTAACGCCTTCAGCTGAGATTCAACCTGGGGGATATCAAAACTCCACACGCTCTGTGCGAGTGCGGGCAGATAGCCCTTTTCGATCTGTTGCAGCAGGTAATTGCTGTTGCGGGATACGTTGCGGTAATCGATGTAAACAGCAACCGCCACCGACAGCAAGGTAAGCGCCAGACTGAATGCAAACACACAGGCCAGCAAGCGCCGGCCTGAAACACTGCGCCACTGAAATGCACTCATATTCCCTCTCTGCATATAACCTCCCTGAGTGTTCCGTGTGCACAGGTGATATCAGTGTAGAAAGCCAGCGGTTTATCGCCAATCAAACGGGATTAAGAGCGTAAAACAGTCTGTGCACCAAGGTTGATATGCTTGTTATTTATAACTGCATCACACCCGTGGCCTGAGTCACATTAACGCGGGAATACTTGTCTGCCAGTAGCATCCTGCTATCATCAGCGCCGGCAGATTAACACTTGGTCACTGCTAACGTTCACCGCGCACCTGTGCGGTTTATTTTTTGTTCGTTAGCGACCGGTGGTGAGAGCCTATCCTCTGCCTTCTGTGCCGCTGCGGATTTTTTGCGGAGCACACCATGAACACACTCTGGATTAAAAACCCCCGCGCCGTATTTAGCGGAAACCAACTGGACGCCAGCGGCGGACTGGTTATCGCCGACGGCCGCATTGTAGAAGTGTTGGCACAAGGCCAGCAGCCGGCACAACCGGTGGCGCAAACCTTTGATGCCAGCGAGCACGTTGTATTGCCCGGTCTGGTGAATACCCATCATCACTTTTATCAGACCCTTACCCGCGCCTGCCCACCAGCACTCAACAAGCGCTTATTCCCCTGGCTGCAAACCCTCTACCCGATCTGGGCCGGGCTGACCCCGGCACAACATGCGCTGGCGACCGAACTGGCGATGGTTGAGCTGTTGCTGTCTGGCTGCACCACGGTGGCGGATCATCATTATCTGTTTCCGGCCGGGCTGGAAAACGCTATCGATATTCAGGCCGAAACCAGCTTAAAACTGGGCATGCGCGCCACCCTTACCCGCGGCTCGATGAGCCTGAGTGTGGATGATGGCGGCCTGCCACCGCGTTCGGTGGTGCAGACCGAACAGGTGATTCTGGATGACAGCAAACGCCTGATCGAGCGCTGGCACCAGCGCGATGAACACGGTCTGCTCGAAGTCGCCCTGGCTCCGTGCTCGCCGTTTTCCGTCACGCCGGACATCATGCGCGCCAGTGCGGAGCTGGCGGCACAATACGATGTCGGCCTGCATACTCATCTTGCTGAAACCGAAGACGAAAATAATTTTTGCCTGCAGATGTTTGGCCAACGCCCACTGGATTATCTGGATTCTGTTGGCTGGCTTAACAGCCGCACCTGGCTGGCCCACGGTATTCATTTTAATGACGAAGAAATTCAGCGCCTGGGCGCGGCCGGCACCGGCATTTGCCACTGTCCGTCATCCAATATGGTGTTGGCTTCCGGCATTTGCCGGGTGAATGAATTGCGCGCCGCCGGCAGCCCGGTCGGGCTCGGTGTGGATGGCAGCGCTTCCAACGACCACAGCAATTTAATGCAGGAAGTACGGCAGGCGTTATTAATTCAGCGCCTGCGTTATCAGGCTGATGAGTTTACCCATCTGGATGCTTTACACCTCGCCACCAAAGGTTCGGCTCAGGTTTTACGCCGGGATGATATTGGTGAACTGGCGCCCGGCATGCGCGCAGACATCGCCTTTTTTAAACTGGATGAACCGCGCTTCAGTGGCGCCCATGATGCACTGGCAGCCCTGGTGCTGTGCGGTGCCAGTCAGGCCGATGCGGTGATGATTAACGGCGACTGGAAAGTACGCGATAAACAATGGCTGGGCGGCGATATCCAGCAGCTGATGGCTAACCACCAGCAGGCCGCCAGAGAACTGTTTAGCGGGCATTGAGTCCGCACAGGGGTCAGCAGGCGGCGTCATGTCTGCTGACCGGTTTTCTCTTCACGCCGCCTTTTCTTGGCAGGCCAGCGCTGCTCACATCCCCTTACACAACCCCTGCTTTTGTTTACCATTTTGTCATCTGCAGGTCATGCAGCGGCGGCACTATACGCCGACTTATTCTGTTTGGTTTTGATATGGCGCCCCATCTTCTGCAACGCAGTCTGGACGAGCTGATCAGCAAGGAAGCCATTCACACTGTGCTGCAACCCATAGTCGATCTGAGCCGTAACCGCGCTCTGGGCTATGAAGCACTGACCCGCGGAGCTCCGGGTCATTTACTGCAACGCCCGGATCTGATGTTCCAGGCGGCGCATCAGTTTGACCGCATTCCGGATCTGGAGATTCTTTGCATCCGTTCTGCTGTCCGCCATTTTTCGCGGCAAAAAAGCGATGGGCTGCTGTTTATTAACATCTGTCCGCAAAGCCTGCTCAACTATGCTAAAGAAACCCCGGCCAAAGAAACCTCGGCCGAAGAAACCTATGGCGAAGAACTCAGCGAGCTGACCGAACGTTTAGGTCATCACGGTCTGCAACCAACCGATGTTGTACTGGAAATTTCCGAGCGTTTTCCCATTGATAATACCAGCCGGTTTCTGACTCTGATCGGCCACCTGAAAGAGCTGGGCTATGGCATCGCCATTGATGATTTGGGCAGCGGTTACTCCGGCTTAAAACTCTGGTCCGAAATTCGCCCAGACTATGTAAAAATTGACCGTCACTTTATCGACCGCATTGATCAGGACACAGTAAAGCAGGCCTTTGTTACCTCGGTGGTGCATCTGTGTGAACAACTGCAATGCGAAGTGATTGCCGAAGGTATCGAAACCCAGGGCGAGCTGAATTTAATCCGCAGCATGGGCATTCATATCGGCCAGGGTTATCTGCTCGGCAAGCCGCAAAGCAAAGCGGAATTTCTCACGCCCGAACAGAGCATCCCCCCTACCCGCCCGATACACGCCAATGGCGTTGAGCAGCCCATCGGCAATCTTTGCCAGCCGTTGGAAACCATTGCCGCCTCCGTGCCGATGCGCGAAGTGGATGAACGGTTCCGCGACAATCCCTTACTGATGTCATTACCGGTACTGGAAAAAGAACGCCCGGTCGGTTTACTGCACCGGCGTAAATTACTGGAATTATTCGCCCAACCGTATGGCCGCGCGTTGTTTGAACGCAAAACCGTTGGTCACTTTATGCAGCAGAATCCGCTGATCGTCGATTGCGCCATGACTCTGGAAGCAGTCAGTAAAGTGCTCACCGACGATGATGACGAAGACCTGCGCCAGCATCTGATTGTTACCTGCGAAGGCCGTTATCAGGGCGTGGTAAACAGCAAAGACCTGCTCAAACACATTACCGACAGCCAGATTCAGAAAGCCCGTTATGCCAACCCGCTAACCCTGTTACCGGGCAACGTACCGATCGACGAACATATTGAGCAACTGCTGCGCCAGCAAAGCCATTTCTATCTGCTGTACCTCGACCTGAACCACTTCAAGCCCTATAACGACCAGTACGGCTACCGTCAGGGCGATGCGGTATTACGCTGGCTCGGCCGCTTGCTGCAACAGCACAGTTCGGCGCTTAATTTTGTTGGCCATATTGGTGGCGATGATTTTGTACTGATCAGCCAGGAAGCAGATTTTTATCCGCTGTGTGAGCAACTATTGCAGGCGTTTAACCAGCAGTGTTCGGAGTTTCACCGCAACGACGACTGGAGTCGTGGCTATCTTAACGCCCATGACCGCAGCGGCCAGCTGAGCCGGATTCCGCTGCTCGGTTTAGCCATTGGCGTGGTGCCATCAACCCTGATTGAAAATCAGGACCCGCAAAGCCTCGCGCAACTGGCGGCACAGGCAAAACAGCAGGCCAAGCAAAAAACAGGCAGTGCCTGGCATTGTCTGGGACAGGAGATACAACCCATCCTGCCGGTTGCCATTAAAGCCGCTGGTCACTGATCAGCGACGGTAGTCGGCGGCAATTTTGTAACCGTCACGGGTCGAGTGTTTTACTTCATACATCGCCTGATCAGCCGCGTTCAGCAGCTCTTCGCCATCGGTTTCTCCCAGACGGCCGACGGTGATACCGGTACTTGCACTCAGATTATGAATCTGCGGCCAGTCCGGCACCTGCAACTCACGCAACTGTTGCTGCAGACGCCGGGCAAAGGTTTCCGCGCCCTCGGCTCCGCAATCAAGCAGCAGCACCGCAAACTCTTCCCCGCCCAGCCGTGCCAGCCGGTCACGGTCACGTCCAAGGCGGCGCAACAATGCACCAAACGCCGCCAGCACAGCATCACCGGCGGCATGACCAAAACCATCATTAATACGTTTAAAGTGATCCAGATCGATCCACAAAACCGCGACGCTGCCTTGCCACTGTTTCAGTTGTTGCAATTGCTCCAGCAAAGCACGGCGATTCAGCAGGCCGGTCAGACCATCCACATCCGCCAGCACCTGCAGCTGCTGGTTGGCATCCAGCAGGGCGTTGGCTTTCTCCGCCAGCGCCTGAGTACGCTCCGCCACCCGCTGTTCCAGCTCGCGGTTTATCAGCCGCAGTTCTTCGCTCAGGCGAACAATTTCATGCCGTGACCAGACCCGGTTCAGCAGGAAGTTACAGATCATCGACACAATAAAAATCAGAAACCCCAGCGGCGACCAGTACTGTCCGCTCAGCAGCTGATTATTCAGCAGCACATCGTGAATAACCGCCACACCCAACAGCATCGTCCCCGGCAGAATCAGCCAGGCACCACGACGGCCGAGATACACCATACGCAGCAATGCCGACGTTGACACCACCACGCCCAGCAGCAGCAAACCACCAAAGATTCCCAGTAATGCGGTAAACCACAGCGGCGGTAACAACAGACAAAGCAGCGCGGCTAACAGGAAAGGCAGGCTGAACAGATTACGCAGACTCCGGCTGAAGTCGGTACCGAAAGCAGAGTGCAGCCAGCCAAACAACAGCACCGGGCTGACCAGCATGCTGATATAAAGCACCCGGATATGCAGTTCCCAGGGCGGATTAAGGCTCAGCATCCAGTACAGCGGGGCAAATGAGGTGGTACCAAGGCGTACGCCCAGCATCAGGGTAAACAGCCCCAGCCACAGTCCGGTGCGGTCTTTACGGTCTACCGTATATTCCATCACCAACAGCAGACCAATCAACAATAACAGCAGCAGGATAACGGCTTCATAAATCACATGCTGGGCGTAGCCTCGGGTGATCTGATCTTCCGGGCCCAGTAACAGTGGCTGCCATGGCCCGGCACTGTGATGGTGATAATTAGCAACCTGCAGCACCAGCTGCAGACGGCCATCAGCGATACCTCCCAGCCTGACCCAGCGATTGCCCTGATAGGGTTGTACCTCCTGACGGGAAGTACCCACGCGGCCGCCATGCAGAATATCGCGGCCATTGGCCAACAGGCGGAAACTGGTGGCGATTTCCGGCACAAACAACGCCCAGTCAACCTGTGGATCAAGCCCCTGAATATCCAGCACAAAGGTGGCATAGCCCTGCCCCGGGTACTGATAACCGGCCTGGCCGCTCTGATCCCAGGTCGATGGCATAACAAACAACGGCCAGTCATCACTGCCTGTGCCATCACTCAGCTGCTGCCAGGCAAAACGCCACTCTCCCGCCAGCGCCAATGGCTGAGTTACCGGCCTGCCGGACAGATTCATGACGCCCTGCTGCGCCCGGAACTCTTGCGCTATTTCCGCCTGCAACTCTGTGGCAGATAAGGTCAGCAGCCAGGCTAATATCAAACAAATACGCCGCCGCATTATTTTCCGTCCGAAACAATATCCGTGCTGAAACTATGGGTGGCATGATGGCCAGCGTCAAATTCCGGCAGGCCGCCAAAGCAGCATCCTGCGCAAATGCCTGTATAATGCCGCGCATCTGAAATTCCGAACTCCGGTGGAAGGCATGAATCCCGATCTGAGCAAATTACAGCCCTATCCCTTTGAGAAACTCGCTAAGCTGAAAGCCGCCGTTACGGCGAATGAGCAGCTGCCACACATTGCGCTGTCCATCGGCGAGCCTCAGCATCCGTCTCCGGCCTTTGTACAACAGGCGATGATCGACAATATCAGCCGTCTGGAAAATTACCCGACCACCAAGGGGCTGCCACAGCTGAGCGAAGCCATTGCCAGCTGGCTCAAAGGCCGCTTCAGTCTGAACAGCATTGATCCGGTATCGCAGGTGATTCCGGTCAACGGCACGCGCGAAGCTATTTTTGCCTTTACCCAGGCGGTGGTTGACCGCAGTCAGCCTGATGCTCTGGTGGTCAGCCCGAATCCGTTCTATCAGATTTACGAAGGCGCAGCCTATCTGGCCGGTGCCACACCGCATTTCCTGCCTTGTCTGGCCGATAACGATTTCCACCCGGACTACAACGCCGTGCCGGCGGATGTCTGGCAGCGCTGCCAGTTATTGTTCCTGTGCACGCCGGGCAACCCGACCGGTGCCGTACTGAGCTTCGAACAGTTTAAACAGCTGATTGAGCTGGCCGACCGTTACAATTTCGTCCTGGCCAGTGATGAGTGCTACTCCGAAATTTATGTCGATGGCAAAGAAGCGCCGATAGGCCTGCTCGAAGCCTGTGCCCGTTTAGGCCGCCACGATTATAAAAACTGCGTGGTGTTTCACTCGCTGTCCAAGCGCTCCAACCTGCCAGGCCTGCGCTCCGGTTTTATTGCCGGTGACGCCGCGCTGTTAAAACCTTTCCTGCTGTACCGTACTTACCACGGTTGTGCTATGCCGTTGCAAACGCAGCTGGCCTCTATCGCCGCCTGGAACGACGAGCAGCACGTTGCCGATAACCGTGCGCTGTACACGCAGAAATTCCGCGCGGTGATTGAAATTCTTAATCCGGTCATGGCGGTGGAACAGACCGACGCCAGTTTTTATTTATGGGCCAAAACCCCGATTAATGAAGAAACCTTCGCCCAGCAGTTATTTGCCCAGCAGAATGTAACCGTATTGCCCGGCTCGTATTTATCGCGCACCGTCGATGGCATTAACCCCGGTGAAAACCGCGTACGTATGGCACTGGTGGCCAGCGTGGATGAATGCATCGAAGCTGCACACCGTATCCGCCGTTTTGTTGAATCGCTGTAAGGACTGATCATGGCTTTAGTACAGAACCCGTTCGGGGCAGACATCAGCACCGACGACATCCTCGATACCCTCGGCTTTTTTGACGACTGGGAAGAGCGCTACAAATACATCATCGATCTGGGTAAACAATTACCGGCGATGAGTGATGACAAGAAAAATGATACTTACCTGCTGCGCGGCTGCCAGAGTCAGGTGTGGATCGACAGCGAACTGAATAACGGCGTGCTGAATTTTGAAGCCGACTCCGACGCACACATCGTGCGCGGTTTACTCGGTGTGGTATTGGCGGCGTACAACCACAAAACCCCGGCCGATATTATCGCGTTTGATATCGACAACTATTTCAGCAAAATTGATCTGGTCAAACACCTGAGTCCGACCCGTGGTAACGGGCTGCGCGCGATGGTGCAGCGTATTCAGGATACGGCGCGTAACGCCTGAGTACGCCCGCCTGATAAAACGCCAGTGCTGACCGTGATGGTTTTTTCGGTGTTGTCACGGCTGAAAGCCGTTCCCACAGATAAATGCCGTTCACGCAGATAAAAGCCGTTCCCACAGCCTGGCGGGCAGTGCCCGCCCTACGGCTGGAACGCACATACTTACCGATGATGCTCATCTGTGCCGACGGCTTATAAATAACGGTCCAGAATTTTTTGATACGCGGCTTTATCATTCAGGATTTTATCCACACCATTCTGCAAACGCTGAACCGTTTCTGCCGGTATGTTGTTGTTAAGCGTGTAATAAAGATCACTCTCTTTCAGCACATGCACAACTTCGAACTGAGTATTGTCGAGTTTGCTTTGTTTAATATACCAACGGGCGACGTTCTCTTCGTAAGCCCAAAGCTGAATACGCCCCGCCCCCAGCATTTTCGCTAACGCATCTGCTGAAGGAATAATTTTGATCGAAGATTCAGCAACACCGGCGCTTTTTAACAGTTGCTCACCAATATCATCAAGAATCGCCCCCACGGTATAGCGGCTGATATCATCAACACTACTGATAACAATATTGTCTGCCTTACGGGCCATCAGAACCACCCGGGTTGCGGCAATAGGACCAACCCATTGAAACAACGGTTCACGCTGCTCAGTTCTGGTGGTAGAAAAAAGCACCACGCCATCCTCCTTCTGAGCCCGAAGATACGCTCTCGGCTAGGGCAGCATACGAATGCTGGCAACAGATAAAGGATCGCCCGCGGCCGCCGTTGCAGCAACCAAGACATCGACTGCGATCCCCTGCAGCTGGTTACCTTCCTTAAAATTATAAGGCGGATAAGATTCGGTTATGTATTCCAGCTCCGTCAGGTCACCTGCCCAAACGGGTTTAAATCCGGCAGTCAGTAACAGTATGAATACGAACTTCAGTAACTTTGAGAAACGCATAACTCATCCTTCCGAATATTGTCTTAAAGATTATCTTAGCCTGCGTTATCACTTCTGCCGCGTATGCAGACTGTCATTTGTACCAGCAGCAAACAGACTGCACGATGTACCGTCAGCATGAGAACGTCGTGTATGCACCTTGCTCCAAAAGTGCGCAGCCGTTAGCCTGAGTAACTTCTTATTAACAAAGACCTTTCTGATGCTGCTCTGGCTCTGGCAATTTATCCGCCCTTATAAATTCCGTTTAACCATCGCCATTATTGCGCTGGTTGCTACCGCTGGGCTCACCCTCGGATTAGGACAAGGCGTGCGCTTAATGGTCGACAATGGTTTTGCTGCACAATCCACCGAAGGTCTGGCCGATGCCCTGCAGCTGTTCGCCATTCTGGTTGTACTGGTTTCTACCGGCGCTTATTTCCGCTTTTATATGGTGTCGTGGCTCGGTGAGCGGGTGGTGGCCGATATCCGCAAACAACTGTATCAGCATCTGGTCAGCCTGCCTCCGAGCTTTTTTGAAGATAATCTGGCCGGTGAAATTCAGAGCCGGGTAACCACCGACACCACATTACTACAAACGGTTATCGGCTCATCATTTTCCTTTGCCCTGCGTAATTCGTTGACCTTTATCGGTGGCATCACGCTGATGTTTTTAAGCAATTTAAAACTCAGCCTGATTGTTCTGGTCGCCGTGCCTTTAGTGGTTTTTCCGATGATTTATTTTGGCCGCAAGGTGAAAAAACTGTCCCGTGACAGCCAGGATAAAATTGCCAGCGTCGGCGCATGGGCCGGTGAAAGTCTGCAGCATATTAAAGTGGTGCAGGCATTTACCCGCGAAGATATTGTTACCCAGCAATTCGCCCTCGCCGCTGAAGGTGCCTTTGATGTCGCCCTGAAACGAATCCGCCAGCGCGCCTGGCTGATTGCTCTGGTAATGGTGCTGGTGATGGGTTCTGTGGCCGGTATGCTGTACATCGGCGGTAGTGATGTGATTGCCGGAAAACTGTCAGGCGGTGATCTGGCTGCCTTTGTGTTTTACGCCATTATGGTCGCCGGTTCGCTGGCTGCCGTGACCGAGGTCTATGGTGAAGTACAACGTGCCGCCGGCGCCGCTGAGCGTATCCGCGAGCTGCTTGCGACCGAAGCCGATATTCAATCACCGCAGCCAAGCACAGAGATTCTGCTTGAGGCAAAAGCCGGTCAGCCATTAGTCAGTTTCCGCGATGTGCATTATCACTACCCCAGTCGCCCGGACCGTAAAGCCATCAGTCACTTAACGCTGGATATACAACCCGGTGAGCGCATCGCACTGGTTGGTCCATCCGGAGCCGGAAAATCCACCTTATTTGATTTATTGCTGCGCTTTCGCGATCCACAACAGGGCGATATTCTGCTGCATGGAAAATCGTTACGGGACTGGGATTTACAGCAGCTGCGCGGCCAGTTTGCCCTGGTGCCACAGCAACCGGTGCTGTTCAGCGCCAACGTGCTGGATAACCTTCGTTATGGCAAACCCGATGCCAGTGAGACTGAAATTCTGGCCGCAGCCAGGGCCGCGAATGCCGATGAATTTATTCAGCAATTACCGGATAAATATCAGTCTTTTTTAGGTGAGCAAGGGGTGAAGCTGTCCGGTGGACAAAAACAACGACTGGCCATTGCCCGTGCTATTCTACGTGATCCGGAAATATTATTGCTGGATGAAGCCACCAGCGCCCTCGATGCGCAAAGTGAGCATCTGGTGCAACAGGCGCTGGATATCTTAATGAAAGACCGCACCACCTTTGTGATTGCCCACCGCTTAGCCACCATCACTAATGTTGACCGTATTGCGGTGTTTGATCATGGCCAACTGGTGGCGATAGGAACACATCAGGAGCTGATGCAACATTCGCCACTGTACAAACGGCTGGCCGATCTGCAGTTTAAAAACACCCAGTTTAAAAACACCGACGATCAGCCAGCCCAGTGACCCTGAATTTAAACCCGGAAGCGGCTGACCAGCGCTGACAGATCATGCGACAGATTGCCAAGCGAATCAGAGTTTTCTTTCAGCTGTCGCGAGCTGTCGTTGGCATTGGTGGCTTCGGTATTAATGCGGATAATATTCTGGTTAATTTCTTCCGCCACCAGATGCTGTTCTTCAGCGGCCGCCGCAATCTGGGTGGCCATATCACGGATTCGGGAGACGGATTCTTCGATGGACTCAAATACCGCACGGGTCTGCTCGGTAGTCTCTGCGGTTTCCCGTGAGTGATCCAGGCTGCTGGCCAGCTTGCCCGACACCTCACTGGTGCGGTTAATCAGCGATGTAATCATCTGATCAATTTCCTCGGTTGATTCCGCAGTACGCCCGGCAAGAGTCCGTACTTCATCGGCCACTACCGCAAAGCCGCGCCCCTGTTCGCCTGCTCGTGCCGCCTCAATGGCAGCATTCAGTGCCAGTAAATTGGTCTGTTCGGCGATACCGCGAATGGTATCGAGAATGGTGGTGATATTGCGCGACTCTTCTGCCAGGGTCGACATTGCCTGGTTGGAATCTTCAATGACCTTTTCAAGAGCCGTGACTGCGTTCGTCGTTTTCTGAATAAATTGCCGCCCGTCTTCAACATGATGCTGGCTTTGGTCGGCGGCAATTGCCGTTTCACTGCAGTTTTTTGCCACTTCGTTGGACGTCGCCACCATTTCATTAAAAGCTGTCGATACCTGTTCTATCGAGTTGGATTGCTGATCAGAAATACCCGCCAGCTGATCGGAAATAGCCTGTGCAGCCAGAGCCTGATTTTTTACATCTGCGGCGCCTTCATTAATATCGGATACCAGTGAATGAATCATGGTGATAAAACGGTTAAAGGCATTAGCCATCTGTCCGGACTCATCTGAGCTGAGCACTCTCAGTCTGCGCGTCAGATCCCCTTCGCCACTGGCAACTTCTTCCAGACCCCGGGTAACTGCACCAATCGGTTTGGCAATCAGGTTGCTGATCCAGTAAGCCAGTACGGCAAAAATACCCAGCAACACAAGACTGATCAGTAAAATGGTATTGCGCACTTTAGTGGCAACAGCAAACACTTCGTCAGCCGGAATAACGCCGATAAATTTCCAGCCCAACGCCGGTGAGGTGTAAGCCGTTGCAAACCAGCGCTGCCCATTAAGCTCAGTTTCAAATAATCCTTCACGGGCAAAAAACTGCTGATAGGCTTCGCCCAGCTCTTTTATATTTTTAAAGTTATTTGTTTTATTGCCACTATCGGCCAGCACCGTACCGGTTTCTTCCACCAGAATCAGATAGCCGTCTTTGCCGAACTGTACCTGTTTCACCATATCGGTCAGCTTACTCAGGGTGACATCCACCCCGACCACACCTTGCAGGCCGCTGTCGGTGGTAAAGGTATGCAAGTAATCAAGCAGCGGTGCTCCGGTGTTTACGTCTTCATAGGCGGCTGCCCGTACCGGCTTGCCAGGATCAGCCTGAGCAGCGATATACCAGGGACGCTGACGCGGGTCATACTTGCCCAGATCACTGCCCGGCCACTGAATATAACCACCACTGCTGAGCCCCAGAAAAACATAAGCCAGATCCGGCCGCGCTTTACCGAAATCGTCCATCAGTGCATAGGCATCAGCCTCAACACTGCCACTGCGCTGAGCAAAGGTCGGTTTTGCTGCACCACGATAATCCGATACCGACTCGTCCAGAGCTTTCAGCGCCTGGGTCGAAGCCAGAAAAGCGGCATCTTCCGCCAGACCATTAAGGTAAAGGCTGAAGGCGGTATCAATATGACGGATTTCAGCACTGCTGCGGGTTTCAAAGCTGTTCAGAGCGCTGCTGCGCAGTTCCAGAACAACCAGAATGGTAATGATCAGCAAAGGGATGATGACAGCTGACAACAGGGCAAGGGTCAGGCGGGTACGGATAAGCATGCAATAACTCCGGCATATATAAACGGCTGTCTTATTCGCAGTTTAGCCCGGTTTTTGATCGACACTTTTATTAATAACAAGCGTTACAGCGCCCGCCCTGCGGCCACTGTATGCGTGATTCAGTACGATAGCACCGGGATGTGGACGGATCAGCAAGTTGGGCTAGGCTATTACTAAACAATCGTTGAGGTAAAGTAATGGGGGAAAAGCCGACTGTTGATATGGACTTAGGATCGCCGCACATGCATCGCTTTCTTGCCGTTTTTAAAGACCCTGAGAAAGAGAACCTCTTCCGTCAGGAGGAACTGCCGAAACAACGTCGCCTGGTCTTTGGACTTTGTGCTTTTATTACCATATCCATCCCTATGTTTATGCTGTCTGATTTCATGGTTGTGAAACCTGCACCATGGGATACGTTTCTGCTGATACAGCGACTGCTTCATATCGGTGTCTGTATTATTTTCTTATTGGTTATTCCCCATGTGCAGCGCCCTTCCACTTACGATGCCTTGCTGTTCTGTACTTTATTTGTGGTGTTTGTTCTGTTGGAGCTGGGTTCGTTTACCTTTCTGGGTGACTACGCACTGTACGCCTTGTTTGACATCATCATCATGCTCAGTCTGTACGCTGCCGGCATACTGACGGTAAAGCTCTCAACAATCATCTGTCTCTACCACTCGTCCATGGCGATACTCATTGTACTCACCCTGAAAGAACTGAATGTTCATGACCAGATAATGATGATTTTTGGTTATACGTTCACTAATGGCGCAGGCATACTGTTATCGATCACCCACCATAAAAATGTAAGACAGCAATATTTACTCCAGCACTCTCTGCGTGAAAAAACACTTCAGCTGAAAAACCTGGCCTATCGTGATTCATTAACCAATGCCCTGAACCGGAGATCCTTTCAGGATCATTTCAGGGATATTGAAAAGATGGCATCGCGGTTGGAACAGAGCGATAAAAGCTTATTTATTATCGCCGCCGACATTGATCACTTTAAAAAGATTAACGATAACTTTGGTCATGATATTGGTGACAAGGTATTGCTGGCATTTGTGAAGCTGATTGAGGCCAATATCCGCCCTGTCGATAAGGTGTACCGGTTTGGCGGTGAGGAATTTATGATTTTACTGCAGGAATGCAGTAGGGATACGGCCATTAATAGAATTGAAAAAATAATGCAGCTGCTTAACTCCGGCAGTCTAGGGGTTGAGGAACTGGAGCAACCAGTGACATGCAGTTTTGGAATTACGCCGGTTCTGGCCAGCGACACCATTGACTCTGTTTGCATCCGTGCCGATGAAGCCCTTTATAACGCAAAAAACAACGGCCGCAATCAGTATGTTTTTGCCCCAGCCCCCGATAAATAAAACCAGCAACACAATAATTTATCAGAGGCAGCACAGGGAGCAGCCCATCTAGCCCTGAAAGAATATCCAGGGCATAAGCAAAAACATTAGCGACGATTCTCTGCACTCATGGCGCAGGCAGTATCCAGCATACGGTTGGCAAAACCCCATTCGTTATCAAACCACACCAGCAACTTCAGCAGCTGACCGCCACTGACACGGGTCTGGGTGGCATCGACAACCCCTGAACGCGGATCATGATTAAAATCGATAGAAGCATGCGCATCATCGGTGATACCGATAATCTCCTTTAATGCACCGGTGCTGGCTTCTGCCAGCAGTGAATTAACCACATCCGTGGTGGTTGGCTGCTGTAATTGCAGACTGATATCCAGCGCCGACACGTTAATGGTTGGCACACGCACATGCAGGCTTTCGATTTTACCGGCGAGTTTCGGCATTAACCGCGCAATGCCCAGCGGCAATCCGGTATCGACCGGAATAATACTTTGCCCTGCAGCGCGGGTGCGGCGTAAATCGGAATGGTAGGCGTCAATCACCGGCTGATCGTTCATCGCCGAGTGAATGGTGGTGGTTACCCCGGCTTCGATGCCGAAGGCGTCATCCAGCAAAGTCAGAATCGGCAGCAGACAATTGGTCGAGCAGGAACCATTGGAAACGATGTGCTGATCGTCACTCAGCGTGTGCTGATTAAGACCAAAAATAATGGTGTTATCCACCGCACTGTCGGCAGGGTTAGAAATCAGCACTTTATGCGCGCCACCGGCCAGATGCTGCTCACACTCTTCGCGGGTTTTTATCTGGCCGCTGCATTCCAGCACCAGATCAATATTCAGCGCAGCCCAGTCGAGGGCGGCGGCATCCGCTTCGTGGCGGATACAGATACGGTCGCCATTCACACTCAGATGACGTTCATCCACCACCTCAACCTGGCCCGGAAAACGTCCGTGGGTGCTGTCGTAGCGCAGCATGTAGCTGATGGTTTCAATATCGGCCAGCTCGTTAATGGCGACAACCTGCAACTGATCGCGATAGCCATTTTCGTACAGAGCACGCAGTACACAACGGCCGATACGGCCGAAACCATTGATAGCAATACGGGTGGTCATAAAATACCCGGCCTCCGGGCCAGAAAAATCAGGTCGTTATTCTCGCGGATTTAACCGGTGCTGGCAAAGCCGCACCGTTTTTGTCACAGGCATTTGCGCAGATCAGCAATCAGCTTCTGTTGCTGTTCGCCGTCCAGCTCACTGATGGTTATGCGCAATGCACTCTGTGGCTGACGCACACTGAACACCGCCGCATCACGCACCAGCCAGCCGTAGCGGGCAAGACGATGGCTGATTTGTTCTGCATCCAGCCCCGGCAATGGCAGCCAGAAATTAAGACCATCCGCCGGTGCACTGAGCACTGGCAGTCCCGGTAATTCT
This sequence comes from Thalassolituus pacificus, assembly GCF_025318105.1. Classification (NCBI taxonomy): domain Bacteria; kingdom Pseudomonadati; phylum Pseudomonadota; class Gammaproteobacteria; order Oceanospirillales; family Oceanospirillaceae; genus Thalassolituus; species Thalassolituus pacificus. The sequence continues at coordinate 57,473 of NZ_JAOANI010000032.1, forward strand.
GCCGCATTCAGCGCCGCCGCCAGTGCGCTGTGCTGCGCCCGGTAATAATCCGCCGCCTGTGTCAGCTGTTGCTGTACCTCATCGCTGGCCAGCAGCAGGCTGATCAGATCCTGCAGCAGATGGCTGACCCAGTTGCTGCCCGGTGTGAGGCGCAGCAACAGACGCTCACGGGTCTGGGCATCGCTGTGAATAAAGGCACAGCGCAGGTCTGGGCCATAACCTTTCGATACCGAACGCACCAGCGCGTGATGACGATGGCCTGCGGGCATGATGCTGTAATACGCCGAGCCGGCAACGGTGGCGAAATGGTCATCCTCGATCAGCAATACATCCGGGTATTGCGCCAACAAGCTGCGGATTTCTGTCGCCCGGGTCTGGCTCAGACTGCAACCGGTCGGGTTATGACCACGGGGTGTACAGATCAGGGCCTGCACACCGGTCGCCAGCGCCGCCGCCAAAGCCTCTGTCTGCAGACCTTCAGCATCAACACTGACGGCAACGGCTTCCAGCCCGGCCTGATTCAGGGTGTTGATGGTGCCCAGAAAACAGGGATCTTCGACGATGACTTTGTCACCGGGCTTCAGATGGGCCAGTAACAGACGCTCAACCGCGTCCACCGCACCATGGCTGAGCACCAGCGCATCCGCTTCCGCCTGATCGGAAAACAGCCGGCTCTGTGCCAGCGCAGCAAGCTCCGGATTCAGCAGCGGCTCGCCATATAAGCGCGGAGTACGGGCAGGCAGCTGCGCTAAATAACGGCTGATATCCGGCAGCCAGTGCAGCGCCGGATTACCACTGGCCAGATCAGTCAGCGGCGAATCCGGCATCGCGCCTTCCTGAAAACCACCTTCCGCCTGGGTTCGGATCATCGTGCCACGCCGCCCCTGGCTGACCGCCAGACCAGCGCTGACCAGCCGCTGATAGGCCGCCGCGACGGTATTGCGGTTTACCCCAAGTTGTTCTGCCAGCTCGCGGATAGGCGGCAATAACGCGCCTTCTTCCAGCTGTCCGCTCTGCACCAGCTGTCGGATGCTGGCGACGATCTCTGCAATGCTCTTGCCGGTAATATTCATAAATAGGACAAAATTATTTTTGACATAGGACAAAAACCAAAAGCATACTGGTTACCCGGTCAGTTATCCACCGCCGGCAAGAATATCAGACAGCAGGAGCAAAGGCTTGAACCATACCGCGACCACCAGCCAGGGCTTCCGCCCGGTTTTCAGCAGTGACGATCTGCAGCGCAATCTGGCGGCCGTAAACGCCCGTATCCGGCAGGCCTGTGAACACAGCGGACGCCAGCCCGACAGCGTCCGTCTGCTGCCGGTCAGCAAGACCGTGGATCTGGCACGTATCCGTATGGCCCACGCCGCTGGCTGCACCCTGCTGGGCGAAAACAAGGTGCAGGAAGCCTGGAGCAAAGCGCAGAGCACCACCGACCTGACGGATCTGCGCTGGTCAGTCATCGGTCATCTGCAGACCAATAAGGCCCGTATTGTTGCCCGCTTTGCCAGCGAGTTTCAGGCCCTCGACAGCCTGCGTCTGGCCGCCGAACTGGATAAGCGCCTGAGCCGTGAAGAACGCTGTCTGGATGTTCTGGTGCAGGTTAATACCTCCGGCGAAGCCAGCAAATACGGCCTCGAACCGGCACAGTTGGAAGCCTTTATGCGCCAGCTCACAGCCTTTCCTACCCTGCGGGTAAAAGGCCTGATGACGCTGGCCGCGCTGACCACCGATCAGCAACGTATCCGCCGCTGCTTTGTTTTGCTGCGCCAACAGCTGCAGCAGATGCAGCAACAGCTGAGCTATGGCGATCAGCTGTATGAATTATCCATGGGAATGTCGTCCGATTTTGAACTGGCGATCCACGAAGGCGCGACCACCGTCCGGGTTGGTCAGGCCATCTTTGGTCCGCGGGCGCTTCCCGACAGCTACTACTGGCCTGAACAAACAGGAGCCTGACATGATGAAACGAGCCTGTGTTATCCGCCACCTGGCCTTTGAAGGGCTGGGTATTCTGGAAAGCGTGCTGATTGAGCGCGGCTATCTGATTGACTACTACGATGCCGGCGTTGATTTTCTTGATGACGATGCCCTGCTGCAGGCGCATCTGCTGGTCGTACTCGGCGGGCCAATCAGCGCCAATGACGGTCAGGATTACCCCTTTCTGGCGCGTGAGACAGAGTTGCTGCAGCAACGTCTGACCCTGCAACGGCCAACGCTGGGCATCTGTCTTGGCGCCCAGCTGATGGTCAAAGCGCTGGGCGGCACGGTACAGCCGATGGGGCACAAAGAAATCGGTTATGGCGATATTCAGCTCAGTGCTGAGGGACTGGAGTCGGCACTGGCTGTGCTTAAGGAGTGCCCGGTGCTGCACTGGCACGGTGAGCAATATTCGCTGCCTGCCGAAGCCCGGTTACTGGCCTCTTCGGCGCTGTGCCCGCAGCAGGCATTTGCCCTCGGCGACTATGGTCTGGCGCTGCAGTTTCATCTGGAAACCGATTACCGCCGCATTGAGCAGTGGCTGATTGGCCATTGCTGTGAGCTGCAGCAGGCCGGCATTGCGCTGGCCGATATCCGCCAGCAGGCACGCCAGCACGGGCCGCGCCTGCAGATGCTGGGGGTACGTATTTTTCATACCTGGCTGGGCCAGGCCGAAGCCTTTGATCAACACAGACATTACACCCATGAGCCAGTTTAAGATCCTGCTCTGGCAGAACCAGAGCCTGCTGGGCCAGTTTGAATCGGCAGCCAATGCCGGGCATGAACTGATACAGCAGATCCGCAGCCGCTTTCCTCAGGAGGCCGGTTTCCGCACCGAAGTGATGGTCGCCAGCGACGAAAAACGCATTATTGAATCCTCGCGTCAGGGCATCCGCCTGATCAGCCGGGAAGTGATTTATCAACCTTACAATAAAGACGCAACGGATCAGAAAGTATGAGTTCAGCCTGTTTAATGCCGGTGTATGAGCGCCTGCCGGTTCATTTTGTGCGCGGCGAAGGCAGCTGCCTGTGGGACGATCAGGGCAATCAGTATCTCGACAGCCTGGCCGGTGTCGCGGTAACCAATCTGGGGCACTCGCACCCGGAAATTACCGCAGCCATCAGCGCTCAGGCCGCCACTCTGATGCACAGCTCCAACCTGTACGGCGTAACCTGGCAGGAAACCCTCGCCGCCACACTGTGCAGCCTGACGGGAATGGAGAAAGCGTTTTTCTGTAATTCCGGTGCCGAAGCCAACGAAACCGCCATCAAGCTGGCGCGCCTGCATGCCCGCCAGCGGCAGATTACAGCACCGCAGATTGTGGTTATGGACGGTGCATTTCATGGCCGCACCCTGGCCACCCTGACCGCCAGCGGAAATCCGGCCGCACAGCAGGGTTTTGAACCCTTAGTACCGGGCTTTCTGCGTCTGCCACTGAATGACAGCGCGGCCCTGAATGCGCTGGATGGCAACCCTCAGATCTGTGCTGTGCTGCTGGAAACCGTGCAGGGCGAAGGCGGCGTGCGACTGGCAGACAGTCATTATTTACAGGCGCTGGCGCGCCTGTGCCGGGACAATAACTGGCTGCTGATGATCGACGAGGTGCAGACCGGCATGGGCCGCACAGGACGCCACTTCGGTTATCAGCATGCCGATATTCAACCGGATGTGATCACCCTTGCCAAAGGTCTGGGCAATGGTCTGCCGATTGGTGCCTGCCTCGCACGCGGTGCGGCAGCAAACCTGTTTGCGCCGGGACAGCACGGTTCAACCTTTGGTGGCAATCCGCTGGCCTGCCGCGTCGGTCATACCGTGATAAGCATCATGCAGCGTGACCGGCTGGCCGAACGGGCGGCAGAGCTGGGCAGGCAACTGCTGGAAGGATTAACCCAGGCGCTGGCCGGTCATCCCCAGGTCGCTGCCATCCGCGGACGCGGACTGATGGTGGGTATTGAGCTGAAAGAAGCGATCCCGGACCTGACCAGACGTGCGCTTCTGGAAGAGCGCCTGCTGATTAATGTCACACGGCAGAAAGTTATCCGCCTGTTACCGGCACTGACGATCAGTCCGGAAGAAATCAGCATCCTGATCGCCGCACTGAGCCGGTTACTGCACAGCAACCAGCAATTGCGCAGCGCCTGAGAGGTAAAACATCCCCGGCCAGCCTGCCCTGGTCGGGGTTTATCTGGCTAGGGGTTATCTGATCAGGGTTTATATTGCTCCCTTCGTTCCACCATCGCCGCACTCTTGGCGCAGTGTTATATTGCCGCCCGCCTCCCTGCCGACGCGCTCTCTCAAACCGAAGGAATCCGCATGAATCAACCCTGCACCCAGCCCTGCCCCCTGTGCTCTGATCAGGGTCCGCATCAGCAACTTCAGGGTGCCGATAAACGCCGTTACTTCAGCTGCAGCCAATGCTCACTGGCCTTTGCCGACCCACAGCAATGGCTGAGTGCGGATGACGAAAAAGCTTATTACGCCACCCATGAAAACAGCATTGAAGATGCCGGTTATGTGCAGTTTCTGCAGCACCTGCTGACACCTCTGCTGCCATTATTAACACCGGGCATGCAGGCACTCGATTACGGCTGCGGGCCGGGGCCAACATTATCAAAGTTACTGACGGCTGCAGGTATTGCCTGCGATGACTACGATCCGTTTTTCTTTCCTGCCCAGTTACGCCGCCAGTACGATGTGATTACCGCCACCGAATGCTTTGAACATTTTCATAATCCGCACGCCGAACTGAGCAGGCTGAGTGGTTTACTGCGCGAAGGTGGTTATCTCGGTTTAATGACCAGCCGCTGGGCAGATGCAGAATATTTTTCGCGCTGGCATTACACCCGCGACCCGACTCATGTGGTGTTTATGCAGGAAAAAACGCCGGACTGGATTGCCCGGCATTATGATCTGGAGATTGTCTGGCGCGACAGTCCGAGGGTGGTGATTTTCCGCAAAGTGGCCAAGGCCTGTTAACACTAATTAAACAGGCTCTAAAAGATTTCAGGCAGAAACCATCTTAACCTGATGCAGTTTTAAATAATCTCTGGGCGACACACCATACTGCTGATGAAAACGGCGGGTAAAGTGGCTGGCATTCACATAGCCGACGTCATAGCAGACCTCGGTAACAGAGCGGCCGCTCTGCAGTAATTCCCGCGCCCGTTCAAGGCGGCGCTGCTGGATATATTCCATCGGCCCGGTCCCCATCACATGCCGGAACTGCTGATAAAACTTACTGCGCGACATACAGGCGATACGGCACAGTTGCTCAATATCAACGGTTTCCGCCAGATGATCATCAATATAACGAACCGTTTCTGTCAGAGCATTTAAGGTCGGGTCATGGCGCGCGCAATTCAGTAAAAAATTACGCCCCTGCTGGCGCAGCATGCGGGTTAATAATTCGGTAACGCCCAGGTTCAGTACCAGATCACGGTCATCATCGTTATGCACAAAACTGCCGACGATACGTTCCAGTAATTGTTGCGTTGCCTCGGTATGAAACAGATGCAGCACATGATCATCATGCGGTCGCCAGCTGCCCAGTTCTTTCGGTAACGGATTTTTCTGATTGAGCTGATCACAGACATCACGCAACCGCTCACGGCTGATACCCAGGGTTAAACAGCTGGTCGGGTTATCGAGGGTTGCCTCGGGGAAATCAATGGCAACGGTTTCTCCCGGCGCCATGACAAAAGATTCATGGGGTAAAAAAGCCGAATTAAAATGATGTTTACCGTGCAGTACTTTTTTGCCGCTGATCATGCCGCAGTAGAGAATCTCTTCCGCATCCAAGCGGACTTTTTCTGCAGAGGCAAAAGTGTCGTAGATTGACAGTTCAGCGCCATGGCTGGCAAAGACCGTGCGGTTTTCAACCAGCTGCTGCGGGCCAGAACCACGAACAAGATTACGGCGGTTAAACGCCGCCTGAGCTGCCAGACCTGAATCGCGCATTCTGACCTCCTGTTACCGCTTATATTGGTGCGGTATCTCTTTGTTTTAATTATTTTTTATCGTTTTCGGCAAAGCCCTGAGCCGCTATTGAACCCTGTTTTTCCTTATCAGCAAGCCGTCGTCAGCGACCGTTTTTTGGCCGGCATGGACGCTCAGCACAGTGATTCAGACGCTCAGGCAAGTGGCTAATCATCAGATCACATAGCCTGAACTCACACAACCCGCTAAGCCCAGACAAAAGTCCAAGGCTTGCGTGTGAACAATAACAAGGAGAACGCCATGATTTATGCCAACCCCGGACAAACCGGCTCGGTCGTCAGCTTTAAAAGCCAGTATCAGAACTACATTGGTGGTGACTGGGTTAAACCGGTTAACGGCCGTTATATGGACAACATCAGCCCGGTCAATGGTCAGGTGTTCTGTCAGGTGCCACGTTCCGATGGCGCCGATATCGAACTGGCGCTGGATGCAGCCCACAATGCGGCAGCGGCCTGGGGCAAGACCTCCGCTACCGAACGCTCCAATATTCTGCTGCGCATTGCTGACCGCATGGAACAGAATCTGGAAATGCTGGCCGTAGCCGAAACCTGGGATAACGGCAAAGCCGTGCGCGAAACCCTGGCCGCCGATATTCCACTGGCGGTGGATCACTTCCGTTATTTCGCCGGTTGTCTGCGCGCGCAGGAAGGCACCATGGCGGAAATCGACGAGACCACCGTGGCGTATCATATCCACGAACCACTGGGCGTTGTCGGTCAGATTATTCCGTGGAATTTTCCGCTGTTAATGGCTGCCTGGAAACTCGGCCCGGCACTGGCCGGTGGCAACTGTGTGGTGATGAAACCGGCCGAACAAACGCCCGCATCCATTCTGGTTTTAATGGAGCTGATCGGCGATCTGCTGCCACCCGGTGTACTGAATATTGTTAACGGCATTGGTGAAGAAGCCGGACAGGCGCTGGCCACCAGCCAGCGTATTGCCAAAATTGCCTTTACCGGCTCGACCCCGGTGGGCCAGCATATTCTGAAATGTGCCGCCGATTTATTAATTCCAAGCACCGTTGAGTTGGGCGGAAAATCACCCAACATTTATTTCGAAGACGTGGTGCAACACGAAGATGATTACCTGAGCAAGTGCGTGGAAGGTATTACACTGGCCTTCTTTAATCAGGGTGAAGTCTGTACCTGTCCGTCACGGGCACTGATTCAGGAATCGGTTTACGATCAATTAATTGAACTGGTGGTTGAACGTGCCGGAAAAATCATCCGCGGTAATCCACTGGATACCGATACTCAGGTTGGCGCACAGGCTTCAGCGGAACAGTACGAACGCATTATGAATTACATTGCCATCGGCAAAACCGAAGGCGCTAAAGTGCTGCTCGGCGGCAATGCCGAAGCGTTAAACGGTGACTTGAGCAAAGGCTACTACATTCAGCCAACGCTGCTGTTCGGCAAAAATGATATGCGTATTTTCCAGGAAGAAATTTTCGGCCCGGTAATCAGCGTCACCACCTTTAAAGACGAAGCCGAAGCACTGGCCATCGCCAACGATACCGAATTTGGTTTGGGGGCCGGTGTCTGGACGCGCGATATGAATCTGGCTTACCGCATGGGCCGTAATATTCAGGCCGGCCGGGTCTGGACCAACTGCTACCATGCCTATCCGGCGCATGCTGCCTTCGGTGGTTATAAAAAATCCGGTATCGGCCGCGAAACCCACAAAAAAGCGCTGGAGCATTATCAGCAAACCAAAAACCTGCTGGTCAGCTACAGCACCAGCCCGCTGGGTTTCTTCTGATCCGGCATTGAGTGTTGCTCTGCAAGCCTGATAACACGCCCGCACTGCGGGCGTTGTTTATTCCATCAGATTTTTGCAACAGAGCTTTCCTCAACATCACGCAGACCTGCCCGCTGCAGTGTGGCACCCTGTGAGCCTTTCATCCTATTCATGGCGGGCTGCATTATGACCTCACTGGCCGACATTCCTTTTTCTCTGCTGGAGCTGGCGTCGGTACCGGAAGGCTTCAACGTAGCTCAGACGCTGGCATCCATGCTCGACTACGCCCAGCATGCCGATACGCTGGGCTTTAACCGCTTCTGGCTGGCCGAGCATCACAATATGGAAGGGGTCGCCAGCAGCGCCACCGCCGTGCTGATTGGTCAGGTCGCAGCACGCACGCAACAACTCCGCGTCGGCTCTGGTGGCATCATGTTGCCCAATCACCCGCCGCTTATTATCGCCGAACAGTTCGGTACACTGGATGCATTGTACCCCGGCCGTATTGACCTTGGCCTTGGCCGTGCCCCCGGTACCGACCCGCTGACCAGCCGGGCCTTGCGCCGTGACGATATGCGCGCCGAACACTTCCCGCAGGAAGTGGAAGAATTACAGACCCTGCTGGGAGCCGATGGCGCACACAAGCGCGTTAAAGCTTACCCCGGTGCCAACAGTGCGGTAGAAATCTGGCTGTTAGGCTCCAGTTTATTCAGCGCGCAATTGGCCGCTGAGCGTGGTCTGCCTTACGCCTTTGCCGGACATTTTGCTCCGCGTCTGGCACGTGAGGCGATCGCCCTTTACCGTCATCGTTTCCAGCCATCAGCTACGCTGCAACAACCGCATGTCATTTTATGTCTGCCGTTGATTGCCGCCACCAGCGATGACGAAGCACGTTTTTTAGCCACCAGCAGTCAGCAGCGGATCATGGCATTAATGCAGGGCCAGCCACTGTATCTGCCACCGCCGGTAGAAAGCATGGAAGGTATCTGGAATGCGCAGATCAAAGCACAGGTAGATGCATTTCTGGCGTTATCCGTAACGGGTGGGCCAGCCAGCATAAAATCCAAATTGCAGGCGCTGGTCAGTCAGATGCCGGTGAATGAGTTAATGTTTACCAACGATATTTTTGACCGGGAAAAACGTCTTCAGGCACTGCAGATTCTGATGGATGCAAAATCTTAAGGAGCTTCAGGGCAGCGGCAAAATAACGGATTAATCACCGCACAATGAATACCCGGATGGGGTTAATCTGCTATACCTGATGCAGGCTTTTACCAATAAAAAGTTATCAGGAGGCGGTATGCTTAAAGGATGGTTGATACTGACGTTATTATTGCTGAGTGCCTGCGACAACTCTCCCACGGCCGGCAATCAGTTTTCACCACTGCCACAAACCCGGGCCGAAGCTGAACAGCTGCGCCAGCTGAGCTTAAAAACAACCGCTGGCGAACGTCACTTAAGCGATTTTGATAACCAGCTTCTGCTGCTGTTTTTTGGTTTCAGCCATTGCCCGGATATTTGCCCCACCACCCTGATGAACGTCAGCAAGGCACTGCAGCAATTACCAGCCGAAACCATCCGGCAGGTACAACCATTGTTTATCACTGTCGACCCCGAGCGCGACAGCATTGATGAACTGCGTCCCTATACCCGACACTTTCACACCGCCATTATTGGCGTACAGCCCGATGCTGAACAGTTGCAACAACTGACAAAATTTTTCGGTATTTATTATCGCAAAGTCGTGCAGGAAGGCGCGCTGGAATACAGCATGGATCATTCTGCGCAGTTATTATTGAGCAGCAGCTACGGCCAGATGCTGGGTGTACTCGACCCCCATATGCCAGCTGACGAACTGGCCCAGTGGATTCAGGGCGCCGTCGCCCGGCTGCATGACTGACGTTATTTACTTAAAGCACCTCTGAATAATTCAGAGGTGCTTTAAAATACCGGTAAGCAATGATCCAGTAACAGCGCGGCAAAACAATACAGAATATAACGGATAGAAAACCAGAATGCCTGAATCGGTGCCTGCGCCGAAGTGGCTCGCCATACCCGCCAGTTAATCTGTATAAAACGGATATTCAGCGGCACCATTAACAACAGATACACCAGCCCCGACATACCGCTGACATAAGGCATCAGTGTCATCGCCACCGTCAGCCAGGAGTACAGCCAGATCTGTAAACGGGTAAAACCTTCACCATGAGTAATCGGCAGCATCGGTACACCGGCGCGACGATATTCATCCTGTTTATGAATCGCCAGCGCCCAGAAATGCGGTGGCGTCCAGGCAAAAATAATCAGCACCAGCAGCAATGCATCGGCTTCCACACGATTGGTGATTGCCGTCCAGCCGAGTAACGGTGGCGCCGCTCCGGCCAGTCCGCCAATGGTAATATTCTGCGGCGTGGCGTGTTTTAAAAAGCGGGTATAAATTAGCGCATAACCCAACAGCGCAGCCGCCGTCAGCACCGATGTTAACGGGTTCACTTCCAGCCACAACAAGCTCAGCCCCAACAGTGACAACAGGCTGGCATAAAGCGCTGCCTGCCAGGGGGGAATCCGCCCCTGCGCCAGCGGGCGCTTTGACGTACGCAACATTAAGCGATCAAGACGCTGATCCAGCAAATGGTTAAAGGCCGCCGCCCCCATCGCAGCCATCGCAACCCCCAGCGTGGCATAAACCACCCGTCCGATATCCGGTAATACCGGTGTCGCCAGAACCATGCCGACCAGGGCGCAGACCAGCATCACCAGTACGACCCGTGGCTTACCCAGCTCCCAGAAATCACGCCACTGCGGGCGGCTGACCAGTCCGGTATTTTTACCCGCTAATACCAATTCGCTCATATCACGTCCTCCACCAGATGCCAGGTTTTCTGCCGTTGATTTGCCGGTTCACCCGGCCGCAACCAGACCAGGCCGCAGTACACCAGCGCCAGCATTAATAACGCCGCTCCGGCGGTATGCAGCAAAGCCGGCGGAAAAGGTAATGACCAGATCACCAGCACAATGCCCAGAGTCACTTGCAGCAAATACAGACCGGCACAGCAAAGCACGGCCCGCCGCCGCGCCACAAATTCACGCTGCCCTGCTTGCTCACGTTGCACTGCTTGCTCACGTTGTCCCGCTTGCCAATAAAGACCCAGTAGTGCCAGCCCCAACGCCAGCGCCACCAGCCGGTGTGTCCACTGGATCGCACTGCGCGCGCTGGCATGCAGCTGGCCGTATAAATAATCCGGGCCAATAGATTGGGTAAGATGAAAGGCGCTGGAAAAATCCATATCCGGCCACCACTGGCCATTACAGGTGGGAAACCCCATGCAACCAATGCCGGCATAATTACTCGACGTCCAGCCGCCTAAAGCAATTTGCAATATCAGCAGTATGAGCGCCAGCCAGAATACTCCCGGACGCCTGTTCCGCCGCCGCGCCGCTGGCTCCTGCTTTACTGCGCAAGGCACGGCAGCAGCCTCAGGCTGATACACCCGCCAGGCAATAAAACTGAGCAGTAAAAGGCAACTGAATCCGCCCAACAGATGCAGAGTGACCACCTGCGGCCAGAGTTTCAGCGTTACCGTCCAGGCACCGAAAGCGCCCTGCACAATAACCAGACCAAGCAGTAACGATGTCCAGCGCAGCAGCCCCGGTGCCTGAGTGCGGGCGCGCCAGCTGAAATACACCAGTAATAACGCCATTAAACCAAGCGAAGCCGCCAGATAACGGTGGATCATTTCCATCCAGGCTTTTTCCGCTTCTAATGGCGCGTGCGGTGCATATTGCGCAGCTATATGAGCCTGCGGGACGACTAAGCGACCATAACATCCCGGCCAATCCGGACAGCCTAACCCGGCGTCCAGCAATCGGGTTGCCGCGCCCAGCATCACCACAGTGAAAGCCGTTAATGCCGCAACCAAAGCCAGAGTGCGCAGTGTTTTCAGATGATTCATAACGCCTCCTCCGGCATTGCCTGAGCGTTATGTCCGGCCGACTGCAATGCCAGAACTTCAGCCTGTAAGCTGCTGAGCGGGTTGCGCCGTAACAGGTAACGCACATCCTGCAGAATATCTTTTGTGCTGTTATCAGCGTTGTAAGCCAGCACAATATTACCCTGCGGATCGGCCAGCCAAATGGTGTGTTTCAACCCGGCCGGTGGTTGCCAACGGAGTCGTTTGCCACCAGGAGGTAACAGCGCATCCGCTGCAGATGCCGCTGCCGTGTTCAACTGCCAGCGCACCAGACGCGGAGCATCGCGTCCCAGCGTGCGATGCAGACGCCACAAAGTATCATCCTGCGCACAGGGTTGCGTCTCGCAGCGATACAGCAGATGCCAGCGCCCGGCCTGCAGATCAGGAGCCGGCGATAATGCCCACTGACTGAGCGGTGGCGTGTCGCCGACCAGATCACCATGAGCAACGCGAGCCTCGGGAATGCCGATCTGCCAGTACCACATGGCCAGCGCTGCCGGGACCGGAGCAAACAACAGCGTCAGTAATAACAGTAATTTCACCCGGTTTTTCACAGCCACCTCCCGCGTTATGTTCATGCTGCCGACCCGCACCCGCCCAGGCCCACGCCACGGCCGCAATTTCGGGCGATAACGCCAGCCCAGAATTAACGCCACCAACGCCAATAACAACCACTGTACGGCGTATCCCAGATGCCGCTCGCGGCTGACACCCAGCGGCTGCCACCACTGACCGGAGCTACCCTCCTGCAAATGCACAACACCCGGCTGTAAATTCAGCTGCGGCCAAACCTCTGCGCGCAGCTGCTGAATACGGTGACCATCGTCATTCTCCCCAAGCAGTAAACCGCGCCGCCCCGACCATGGTTGCCAGCGTCCCTGCAAGCGCTGCTCGGTTAGCGGTGTCGGCGGCCAGGGCTGTTGCGTACGAAGGCCTGCGGTGGCAACAAAGCCACGGTCTACCAACCACCAGCGGCCGTCGCTGCTTTGCAAAGGGGTAATCAGCGCCAGCCCGACCTGACCATCCAGCGTGCGGTTATCCAACCAACGGTTAAATTGCGGATGGAAAACGCCCTGCAACTGCAGCGGTTGATTCATTGGCGGTAAGGTCTGCGGATTCATCTCCGCAGCCACGACAGAGGCATTGAGCCACTGTTGCTTTTCCTGCGCCCGCTGCCACTGCCAGTGCGCCAGGCTAAGTCCCAGCGCAAACAGCAGCAGCCAGACGCACCACCAACCATAAAGCAGCCAACGCTGTTTGCTGTCAGCGTGTTTATCTGCTGTGCTGGTTACTGTCGTTACCACAACCTGAGGAATTGCCATGCTTAAGCTCGCTATCCTGTTGTTGTTTGCCGCCATGCTGATCAGCCTGCTGGCCGCCGCTGGTTTTCTGGTACGTGATGGTTCGCAATCACAGCGTCTTCTTACTTCGCTGACCTGGCGTGTCAGCCTCGCGCTGGTGCTGTTAGTCCTGCTGGTTTATGGGTTTTATTCCGGACAATTACCGGCCTGATCCCGCAGCGTTCAAACAACGTAGACAAAAATAAACAGGCCCAGCCACACCACATCAACAAAGTGCCAGTACCAGCTGGCCGCCTCAAAACCAAAATGCGAGCGCGGCGAAAAATGGCCGCGCCATAAACGTACGAACATCACCGTTAATACGCAGGCACCTAAAGTAACGTGAGCACCGTGAAATCCGGTGAGTAAAAAGAAGGTTCCGCCATACACCCCGGCCTGTAATGTCAGGCCCAACCGGGTATAGGCTTCAACATATTCAATGCCCTGAACAATCAGAAAACTGAAGCCCAGAATCAGGGTAAGAAAAAGCCATAATTTGGCTTTATTACGCTGGTCTTTTTTTACCCCATGATGGGCAATGGTCAGGGTTATGCTGGAGCTGACCAACAGCAAAGTATTCAGCAACGGCAGATGCCAGGGATCGACAACATCAACCGGGCCGGAAAACGCATCGGAAGGGGTTTTCAGTAATGGCCAACTGGCACTGAAATCCGGCCATAACAGCGCACTGATGCCTTTTGCTCCCTCACCGTCCAGCCAGGGCAGAGCAAATACTCTGATATAAAATAATGCTCCGAAAAACGCGGCAAAAAACATAATTTCAGAAAAAATAAACCAGGCCATGCCCATGCGGAAAGAGCGGTCCATCTGCGCATCATATAAACCCGACCGGGATTCATGAATAACATCGCGGAACCAGACAAACATCATCACGAATACACCCACCAGCCCGGCGATAAACAATCCAAAACCATGACCAAAGCTCAGGCTTGATGCGGCACCGATCGCTAAAAAAGCCAACACCACCACCATAAGAATCGGCCATTTACTGCTGGCCGGCACGTAATAGGAACCACTCATTGCAACCTCCCAGTCCTGATCTCAGGGGCCCGTTTGCGGATACAGGGTATAAGCCAGCGTCAACCGATGCAGATCTTCGGGTAAATCCGATCGGATCTGGAAAACTACAGGTACTTCCAGAACTTCTCCGGCAGCCAGCTGCTGATCGTTAAAACAAAAACATTCCAGCTTTAAAAAATAATTGGAAGCTTCCGCCGGGCTGATACTGGGCACTGCACGCGCGCGCCCCGTTGTACGGCCAAGGTTCTGCATACGGAACCACATCTGATGAATCTCTCCCGGATGAACGGCTTTATGGCTCAGCGTTGCAGAAAAATGCCAATTCATTCCGGCGGCGGTACGGGTCACCATTTGCACTTCAACATTACGTTGCTGATCAATGCCCGTAGATTGCAATACCTGAGCAGAATTAACGCCTTTGCCATTAATCCCGGTCAGCTCACAAAAAACATCGTAAAGAGGGACCAGCGCCACGGTAAATGCCACACTGCCGCACAGCATCAACAGCAGCCACCACAGAGTGCGGCGTATCCCCTGCTGCTGAGTCCTGAATGACAGGCTGTTCATGGTTATGCCCGGCTCGGTGAATCGCGCTCCGGAATAAATTCCGGAGGGGTAGAGAAGGTATGCAGCGGTGCCGGACTGGGCACAGTCCACTCCAGTCCCTCTGCCCCTTCCCAGGGATTATCGGGTGCCGGTTTACCACCACGGACACAGCGCACCACAACCCAGACCAGCAATAATTGTGATAGCCCAAACAGGAAGCCCCCCAGCGACGACAACAGATTAAAATCGGCAAACTGCAGTGCATAATCCGGAATACGCCGCGGCATACCGGCCAATCCGGAAAAATGCATCGGGAAGAAAGTTAAATTCACACCAATCACCGACAGCCAGAAATGCCAGCGCCCCAGCGTTTCGTCCGGGTAATATCCGGTCCATTTCGGCAACCAGTAGTACACCCCGGCAATGATGGCGAACACCGCACCCGGCACCAGCACATAATGGAAATGCGCCACCACAAAATAGGTGTCGTGATACTGATAATCTGCCGGCACTATTGCCAGCATAACCCCCGATAAACCGCCAATGGTAAATTGCACAATAAAGGCCAGGGTAAACAGCATAGGCACTTCAAAACTGATAGAACCATGAAACAACGTCGCCACCCAGTTAAACACTTTTACCCCGGTCGGTACCGCAATCAGCATCGTGGCATACATAAAAAATAACTGTGCCGCCAGCGGTAGTCCCACGGTAAACATATGGTGAGCCCAAACCACAAACGACAGAATGGCAATGGATGCGGTGGCATAAACCATAGAGCGGTAACCGAATAACCGCTTACGGGCAAAGGCCGGCACAATCATAGAAGCGATACCAAAAGCCGGAAGGATCATGATGTACACTTCCGGGTGGCCGAAAAACCAGAACAGATGCTGGAATAACACCGGATCACCGCCACCGGCGGCATTAAAGAAACTGGTGCCGAAATTAATATCCAGCAACATCATGGTGACCACACCGGCCAGCACCGGCATCACCGCCAGCAATAAAAAGGCGGTGATCAGCCAGGTCCAGACAAAGAGTGGCATATCCATCAGTTTCATTGCCGGCGTACGCATATTAAGAATGGTAGCGATGATATTGATTGCCCCCAGAATAGAGCTGATACCGGCAAGATGAATCGACAGAATAAAAAAGTTAGTCGATGGCGGCGCGTAAGTCGTCGACAGCGGTGCATAGAAAGTCCAGCCGAAATTCGGACCACCACCTTCCATAAACAAACTTGAAAGCAGCAGCGAAAATGCCAGCGGCAACAACCAGAAAGAGAAATTATTAAGTCGTGGCAAAGCCATATCCGGCGCACCAATCTGCAATGGCACCATCCAGTTTGCTAACCCGACGAAGGCTGGCATAACCGCACCAAACACCATGATCAGACCGTGCATAGTGGTCATCTGGTTAAAAAATTCCGGCTGCACCAGTTGTAAACCCGGCTGAAAAAGCTCGGCCCGGATCACCAGTGCCATCGTACCACCAATAAAAAACATGGTCAGAGAGAAAATGAGATATAAGGTGCCAATTTCTTTGTGATTGGTTGTCAGCAACCAGCGTTTAAGCCCACGGATCTGTGGCTCATGGGCGTGCTCGGTTGCGCTGCTGTAACTGTTGCTCGTCATGACTCACCTCGCCAGTGTTCCATGTGCACTTTTACGTGCGTCACATGCGGATTATTCAGTTGGCTTAAGCTGTTTTTTTATTTCGGCAGGCTGAATGATATCGCCGGTATTATTGCCAAAAGCATTGCGTTCATAGGTAATGACTGCAGCAATATCAGCCGCTGATAAAGTGCTGCCAAACGCCGCCATTGCGGTACCTGATTTGCCGTACAGCACACGCTCGATATGAGTCGCACGACCTTCAGCGGTCGATGCCACCAGACTACCGGCCAGCGCCGGAAATGCCGGTGGAATACCCTGCCCGTTTACCATGTGGCAGGCAGCACAATAGGTGTTGTAAACGCTTTCGCCCTGGGTCATTAAATCGGCCAGAGCCCATTCACGTTCGTTACCGGCAGCTTTTTCGGCAGCCTGTTGCTTTTGTTCGCTCAGCCAGAGCTGGTAGTCCTCTTTGCTGACGGCTTTAACGGTAATTGGCATAAACCCATGCAGACGCCCACAGAGTTCTGTGCACTGCCCACGATAAATTCCGGGTTCATCAATTTTTGTCCAGTTTTCGTTAACAAAACCAGGGATGGCATCTTTTTTAACCGCCAGCTGCGGCACCCACCAGGAATGAATAACATCGTTCGACGTCAGCAGCAGACGGACTTTGGTATCGACCGGCAGCACCAGGGGCTGATCCACTTCCAGCAGATAATTTTCGCCTTTTTGTTCAGCGCCGCTGATCTGTTCAGGCGGTGTCGAAAGATTGGAAAAGAAGCTGACATCCTGTCCTAAATATTCGTAATGCCAGCGCCATTGGTGGCCGGTTATCATCACATCCATTTCTGCTTCACTGGTATCGTAAATTTTTTGCAACGTGGCGGTTGCCGGAATCGCCATCAAGACCAGAATGATCAAAGGAATGGCTGTCCAGAGTAATTCAACCCATGTGTTTTCATGAAAGTGCGCCGCCCTGGCTCCTTTACTTTTACGATAGCGAACCAACGACCAGAACATCACTCCGAATACCACAACCGCAATCACCACACAGATCCAGAATATGATCATGTGCAGCGAATAGACTTCGCGGCTCATATGGGTAACACCAACGGGAAGATTCAGACTGCTGTCGCCATAGAGGTTTTTGGCCAGCAACGGATGGCTGAAAAAGACGACAGATATCCATAACACGGCATGTAATATCCGGTTGAGCCAGGCTCCCGTCATAACCACCTCCGCAACAACATCCATTTTGCCAGAGCCCGGTCACGCATCGCTGCTGTTACTGATATCTGGCGCAGCAAAGCGCAATCAGCTCCTCTTTATTTTTTATACAGTAAAGACCGTAACCGGCCACAACCTCAATGAGACAAAACGGGCAGTGCCAGAATAATCCGGCCTGATTAATAACCACTAACGCTAAATAAAAATTGGTTATCCGGATTTATTCTATGACTCTTGCGGCCAATGTTCGGGGGCAGAGAAAAACCTGAGTGAAATCATCGGATTAATGAATACCGAAGATTAAGCCAATAAGTGATGTATGACAGTAGCTAAAGAATTGCGAAATAATCAGAAGAGATATAAGAAAACTGATCAATCCAAAAAAGTATATAGAATCCTGTCATAACCGACAGATTAACGCCACCTACGGTTATGACAGACTTATTAAGAACGAAAATACAGTCATCCTTATACTGTATTTTCTCCTCACTCAGACTTATTTTTCAGCCGCCTTAGCGGCAGAAAAATTGGCATTAATCCGTTGCAATAAATAGTCTCGGGCTGAAATTTCAGCGTACTTTCGCTCTGGCCCCTGAATCATCACATCTTTATTGGCCTGACAGAAAAACGCCATACTGTAACGTGGGCCACGGGCTTCATCGGGTTTGGGCATACGCACCCGGTGCAGGGTCGACTTCAGTTTATCGTCGCTCCAGCGCATCAACATATCGCCGATATTGCAGGTAATAATGTCGTCCTGCGGAATAACGCTGGTCCATTCCTGACGCTGCATAGCTTCTTTACCCGGACATACCTGCAGACCTCCCTGACCGGTTTTCTGAAAAACCATGGTCAGACAGTCAAAATCGGTATGCGCTCCGGCACGCCAGAGCCCCGCTTCAGGTTCAACACCCTCGTCCAGCGGTAAATAATGCAGCAAGCGCAGAGTACTCTGATAGTCGGCCGAATCGCGGCGATGAGCCTGAGTAAAGAAGTCCTGCGCAAAACCCAGTTTTTCGGCAAAACAGGATAAAACCTGCATGCCTAATTGCCAGGCCCGTTGTTCGAAATCGAGCAGAATACGCTGAAACTCAGGCACCAGAACCTGATTTGGCCACAGATTATCCATATGCGGCAACGTAATCTGATACGACTCTTTCTGATCAGCCGTGCCGGTTGAAGGACGTACCTGCGCCATAAACTCCCAACCGGCGTTAAGGCCTTCTTTTAATGGGAAGCGTGCTTTGTTTTCTTCGCTTAATGCAAAAAATTGCTCCGATAATGCAAAGGCTTCACGCACCGTGGCCACATCAATACCGTGATTAACCAATTGAAAGAAACCGATATCCGTCGCCGCATGCCATAACTGCTCGCGAATCTTATCGCGATTCTGTTCAAAGTCGGTTAAATCGATTAACGGCACCGTACGCTGATTATTTTCCTGTCCCATTCCACCGATGGTGCTCTCAAAGTTCAGTTCCTGTAATCCATAGGCGATGTTTGTATTATCATGATCTTTTTGATGAGTGGTGTTATTCATTTCTGTTTCTCCAGAGTCAATTATCGGTATCTGACACCGCTTTAGCAGCATCAGATACACAGACCATGGAGCAATGCCGGGACAGCATCATGCGCTGTCCTGCTGCTTATACTCCAGATTCATTACATTTATTCCGCACTGCTCAGGCTGACTTCCGGGATAAAACCGCGTTTTATAGCCTGCTCCGGGTCAAAACTTGCGCTTTCCAGCCCCTGTGCTTTTGCCGTCCAATTCCAGGTAGTGGCTAAACGTTCGGCATCAAACTGACCAAGCCCCGCTTTGCTGCTGGCTTCGTTATACACTAAGCCGTTAATCGAACGGATGGTTGCTTCTGCAACCGTTGCGTCCACTTCAGGTACTGCAGCCTTAACCGCGGCGGCACTTTCCTTAGGGTGCTTAAAGGTATAATCAATGGCTTTGGCATAGGCTTTAATAAAGCGCTTTGCAACATCCGGGCGTTCACTTAAAAAACGATCAGAAGCAACAATTGCGGTTGAATAAAATTCCAGACCGGCGTCATACCAGGGAAGAATGGTCAGAGTTTTTCCGGCCTCTTTCGCCTGTGATTTATACACTTCAGAATCCGTAATCCAGGAGATCACCACATCGGTATTGCCGGTTAACAGCATTGGGTTCAGCGCGCCCGGATCAGCTTTCAGCAACGTAATTGAACTCTCATCGACACGGTTAACATTCAACAGTAACGATAAAAAAACATTGGAAGATGTAAAGGGTGCCGTGGCGACTTTCTTACCAGCCACATCCGTTACGCTGTTAATACCAGAATCGCTGCGCACAAAGAAGGCATGCGGCGCTTCTGAAAATACCGAGTAGACGGCAGAAACCGGGACATTCTCAGCGGCTTTTGCCTGTAGCAATGCCACCAGATCCGACAGGCCAATATCCGCATTTCCCGTTGCCAGTTTGGTAATAGCATCGTGCGAGCCGCGCCCCTGTGCGACCTTAACCTCCAGCCCCTGCTCGGCAAAAAAACCTTGTTGCAGACCAACGTACACCGGTGCTTTATCACCGCCGGGCAGCCAATCAAGCTGGAAGTTGACTTTATCCGCCGCCATTGCGGTCATACTGTTTAACGCCAGCAATAAGCTGAATGCAGGCAGAAGTCCGCGTTTCGCAAAAGAGGGTTTAACGTTTTTATGCAATGTTTTTTTCATCGTTCACTCCTGAGTATGAAAGCAAACAGTCGTATCTGTTTGCCGAACCGATCAGGCAGTTATCCGATAACCAGAAAAGCAGGGGTAAGAAGCGTGCGAAGAAGAGAAAAGACGAGGTCTGAATGACAATATCGAACTGAATATGTTTGCACTGAGTATGTTCAGATTTTTCTGATTGTCATTGGTCTTTTCATCACTGCACCGGCTTACCCTGCGTCCGTTCTCCGGCCGCAGATAACTATCTGCCGTACAGTGAGCAATGACCCGTGGATTGAAACGATCTTCAATCCCTGACTGCTTCTACTCAAAACATGTACACAATATCTTTAGCAACCGTTGTGCCAACCAGTCAGTGCGCGGCGCCAGCGCGTTTATCCAGAACAACCGACGCCTATCCGCACCAAATAAAAGCAGTATCAATCCAGATGCTTTATTTTTGCGCATAAAATCCAAAACCCGTGAATTCAAAATCAGAGCACGAAACAATATCCGGTGGATGCCGCAGAAACGGCTACAGCGCTACTCAAAAATAATTGGAAATAGAATTGCATTGCGCTAACTTTAAACGTTCAATAAAAAGCCACTGTATTTCAAAGTTTAAAAGAAACGTTTCAAGAGTATAAGCGGTCAGGAAAGGCATCAGCCTCCGGGACATTGCTCTTTGCAGTTTAAAGGAGCCCTAATGAACACCCTGATCCGCAATGCCCGCGCCATTTATTGTGCGCCCGAATCGCACACTCGCCACGAATCTCAGATTTCAGTCAATAATTCAAACCCGGCCGTACCAACGGATATCCGCATCCGTGATGGTGTTATTACTGAAATCGGTAATCAACTGCTGCCCACTGACGATGAACAGGTTATTGATGCCAGCGGCTGCGTGGTCTGGCCTGGGCTGGTGAATACCCATCATCATCTGGCGCAGTCTGTTTTAAAAGGTGTGCCGGAAGGTTTAAATCAGGCGTTAGGCGATTGGCTGGGGTCAGTGCCTTATCGTTTCTGGCCGAAAATTTCACCGCAATTAATGTATCACGCCGCGCGTCTCGGTCTTTATGAATTGCTGCGCTCTGGCGCAACCACCTGTGCCGATCACCATTATCTGTACCATGCCGGCTCCAGCCCGGAAGTGGAAGACGCCGTATGGGCCGCGGCCGATGAGCTGGGAATCCGTTTGGTGCTGTGCCGTGGCAGCGCCACGGTACAGGGCAGCCATAAAGGCATGCTTAAACATGGTATACAGCCGGAAAATGTTGAGCTGGTAATGCAGCGCATGGAACGCAGCTACCGGCAATATCATCAGGCCGGAGATAACGCCATGCGCCGCTTAGTCGTCGCGCCCACCAGTCTGGTGCATTCCGCCACAGCCGATGATTTACGCACACTGGCGGTCTGGGCACGGGAACGACAATTAAAACTGCACTCACATTTACTCGAGGTCAGCTTCGACGATATTCAGGCGCAGGAAAAATACGGCCAGCGTGCCATCGATTACGCCGCCAGCTGTGATTGGTTGGGCAAAGATGTATGGTTCGCCCATCTGGTCAAAAGCGATGAATATACCATCCAGCAACTGGCCGCCAGCGGTACCGGCATTGCCCATTGCCCGACCTCTAACTGCCGTCTTGGCAGCGGTATTGCTCCGGCGCTGGCAATGGAGCAGGCCGGCATGAACATCACCCTTGGCGTGGATGGCTCCGCCTCAGCCGAATCCGGCTCGATGATTCAGGAGCTGAATCTTGCCTGGCTTTTACACCGCGCCGTTAACGGTGCCGATGCAACCCAGGCCGAACAGATTATCCGCTGGGGCAGTCATAACGGCGCGCAATTATTAGGACTGAATAACTGCGGTGATATTGCCGTAGGAAGAGCCGCCGATCTGGTGCTGTACGATATCGACTCGCCGCGCTTTGCCGGGGTGCACAGCGCAGTGATCGCACCGCTGTTATGCGCCGAACCGGTAAAGGTAAAATATTCGCTGATTAATGGCCGCGTGGTCGTGAATAACGGTCAGGTCTGCGGCCTTGATGAAGCCGAACTGGTCGCCGAAGTACTTGCGGGTGTGGCTGATTTACTGCGCAATGCGGGTTAACCGTTCTTTACTGCCAGGCTGCTCTCCAGATTCTGCATTGCAGCCTTTTAATAGGTAATTACTGACTTGTGAAAACCACTCACTCACACTAACCTGCCTCTGGTCGTACATAACCAAGAGATTAAATCATGAGCGAGTGGGATGAATATGCGGATCAATGGGATGGCGATGAGCGTGTTATCCATTATTCGCAGCAGGCTTATCAGTCTCTTACTCAGGCAATAAACTGCGACGGCCTGACCATACTGGACTTCGGTTGTGGCACCGGCCACTTAACCGAACTCCTGCATCAACAGGCAAAACGCATTGTCGCCGTTGATTCTTCCGCAAAAATGATCGACGTTCTGGCCGCTAAAAACCTGCCCAAAGCAGAACCTCTGACCATCGACCTGAACAGCAGCAACAGCCAGCCGATGCATAACACGTTCGATCTGATTGTTGCATCATCCGTCTGTGCTTTTCTGCCGGATTATCAGGCCAGTCTTGCACTGTTTAAGCAGCTGCTGAAACCACAGGGGTACTTTGTACAATGGGACTGGCTGAAAGAAGCCGGAGAATCGACACCGGGGTTTACTGCGGAAGAAATACAGGCCGCGTTTGATAACTGTTCGTTCGAAACCATCAACCTGCAGCAGACATTCACAATGCAACAGGGCGAAGATGAAGCGCCGGTTATTATGGGTATTGCACAAAAACGCGACTAGGCAAGATGAGCACGGATAAACTCCAGCTCCGGACTTAAACGCACAATGGTATTAAATTGTGCGCTGGTGATACTGTCCATCGCGCCGCAATCGCAGGCCCAGAACCAGGCCTGCTGATAAACCTCATCCTCCAGCAATGGCAGTAAACCACGTTCGGCACGGGCCTGATCCAGCGGGTAAGGCCCGCTGAACTGAAAGCGGTAGGCCGCACGGGCAAAGGCCAGCGGCATATAATCAGCCCAGCATTCTGCGCTCTGTGAATTTAAGCCGGTTTTTTCCAGTAATTGCAGGCAGTGATCACGATCATTTGCTTCGGCAAGAATCGCGGCCAGCTCAATCAGGGTTGGATGAGGTAAGTCAGTCATCACGTTCTCCGTTTACTGCTGTTTATTCAGGCTCTCTTATGCTCTTTTACGGCTTTTTATTTTGCCGCGCTGAGCTCACCACAGAGCGATACTTCCATTAGACGCCGGGCTTCGCTGAGTACATGGCTGCGTTCTCCGGGAGCACTTAATAATACGTGCAGTTTGGTCAGCGTTGCTTCCAGAGTCATATCAGCGGCCGATACAAAACCGGCTTCGCGCAGGGCATGCCCCCCGGCATAACTGTCCATATCCACCCGCCCACTTAAGCACTGGCTGTGATTAACCAGCACCACACCTCGCTCGCTGGCCTGTTTAAAGGCCGCCATTAAGGCTGGATTTTGCGGTGCATTACCACTGCCAAAGGTCTGCAGAATAACGCCGTCCAGTGGTTGTTCCAGCAGGCGCTGCAACAGTGAAAAATCGATCCCCGGATACAGGGTTACCACCGCCACCGCCGCATGTTTCAGGGCGTTGAATTGTGGCAGTGTATTATGCAGCGGGCGTAACTCCGGCAGGCCCGGTTCAATAGTAATTCCGGCATGCAGCAACGCATTGCAGTTGGGTGAATCAAAGGCATCAAAGCCCTGACTGTTTATTTTGGTCGCCCGGTTACCACGCAATAATCGGTGATGAAAAAACAGGCCCACTTCGGCACGCGGATAATGCGCGGCAATATAAAGCGCATTGAGCAGATTATCGTGGCCGTCAGAACGTGGCTCGCACAGCGGAATCTGTGAACCGGTCACAATCACCGGCTTGCCCAGGTCGGGCAACATAAACGACAGGGCTGAGGCGGTATAGGCCATGGTGTCGGTGCCGTGCAGCACCACAAAGCCATCGAAGCGGTCGTAATGGGTAAGAATATCGGCGGCAATCTGCATCCATTGCGCCGGGGTCATATCCGACGAATCCAGCAGCGGCTGGTATTCATGAAGCTCAAATTCCGGCATTTCGTCACGGCTGAATTCCGCCAGACTGCGGATTTTATCTTCCAGAAACCCAGCCAGCGGCTGAAAACCGCGCTCAGTACGGGCCATACCAATAGTGCCGCCGGTGTAGGCGATGTAAATACGTTTGCGTGCTGACTTCATACAGAACTTTTATCCGCGCTGATATGCCTGCATGATGGCACAAATACTACAAACTGAGGAATGACCATGACGTTATTGCTGGCCGGACTACTGCTGTTTATCGGCGGACACTGTACCAATCTGATCGCGCCGCAATGGCGTAACGCCATGGTCAGCCGTCTGGGGCTGCTGCCGTGGAAGGGTCTGTATTCTGTGGTCGCTATCGGCGGCTTTATTCTGCTGGTGATCGGTTACGGCGAAGCCCGTATGAACCCGACCTGGCTGTGGACACCACCAGTATGGACACGCCACCTGGCTGCACTCATCACCCTGCCCGCCTTTATTCTGCTGTTTGCCAGCCAGATTCCCGGAAACCGTTTGCAGGTTAAGCTCGGCCATCCGATGTATCTGGGCATCAAGCTCTGGGCCTTTGCCCATTTAATCGCCAATGGCGGTCTGCACGACCTGGTGTTGTTCGGCACTTTCTTAATCTGGGCTATTGCCGGGTTTGCGCTATCCCGTCGTCGTGACCGTATCGCCGGAGTGCAGAAAGTGTATAAAGGGGCGGTCCGTGACGTACTGACGCTGGTTGTGGGTATCGGCGCCTGGGTTGCCTTTGCCCTGTGGCTGCATGGCATGCTGATTGGCGTGAAGCCGTTCGGTTAAATAATTTTTCTCTGTTTTACTGCACATCACCTGACAGCGGTTATTGATTCTGAACAGCAGTCAGGTGCTGCATCCCCCAGCCGCGTAATGCCTGTATTACCGGCTCCAGAGTCCGGCCATACTCTGTCAGACTGTATTCCACCCGTGGCGGCACTTCGGCATAAACTGTGCGCGAAATCAGCTGGCAAGCTTCCAGTTCCCGTAACTGTCTGGTCAGCATTCGTTGGGTTACATCCGGCATAATCCGGCGTAATTCATTGAAACGATGTGTTCCATCCAACAGGTGATAAAGAATTACGCCTTTCCATTTTCCACCAATCAGCTCAAGAGTCGCTTCTACCGGGCAACCGAGGTTGCAATCATAGTCTGAGTGGTTCATTTCATATCATCCAAGGGTATACAAAAGGGTACTGAGTATCAGAAATGTGCATTCTTATGCGCACGATTTTCATCGTCTAAGATCGCCGGACATCAGGGCCTGTTAACACTAAGTGAATCAGGCCTGCTGAGAGCCAGTTTTTCTCAGAACAAGGAGAGAGGAGTGATATTAGCGGGCTAAATGAATGACGAACGACGACGTTAATGAGGAAAACTGGCCTCAGCCCGAAGGGTTATGGCTAAAAATCCCTCATCCTGCGTTGCTGTTCGCTCGCTTAACCCGTTAGGCCACACTCTCAGCGCCTTGCCTGAGAAATTTTTAGCCAATAACAGGCCTGTTTAATTAGTGTCAACAGGCCCTAACAAGGAAACACATGATGAAAACCTTAATGATCCTGGCACATTCCAATATTCAGAACTCGCTCGCCAATAAAATAATTGCTGAGAAGATCAGCCTGCTGGCGGATACCGAAGTGCGTAACCTCGGCCAGCTTTATCCGGATTTTCAGATCGATATTGCCGCTGAACAGCAGGCATTACTGCAAGCTGATCTGATTATCTTCCAGTATCCGTTTCATTGGTACAGCGTACCGGGAATTTTAAAGGAATGGATGGACCGTGTATTTCTTTTTGGCTTTGCCTATGGCCCGGACAGTCAGTTGCGTGGCAAAGAATTGCTGGTTTCAACCACCATTGGCGGCCCTCTCAACAGCTATGCTGCCGGTGGCCACAACCACTTCACCACCCAGGAGCTGCTGCGTCCGCTGGAACAAAGCGCAAACTTTACCGGCATGATTTTTCAGCCACCGCTGATTTCCCACGATATGGTGTATAAAGCCGGTGGCGATAACAGTCGTGAAGACATTATGCAAAGAGCCCATGAGCACGCAGGGCAGCTGTGCAGACTGATTCAACAAAAGTCAGCCGCCTTTATCCAAAAGGATGCCCCCTCCGCCGCCTGAGCGCTGGCAAGACAGTCGCTGCCGGAATATCCTAGGGTCTAGACCCTAATCCACCTATTTATTCCGGAAGCGCCGTGTCTATTTCCCTGCATATCCCCTTCAGCAATGCCTACGCCGCTCTGCCCGATCGTTTTTATGCACGGGTACTGCCAACGCCGGTAAAAAATCCGGCGCTAATCCGTTTTAACAGCGCTCTCGCGCAGGAATTAGGCATAGAGCTTAATGCCGACAGCGCCTGCTCCACCGACAACAACAGTGACAACCAACTGGCACAGATATTTTCCGGCAATGAAATTCCCGACAACGCCGCCCCTCTGGCAATGGCTTACAGTGGCCATCAGTTTGGGCAGTTAAATCCGCAGCTAGGGGATGGTCGCGCTATTCTGCTCGGCGACCTGCTCGATATTCAGGGTCAGCGCCGTGATATTCAGTTAAAAGGCAGTGGCCGCACGCCATTTTCGCGCAGCGGTGATGGCCGCTCACCACTTGGGCCGGTGCTGCGCGAATATATTCTGTGCGAAGCCATGCACGCGTTAGGTGTCCCCACCACCCGCGCACTGGCCGCCGTCAGCAGTGGCGAATGGGTGATACGCGACGGGCGCGAACCCGGTGCGGTATTTACCCGCGTTGCCGCCAGCCATATCCGTGTCGGCACCTTTCAGTATTTTGCCCTGCGCCGCGACGGCGAAGCCGTTAAACAATTAGCCGATCACGTTATGGCCCGTCATTATCCGCACATTAACAGCAACGATGATGATGCTTATCGGCATTTATTCGAAGCCATCTGCCGTAAGCAGGCCGAATTAATTGCCCAGTGGATGCAGATCGGGTTTATTCATGGCGTAATGAATACCGATAATATGACCGTCAGCGGTGAAGCTATCGATTATGGCCCATGTGCCTTTATGGATGCTTACCATCCGGAAACGGTATTCAGCTCCATCGACCGTAATGGCCGTTACGCTTATCAGAATCAGCCAGCTATCGGCCAATGGAATTTAGCGCGACTGGCAGAAACCCTGTTGCCACTATTTAACGACGACGAGAAAATTGCGGTCGAAAAAGCCACCGCCATTCTGCAGGATTTTGCCTTATGGCAACAACAGGCCTGGCTTGAACATATGCGCGAAAAACTGGGTTTTTCCGCACTGAAAAACAGTGATCAGGCACTGATTGAAAACCTGCTGGCACTGCTGGCCGAAGGCCGTATCGACTATACTCTGTTTTTCCGCCGCTTAAGCGACTGCAGTCAGCCAGACAATGAACGCCAGGCGTTACTGGAACTGCTGAATCTGCCGGAATGCCGCAGCAGCGCAACACTGCTGCAGAATATTAATAACTGGCTGGACGACTGGCAGCAACAGTTAATTCAGCGTGGCGACAGCGATAGCGCCGGGCAACGTATGCTGAATAAAAACCCGGCTTTTATTCCACGCAATCACCGCGTCGCCGAAGCCATTGCCGCTGCTGAAGAAGGCGATTTTTCGGTCTTTGAACAACTGCTGCAGGTACTGGCCGAACCATACAGCAGCAAGGCAGAATATGCAGATTATGAACAGCCGCCAAAGCCGGATGAAAAAGTGTTACGCACCTTCTGTGGCACCTGAGGGAAATTGACATGGATTTATCGGTATTCGTTAATGGCCACGCCCAGACAGCATTTCAGCTGCTTATTGCTTTATCTCTGGGTGCGTTAATCGGGCTGCAGCGTGGCTGGGTATCGCGCGAACAGGAAGCCGGCGCACGGGTCGCCGGTATCCGTACCCATACGCTGACCGCTCTGACCGGTTGTATCAGCGTGCTGTTGTCAGAAAGTATTTCTCCCTGGTTTTTACCGGCAATGCTGCTGGTGATAGCCGCACTGGCCATCAGCGGTTACCGCACCTATGCCATTAATCATCAGAACGTCAGCATTACCGGTGTGGTGGGTTTATTACTGACCTTCTGTTTTGGTGCCATGGTGGCCGCAGGTCAAACCGTGATCGCTGCTATGGCGGCAGTGGTCACCACCATTATTCTCGATAATAAAAGCGAAATTCACAGCGCCCTGCGCAAATTGCGCGAAAACGAACTGGATGCCGCGCTGCAATTATTGCTGATTTCTGTGGTGATGCTGCCGCTACTGCCGGATAAAGGCTTTGGCCCCGGTGGCGTGATCAATCCGTATGAAATCTGGTGGATGGTGGTACTGATCGCCTCGATTTCTTTTGTTGGCTATTTTTCGGTACGCATTCTTGGTGAACGCCGTGGCCTGTTGTTTACCAGCCTGTTCGCCGGCTTGAGTTCATCAACCGCACTTACACTGCATTTCTCCCGGCTGGCCCGCTCATCACCGGCCAATGCGCCGTTATTAGCAGCCGGTATTCTGCTGGCCTGCGGCACCATGTTTCCACGCATTTTGCTTTATTGTCTGGTGATTAACCGTGAATTAATCGCCCTGCTCTGGCTGCCGGTATTACTGATGACCCTGTCTTTATACCTGCCCGCCATTGTGATGAATCTGCGTCATACAAAAACCGACGTCAGCCATCCGGATCTGGCCAAAAATCCGCTGGAATTAAGATCGGCGTTAATTCTGGGTGGCCTGCTGGTCATTATTTTATTACTGACTGAATGGCTACAGCAGGAAATGGGCAGCGCCGGGGTTTATCTGCTGGCGGCGATTTCGGGTATTACCGATGTCGATGCCATCAGCCTGAGTTTATCGCGGATGTCACTCGGCGACAGCCTGACGCTGACCGTCGCAGCCACCGGTATTCTGATTGCCGTGACGGTAAATAACTTATTTAAGGCAGGCCTTGCTATGGTTATCGGCAAACCGGCGCTGGGTATCCGCGTTGGTCTGGCGATGCTTTTATCTCTGATTATTGGCGCTCTGAGCCTGTGGATTGTGGCGCTCTGAGCCTTTGGCTTATGGCGCCCTGGGAGAGCAGAAGATACCGCAATGTAAAATAATGCGCCGTGATTCCTGATCCGGCGCATTCGCGATCATCATCACGCCGTATCAACTGAATAAAGCCGCAACGCCCTTGACCCTGAGGCCTCCTCTGGCATCCTGACCGCCTATTGATAAGGATCGTCTGAGCGGTTTATGCGTATTTTTCTTTTATTAATCACCTCTCTGTTTTTTATTGGCGGCTGTCAGTCTTTTAGCAGTCTGCCCTTTGCCAACCAGAACAACAGCGAACCTGATATTCCATCTCACCCCCTGCAGGGCCAGCGTTATACGACTCCGGAATTATTTTTAATACTGGATAACGGCAGCGGCGAGCACAGCCTGCAACCCGTATCAGTGCGCGCACGAACGCAGAGCCATCGGCAACCGGATATACAGGTTAAAGGAGTGATCGCCAAAGGGACTGCTCTGCAGATTCTCGGGGCCAGCGCAGACGGAGAAAAACACAGGGTATGGCTTGGTTATCAGCAGCAGCGTTTTATGTTCACCATGGCATCGGTAACAGAAACCGATATTCAGTGGTTTGTTACCTCTGACGATTGCCAGCGCTTACGCCAATGCCGTATATGGCAGAACGAAATCCAGCGTTGCATGAGCGCCCAGACCTGCAAAACCTTTCTGCAATTTGACCTGACCGATAAACAAGGGCAGCGCCAGCGTAATCTTCGGCCGCCCTTTCCAACGGCCCTGCTGAGCAATACCCTGAACCCGATCCGGCAGTACAGTCAGCAACAGGGGTTGTTGTTTGAGCCAGACCCGGTTCTGGCAGAAGGTGTGCTGAACGCTGATGCAACTGCACTGGCGCATCTGTTTTTCCACCAGACAGCCTTTAATATCCGGCGCGACGGTATTTATGCTGCTGACTGATTATCATCATCCATAAAAAAACCGGCCTGACAGGCCGGTTTCTCTTTTATCAGCAAAACACAATTACAAAGGCCAGGCTGCAGCACCATCGATGGCGACCGGCGTTTTATCGAATCCTTTACAGAACTCTGCGCCACCTGAGGCATAAAAGGTTTTGCTCATCGCCGGTAATGCCAGCGCAGCAACCTGAGCGCTGGCAGCAGCACCTGCCGGGAAGCCCCACATGGTCAGATAATCACGCATATCCAGCCCGGTGACTTTTGACAGCGCAATGTTCAGCCAGTCATTATTGCTCAGCGCGCTGGCGTCGCTGCGGTTAAAGCTCGCAAAACCCAGCGCCGCTTTTTTGGCTGCCCAGTTATCGTCATTGCGCGTTGCCGTCCAGAATTCACGCTCCAGAATATGCAAACGCGGTAACAGCATCCAGCCATCGGTTAACGCACCCTGTGCCTGTGCGGCCATCATCATCTGAATATAAACAGCTGCACCATTGCTCCAGCCATTCAGTGCCTGTGCCTGCATATAGGCAACCGGGTCAGCCTGATTACGGCTGGTCTGCAGGGTATTAAACAGACTTTCAAAAGGTAATGACTGGCATTGCGGATCCTTACCGGTATCGAGGTAGTAATGATATTTACTATGGTAAGAATAAAAATTGGTCGAGGCGTGACCTTCCCAGCCGGCAAAGCGGAATTTACCTTTTTCCAGCCCATGACCCAGTTCATGAATATCGCCATGGCCGGTGGGTGAGAAGCTCCAGCCGGCATCGTAAGGATTACCGGAGCAGCCCCAGCCACAGGTTGGCTGGTCGGCATTCATATGTTTAACGATATCGATATTCTGCACGGTAAAATTATTAGTACTGGCAAAATCATGTATCTCGGCCACGACATCAATTCCCGGCCCTTCAAATCCGGCCAGCACATGAGGCAGGTTGGAAACATAACGCTCAGTTGCCACGGCCATATCGGCCGCTGTACCACCCCATCCGTTCATGGAATTCCGCATTTTTTCCAGTTGTGAATGCACCTCAAAACCGGCGGTGGATAATTCCGCCCAATCAAAGTCACCAGCACTCAGGCGAGCTTCAAAGTCAGCATTATCTTCGGTGCCATTCCAGTACGGATGAAGACCAATATTCTCGACGTTAAAGCGCACGTTCTGGTCATTGGCATCAAAGAAAATCTGTAGTGGCCCGCCATAAGGTGAGGTGAATTCGACGGTCTCACCACTGGCCAACGGAATTTGGGTACTCTGCAGGTATTTAGGGCGGTTATAACCATTATTGGTAGCAAACCAGTGCGTCGATGCTGAGCGCTGAGTGTTTACCGCCACTTTGGTATTCACCGGGCTGTTGTCCAAACGGGTGATGCGTACGGCTTTTCCGGGCAACACATACACACCGGCTGCGCGGAAATAATTTTTACTTACCAGATTGATGGTTTTACTCACCGGGGTGATATGAGAAAAATCACTGCGGCTGAAATTGCCCATGTCGGCCTGTACCGGGTTCAGACTGCGGTAATTATAAACCGACATATCGGCGTAAACAGAATGCACAAACGCCGTTGCATCGGCGGTATCACGACTCATTGGAAAAACCACCAGCTGGCGATAACGGTCGCCCAACAGGGCCAGTAATTTTTCCAGACGGTATTCGTTGCTGTTGGCACTGCTGCTGGCAAAGATGTTGCGTTTTTCCCGGTCTAAGTCCGCCATAATATTGCGCACACGGGTAGCACCGTTCATAAAATTCTGATTAAAACCATTTACCGTGCTGCAGTCTTCACCATCGCACTGATTAAAATCGAACGTTATGGGTGCAGCCAGCGTGCTCAGCATCTGCTGAATGTCGGCAATATATTCTGGCAATTGATTAAAATACGGACGCATATCCTGCGCGTTCATATAATATTTATTCCAGTAATTATCACCATTGAAGCTCACATTAAAATGATTCAACAATGTACTGCCGAGTTCAGTAATACCGCCGTCATAATGCATATACAGCACACCGGTGCCACGTGCCTGTGCCGCTTTTACCGCCGCCAGTATCTGTGGATTTAATTCCGTACTGCCGCCCACCTGAGAAATCATCAATATATCGGTATCGGCGTTTAAACAGCCGGCCAATGCAGCACCATCACAGCTTGCAGCATCGTTATAACTGACAGAGCTCTGGTAATGCGCATCCAGCCAGCTGCGGGTTGCGTTACGGTCAGGGAAGTAATAGCTCTGATCCATCTGCGCAATCACCACCTTTAACGGTGTCACCGAGAAATCACTGCGTCCGGCCAGCCAGCCAATACCGTTTTCCAGCAGCTGATCCATTTGTGCGTTTACCGAGGCCGGAAAGCGCTGCGCCGTGCGCATCGGATTACTGCCCATCACCAGATAACGCTCACCTTTCTGTTGTTCACCCACAATGGCAAAACTGGCACTGCCTGCTGTTGAGGAATGGCTGGCATTACTGATCAGCAGGCTGTCGTTATAACCAAACTGCGGACTCAATTTGGCAGAGTCGTGAGTCACATCCCAATGCACAGCAGTCAGGCTGCTGCCATCACGACGGGCCGTGCCATCGGTATTCAGTTGCAGCAGCTGAGCCTTAACCGCCTGATACGCTGAACGCTGACTTGCAATGGTGGCCAAAGCAGCGTCACGCAGTGCTTCAGCACTCACCAACGTAGCGTCGCCCCTGGTCATAGCCTGGGTCAGTTCCGGTGTCGTAGTGACACCACCAGCGGAATGATTATCGTCACCCGCGGGGAAGCTGCCACCGGAGCCGCCGCCACAAGCGCCCAATAACAGAGCAAAACTGACCATCAGTGTATGTTTAAGACTTGCGTGATTCATCATGAGCCTTGCGTGTGTATAAATTCAGCAAAAACAGTACATTAGTATTAGTCAGTAATCGCGAACGCCGTTCACACTCCGGGAATGCGGGCAGGAAATACAGGTAAGCAGAAGGCCATAGCCAGAAAAAACAGAACGCAGGAAAGGCAGAACGCAGAAGAGACAAAGCCGCAGCGGTTTAACCGCTGCGGCAGGCAGCATCAGCGCTGCAACAGATACTCCGCCAGCGCCTGATAGGCAGGCAGCGAGGTAGCATCGTTAGCCGCATTGCCGGCCACCGGATGACTGGCAAAGCGGGCTATAACCATCTCCGCTTTGGGGTCGATGTACAGCGCCTGGCCGTGTACTCCACGCGCCATAAAGGCACCGTGCGGGTTATGCGTTACCCACCACATATTGCGGTAGCTCCAGCCTTTTAATTGCTGATAACCGGCTTTGGCAAAGTCACTTTGTTTGCCACCAGCGCGGATATCCGCCACCGCGGCGGCGGGAATAATCTGCTTACCATTGGCACGGCCATCGTTGCGGATCATCTCGCCAAAGCGGGCCAGATCACGAATGCCCGTATTCAGGCCGCCACCGGCAAAGGGCGTACCGGTAGAGTCGACGCTCATGTAGGCATCCTGTTCTGCACCAAGGCGACGCCAGATCCGTTCAGATAACAACTGCGCCACGCTTTTACCGCTTACCCGCGCCAGTACCCAGCCCAGCGCGTCGGTATTGGCGGTGCGGTAATGGAAGGCTTCACCGTGTTTGCCCTCGGGTTTAACCGTTTGCAGAAATTCGTAGTAGGAGCGCGGGCCTTTATAGTCAGCAGGCTTGGGCAGCGGATTGCCCGCCGCCGCATGGGCCCAGACTTCAGCATTGGGGTCGGCGTAATCTTCACTGAAGCGGATACCGGTGGTCATATCCATTAATTGCCGCACCGTGGCACTGCCAAAAGCCGATTGCTTCAGCTCCGGCACATAATGGGCAACGGTTTTGCTGTCATCGAGCCTGCCTTCAGCCACCAGCGTGGCGGCCAGCGTGCCGACAAAGGTTTTGGTTACCGACATAACGCCATGCTGCGCCGTTGGCGACATCACGCCAAAGTAACGTTCATACACCACCTTGCCTTTATGCAGTACGACAATGGCGTCGGTGTAATTGGCCAGCAGAGAAGCTTCCCAGCTCATGGCTTTATCCGCACCGGTGGGCATAAAGGTAAGCTGATCAATGGCCGTATCTTCCGCATGAACCAGCGGCTGCGCATTGCCCAATCCGCGCGGGATATTAACGGTCGGCATCAGCTGGCGGAAATTGGCAACGCTCCAGCGCATGGCCGGAAAGCGGAAGTAACTGCCATCGTCAAAACGCAGTTGTTTATCGGCCGGTGGTGGCGAACCCACCATCCAGCCCATTGTGGCCGGGTCGCTGGCTACCGCGTCCGGATAATTAGCCGCAGCCGCTGCGGGCTGGTTCAGTAATAATGCCGCCGTTAAGACCATCCATCCTGATTGATGTAAAGACATCATTAACTCCCTGCGCTGATAACAATCGTGTATTGAATGGATAACACGGGCACCGGGCAACAACAATGTTCTGTATAACGCAGAGATAAACATCCGGACAAAACCCGGCATAAAAGCCGGTAAGATCCGGCGTTAACCCATGCTGACAGCGCAAAGCACGCCAGCATTTTGTAATTTTGCGTATCAAATGGTTACGAAATTTACCTGAACACTATGACCTAACGGGACAACTCGTGCGTAAAATTCAGCAATCTTACTGCGCTAAAGCCTTTCTGTTATCAGCCGCGACGGATAGAGGAAAATTCGCGCCAGACTGCGTAACAGCTTAGTAGTCAACTCAAACCAAGGTACCAGTCCGACGTTTTTCAATCAGGCCGCCTTACTCTAACGTGTGTGGCCAATAAGAGCCGCCGGAATACGTTTGATGAAAGTCTGGATCCCCATTGGTCTGATCGCCGTACTGGGCCTGCTGCTGGGCCTGCACCAACCGTCTGTTGCGATTGTCAGCCAGGAACCAGCGTCTGCACTTACCAGTGCCATCCCCGAACCGCGTGAATCCGCCCCGTTCAGCGAAGCCCCGCCCGCCTTGCCGCCAGCCATGCAGCAAGCCATGACCCAGGTCGCCGCCGCCTATCAGGTCAGCAGCCAGTATCCGACCTATTCCATTCCGCTGAGCAGCCAGCAAACCGAGTTACTGCAGCCCAATGCCGGTGCTCACAGCGTGCGTGATCTGAATACGGTTGGCTTACCCGGCCAGCTGATGATTCAGTTATCGGCCTACCGCTACCGTCAGGAAGAACCGATAGAAGCCGATATTGTACTGTCCGGCGACGACGCCCTGTTCAGCCAGCTCAGCGGCCTGACCCTCAGCGTGCGCGATAACAACAATGCCGTGCTGCTGATGCCACAAGCCCAAATACAGAACAACAGCAGCGAACAACGCCTGCAAACCCGCTTCAGCAGCCGCGACAACTGGCCGAGCGAACTCAATCTGGTGGCTGAGCTGCAGCTGACCGATGGCTCCACCCTGCGCCAGAGCGCACCGTTTCAGGTCTTCACCGCCGTTGCCGAAATCACCGCTACCGGCACGCCTTATGTCGACGATAACGAGCTGGTCATTCCGGTCGAAATTGAGAAGGCCGCCGCCGGTTACTACAAGCTCGCCGCCAGCCTGCACTATGCCGATAAAAAGCCACTGGCCTATTTGCAGGGTAAAGGGCGTATAGGTAGCAGCGGTACGCTGGAGCTGCGCGTACACGGTTCGCTGCTGTACAACTTAGGCGGTATTCAGAATCTATGGATCGGCAATCTGCAACTGCGCAAGATGCCGGAAAAACCCGGCCCTGAGGTGCAATGGGGCTTCAGCCGCGATGATTTTTACGCGGTTAAAAACGTCGATCCCTCGCGCTTTTCCCCGACTCCATTTCAGGATGAGCAGACCGTCTCGCGTCTGCAATTTCTGCAATCGCTGGGCTCGCCCGGCACCCATCAATAAGGAGAGACTGAATGCTGACGATAAAAATAAAGATGGCAATCACCGCAGTTTTTTTAACCGCAGCTGCCTTGCTCAGCGCCCAGACGCAGGCACAGATGGCCGGTAAAAATGTGATTCTGGTGCACGGCTTACAACCGGCCCAACTGATGCGCGACAACGTAACCCCGCAAGAAGTCACCAGCGACGGTGCCAATTACTGGTCAGCCTTCTGGAGCCAGTATGCTGATGACCGCCTTGACTGGAGCTCGAAAAGCCGCCTGAGCGCCGATACCGCACAACGCGCGTACAACAAAGTCATGCAGTGGGCGCGCACCGGTTTCTGCAATAACGGCTGCGTGCTGGTAACGCACTCGACCGGTGATCTGGTCACGCGCTATATGCTCGATCAGCAGGATGTCTGGACCGAGGCCGCCGGCCTGCAGCCGCTGAATATTCTCGCCGTGTTCGACTTCGCCGGTGCAGGTGGTGGCTCTGAACTGGCCGAGCTGGCGCTGGATGTGGCCGGCAGCAGCAGCTGGCTGACCGCCCCCATCCGCGCCGCAGTGAATGCCTGGCTGGGCTTTACCGTCACCACAGAAAATCTCGGCGTGCTGACTGACCTGCGTCCGGCGGTTGCCCGTCAGACCGCGATGGCACCGAACAGCGTACCGCGCCTGCGTTTTGTTGGCGGTGGCAGTGAATATCTGGGTGCTACCGGCGGCTTCCTGCCCGGTACCGATGATGGCGTTGTGTCCCTGCATTCTTCCTGTGGCGGTAACGCGGTTAAAGCGGTCGACAGCTGTGTGGCTTACCGCGCGCTGGACGGCAAACAGACCAGCGTCAGCGCCCCGGAATCCCTCTGGTATAACCATTATCCGGTGCTGATGGGCAGCAAAACCCACCACGGCGGAACCATCGGTAACCAGAGCGGCGTACTGCTGAGCTACGTCAACAACAACCTGAATCCGGGCGTGAATGTCTCTTTTGCCACCCAGACCACCAGCAGCGGTTGGTGGCTGTGGAAAAGCACCTACAACACAGTACCGGGCTCGGATAACCAGACCATGTCGAATCTGGTATTCAACTCTGTTAACTGAATAACCAGACCCTGACCGGCAGACGATTAAACAGCCGTAAACGGGCTTCGCTGTTAAGCAGCTGCGCCGCCCGGTCGCCAAGCAATGACCAGCTAAACAGCGAGGCATAACACACCAGAAAATACAGCAACAGAAAGCTCAGAAACGGCTGGTATCCCTCTGGAGCTGAGAATAACGACACCCCCGACATGCAGGCCATCCAGGCTTTTGGGTTAAGCCACTGCAATAAAAAGCCCTGAATAAAAGTTGGCCGCTTCTGCTTTTCGATGCTGAGTTTTGGTGCCGATGACGCAATCAGATAACCGAGATAAATAATGAAAGCCGCCCCGGCAAGTGCCAGGTATTGCAGAAAATCCGGAAACAGCTGAACGACCTCATACAGCCCAAGACCGATACAGAGCAAAAGCAACGTGAAGCCCAGGGTGGCACCGGAGACAAAAGGAAAGGTCTGGCGGACGCCGTAACTGGCACCGGAAGAGAGAATCACCATATTCACCGGCCCCGGTGATATCGGCATCACGAACGAGAAAGATAACATCGCCAACAGCAGAGACATGGTATTCCTGAATAAACCGCGAAAGAGGCGCAATATGCCAGTGCTGATCTGCGAATATCAATAATTAGTTTATCAACAGTCTGTTCGTTATATTTCCCGGATCGCGTACATCATCCATAAATGCTCACTTTGCCCGCTGCCAAGCAAAGCGGTTTAGCGCTAAACTGAGCTGACTAATCAGTCAGCTTTTCAGGTGTTTCATGACCTACCCCCGCGACATGATCGGTTACGGCGCCGATATCCCCAGCGTAAAGTGGCCGCACAAGGCCCGTATCGCCGTGCAGTTTGTGATTAATTACGAGGAAGGCGGCGAGAACTGCATCCTCCATGGCGACAAAGCCTCGGAAGCGTTTTTATCTGAGATCGTCGGCGCTCAGGCACTGGAAGGCGTGCGCCATATGAATATGGAATCCATCTACGAATACGGCTCCCGCGCCGGTTTCTGGCGTCTGCACCGTATGTTTACCGAGCGCAAACTGCCGGTAACCGTATTTGGTGTAGCCACCGCCATGGAGCGTAATCCGCAGGTGGTGGACGCCATGCTGAAAGCCGACTGGGAGATCGCCTCCCACGGCCTGAAATGGATCGACTATCAGTATGTACCGGAAGAGGTTGAACGCGCCCATATCCGTGAAGCGCTGGAGATTCATAAACGCCTGACCGGCAGCTTCCCGGAAGGCTGGTACACCGGCCGCATGAGCCCCAATACCCGCCGCCTCGCCTGTGAAGAAGCCGATCTGTTATACGACGCCGACAGCTACGCCGACGATCTGCCCTATTGGGTCGAAGAAGGTGGTAAGCCGCATCTGGTGGTGCCTTATACACTGGATGCCAACGATATGCGCTTCGCCACCAATCAGGGCTTTAACAGCGGTAAGCAGTTTTATCAGTACTTAAAAGACAGCTTCGACGTGCTCTACGCCGAAGGCAAAGACAGCCCGAAAATGCTCAGCATTGGTCTGCATTGCCGTTTGGCCGGTCGGCCGGGACGCGCGGCCGCACTGGCGGATTTTCTCGATTATATTCAGCGCCACGATAAAGTCTGGGTATGCCGCCGCGCGGATATTGCCCGGCACTGGAGAAAGCATCATCCGTATGGCGCTGAGGAATAAAAAGTCAGACGTCTGGATATTGCCCCCGACATGGGCGAAAGCATCACCCGTATGGCGCTGAGGAATAAAAAGTCAGACGTCCGGATATTGCCCCCCAACATGGGAGAAAGAATCATCCGTATGGCGCTGAGGAATAAAAGTTAAGTGCGGATATTGCCTCAAAAGCAGGCGCAAGCCTCATTCGTATACTGCCGAAGAATTATACCGCAGCAGAATAAACGACGGCCTCAATCCGGCTGACGCAGGGATTCCAGCTTCTGCGTCAGCGTCTGGCTGAGCATGGCATTCAACTGCGTCAGTTCATCCAGCAACATCTGCCGGGTCTGACGGCTGGCATCGGCCTCTTCGCCTTCCTGCGTTTGTGCGTCCAACGCCTGTAACTGGCGCTGCACTTCGGCAATACGTTCCTGTAAGTCTTTAATAATACGGTCGAGTGGATGTTCTTCACTGGCCGATGTATCGCTTTGCTCGGCACGTAACTGGTTCAGGGCTGCTGCGGAAAAGTGCACGGCTTCGCCTTGCGCATCCGTACTGGCAACAACCGTCTTCGCTGCAGCTTTGGGCGGATTAGGCTCACTACCCGGTGGCTTATTCACCGCGCCATTCACCGCTCCACTGGCGGATACACTGATATCTGACATAGACACACACCTAAGCATCAGGGACTGTTAACAGGCCACTACGAACAGGTAGCAGGTAACAAACCACAACCGTGCTTTCTGTAAAGGTAATCGTTATATCGGCCATTAACGGCAAAACTGAAGAGCGGTGACATTTCCTGACCCGCGCACAGTAGACGCCGGTTAAACACCGCTCTACTATGCTCAGTATCTACTGATAAATCTGCTGTTTATTTATGCGTAATAACCGCCTGTTAAATATCGCCTTATTACTGCTGACCTTGTTTCAGTCGGTTGCGGCGTTGGCGGATGTGCATGAAACCTTCGAGCGTTCAGCCGCAGATCATCTGAACGAACACCAGCCCGCTCACCATAGCGATATGATGCAGATACTGGCGGATGATATTCAGGCTGATACCAGCCAAAACAATACCGTACAAAACAACGGCCAGAATAACGATAATCTGGCCCAGCACGACTGCAGCCACTGCTGTCATTGCCATGCTCACGCACCGTTATCCTTACCGGTTAACGACGCATTAGCCGCTGCAACAAAAAGCCGCAGCATGAACAACCTCTACAACCGCACTCTGATTGTGCGTGCGCTCAGCCCGCACCTGCGCCCTCCGATTTATTCCTGAATAACCGCGTTTATCAGCCCCGGTAACACACGTCAGCTAATGGCGGCGGTGCCCTTGGCTCATCGTATTTTTTATTCAGGAATAACGCATGAATGTAATCCCTGTAATGGCGTTTGCTATCGCCAGCGCCCTGGCCATACCTGCGTATGCGTCAGACATCAACAGCAGTAACAACACGAACAGCCATTTCCATGAGGCTGCACGCCTCTGGCTGCAAAGTCGCATAGCGCAAACGCCGCAGGTAAAAGCGGCGGCGGCACAACAAAACAGTCGCGCATTATGGACTCAGGCAGCCGCTCAGCCACTGTACAACCCCGAGCTGCAAACCCGGCTGGAGCAGGAAGGCAGTAATAATAATTACGCGCTGGAAATCAGCCAGAAAATCGACTGGTGGAACCAGCGAGAAGCGCGCAGCCAGCAGCAGCAACGACTGCAACAGCAGGCCGGGCAGCAATATCAGCAAAGCCTGCAGCAAACCACCGCTGATGCCTTAGCCGCCATTGTGCGTTATCAAAGCGCGCAACAGCGTGATCAATTAATGCAGCGTCTGCAGCAGCAACAGCAGACGCTGACGCAACTGATTGAGCAACGCCGCAGCATTGGTGATTTAAGTGCGCTGGATGCCGAACTGGCACTGCTGGCACAAAGCTCGCTGCTGGCCGATATTGCCGCCAGTCAGGCGGAATTAAGTGCCGCCGCTGCGCAGTTATCTGCCCTGCTGCCAGACTGGCAACAACAGCCGCAATACCTCAATGCACTCATTCAGCAACTGGATAACAGCGCACAACAATTATCGCAGCAGCCGCTGAGCGACGAACAGTTCAGACAACTGGCACTGTCACATCCGCAAAGTGAAAGCGCCCGACTGTTCTGGCTGGCCGAGCAGCAGCGCGCGCAGCTGAGCCGCGACAGCCTGCGCGCCGAACCAACCCTTGGCGTCAGTGCCGGGCGTAATGGCGAAGAAGATGTATTAGGACTGGCCCTGTCTTTGCCGCTCAATGTACGCAGCTCTTACCGTCAGGCTGCGGCTGCAGCCAATGGCGAAGCCCTGCAGGCCGAAGCGGAGTTTTACGTCAGCCTGCAACAACAGCAACAGCAGCTTCGCGCCAGCCATAGCCGGGTTCAGGCTTACCGCCGTCAGGTCAAACAATGGCAAACACTGATGTCCGATGGCGGCCAGCGCAGCGCGCAATTACTGCAACAGCAATGGCGCAACGGCGACCTCAGCACCAGCGCTTATATTCAGGCATCCGCACAGTGGGCCGCCAGTCTGCAGGCCGGTATCGAACTGACCACGGATTACCGTCAGGCACAGATCCAATGGCTGAGTGACAGCCAAAATATCCGCCGTTTTTTAAGCGCTGCTGCAAATACCAACAGCCCGATTTCAGAGTGAGAAAATTATGTCGTCACTATTTTCAGTAAAAAAATCAGCGTCCGTAAAAAAAATGCCTGTCGTTAATCGTGCGGGCACAGCCCAACGCCTGCTCATGGCTTTTATTCTCATACTTCCACTGCAGGGCTATGCCGCTGACAGTCACAATCACGAACCGGTATCCGGCCATAACGAAGCCGTCAGTGAATCGCCAAAAGAGCATAAACACGACGAACATGACCACAGCGATGACCACAGCACTGAGCAAAGCGATCAGCACAATCATCAGCACGATCAGGATGAACATAACGACAACAGCGTGCATTTAAGCGCCGATCAAATACAACAAGCCGGAATTATCAGCCAGATAATCCCGGCAGAAAAAGCCGATATTCCGCTGCGTGCACCGGCCGAAATCCGCGCCAACGGTTACCGCAGCTTTGTTGTCTCCCCACGGGTCGATTCGGTGGTAATCACCCGCCATGTTGCACTGGGTGATCACGTACAACCAGGGCAAGCATTGCTGACATTATTCAGTGAAGGGGTTGCCAGTGCCCAGGCAGAATTACGCAGCGCCCGTTCCGAATGGCAGCGGGTAAAAAATCTCGGTAAAAATGCCGCTGGCGCAGCCCGTTATAATCAGGCCGAGAATACCCTCGCCGCTGCGCGCGCACGCCTCACGGCTTATGGCCTGAATGCCGATGCAGAATTAACCCCGGCCAGCTTTGGTGAATATCAGTTAACCGCTAAAACTGCCGGGCTGGTATTAAGCGATGATTTTCAGCAGGGCCAACGGGTGATGGCGGGCAGCGCATTAATGCAGATCACCGACGAAACCACGCTCTGGGCTGAAGCGCGTTTACCGGCAGAATCTGAGCTGCATTTAACCCGCGATACCCGCGTTATTCTTAATGTCGCCGGACTGGAGATCAGCGCGCAGATAAGCCACGAATCCCACACCATTGATCCATTAACCCGCACCCGTATTGTGCGCTTAACGGTGAATAACCCGGATCATCGTCTGCACCCTGGTTTATTTGCCAGTGCCACATTTTATACCCAGTCCACAGAGGCCATCAGGCTGGTGCCGGAAACCGCATTAATGCGTGGCAGCGATGGCGACTGGCAGGT
Organism: Thalassolituus pacificus; assembly: GCF_025318105.1. Lineage (NCBI taxonomy): Bacteria > Pseudomonadati > Pseudomonadota > Gammaproteobacteria > Oceanospirillales > Oceanospirillaceae > Thalassolituus > Thalassolituus pacificus. The sequence goes on from NZ_JAOANI010000032.1 coordinate 100,082, forward strand.
TTTTATTGAAAGCGCACCCGGCGAATTCCGCGCACTGGAAGTAGAACGTGGCCGCACCATCAACACCGCAAAAGACCCCCAGGTAGAAATCAGCAGCGATGATCCGTCTGCACTTTCTGCGTACCCCATCGTCGTCGCCGGCGCTTTTTTTATTGCTTCCGAGCAGGCGAAAGGCGGCTTTGATCCGCATAATCATTAAGGGTTGGGTATTAAACTATGTTTACGTTATTAACCCGTTGGGCGGTCGCTAACCGCCTGCTGGTGCTCATTGCCATCACCAGTTTATGTATTGCTGCCGCTTTCGCTTTGCCGAAGCTGAACCTCGATGCCTTTCCCGACGTAACCAACGTACAGGTGGCGATTAATACCGAAGCGCCGGGACTGGCCGCCGAAGAAGTAGAAAAACTGATCACCTATCCGATTGAAGCGGTGATGTACGCCCTGCCCGACGTGGCCGAAGTACGTTCTATATCCAAAACCGGTTTATCCGGCATTACCGTGGTATTTAACGAAGGTACCGATATTTACTTTGCCCGCCAGCTGGTATTCGAGCGCTTGCAGGCCGCGCGTGAATTTATTCCGCAGGGAGCCGGTATTCCGGAAATGGGGCCCAATACCTCCGGGCTGGGGCAAATATTTCAGTATGTATTACTGGCAGAACCCGGCTCCGGTTATGACCTGATGCAATTGCGCAGCCTGAATGATTGGCTGGTAAAACTGCTGTTAATGCCGGTCGATGGCGTCACCGATGTGCTGTCATTCGGCGGCGACGTACGCCAGTTTCAGGTCAATATAAACCCCGACCGCTTACTGGCTTTTCAGTTGTCGCAACAGGATGTGATCGATGCATTAGAAGCCAATAACCGCAATGTCGGCGGCTGGTATTTAAACCGTGGGCAGGAACAACTGGTCATCCGTGGCACCGGCTGGCTCGACAGCGGCGAACAGGGTTTAAAACAATTAGCGCAGATTCCGTTGCGGGTCATTGATGGTGTGGCCGTTACCGTTGCCGATGTCGCCGAGGTGGGTTTTGGCAGCGAAATCCGTCAGGGTGCGGTAACGTTCAGCCGCAACAATACAACCGGCAAGGCAACAGAAACCACCGCCGAACAGCTCGGCGAAGTCGTCTCCGGTATCGTACTCAAACGTATGGGCGCCAATACCAAAGCCACCATCGACGGCATTCAGCAACGGCTGACATTAATTCATCAGGCGCTGCCTGCAGGCGTCACCTTTGAGGTCATTTACGATCAGGCCGGATTAATCGAACAGGCCGTCAGTACGGTAGTCAATGCACTGGCGCTGGCCTTTGTTTTTATTCTGATTGTGCTGGCGCTGTTTATGATGAATCTGCGCGCCACGCTGCTGGTGTTAATATCCATTCCTCTGTCGATTGCCATCGCCTTAATGCTGATGTCGTGGTACGGCTTATCCGCCAACCTGATGTCGCTCGGTGGTATTGCCGTCGCCATTGGCATGCTGGTCGATGGTTCGGTGGTGATGGTCGACAATATATTCCGCCATTTGCAGGCCAATCCCAATGCTGGCAAAGACAGTATCAGTCTGCGCATTCAGGAAGCGGCGGCCGAAGTCGCGCGCCCGGTATTTTTTGCTACCGGTATTATCCTGTTAGTGTTTTTGCCGCTGTTTGGTTTTGAGGGTGTCGAAGCCAAATTATTCCAGCCGATGGCTATTTCCATCATGCTGGCCATGCTGGTTGCTGTACTGGTGGCATTAATCGTCGTCCCGGTGCTGGCTACGTTTATGTTCCGTGCTCCGGTAAGCGCTAAACCCAGCCCCTTATTGCAGCCATTGGAAACACTGTACCGCCACCTGCTCACCCAGGCGCTGCGATTTCCACGGCGGGTGATTTGGCTTGCCGGTATGCTGTTATTAGCAGCCGCTATTATTGCCCCGCGCCTTGGTACCGAGTTTGTACCGGAACTGGAAGAAGGCACCATTAATCTGCGCGTAACGCTGGCGCCTTCCGCCAGTTTAGAAACCGCGCTGAGCGTAGCGCCAAAACTGGAAGCGTTATTATTACAGTTTCCGGAAGTCACCTACGCCATGAGCCGCGTTGGCCGGCCGGAACTGGGCGGCGATCCGGAGCCGGTAAGTAATATCGAGATTTATATCGGCCTGAAGCCTGTCAGCGAATGGCAGTCGGCCGACAATCGCTTGGCCCTGCAGCATTTAATGGAAGAAAAACTCGAAGTCTTTCCCGGCCTGCTGTTTAACTTTTCTCAACCCATCGGCACCCGCGTCGATGAATTACTGTCCGGTGTACGGGCGCAGCTGGCGATTAAATTATTCGGCCCCGATCTCGATGTTCTGGCACAACAGGGCCAGCAGATTGAAGCGCTGGTAAAAACCATTGCCGGTACCCGCGATGTAGCGATGGAACAGATTGCCGGCGAATCGCAGCTGGTGATTACCCCCAAACGGGATGCCTTATCGCGTTATGGTTTATCGGTGGATAACGTACTGACCGTGGTGCGTGATGGTTTAGGCGGCAGCCGTGCCGGACAAATTATTAACGGCAACGAACGCTACGATATTTATGTGCGCCTGAAGCAGGAATTTCGCAGCAGTGCCGCCGCCATTGCCGATTTACGCCTGCGCTCGCCCTCCGGTGCCATTGTTCGTCTGGGCGATGTCGCGACGGTGGAATTTTCCTCTGGCCCACCACAGGTACGGCGTGACGATGTACAACGGCGACTGGTCATTCAGGCCAATGTCGAAGGCCGCGATATGGGCAGCGTGGTGGCCGATATCCGCAACGCCATCGACACTCAGATGCAATTACCGCCGGGCTATGCCGTCAATATTGGCGGCCAGTTTGAAAATCAGCAGCGCGCGCAGCAACGCTTAATGATGATTGTACCGCTGTCATTAGGATTAATTGCCCTGTTGCTGTATTTCGCTTTTGGCTCGGTCGGTCAGGCACTGCTGATTCTTCTGAATGTGCCGCTGGCGGTTATTGGCGGTATCTTTTCGTTGTGGTTATCCGGCCAGTATTTATCCGTGCCTGGCTCGGTGGGATTTATTACCCTGTTTGGCGTGGCGGTTTTAAATGGTGTGGTGATGGTTGAGAGTATTAACCAGCGCCTGGCTGCCGGACATAGTGTAAATGATGCGGTATTTAACGGTGCCTTATCGCGCCTGCGCCCGGTATTAATGACGGCTCTTACTTCAGCACTGGGATTAATTCCGATGTTAATGTCGGATGGCTTAGGCGCGGAAATTCAGAAACCCCTGGGCAGTGTAATTGTCGGCGGACTGGTAACGGCAACCTTCCTCACTTTGTTTGTCTTACCGTTGCTGTATCCGTTTTTCTCGCAATGGAAACTGCGCGAACATTAATAACCTCTGATCCTGCATCCCGGTTCACCGGGATGCATTACTTTATATTCTGCTTTCACCTGGCCCCCACGCTCTGCGTGGTAGCCCTTGCTGGCACAGTTGCATTCCCACGCAGAGCGTAGGAACGAGAAAAATAACCTCTGATCCTTCATCCCGCTTTACCGGGATGCATTGCTTTATATTCTGCTTTCACCTGGCTCCCACGCTCTGCGTGGTAGCCCTTGCTGGCACAGTTGCATTCCCACGCAGAGCGTAGGAACGAGAAAGAATGATTCTTATCCCTCGCAGATAATTAAACAGAATCATTAACATCTCTGACGCTGCTTTACACGAAAGCCGGCGCTTTTCAGTTTCGTTTCAGCTTATGCCGTTATGTTGCCATCAGTATTTTTCGGAGAATGCTCAATGGGCAACAAGATAATTCAGTCGCAGCCGCTTCTGGCGGGCTTATGTTTACTGTTAACGGCCATCAGCACTCAGGCCACCGATTTCCAGCAAAGCCTGGAAGCCGCCTGGCAGCAACTGCCGGAACAACACTATCTGGCGGCGGAAGACGACATCAATAATCATCGCCTGCCCAGCTGGCTGGCCACCGCGCCGTCGGTCGCCCTGGACTATCAACAGGGTGACAGCGCCAGTGGCAGTGCCGAGGAATGGCAAACCCGGCTGGAACTTCCCCTCGCACGTCCGGGCTTAATGCAAAGCCGTCGTGATTACCAACAGGCCGCCAGCAGCGAAACCCTGGCCTACCAACAGGTATTGCGCTGGCAGCTGGCAGGAAAACTACAAACCTGGTGGTGGGACTGGCAAAGCATGACACTGAGCCAGCAACGCACCCAGGACCGTCTGGCGGCAATGGAGCAACAATTGCAGTGGCTGGATTTATTAATCCGTCAGGGCGAACGCCCGGCAGCGGATCGCCTCACCCTGCTGGAGCAATATCAGCAGCTTAAAAATCAGCAACTGCTGGATCAGCGCCAGCAACAGACTCTGCGCCAGCAATGGCAACAATGGACAGCGCTGAATGATTTACCCGGCGACTGGACATTCAGTGCCTTGCCGGAGCAACCTCTGGATGCCCATCCGTTACTGCAGTTATTGCACATACAAAAACAATTGTCCGATGCGCAATTACGCAGCCAGCAGAAAAATACCTTAAACCCGCGTTTGAGCCTGGGGGTAAAACACCAGCAGGCGATCAATGCGCAACCGGCTAACGATGCCCTGCTAGTCGGAATAAGTTTTGATTTTGGTAGTGCCAATTACAGCGAACGCCGCGATGCCGTGCGTCAGCTTGGCAGCCGTTATGCCGAATGGTTGCGCAATCGTCAGCAACTGCAAGCCGAACGCCATTCCATTGCCAGCAGCCTGCCGCTGCTGCAACAACGTATGAACGAATTAAACGACATGAGCCAGCAGGCCAGTGCGCAGTATCAGAGCCAATATCAGGCTTACCAGCGTGGCAGTCTGTCAGGTTTTCAGTGGCTGCAGATCCAGGCCAGCATCTGGCGCCTGCAACAACAGGCCGATGAAGCGCGCATTGAATACCTGCGCACAATCAGCCAATGGAATCAGCTACAGGGATATCCGTTATGACGCTCTTCAGCCCAACTCTTATCCATTTATCCGCTCAGTTACAGGAGCCCCTGTTATGAAATTCTGCTGTCTTTCTATAAATCCGTTACTGGCCGCCAGTCTGTTATTTGCCCTAAGCCAGAGCAGCGTTGCTGAAACGCCAGCCGCTACCGCACAGTTAACCATCAGCAGTCAGCAGTTAGATAACCTGGGTGTACGTTTTCAGAAACTGACCAGCCAGGATCAGGTGGTACTGGCATCACTGCCGGCAATCGCTACCGTCGCGGCGGGGAAGACTGAAAATATCAGCCTGCCATTCGAAGGACGACTGGAAGAATGGCAAGCCACCGCGGGTAACTTTATTGCTGAAAAAGAACCTCTGGCGTTACTGCACAGCCACGATGTACTGGATTTCTTTCAGGCTAACCAACGTTTACAGCAGCAGGCCAACCTGTGTAATCAGCGTTTTAACGACATGCGTGAACGCAATAAAAGCGGCTTAACCTCGCGCCTCGATTTGCAGGAACAACAACTGCTGTGCCAGCAGCTGAACGATCAGAAAAAACTGAACGCACAAATCCTCAAACATCTGCCTGGCCAATGGCAAACCGCCAGCGAGGCCGACTACGCTCTGCCAGCGCCGCAAAATGGCTGGCTGGTCGACATTAAACGCCAGCCCGGCGAACACTTTATGGCCGGAGAAGCGCTGGCGGTATTCTGGCCGGAACATGCGCTGCGTTTACGCCTGCTGGTGCCACAACACATGCTGCATAACCTGAGCATGGATCAGAGCCTGAGCATTACCGGCACCGCCCAAAAAGCCATTATCCGCAGCATCGGCGCGCTGCAAAACAATGCGGCACAGGCGGAGGTCTGGTTACAGGCCGAGGGGTTGCAACCCGGCAGCATGGTACGCGTTGATATTCCAAGCATGGCCAGCGGCTGGCCAACAGAGGCGGCAGCAAGGGTGCGCCATAACGATCAATCCTGGGTATTTATCCGCACGCCCGACGGAGTGCAGGCAACCGAGCTGCAACAGTTTATTGCCGGTAACCGGGGTTTATTACTGCAGGACAAGCGTCTGGAAAACAGCGAAATTGCCATCAGTGGCAGCGCGGCGCTGAAAGCGCTCTGGCAAAGTATGGAGAGCGAATAAATGTTATCCGCATTATTACAGGGCGTATTAAAACAGCGCATTCTGATTATTGTTATCAGCCTGGCTGTTTTTACCGCCGGCCTGAATACCTTTCAGAATCTGCGTATTGATGCCTACCCGGAGATATCTCCGACACAGGTTAAAATCATTATTAAAGCACCGGGCCTGGCCCCGGAAGAACTGGAAACCCGCGTTACCCGTAAAATTGAAGTCGAACTGCTGGGTATTCCCAACCAAAGCATTCTGCGTTCGGTGGTGAAATACGGCATTACCGACATTACCGTCGACTTTACCGGCGGCACCGATATTTACTGGGCAAGACAGCAAGTAGCCGAGCGCCTGTCGGCGGTCTGGCCGGATTTACCGCAAGGCATCAGTGGTGGTATTGCCGCTATGAGTACGCCATTAGGTGAATTATTTATGTTCACCCTGGACGGCCCGTTATCACTGGAAGAAAAGCGCCGCATTCTTGATTGGCAAATCCGTCCATTGCTGCGCACGGTGCCGGGCGTGGCCGATATTAATGCGCTGGGTGGCCGTGTTGAATCTTATCAGGTCGCACCCGATACCGTCGCCCTGGCACGGGCTGGACTGACCCTGCAGGAGTTACAGGATTTCCTGCAAAGCAATAACCGTAACGATGGCGCCGGACGTATCGACAGTGGCGAAGAATCCATTATTGTTTCCAGCGGTGGCCGTATTCAAAGTCTGCAGGATCTGGAAAACCGTATTATCCGCTGGCATAACGGCAGCGCCATTCGCCTCGGTGATGTTGCCACGGTTTCGCTATCATCCATGACCCGTTACGGCGCCGTAACCGAAGACGGACAAGGGGAAACGGTTCAGGCCTTAGTGGTTGCGTTAAAAAATTCTGACGCCCAGAAAGTCATCAGCGGCGTGCGTGGAGCCCTCGACACACTGCGCCCCAGCCTGCCGCCGGAACTCAGCATTAATGTGTTTTACGACCGCAGCAACTTAATTGAACGCGCCGTTAATACGGTATCAGAAGCCTTATGGATTGCCGTTGCTCTGGTGATTATTCTGCTCGGGTTATTTATTGGTAACGTGCGGGTGGCGATGGTGGTGGCGGTTAACCTGCCAATGTCGGCTTTGATGACCTTTATTATCATGGATTACTTCGGCATGAGCGCCAACCTGATGAGCCTGGGTGGTCTGGCCATTGCTATTGGTATGCTGGTCGATGGTGCGGTGGTGGTCGTGGAAAATACCGTAACGCAATTACAGCAAGCCTCACGTTCATTACCACGTATGCACGTTATTTTCCGCGCGATTAAAGAAGTGATGGTGCCGATTATTTCCGGCACCCTGATTATTCTGCTGGTCTTTTCGCCACTGGTTACTCTGCAAGGGCTGGAAGGAAAATTGTTCGCGCCGGTTGCTATGACCATTATGTTTGCCATGGCCAGCAGTCTGCTGGTATCGCTGACACTGATCCCGGTGCTATGCACACTCGCCATCGACGAAAAGAAAGTAACCACACCACGCTGGATTGAGCACTTACAACGCAGCTATGAATCAAGCCTGACGGCCGCCTTACGCAATCCCAAACCCATCATGCTGGGTCTGGCGGTGGCCGTGGTACTCGCCGTGCTGGCGTACCTGCAAACCGGTAAAGCTTTTATGCCGGAAATGGACGAAGGCGATCTGATTGTACAGCTGGAAAAAACACCAACCATTAACCTGCAGGCCTCAGCAGCGATTGATCTGAAAGTGCAAAGCGCCATGCTGGCAGCGGTCAGCGATATCGAGCGTATTATTGCCCGTACCGGTTCCGATGATCTGGGGATGGACCCGATGGGCCTGAACGAAACCGATATGTTTTTACAGCTGAAACCACGCGATCAGTGGCAGGCTGAAAATAAAGACGCCATTAAAGATCAGATCCGGGCGGTGATGGAGCAATTCCCCGGCGTCGATTACGGTTTTACTCAGCCGATTGATATGCGTGTATCAGAAATGATTTCCGGCTCACGCGGTGACGTTGCGATTAAAATCTTCGGCAGCGATCTGGCTGAGTTGCAACACCTGGCCGATCAGATCGGCGGCGAAATGAAAACCCTGAATGGCGTCAGCGAGGTGATGGTTTCACAGGCCGATGGTATGCATTACCTGCAGCTGGAAAATAATTATCCGCGTATTGCGCATTTTGGTTTAAACGTTGAAGACGTACAGAAAACCCTGCGCAGCTATCTGGAAGGTATTAACAGCGGCGAAGTGGTGTTCAGCGACCGTCAGGTACCACTGGTACTGCGTCAGCCAACCCGGCTGCAGGTTGAGCAATTACTGAATGAGCTGACTCTGGCCACCGCCGATGGCCAGGCCGTGCCGTTGTCGGCGCTGGTTACCGCGCGTGAAGTTCAGGGGCCGGTATTAATTAAACGCGAACAGGGGCAGCGCTTTGCCTTGGTAAACGTCAACGTCAGCGGCGTCGCCCTGAGTGATTTTGTAGCCAGCGCACAACAGCGGGTTGCAGAAAAAATTACCCTGCCAGCAGGCTATGTCCTGTCCTGGGGTGGCGAGTTTGAAAACCAGCAACGCGCCAATGCCCGCCTTGGGTTAATGGTGCCGGTCGCCATTGCGCTGGTATTACTGGTGTTATTCACCACCTTTGGCCGCCTGAACGAAGCACTGCTGATTCTCGCCAATATTCCTTTCGCATTAATCGGCGGCATTATTGCCCTGTGGTTAAGTGGTGAATATTTATCGGTTCCGGCATCGGTTGGCTTTATTGCTTTGCTTGGCGTTGCGGTTATGAACGGCGTGGTACTGGTTGATCAGTTCCGTCATTTAGTTACCCTCGGCCAGCGTGGATTACAGGTCGTGCGCGATGGTGCCGTACGACGGTTACGTCCGGTATTAATGACCGCCACCACCGGCGCTGTCGGCTTAGTGCCGCTATTATTCGCCACCGGCCCCGGCAGCGAAATTCAGAAACCGCTGGCCATTGTGGTGATCGGTGGTCTGTTTACCTCCACCCTGCTGACACTCTATGTACTGCCGGTGCTGTATCGTCGCTTTATTCTGGAGCATAAATAATATGACTGAAGTATTGCTGACCATCTCAACCCGGCCACAACAGGCTGAAGCCATTTCAGATTGGTTACTGGAACAAAGTCTGCCCGGATTTACCTCGTGGCAGGCCTTTGGCCACAGCAACCGCAGCGATCATTTAAGTCTGAGTGAGCAGATTCAGGGCAAACAAAAACGTACGGTAATGAGCCTGCATCTGGATGCGGAAAGAGCCGACCAGCTGCTGCTGCAACTGCGCGAAACCTTTCCGCTGTATGATATTCATTACTGGCTGCAACCGCTGCTGGCCAGCGGCGCATTGAACCCGGGCGTCAGTACGGCAGACTGACGATAACCTGCAATCCCTGCCCCTGATGATCGTCACCGTTCGTCAGGGGCTGGCCCTTCAGGGAACGGTTTTCCAGATGAAGCGTGCCGTGATATTGCGCAACAATATCACTGACAATGGCCAGACCAAGGCCATAGCCTTTTACCGATTCATCCAGACGCTCACCCGGATTTAACAGCACAGAAATTTCGTCTTCATGAATGCCGGGGCCATCGTCACAGATCGATACTTCCAGCCGCTGCGGTAAGCGTTTTATTTCAACCAACACTTCTGTCGCCGCCCATTTACAGGCGTTATCCAGCAAGTTACCAAACAGTTCGATAATATCTTCCCGGTCACCGGGGTAGCTCATGCCGTCCGGCATCGAGTGCTGCAAGCGGATATGCGGGTAGAGCTTATTCAGCGTTATTAATAACTGATCAAACATTTCATTCAGCTCAATTTTCGGTGCCCGGCTCATCAGCCCGGCAATACGCGCACGCTTCATTTCGTTATCAATCTGCTGGCTCATCCGTTCAACCAGCTCCTGTGCTTCAGCCAGTTCATCCGGATTGTGGTGAGCACCACCCTGTTCCTGCATATTACTTAAGCGGTTAGCGAGAATGGCCAGCGGCGTTTTTAATGAATGGGATAAATTTCCCGACGCCAGGCGGGCACGATTAAGACGGTCACGGGTGCGCTCGCCAAGTGCATTAATCTCATTCACCAATCCGGTCAGCTCCTGCATTACCGGTGCTGGCAGTTCATCAATATCCTGCTGTGCCAGTTGTTTCAGCTGATCGCTGATCTGCGAAAATGGCTTTAAGGTGCGGGTCAGCAAACGTCGCTGCAGAAAGAAAAAGCCAATCAACAATAACGAGAACACACTGGCCAGCCAGAAAAATGCATGCAGAAAAGCATTAATAATCGGCCGGAAGTCTTCGCCAACCTGTAAATGCAAATGCCGCTCGCCTTGTTTTAAGGTTTGGCTGAGCACATATAAATACTGGCCCTGCTCAAACGGCTGCCAGTGCCACTCTGATTCACCTTCTTTAACATCGTGAATGTGCTCGTCACGCAGCCTGATGCCCTGCAGAGAAACCGACAGCAATACATTATTATCACTGCTGATCTGAAAGTAATGGCCAGAAAAAGGCTGATTAAATACCGGGGTTAGATGTTCGTGTTCCAGCGTGGGGCCGCTGGCGCTCCAGCTCAGTTCATTCAGCAATAAATCTCGGTCGTGTTCGAGGCGGCTTTTAAAATAATCCTGTGCGGCAATGTTCAGTGCAATCCCGGAGGCCAGTAACATAAACAGCAATACCAGCATCTGACCGCTGATCATATAGCGTAACAACCGCGCTGACAGAGACCACATCAGTTATCCCCCTGCTGTAAGACATAACCCTGACCACGCAGAGTACGGATACGCTGCTCGCCGATTTTGCGCCGCAAGCGGCGGATATAGACTTCCACCAGGTTATCAGCCTTTTCTTCCTGCCAGCCGTAATGGCTGTCGAGTAATTGCTGCTTAGAAACCGGCTTACCGGCTTTCTGCATTAATAAACGCAACATGCTCAGCTCTGTCGCCGTCAGCTCCTGTTCGTTTTCGCTACCTTGCAGCAATACGGTGTGCCGCTCTTCATCCAGCGTCAGCCCATCAACGGTTAAGCGTAACTGGCCGTCCTGCTGTAAACGACGGCGCATCGCTTCCAGCCGCGCCAGCAGTTCTTCTTTACGGAAAGGTTTACCCAGATAATCATCGGCACCGGCATTCAGGCCATCGACCCGCTCCTGCCAGCTGTTGCGTGCGGTCAGAATTAATACCGGCATAAGAATGCCCTGTGCACGCCAGTGCTGCAAAACCTGCAACCCCGGCGCACCCGGCAGGCCGAGATCCAGCACAGCCAGATCAAAGCGGCCGTTATGCACATCCGGATGGCTCATCGCCCAGTCACCACGGTCAATGGCTTCAACCTGATAACCGGCCTGGGTTAAATAAAAAGCCACATCGCGGCTTAATTGCGGATCATCTTCTACCAGTAAAACCTGTGTCATATGAGCGCCATCTGTTGCTGATACCTGTCTGCTACTGTTTTTTATCCACGGCCACGCTTATTTTCTGCCATAAACGTCCTGCAGCCGTTCGATATCATCTTCTGCAAGATAATCTCCGGACTGCACTTCAATCATTTCCAGAAGAATATCGCCGTTATTTTCCAGCGAGTGAATATCGCCCAGCGCAATAAAGGTCGATTCATTAGCGTGCAGAACTTCGCGGCTCTGCACTCCATCACGCTGACGAATAACCGTTGCTTTACCGCGCACCACAACCCAGTGCTCGGCGCGGAAGCGGTGACGCTGCAACGATAAACGCCCACCGGTTTTTACCCGCAGGCGCTTGATTTTATAACCGTCGCCCGGATGCAGCACTTCATAACTGCCCCAGGGACGATACACCAGCCGTGGTTCTGCTTTACCCGCGCTGGCAACAGGTGCCAGTGAGCCCACCTGTTGTGCCTGATCTTTATGCGCAATCAGCAGTGCATCGGCGGTATCCACGACTAATAAATCCTGCACGCCTAACAATGCAATATCGCGTCCGCTGCTGCTGTGCAGATAATTATTGCGGCTGTCTTGAAAACGTCCGTGAGCGGCTGCGCTGTTGTGTTCAATATTTCCCTGCGCATCGGCCTCGCCCAGTTCGCCCAGTTCGCTAAGAACCTGCCAGTTACCAATATCATTCCAGCCGCTGTTAACCAGTGGTGCCGCAACCACCGCCTGCGCAATCGCGCTAAGCGGTTCAAGCAGGGCAATATCCACGGGTAAATGCGGGCATTGTTGCAAAGGCCCGGTGGCAGGACGGATAAAATCGAGATCCTGCTGCGCCTGTGCCATCGCTTCCTGCGTTGCAGCAAACAGCATTGGCTGATATTCGCTCAGGCGCTGTAAAAAAGCCTGAACCTGCCAGAAAAAAATACCGCTGTTCCATAACCAGCCAGCCTGTTGCCGGGTATTAGCCGCCAGCCACTGTGCCGCGATGTGCGCATCGGGTTTTTCGCGGAATTCCACAACCTGCCCGCTCGCTTCTTTACGTAAATAGCCAAACCCCGTCGCGGCATAGTCAGGCTCAATACCAAAAATACCGGCTGCGCCCTGACTGACCTGTGCCTGCAACGACACAATTGCATGAGCCAATACCGCGTTATCGCTCAGCGTCTGATCGGCGGGCATCGCCAGCATCAGCATTTGCTCACGATGTTCTGCGGGCGGCTGTGAATTGTGCGCCAGATGCTGCGCCGCCAGCGCCATAGCCTGTGCGGTATTACGCCCTTCATCTTCCAGCACAATCTGCGCACGGATATTCAGCGCCCGGCATTGTTCGGCGGCGAGAAAACGCTGCGCCTCATGGCAGACAATAACAGGCTCCACCGCTGGCTGGCCGAGCCGCTGCAACAGATCCTGTGCGCGCAGCAGGGTTTGCTGCAGCAGCGACCGTTCAGGATCAAGCAGCGGCAGAAACTGCTTGGGGCAATCACGGGTAGACAGCGGCCACAGCCGTGTACCTGTGCCACCGGCAAGAATGACAGGAATGATCATAGCGGGATTGAGGCCATCGTCTTTTGCATTCTGAAGCTGGCATTGTATGCTGCGCACCCGGTCTTTACGACCCGGACAGCAGGAACCTCCTGCTATTCCTTTTATTATCGGTTCCGCTTTCTGTCATGCTGATTCAGCCACGCCTGCTGCGTTTAGGTAAAAACCCCAAAGGCCGCGACTTTGTTGTCGGCGACCTGCACGGTTGTGTGCCTGCGCTGCACGCCCAGCTGCAACGTATGGGTTTTGATAAAAATCACGACCGCCTGATTTGCACCGGCGATCTGGTCGACCGTGGGCCGCAATCTCCCGAAGCGCTGGCACTGCTCGATGAGCCCTGGTTTTTTGCGGTCATCGGTAACCATGAGCAACTGCTGTACGAAGCTTTCCGCGAAGATAATGCCACTTCACGCGAGCTGATTTTACTGCACGGTGGTGACTGGATTCTGCAGCACGATAAAAGCCTGTGGGATGACTGGTTCCGCCGTATAGAACAACTGCCGCTGGCGATTGAATTAATCAACCGCCACGACGAAAGCGTGGCGGTTATTCACGCCGATTTCCCCCTCGCCGACTGGCAGGATTTTGACCAGCTGGATAATCATCTGGCCGAGCGCGCCATCTGGGCACGCGAACCCTTTAAACAACAAACGCCGGGCAATATTGCCGGAATCGACTGGATTATTTACGGCCACAACGTAACCGAGCACGAGCTGCGTATCGGCAACCGTCTTTATATTGATGCCGGGGCGTTTTTAGCGCGCGATTTTATTATTAAAGATATTGATCAGCTCTGATCCGCTTAACACCAGAGCGGTTTTAACGAGAAGTGCGGTTTTAAATAGAAGAGCGGCTTTAAAAGCAGAAGACTGTCAAAAAGAAGCGCCTTGCAGATAAGGCAGCCAGGCTTTGGGATAGTCTTTATCATAAATCACCACCTCATCGCGGTGATCGCCCGTCGCCGTATTCAACTGTAATTCAAAAGCATGCAGTAAATGATGCTCAGCTCCAAGCTGGGCATAATCGTCTGCGCTTAAATCCTGCTGCAGACGTTTTAAATAAAAGCGGCCATTATGGCTGTAGATTTTATCGCCAATAATCGGATACCCCAGATGTGCAAGCTGAGCACGGATCTGATGCTTACGCCCGCTCAGCAACTCACATTCAATCAGGCTGTAGCCATTAAAGGTTTTTAATACACGGAACCGGGTGGTTGCCAGCTTCGGGCTTTTAACCGTATCGGCTTCATCCTCTGCCACCACATGCATCTGCGAGCGGATAGAACTGTCGGTTTTTTCTGCCAGAAAGGTCTGGCACTCATAATGCTGCCAGTCGGGAACGTCATAAACCAGCGCGTGGTAAACCTTACGCTCAATTAAACGCTCCAGTTTTTTCTTCCACTTTTTATCGGCATGGGCATAGTTAGCCAGCAGAATAATGCCCGAGGTTTCGGCATCCAGGCGGTGCAATAAATGCGTGTCTTTATGCGTTGTAGCCCGGCGGAACAGACTGATCAGGGTATTAAATAAATTACGCGTAGTCCGCGATACCGGCAGGGGTGCCGGTTTATGCACGGCCGTTAATTCCTGATTTTTCCAGAGTATTTTCCAGCCCGTATCAACCGCCTCTTCCTGATGATCGGTCAACAACAGGCTGATGCTATCGCCTGGCTGTAACTCAATATCGCCGTACTCAACCACGCCATTAACACACACAGCCCCCAGCGCCTGAGCTGCCGCCACCTGATCCTCTGACCAGTGGTGATAGGCCAGCAGCACCGAGGCACGCAGGCTGATCGCCTGATGCTCGTGCCAGCACAGCTCAAAGCCTTTGTCGGGGGCGGTTTTACTCACGGAGAGTCCTCATTAATACAGGCGCTGATTAAAGCATGAAATGGTGATAGGCGCAGTGGATGAGTAGCCGCTGCGCGGGCTGGCTTTTGCGACTCGCTCCCACGCTCTGCGTGGTAGTATCCGCTGCTTTGCTGGTTCTGGAAACGACTCGCTCCCACGCTCTGCGAGGTAGTGCCCGCTGTTTTGCTGGTTCTGAAAATGATTGTGTTCTGAGTTGTAGCCGCTGCGTGGACTGAGTAGCCGCTACGCGGGCTGGCTTTTGTAGTTAGTTGAAGCCAATGCGGGGCAAGCCCCTGCGCCCCATGCAAGGAGAAGTATCTCCTTCCGATCCTCTCTTGCGGCTGTCCGGCGCTGTTCAGCCAACTGCAGCGATTATGCGGCACGCAAAACAATGATTCCGAGCATCCATGCCCTTCCCCCTTCGGGCCAGCCTGCGGCTGTTGAAATGGCTCCTGCCATTTAGCCCGCCCCGGATCGACTATGCAAAACATCTATACAAACGCATCGCTCCGGGGCAGGGTTTTGCTCTGAAGGCCGCAGAATCACTTGGTTGACTGGCACCGCACAAATGCCGCGTTTATTCAGACGCAACCCGGCTTTTCAAAACAAACAAAAGCGAGAACTAAAAAGCGGCTTCGCGTCATGGTTTTTATGCGCCTGCAGGACGCCGGTGTGGATAATTCTCCGCCGGTACGTCCCGGCATGGATGCCGGGCGAGCGAATAGGGCCATGGATGGCCCATTATTCGCGTTACCGAGACCGCAGGATTATTCAGATCGGGTAAAGTCCTGCACAGCGCGAAGCGGGCCGATTGTGTGCTCCTGCACAATCTGCATTTCCGCCATCCATGGCGGTCAGGAGTAAGCGCCCGACCGGCGTGAGGGGTAAGACCCCTCAAAGAGGTCATGGGGCCGGGCGGCAGCCCCAAAAGCCAGACCGCGCAGCGGCTACTCTGCAGCAACAATAAGACCACGACAGTGAACAACTGTCGCCCTCTGCCACTTGTAACCATTTTTATCAATTATTGAACCCATCCCGGAACTTCAGTACTCTTCAGACCAGCAGGGAAGCCGTATCCGCACGATATAACAGCACCGGAACTCAGACCGTCAGGCAGGTTTATCTGACTCAGCACCGATACCCTCCCCGCCCAAAATCCGAAAGCTTTACCCACGCGATTCCTGCCCTGCGCTTATAAGGACGGGCGGCAGCGTGTGTGAAAGAAAATCAGCTGCTGTCTGTGACCGGAAGACACGGAAAACCTTCGACAGAAAAGTCTGTATATGCAAGGCTCTTCACCGAACGTAGTGGAATGGCTACCATCGCAGAACTCAGCCTAGAGGCGATTATCGCTATGGATCAGCTCACGCTAT
>NZ_JAOANI010000006.1:0-816 GCF_025318105.1 Thalassolituus pacificus
TGATCTTCCCCCGCTTTAACGGACACCAAAGTCAAACTGACGAGGTGTCCAATGCCAAAATATACTCAGCCAAGAAAGACTTGGCAGTATTCAAATGAATTTAAAGTGAAAGCAGTTCAGCTAAGTCTGATTGAAGGAATTCAGGTTCAGGAAGTCGCCAATACACTCGACATACATCCGTTCATGCTGTCACGATGGCGTAAAGAATACCGTGAAGGAAAAATCGTGGCAGATAAGCGCAAGAAGTTAACCGAAGCAACCAGTAAGCAAGAGAAAGAAATCTCAAAACTGAAGAAGCTTGAAGCCGAGAACAAAAGGCTGAAGCAGGAGGTTGACCTGCTAAAAAAGTGGCAACGGTTTCTTGCGGAGGAACATCAGCAAGATATCGATTCATCGAGAAGTTCGGACAAGAGCTAGGCATCAAGCGCACGTGTGAGTGGCTGGGTGTATCTCGTAGTGGCTTTTACGCATGGCTTAACAGAGAGCCGTCTGAACGTGATCAGTCAGATATGGGATTAAAGATTCTCATCAAGAATATCTCGGATGAGAACGAAGGTCGCTATGGCAGTCCCCGAATCTGGAAAGCGCTGTTAAAGCAGGGATATCAGGTCAGCAGGAAGCGTGTAGCGCGGCTGATGCAAGAGATGGGATTGATCGCTCGGGTGACTCAGGTAACGTACCGAGCGCCAGGGTTGAAGCGCTTTTTGGCATCAGGACAAAACCTTCGTCCTGACGGTGCGGTTCCTCATTGTAAAGACAAAGTATGGGTGGCCGATGTGACTTATCTGAAAGTTAAAAAGCAGTGGCACTATCTGT
>NZ_JAOANI010000033.1:0-717 GCF_025318105.1 Thalassolituus pacificus
TAGCGTGAGCTGATCCATAGCGATAATCGCCTCTAGGCTGAGTTCTGCGATGGTAGCCATTCCACTACGTTCGGTGAAGAGCCATATAAAAACAGTATATTTGAGTTTTTTGTGAAATCAATGCGCGTTTAGGCGCGAGTGTAAAGACGTACATGCTCGAATTGACACCAAAGCCAAAAATAAGGGTTATATAATCAATGAGTTACGAGATTGTCGGAAGTGATCGTGCGCAAAGTGTAAAGATGATCGTGGTGCGAAAGCGTGCTTGCGCGTTTTTATCCTGATAATAATGTTTTTAGTGGCACTTTTCGTAACGGTGGCAGTCGGTTAGACTCGGAACTTAAAATTAAATGAAGGTGTGTAAACGAGCACGCCTACGAATAAACTGTTATATGCACAGGTACTATGAGCGATAGATTTAAACTTCTAAAATTTTATGCCATTCGCATGGAGGTGTTTTTTGCCTGTGTTTGTGTTTTATTAGGTTTATTGCAACTTGTTAACTACGACTACACTGTTGCGTTAAAAGCTTTTGCGTATTGTTTTGCTTTTTTACAGGTTCCAATGATTGTAATGTGTTTACGGTTCAACAGTTCTCTAAAAAAAGATGGTATTAAATAGCTGGTATAGTGCACCTAGTATCAACTTTGAACCGCGACAGTAGCTCCTAAATTCCATAGTACACCTCCTCTGGTGTTTTGTAGTTGAGTCGTTTTC
>NZ_JAOANI010000007.1:0-31228 GCF_025318105.1 Thalassolituus pacificus
TTTCTCTCAAAGCGGGCTGCGTATTCTATAGAAGCAGCTCTTTATGTCAAGCGATTTGTTTGAATCTTTTCAACCGCTTAACTGCCTGAATCATTCCGCTTTCGCTTCTCAACTCAGGCGGCGCATTTTACAGCACCTTAGAATCTTGTCAAGCGTTAATTTTCAAAATTTCTTTTAAAATCAATCACTTAACTCAGCTTTAAACAACCCTTTCGGATCACTCTCAAAGCAGGTGGCGCATTCTACGCTCTTACTGACCGAAATCAATACCTTTTTCGAGAATTTTTCAGCAACTTACGATTCGCTAGAATCTTGTAAGCCATTGAAAAATAAAGCTTTTTCAATCTCCTCAACACACCGTAGCGGTCAAGAGGGGCGCATTATAGGGATATGAATCCGGGGGTCAACTGCTTTTTACATTACTTAACTATTATGTCCATCAGGGTGCTTCGCGACCGTGGCTTTCTGCCACCGCAGTAATAGCAGACAGAGTACGAGCGCGGCATACAACACAGGCTCAAACCACGAAGAACGGATCTGCAGCAGATAATGAACCGCCACGAGAACAGATAACGGATAAATCAACTTATGCAGGCGCTTCCATCCCTGCTTCAGCCGCCGTTGCCAGCCGCGGGTAGATGTCACAGCCAATGGCAGCAGCAGCAGCCAGGCTGTCATGCCTAATAGTAAATAAGGCCGCTTAATCGTTTCAGCCCCCAATTCAGCGAAACGCCACTCCAGAAGAAACGCAAAGTAAGACAGCAAGTGCAGAGAGGCATAGAAGAAAGCAAACAAGCCCAGCATACGCCGGTGCTGAATCAGCCGGTGCTGAATCAGCCAGGGCTGTTTCAGCAAACGGCGTAGCGGCGTTACTGCCAATGTCAGCAGCAGAAAGTTGAATGCCCAGGTACCGGTAAACCAGACAACAGCTTTACCCGGCTCCGGGCCAAGGATTTCCCATTCACCGGACTGCAGACGAACAATCGCCTGACCTATATAGAGGAATGGCGTGATACCTAATACAAAGAGAACAATGCGGCGCAGCCTGATCATGCAAACAATCCCGGTTCAGTAGTACTTATGCAGATCCATACCGCTATAAAGAGAAGCGACCTCATCATAGCCATTAAACAGGCGCGTACTGATGCGGTTAGGTTTGAACAAGCCGGATGGCAGACGGCGCTCACTGGCCTGACTCCAGCGCGGATGATCGACCTGCGGATTCACATTGGCATAGAAGCCGTATTCGTTCGGCGCAATATCATTCCAGGTGGTACGCGGCATGGTTTCGCGGAAGCGGATGGCAACAATCGACTTGATACTTTTAAAGCCGTACTTCCACGGCACAACCAAACGTAATGGCGCACCATTCTGATTAGGCAGTACCTCACCATATAAGCCAACGGCCATAATCGTCAGCGGGTGCATCGCTTCATCCATACGCAGACCTTCTCTGTATGGCCAATCGATGGTTGAAAACGCCGAGCGCTGACCCGGCATCTGCTTTTTATCTTCCAGGGTAATGAATTCAATGTATTTAGCGCTGGCCAGGGGTTTAAAGCGTTTAATCAGATCGGCCAGCGGAAAACCAATCCATGGAATCACCATCGACCAGGCCTCGACGCAGCGCAAACGATAGATACGCTCTTCAAGCGACTGCCCCTTCAATAGGTCTTCCAGCGTGAAACTACCCTTTACCTCACACTCCCCATCTACAGTAACGGACCATGGATCGGTTTTCAGCTTGCTGGCATAACGGTAAGGATCATCTTTACCCGTACCGAACTCATAGAAGTTGTTGTACTGAGTAACACTACTGTAGGGCGTCAGAACTTCATCTTCTCCGAAAGAAGTTTCGCGTGCGGCACCAATCTGCTCACGCAACCAGGGAGCACCACTACTGCCGGGCTCTGTCCGGCTTTGCAGCGCATGCACAGGCAAGGCACTGGCGGCTAACGCTAACGCAGCACTTTGGCCAATAAACTGGCGACGTTTAAGATAAAGGGAATGAGGAGTAATTTCTGACGCTAAAGGGTCGGAAGGATTGTGCGGCTTAATAATCATGGAAGCTCCTCGGCTGGCGGTTTAACCGCCTTCCCGCGACGGCGCCACATCAGAGAAGAGACGCGCGGGAAGACTCAGAGCAAGGTTAGACTCAAATTGGGTTAAGAATTCAACCTTTAGCCCTTTTTTCACGCAAGCGTACCCACGCTTCATAAGCCGGACCAGACAGCGCATAGGTCATAAATACGCCCAACAGTACTTTGGCCGGGTCGATGGAAACCACAACAAACACGAATACCACGGCCAGCATGGCAACAAACGGAACCTTGCCGCGCAGATCCAGACCTTTAAAGCTGTGATAGCGGAAGTTACTGACCATCAGCAGACCCGCCGCAGGAACCACAACAGCCATCAGCCAGGCGATATCCGAACCGGTGGTGCCGGTTTCGCTGAACACCCATACGGTTCCGGCAACAATAGCCGCAGCCGCCGGACTGGCCAGACCGGTGAAGAAGTTCTTATCAGCAACCGCCAGCTGCGTATTGAAACGCGCCAGACGCAATGCCGCACCGGCAACATAGATGAAAGCCGCAACCCAGCCGACTTTGCCCAGATCCTGCAATGCCCAGCTAAAGGCAACCAGCGCTGGTGCAACACCGAACGACACCATATCCGCCAGGCTGTCGTACTCGGCACCGAAGTCACTCTGGGTATTGGTCAGGCGCGCAACGCGTCCGTCCAGACCATCGAGAATCATGGCAATAAAGATGGCAATTGCCGCGTTTTCGAAATGGCCGTTCATGCTGGCCACTACCGCATAAAAGCCGGAGAACAGAGCGCCGGTTGTAAACAGGTTTGGCAGCAGGTAAATGCCTTTGCGTCCTGGCCACTTGGCCGACTTACGTCCGCTTTCGTCTTCGTTATCCATCAGGGGTACAACCTTGTTGTCGTCATCATTCATTTGTTGCAGGCTCATAAACACACCTCAGTAGAACCGCTCATTATGAGGCATTAAATGGCGGCTGTCTTCCACAACGCCTGTAACAAAGGTTCCTGCAGACGCTGACTCTGGGCACACAGACCAATGGCAAAGGGTTCCAGTTCCGGCTGCACATTCAAAACCCGCACCCGTCCGGCCATCGGACTGTTGCGCAGCACCAGCTCCGGCACCACGCCCACGCCAACTCCCAGCGCGACCATACTGACGATGGCCTCGTTGCCTGTCACCTGAGCGTAGATATGCGGGGCGATATTGCGTGCGGCAAACCAGCGGTTGACGCGGGTGCGTGCCAGACCAGACTCCGACAACACCATCGGCACCTGCGCCCAGTCGATCTCCGTCTGATTCAGTGGCAACACAGCTCCCGGTGCGCGTGGCGCTATAAAGAGAAGCGGTGATGCCGCCATCGCTTTAAAAGTCAGTCCGGCGGCGAGTTGTTCCGGACGCGCGGCAATCACCACATCGGCCTCGCCAGATTCCACCCGCGGGATCGATTCCGCTGCATCGCCGGTATGAATGCGCAGATCGACCTGCGGATATTTTTCCCGAAAGCGCGACAACAAGTCCGCCAGAAAGCTGTAACTGGCGGTCACGGAGCAATACAACGTCAGGCGTCCGCTCAGATCACTGACCTGAGTACCCACTGCGCTGCGCAACTGTTCCCAGCTGAGCAGGGTTTGCTCAGCATGCTGGCGAAACAACTCACCCGCGGCCGTCAACTGCAAGGGTGAACTATCACGACTGAACAGTTGCGCCCCGGCCTCTTCCTCCATCCGCGCCAGGCGGCGACTCAGTGTCGACGCACTCATATGTAATTGCTGGCTGGCTTTGCCCAGATGCTGCAGCGAACTGAGACTAAGAAACACCTGCAAGTCCTTGTAATCCATCGCATTTCCTTAATTGAAATAAGGCTGTTGCATAAAACGCAACGAGATGACGCAAATATAGCATTTTACGCAACAGCCATCTTCCCCTACTATTCGCCGCAACGTTTTTTAATCCACATAACCTCAATTTAAGGAGCCAGAGATGGGTGCTAACTACTTCAATACTCTGAACCTGCGTCAACAGCTGGATCAGCTGGGTCGCTGCCGTTTTATGGACCGTTCTGAATTCGCTTCCGAAGCTGAATTCCTGAAAGGTAAGAAAGTTGTGATCGTTGGTTGTGGTGCTCAGGGCCTGAACCAGGGTCTGAACATGCGCGATTCCGGTCTGGACGTGTCTTACACCCTGCGTGCTGAAGCCATCGCGGAGAAGCGTCAGTCCTGGAAAAACGCGACTGACAACGGTTTCGTTGTTGGTACTTACGAAGAACTGGTGCCACAGGCTGACCTGCTGATCAACCTGACTCCTGACAAGCAGCACACAGCGGTTGTTTCTGCGGTTATGCCACTGATGAAAGAAGGCGCCACTCTGGGTTACTCCCACGGTTTCAACATTGTTGAAGAAGGCATGCAGATCCGTCCTGACCTGACCGTTGTGATGGTTGCGCCTAAGTGCCCGGGTTCTGAAGTACGTGAAGAGTACAAGCGTGGCTTCGGTGTACCAACGCTGATCGCCGTTCACCCGGAAAACGATCCAAAAGGCGAAGGCTGGGATATCGCTAAAGCATGGGCTGCCGGTACTGGCGGTCACCGCGCTGGCTGTCTGGAATCTTCTTTCGTTGCTGAAGTTAAGTCTGACCTGATGGGTGAGCAAACCATTCTGTGCGGCATGCTGCAGACCGGTGCGATCCTAGGCTTCGAGAAAATGGTTGCCGACGGTATCGACGAAGGTTACGCCGCTAAACTGATCCAGTTCGGTTGGGAAACTGTAACTGAAGCGCTGAAATACGGCGGCATCACCAACATGATGGATCGTCTGTCTAACCCAGCGAAAATCGTTGCGTTTGATATGGCCGAAGACCTGAAAGAACTGATGCGTCCACTGTTCCGCAAGCATCAGGACGACATCATGACCGGCGAATTCTCCCGCACCATGATGGCTGACTGGGCCAACAACGATAAAAACCTGCTGACCTGGCGTGAAGAAACCGCAGAAACCGGCTTCGAAAAAGCACCGGTTTCTGATGTTGAAATCAGCGAACAGGAATACTTCGACCACGGCATCATGCTGGTAGCGATGATCAAAGCCGGCGTTGAACTGGCGTTCGAAACCATGGTTGAGAGCGGCATCGTTGAAGAGTCTGCGTACTACGAGTCTCTGCACGAAACTCCACTGATCGCCAACACCATCGCCCGTCGTAAGCTGTACGAAATGAACGTGGTTATTTCCGATACTGCTGAGTACGGTAACTACCTGTTCTCCCACGCTGCAGTACCTCTGCTGCGTGAGAAGTTCATGCCGAACATCAGCACCGACGTGATCGGTAAAGGCCTGAAGCTGAAGTCTAACTCTGTAGACAACAAGCGTCTGATCGAAGTGAACGAAAACATCCGCAACCACCCGGTTGAGTGGATTGGTCAGGAACTGCGTGGCTACATGACTGACATGAAGCGCATCGTTGAAGCCAACTGATTTTGTGCTTTAACCCGCAGACATAAAAAAACCCGGCAATTGCCGGGTTTTTTTATGCTTTTTAATCAGACCACACACAGCGTACTTACAGACACTCAAGCTCCAGCGTGGTCTGAAACTGAAAGTGCGACTCTGAGGTATGACGCTCGGCAAAAAACAAATCGAACGAATATGTATGGTAAGGCTCAATACCCAGACGCTCAGCAACCTGATCCAGATCGAGGGTTTTCTCGATCATGCCGTGTACACCGCCGATATCCATGGCCAGTTTGCCGTTAATAAACAAGAACAGGTCATCATCACCGCGGAAGGTAAACTGGCCGCCCGGCACATAGTAAAACTTCAGATGCGTTTCCAGTGTAAAGTGGAAGTTGTGATAGTTTCTCTGATTACCAAAGCCTTCACGGTCAATCGGAAAAAAACTGTGATTACTGTATTCCCAAAAACCGGAAGCAATTTCACGAATCGTCAGGCTCTTGCTGATGGCCATGTTCACATCCGGCACATCACGATACCACTGGTCAAAATTGGCTTTGCCTGTTGTCGTTTTGCTGCGGTCTTCATGCGCATACACCGGACGGCCATCGTCACCCAGGTCTTCTTTTACAATGCCATAATCCACACCATCCATGGTTTCAAAATCCGGATGGCTGGTTTTAAAGTCACGAATTAAAACCGGAATGGTACGAGTACCATTCTCTGAGGTTTTACATTCACAGGCTTCGCTATAGTCTGAGGGTGAACCGGCAACACTGATATTGCTGAAAACCAACGGTAAAACAGACAGCAGTATACCTGTTGCGAAATTCCGACTAGCCATAAAGCCTCCAACCTTAAAATAACACTGGCATAGTAAACCGAATGGCGGCTACAAAATGCGACCTGCGTTTACAAACCGTTATACGATTAAAAGAAAACTGTTAACCCGGTAGCAAACTCAATATTGTGAGTCCGCTTTTTATGGCCTAACAGTTCGGTCTCAAACATGTGATCACGGTAATCCAGATTCCAGGTCAGCCAGTCTGAAAATATAATGCGATAACCTGTGCCAACCACCAGAGTAAATTGCTCATCTCCGGCGAACTGGGTATTACCAACACCACCAATCAGATAAAACGCAGAATTAAACGTCAGGTTGCGGGTAACAAAGGTTTCACCGGGAAACAGGTTATACCCCACCAGTACATCGTAATAACTGTACTCACGATCGGCATCGGTCAGGATATTAATGCCACTGCCGTTAATCGTTTCGTAACTCGTACGCCCGGCTTCGCTGCGACCGTAGTTTGCCTGCAGGAAAAAATCTTCCGTCGCATGAAATGACGCTTTTACGCCATATAAAGGGTGCGTGCCGAAATCTTCGATGCTGATCATGCCCAGGAAAAAACCGGCCTCGAACACTTCGTTGTCAATTTTTGCCTGATCGCTTTTACTTTGCTGACCCTCCGGTTCAATAATTTTGATCGGATTAATCACCACTGAACCATCATTACTCTCTTCTGCCGACAATGCCAACGGACTGAGCAGTAAGACTGCTGCTGTCAGAAGAAACTGCTGAAACCAATTCGCCATATCGCGTTACTCACTGTGTCATTGTCTGAAAATATCGTCAGGTGGCGGTACTCACCGCGTAATACAAAATTGAAGCCGATATACGCGTTAACACCGATACCCAGGCTGCGAAAATCGTCATTAACCGGCTTATTACCCGGCAATTTTTCTTTCAGCTGCAATTCCTGCCGGCCAAAGCCTGCAGCCAGAAACGGGGTAAACGACCAGCGATCCGTCGGCTCAACAATCAGGCTGATGGATTGCTGATAACCATCAACGGTCTCGGCAAAAAGCTGGCCGTATTCTGCCTCTACACCAAAATTCCGGCTCAGCCGGTATCCGGCGAGCAAACCAATCTGATCCGATCCTTCCTGCTTACCAACGGTAAATCCCAAGCGTATTTTATGACGTAAAAAATCACCGTGGCGGGTTTCTGGCAAAGCAACCGGGGTGCCGGTGTCCAGCAGGGTACGCGCCAGACTTTCACGGGTTACCCAGCCCGTTTTACCGCGCCTGTCAGCAATCAGGTACCAGGTCGTGCGGCGGCTGATTACAGCAATTTCTTCGCCTTTTTCCACCACATAAATAACGGGATAGCCACGCCCCGGGCCAGTGTGCAGCTCCAGGTATGGGTCAATCACCTCCACTTTCAGAGCCTGATTGATATCGTCGCTGGAAACCTGCGGAGGTTGTTTTTCCTGCGCCTTGTGGTTTTCCTGTTGCGCCGGATTGTTTTGCTGTGCCAGAGAAGGAAAAGCCCAAAGGCAAAGACTCAGCACCAGTATCAGGTGTCGTTGCATGATGATGTCGTCATAACAGATTCGGCGGGCATCTTACGGAAAAGCGCCTTCCGTTGTCTGGCAGTGAATCACCTTCCGACTGTTAACCTGTTCACACTGTGATGGGCGTTGCAGCAAAAGTGTGACGCAGGTCTGATTAACGAGAAAAAAAAATGGCGCAATGCCGTTTTTTGAACAGGTGCAGGTTTTTAAATTCAGAAGTGCAGATAATGCCCGACCGTCCAACGTCAGCATCAAAGCGGCAGGAGTAACAGACGTGCGTTTTTGGGCATTGTTATCAATTTTTATCAGCTGTTTCGTATCTGCACCATTATTGGCAGCGGATGCCAATATTGATTTTGGCCAACAGAAGTCGGAAGAAAAAGCGAACAAAGCCATGAGCGAAGTTCAGCGTCTGTCCGGCAATATTCAGGCGTTAAAAAACCGGGTCATCACTTTAAACAAAGATCTGCGTGTAATGGAAGAAGCTTTGTTATTTCCCACCAACACCCAGTTTTCTGTTTTTGTTGCCGTTGAAGGTGGTCAGTTTTTTACTCTGGAAAGCGTCAAACTGAAAATCGACGACAAAATGGTTTCCACTCACCTGTACTCGGCCAAGCAACGCGAAGCCCTGAACCGCGGTGGTGTACAGAAACTGTTTATGACCAACCTGTCGGAAGGCAAACACGAAGTCACCGCCTTTTTTACCGGCATTGGCCCCAATGGCCGCGCCTATAAAAGAGCCGCCGAGCTGACGCTGGAAAAAGGCAAAGCAAGCCAATATCTGGAACTGGCCATCACGGATGACAGAGCCCGCCAGGAACCTGTGTTTTCCATAAATCAGTGGTAGTGCTTATGCGAACGTTAACGCGCTTTCTGCTGACCCTTATTATTGCCAGCCAATATGCCACCGCCGCGCAGGTTAAAGACCTCGAGTACGGCGGTATTCTGTTTGATTACTATCAGCAGGATTATTTTTCCGCATTGGTGCAGTACGGATACGCGAATAGCCAGAATGCCCTGCAACACCACGGCAATGAAGCCCGGTTATTAAAGGGAGGCATGACCCTGTCTTACGGTATTGCCGGTCAGGCCGAAGACATTTTCAGCCAGTTACTGACACCGGAAGTGGCTGCGGAGCAACGTAACCGCGCCTGGTTTTATCTGGCAAAGCTCTATTATCAGAAAGCCGACACTCCACGTGCTGCGCACGCTCTGATGCAGATCAACGGTCAGGTACCGCAGGAAATTGCCGGCGAATACAACTATCTGGCAACGCTGATTAATATCCGTAACCGTCAGACCGATGCCGCAAATGCCGGTATTGACCAACTGTCAGACAATCTCCGTTTTCAGCCTTACCTGATTTACAACCTGGCCGTCAGCCAGCTGCAAAGCGGGAAAACGGACGAAGCCATGGCGAACCTGAACCGTGTGATGACAGCCGCCGTGACGCATAAAAGTGAAGAGTTGGCGGTACTGGCCGACCGGGCACGCCATGCCCTGGCACAGCTGGAAATGACACAGGGAAACCTGCTCTCCGCCTGGAATTATCTGCAGGGTGTGCGCACCACTGGCCTGTATTCCAACCGCGCATTATTAACCTATGCCTGGGCGGCGATTAAATTGAAGCGCTACAGTGATGCGGTTCCCGCCCTGCGGTTGCTTGATCAGCGCTCCATTACCATTCCTGAAACCCAGGAAGCTAAGGTACTGCTGGCCCATGTCTATGAAACTGAAGGCGCGAAACGCAGCTCGCTGAAACAATACCTGCTGGCGGAAAAATCATTTAAAGAAGGCCTGAATGCCATCGAGATGGCGCGCAAAGTCATCGCCTCGCAGGAAATTCCGCAAGAATTCGTGATTAACCTCGAAGCCATGCTGGATGAATCCGACTGGTACGGCATGCAGCCCAGCCTTGATTACAACAAGCTGACACCCTTTCTCACCGAATTAATGGCCTCCAACAATTTTTATTCGGTCATTAAAGAGCTGCGCGATCTGTATGGTATCCGCCGTAATCTGCAATTCTGGCAGATGCAGATTCACGAACACGAACTCATTATCCGTATTCGCCGTGATCAGACCGGTATGGAAAAACTGATGGCTGATGTCAACGCCAGCCAGAAACAATTCCGCTTTTATAAAGACGGTCTGATGGAGCAGAAGCTGACCACCCTGACCCTGTCCGAACGTGATCAGGAACGCTTTACCAGCCTGTGGCAAAACACCCAGAAAGACCTGGAACTGGTGGGTGACAAAGTGACCCAGGTGGCCGCCATCAAAGAACCTTACAAACTCAGTTATCAGTTACAGGCGCGCAGTAAAAAACTGGCTGCACAAGTAGAACAGGAACTCAGCAATACCAATAGCCTGATCCGCTCGCTGGAAAAAGTGATGCGCGGTGTGATTACCGCCGAGCTGGATAAACACGAAGAGCGGATCCGGTATTACTGGGCGCAGGCGCGTCTGGGCAAAGCACGGCTTTACGATAAAGCCCTGAACAACATCGAAGATTCCAGCAGCGGAGCACAACAATGAAACACCTGAACCACATAGGCTTGCTGATGGGTTTGCCTATATTGTTGAGCGGATGCAGCCTGTTTGGCGGAAACGACACCATTGGCAGTTTAAAAAGCCAGGAAACCGAAGAAAGTAATCTCGATTTTTCTGATATGAATCACCATCAGGTACGAGAGGAATATCAGGAATTATTGGAACTGGTTGATGACAAGTTTCTGAAAGAACAAATTGAGCGACGCATCGCCGGTGTCTCCATGGCCGAAGGCGATCATCTGCAGACCAGCCCGGAAAATAAGCCGAGCAAAGGTTACTACCGCGACGCCATTAATTCTTATATCGACATTCTGGAAAAATATCCGAACTCCCCGGATAACGCCGAAGTGCTTTACCAGCTGTCAAAAGCCTATGAAATGGAAGGCGAGCCGAAAAATGCAGAAGCCATGCTGAAGCGTCTGGTGGCTCTGCATCCGGATTATTCCGGCATTGCCGAAGCGCACTTCCGTTTGGGCGACATCAACTTCAACAACGAGAATTATAAGCAGGCGGAATTCCATTACCGCACCGTCACTACCGCTAATGCACCAACACTGCAACTTAACGCGCACTATATGCTGGGCTGGGCGCTGTATAAACGCGGATTGTTTGATGATGCGCTGGAATCCTTTGCCTATGTGTTATCCGTTGTTCTCGATGAGCAAAGCAGCCAGACATTAAGCAATGCCGAAAAGCCATTGGTTGACGACAGCCTGCACTCCATCAGCCTGACACTGGTCAACCTCGGTGGTGCCGAAAAAATCAGCGACGTAAAAGGCCTGCGCAACAAAGCCTATATCTGGCAAGTGTATGAAAATCTGGGTGCCTACTACCTGGAGAAAAACCGTTACGCCGACAGCGCCGCGACCTATCAGCATTTTATTACCCATTATCCGCTGGATACACGCACACCGGGTATGCACAGCAAGCTGATTGCCGCCTACATTAAAGGGGCCTTTGCTAAAGACGTTCTGCTGGCCAAACAATCTTATGTCGCGCAGTACGGAATGCAGTCGGCTTACTGGGCGCAGGCCAGCGAGACATTGCGCAACGACATCAGCGCGAACCTGAAACCTTACCTGACCGAAATGGCGGCGCACTTTCACGCTCAGGCACAAGCTCAGGCCAAACTGGCGGGTGAAAAAGAAGCGGCAAAAATCAAAGGTGCTGATGAGCTGAACGAGAAATCCGCCGCATCCTATGCCAGCGCCACACAATATTACGGCGAATACCTGAGCAGCTTTCCGCAAAGCAGCGATCTGGCCAAACAACGTTTTCTGAAAGCAGAAGCGCATTTTGAAGCCCGCCAGTACGATCAGGCTGCCGCGGACTATGAAATTGTCAGCTACCAGTATCAGGATAAAGAATTCGGCAACCGCTCCGGTTACGCAGCCATTCTTGCTTACCAGCAGCGTATTGCGGAACTGGAACAGAATCCGAAAGAAAAATCCCATGCACAGGAAAATGCCGTCGCCAGTATGCTGCGGTTTACCGAACGCTATGACACCGACAAACGCTCGCCGGCGGTACTGACGAACGCTGCCGAATATTTATTCAGCCTGAACCGTTACCCACAAGCGATTGACGTAGCCAGTAAGCTGATTAGCGGCAATAAAGCGCTGGATAAAAACCTGAAGCAAACCGCCTACGGCATTATCGCGCACTCGTATTACCAGCAGAAAAATTACCTGGAAGCGGAACAGAACTACGACAACCAGCGTCAGCTGTTGGGTAAACAGCATCCGCAATACGTCGCCGTCAGCGAACGCATGGCAACCGCGGTGTATAAAAAAGCAGAAGGAATGATGGCCGCCGGGCAGAAACTGGCCGCAGCAGAACAACAGCTGCGCATTAAAACCATTGCACCTGACAGCAAAGTCCGTGTGATTGCTCAATACGATGCCGCCGTTACGCTACTGGCGGAAAAACAATGGCAGTCAGCCATTAGCGAATTAAAAGAACTGCGTGCGCTTTATCCGCAGCATGAACTGGCGGCCGAATTTCCGCGCAAACTGGCTTATGGCTACGAGCAGGACGGGCAAATGCTGCCAGCAGCGAAAACGTACGACTACCTGTACGCCAACGATAAAAGCGCCGAGGTAAAACGTGATGCCCTGTTCGCCGCAGCCGGCCTGTATGAAAAGCTCGGCCAACTGGATACCGCCCTCGAATATTACAAAACCTGGGCGCGTAATTATGAACAGCCATTCGATAACCGCATGGAATCGCGTTACCACATCGCGCTGATTTATGGTCAGAAAAATGATGAGCGTCGTAAGCTTTATTGGCTGCGTCGTATCGTACAGGGTGATGCCAGTGCCGGAGAGAGCCGTACCGACCGTTCACAGTGGCTGGCCGCCTGGGCCAACAATGAATACGGCGATTATTTTGCCGGTGAATTTAATAAGCGTCGCCTGGCGGCCAATCTCGAGCGCAATTTACCACTGAAAAACCAAAGTCTGCAGGATGCGGTCAGCCGTTATCAGCAGGCAGCCGAATACGGGCTGCTGGAATTTACCACCCAGGGCAGCTTTAAAATTGCCCGCCTGTATCAGCAGATGGCCAACGAACTGCAAACCCTGCCCATTCCTGACGGTATGTCGGAGCAGGATGCAGACATGTTCCGCAGCCTGATTAATCAGCAGGCTGCCCCAATGCTGGAGCTGGCGCTGTCGGTATACACCAGCAACGTCGAGCAAGGCTGGAAAGGTCACTTTAACCAGTGGATTGATGACAGTTTCAAAGCACTGGCACTGCTGTCTCCTGCACGCTTTAACAAATCTGAAGAACAAAAGAGGTATGGCGATGAAATTCGTTAAACCCATGCTGATTCTGGCCTTGCTCAGCGGCTGTGCCGCGCAGCAGCCAAAATCCACACCAGACACTCTGACACTGACGCAGACCTCCCAGTACCTGCCACACCAGGCGTACGATGAGAAAGGGCTGAAAATTCCCTACGTTGCTGCAGAGAATCCTTACCTGAAACAAACCGGCACCATCAGTAAAGGGTCTGTTCTGCTGTTTATTGAAGCGAAAAAAGCACTGGCGGCCGACGATGAAAAAACCGCCGTGCAAAAGCTGAAAGTGATTGCGGAAAAAGACCCGTCGCTGGCGGGCCCTTTGGTCATGCTGGGGGATATCAGTATGACCAATGAGCGTTATGCCGAAGCCGAAGATTATTATCAGAAAGCACTGACGATTAACGACATCAATGTTAATGCTTGGCTTGGCCTTGGTGAGACCCAGCGCCGTCAGGGACAATTTATTGCGGCCCAAAATACGTACGCCAAAGCGCTGCAGCAATGGCCCGACTTTCCTGAAGCGCATCTGAATCTGGGCGTGCTCTACGATCTGTATCTGAATATTCCGCAACAGGCTCAGGCACACTATGAAGCCTACCTGTTTTTAACCAATAAAAAGACGCATGCAGCTACAGACTGGTATCAGGAAGTACAAAGTCGTACTGGTATTACCGCCAGCTTCATTGATGCCGGGCCAGAAACCCAGAACAGCAGCAAACTGGCGGCGGAATAAATTATGAAAATTATCAGCAATCTGCTGCTTATGTCTCTGTTCAGCCTGCCGTTAATGGCCGAAGAAGCGATCAAGCTGGAAAGTAAGATCGTCGGCGATAAAGAGCAGCCATCGGTCAGTTATTTTGTGCCCTGGCAGGAAGCCAGCGGCGTCGACCGTCTATACCAGAATGTGGAAGACCGGTACGACAACAGTCTGGACGCTATTGATCGTGATGTGATGCTGCGCTCGATGCGCATCTATGACGAAATGAATCTTGAAAATAACCCAAGTTTAAATTCTGAGGCTAACTAAAATGGGCGATATCTACAGCATCGTGGTCAACTTCCTGAAAGAAGGGGGCCTGTTTATGTATCCGATTTCCATCGTACTGGTACTGGGCCTGGCGATTGCTTTTGAACGCTGGATATTTCTGAAGCGCGAGAAAAACCGCAACGAAAAAACCTTCCAGGACTTTCTGCCATTATTGCGTACCAACGATCATGAAAAAATGACGCTGTTTACCCGTGATCATCAGGCTGCCGTATCGCGCATTATTGGCTGCGGTCTGGATATGATGAAAATCACCAAGCAACGTGCTGATATTGAACAAGCTATGAACGAAGGCGTAATGGAAGTTCTGCCACGCCTGGAAAACCGTACCAACTATCTGGCTATGCTGGCAAACGTTGCCACTCTGTTGGGCCTGCTCGGTACAATTATTGGTCTGATTGCTGCGTTTGCCGCCGTTGCTAACGCCGATCCGGCGGATAAATCCGCACTGCTGTCACAGTCTATTTCGGTAGCGATGAACACCACGGCTTTCGGTCTGATTGCCGCGATTCCACTGCTGATTGCCAGTGCAGTGATCAATAATAAAACCAATGCCATTGTCAGCAGTATCGAAATGGCGGCGATGAAGTTCCTGAATGTGATGACCCTGAACCGTGCTGTTGAAGCCGGTTATCCGAAAGACAACCGTGGCGACGATCAAAAGGCATCCTGATGGCTTTTAAAATGAACCGGCGCATGGCGGAAGACACCGATATCGATATCACGTCCTTTATGAACCTGATGATCGTATTGGTACCGGTGCTGCTGCTCAGCCTGACCTTTACCAAAGTGCGGGTGCTGGATATTAATCTGCCCGAGCTCAGTGGTGGCCAATCGGCAGCAGAACTCAGTCAGTCGCAGTTGGATGTGATGGTCGACAGCGAAGGCTTTGCCGTGTATTTCCCGACCGGCAAGCTGTTGAAAAAAATCCCGCTCAAAGAGAATCAATATGATTACCGCGAGCTGTCGCAACTGATGCGTGATCTTAAAAATCAGCTCAGTGATAAAAAAGACGCAACCATCATTGCTGCCAAAAACGTCGAGTACCAGACCCTGATTTCCACGATGGATACCATTAAATCCTATAAAACCGTGTTAGCAGCCAGTCTGGTCGAAGTTGAACTCTTCCCGGAAATTTCTCTCGGGGATAAAAAACGGTAACGGATATGGCCTCAAACAGCTTTATTCAGCGCAAAGTCACCAAAACAGCCACTCTGAATCTGACCTCGCTGATGGATATTTTTACTATCCTGGTGTTCTTCCTGCTGATGAATACCGGCGAAAGTCAGGAGTTGGCCAAAGCCAATTTCGTCAAGCTGCCGGACTCCAATGCCGACGGCGCTCTGCATGGACAACTGGTGATTAACGTCGCTCAGGATTCCATCATGATCGACAACCAGAATATTGTCGCCGTCAGCGACGTTGATCGCCGGCCGGGTGAAGTAAACAAACCGCTGGGCGAAGCGTTAAAAGCCTTTGCCGAAGAAAGCGGTGAGTTAACGGAGGTCGAACAGAAAATTGGCCGCTCCGTCACCATCATGGGCGATCAGAGTGTGCCGTACGATTTATTAAAAGCGGTGATGACTACCTGCAGTGCCTACGGATTCCGTGATGTTTCTTTGGCCGTTAATCAGGTGGCCGCCAGTGTACTGACCGGCGGAGGACAGTAATATGTCAGCCAGCGCTCAGTTTGTTTCATTGCAGCTTGATCTGCCGTGGAGCGTTAATGAAGACAATAACCAACGCTTTATCCGCCAGGTTAAACGCCTGGCCATTGTGCTATTGGTGTTGTTTATTGCCGTGCCTTTTTTACCGACCTGGGATGTGCATTTCAGCGATATAGAACAGGCTCCGGTGGTGCGCACCAAAGTGATGCTGGAACCACCGAAAATGCCGGAGCAATCAAAGCCGGTACAGGAAGTGGCGCCGCCACCACCGCCAAAACCCAAGCCAAAACCACAGGAAGCGGTTACTGCTGCCGACCGGCCACAGCCCAAAGCCGGAGGCAAAGCACCGGCTCAGGCACTGGCTGCTCTGTCATCGCTGAACACCATGCAAAACAAAGTGGATGTCAGTAAATTACAGAATAAAAATTTGTCGGAAAAAGGGGGGCAGGCAAAAGCCAATACCCGCTCCAGTCT
Organism: Thalassolituus pacificus; assembly: GCF_025318105.1. Classification (NCBI taxonomy): domain Bacteria; kingdom Pseudomonadati; phylum Pseudomonadota; class Gammaproteobacteria; order Oceanospirillales; family Oceanospirillaceae; genus Thalassolituus; species Thalassolituus pacificus. Next base: position 16,395 of record NZ_JAOANI010000007.1, read on the forward strand.
GGGTCAGGAGAACCTGAACAGCAGCGGCGGCCTGAAAAACGCCGACATGGATATGCAGGTAAAAGGTGCCGCTCTGGCGCAGCATCAGGGTACCGCAATCGACAGTCCGATTGCTTATCTCGATTTACCGGATGAAGGTGGCAGCTACAGCGAAGGGGCCCGCGGCCGACGTGATATGGAAAGCATTCGCCGCACCATCGAAAATACCAAAGGCAGCGTGTATGCACTGTACGCCAAAGCCTTACGTCAGCATCCGGATCTGAGCGGCAAGTTTGTGTTTGAACTGGTGGTCGAGCCTGACGGTACCGTATCGCGGCTGAGATTAATCCGCAGCGATCTGAGCATGCCGGACCTTGAGCAAAAAATGCTGGCTAAAGTATCGGGCATTAACTTTGGTGAAGACAAAGTTGCACCCACCAAAGTGCAGTACACCTTTGTACTGATTCCGAGCTGAACAGCATTGTTAGAATAATTCTCTCCGTATCCTTTTTTACGGGGAGATTTACTCTGCCGAATCCTCTTTGGGCAACATTTCAGTTACGTAAAAAACAGAAAGAAGATATATCGGGCCGTTCATTTAAAACGGCTTAATTGGTGTATTTTCTGATTGGTCAGACAGCGCCTTGGCAAATAAAAAAGCGCAATAAAACCCGCATATAACCTGACTTCGCTTAACCCTCTCTGACAAATCAGTACTGGTTCACAATATCGGAAACGGCCCTCTTTGCCCTCAGTACTTTGTGACCATGTTCCATCTTCCCATTTAACAAAATGACACAATAGCGATGCCCAACTTCGGGTCCGGATATCTCTGACGATTATCTGGTGTAGGTGCCCGGCACGGCAGTCTGTTTTTGAGAGTGTCTCCGGTTTTAAGTTCAAGGGTGAGCAATAATGAAATCAGCTGTAATTAAATTCTGTTCTTCTGGCGTACTGTGCGGCAGCCTGCTGCTGGCGGGCTGTGGTGAAGATCTTGGCGTTGATCCGAAAATCAACGAAGGTGACACCACCTTTACCAACGATATTCCTTTTGCCTATGTACAGCGAACGCTGAGCAGCACAGCAGATTCTTCTGCCCAGGCTTATCAGGCAGGAGCACAGCTGATTATCCGTGAGCGCGTCTCGTCCAACGCCACCGATAAAGAAATTCTGGCCAAGGCCATTGGCAGCAATCACTACGATGTTAAAGACCTGAACGTCTCACCCGACGGTCGCTTTCTGATTTTTGCTGCCCGCACCCTGAATGAACAAGACAGCAGCTGGAACCTGTACGAATACGATTTTGATCAGGGCAATGTCCGCCGCATCATCAGCGATGACACTTTGGCCAACAGCGGACAGGATACCAACCCGGCCTATACCAACGACGCTGATATTGTTTTTTCCTCCACCCGCGGACAAAACAACGATAGCGCATCCGTACTGTTTAAAATGGCCCGTGATGGCAGCGACCTGACCCAGCTCACCAGCGGCAGTGTTTACGACTACAAGCCAACCATGATGACCGATGGCACCCTGGTCTTTATCCGTATTGGTTCCGGTTCTGAAACCGCCGTTTGCGAAAATGACAGCAACAAACTGCAACCGACCAGCATCAGCGCCAGCCGTTGCGTCAATGCCAACGGTGTCGTTGCCGCCAGTAAAAAATACAGTTTATTACGCCTGAACAACGACAACAGCGAGCCGGAAGAGTTGGCCAGCGGCGAAATTCCGCTCGGCAGTGCCGAAGCCAGCCTGCAATTAATGAACGTTGTGCAAGATGCCGATGGTCACCTTGGCGCACTCATCAAACACCAGAACCACAGCCTGATGGGCGGTGATGTTATTACCATTACCGGGGGCCAGCAGGCCAACACCGTGTTTGCCGGTTTATCACCGGAGTCTTATACCGGCGGTAAAGTAAACGTCTATCCCGAACAGATTTCCCGTGGCGGTTGGTACAGCGCTTTCTGGCCTTACCGTGATGGCAGCGGGCGCATGCTGATCAGCTGGACTCAGTGTCTGAGCCAAAAAAGTGGTCTGACGGATACCTGCAGTGACAGCACCGACTTTGATTCGGTCAGCGCCCGCTATGGTGTATGGACTTACGACCCGGCAAGCAACACCCGCCAGCCGGTCATTAATGGTAAATCCGGTGTGGTCTATACCGAACTGGCGGTTGCTTATCCGTATCAGGGCAGCAATCTGAATTTTGCACCAGTAACTCCTGACCCGACCGATCCAACTGACCCGACCGATCCGACTGATCCGACTGATCCGACTGATCCGACTGATCCGACTGATCCAACTGATCCAACTGATCCAACTGATCCAACTGATCCGACTGATCCGACTGATCCGACTGATCCGACTGATCCGACTGATCCGACTGATCCGACTGATCCGACTGATCCGACTGATCCGACTGATCCTACTGATCCTACTGATCCTACTGATCCTACTGATCCTACTGATCCTACTGATCCGACCGATCCGACCGATCCGACGAATCATAAGCCGGTTGCCAATGCGGGCGCAGATATCCTGAACCGTCAGGTGGGTACGACCGTGATGTTGGATGGTGGCGCAAGTTCCGATGCTGACGGCGATGCCTTGTCTTACCGCTGGAGAGTGATCAGTTCCCCGGCAGAGACCGATGTTGAAATTCTGGCAGACCCTACGGCTCAGCAGCCTACGTTGACTCTGGTCGAGAAAGGTTTTTATGTAATTGAGCTGACAGTCAGTGACGGTAAGAGTGTCAGCGCCCCGGATACCGTCATGATTGAAGCGGTTGCTGATGACCAGATGTGTGTGCCCGGCAAATCGTTATCCATCTGGGCGGCAAAAGCCAATGAAAATAACCCGGACAAACTGGTTAAGGATGTATTCCTGGGCAATATCACCTCCTTCAAAGGGGCGAATACGCCGGATGCCAGTTACAACTACTACAGTGCTTCCGCGCATCCGACCTATGTGGGAGACGAATATAACGATGCGTTGCCACAGCCCAAAGACAGCTCGGCTCATATTTTCTTTTATGAGTCGACGGCAGAGCATGCCGCACTGGGATACAGCAATAACCCGGCGGTTAAACCTCGTGGCCAGCTAAATGACGGCGATCTTTTCCTGTACTTCTTCTTTAATAAAGATGCTGCCGGACAGAGCGATAACAAAGTGTATTTTGAAGTCTTCACCGACAACAACCTGAATGCTGCAGGCGTTCCGGTTGACCAGGTAATTCTGTCGGATGATGGTGACGAACTCGTCGCCTTCAATAATAGCGACGCTGCCGGTAAGCATTATATTGGTGACTACCAGTACTGGTACAACACCGATGGTGGAGTGGTTGGTCCGTTCCGTGGTGAAGAATTTACCATTGCTGTGCGTGCGACTTCACACAGCCCGGTGGGTGAAGACTTAACCGGAGCCAGTTTCTTCTCACGGGAAGGGACTGAATATAACTTCTTTAAGGATCCTAAAATCACGTCCTTTATCGTGACCTATAAAGAAGAGAAAAATTGCGATGATGTCGATCCGACCGATCCGACTGATCCAACTGATCCGACTGATCCGACTGATCCGACCGATCCGACTGATCCGACTGATCCGACTGATCCGACTGATCCGACCGATCCGACCGATCCGACCGATCCGACCGATCCGACTGATCCGACCGATCCGACCGATCCGACCGATCCAACTGATCCGACTGATCCTACCGATCCTACCGATCCGCAGAATGACTACGGAGTGGTGAATATCCGCAGCATTTATGAAGTCGATGGTGTTGATATGGCGGCCAGCCAGGGCGGAATTATTGCCCTGCGTGATCTGTCAGTGCATCCGTTGAGTGAACGCAGCGAACGTTTTATCCGCGTCGTCAGCGCTACCGCCAATAAAGAACTGCTGGGTTACGCCGCTGTTCAGCCGGATGGTTCCGCGCTGTTTCAGGTACCGGCCAACACCGATTTCACGCTGGAAGTGGTGAACAGCCGTCTGAAAGCACTGGCCAGCAAGAACGAGCATTATGCTTACCTGAATGCCCTGTCAGCGCACACGCTGAACGTCGCTGCCGGTGAAACCCTGCACTATCAGCAAGATTCTGAGGTCAACCCTGGGGGTGAGGCAGGCCGTGCGTTTGCCCATACCAACGCAGCGATTATTGCCCACAGCGACGGTCAGACCATGGCCGAAGCTCTGGTGGACTATCAGCAAAACCTGCCCGCAGTCAGCGCCGATATTAATTATCAGGACGTGTGGAGTCTGAGCAACGCCGCGGCCGATATTAACTACAGCTACAGCCAGCTGGATACCACCGCCCCCACCAGCAACGCCTGCATTAACCGCTGGGATAAAGACTGCCGTGCCCGCATCACCTACACAGACCATGTGCAGCCGTTGTGGGAAAAAAGCGGACGCGACAACAGCGGTCGCAGCTGTGTTGCCTGCCACGACAATTCCGGCGCGACCGGATTGGATCTGACCTGGGACGGCGTGGCACTGGATAAAGCCAATATCGTGTCATACCGCGAACTGTTCAGCCCGCGTGCGAACTATATGTATCTGGCTAACCAATTCAGTCCGGTCAGCAGCAACCACTGCCGCCGTCAGCAGAAACTGCCGTTTGTTGAACAACCCGGCAACGACTGCTTTACCTGCTACAGCCGTGTACTGATGTCCGAGCTGGGCGCGCTGGAATCGGCTAACTTTTTTGAACTGTTCGCCAACGACCCGGATCACAACGCCTACCTGTTTAACCCAGACGAAAACACGCCACGGGTTAACCACAGCAATATGCTCAATGCAGAAGAGCTGCGTTTAATCAGTGAGTGGCTGGATGCCGGAGCGCAGGTGCAGTAAGCAATCCTGCTGCAAATAACGAGCAATAAAAAAGGGCCTCCGTTGAGGCCCTTTTTTTATTTCTGCACCTGGCTGCTCGCTCACGCAGTTTGTCATCTGGCCGACATCTGGCTCCCACGCTCTGCGACACCTGGCTCCCACGCTCTGCGAAATCTGGCTCCCACGCTCTGCGTGGTAGTCTGGCCTGCCACTTATCGCCGGTGCGTTAAGTCTTACAGCAAACCAAGCAACACAAATACCGCCAAGCCAGCGCCACTCAATGCCAGCGTTTTGTTTTTCAGCATTTGGGATGTTCTGGTGGGCTGTGCCCACCCTACTTGTTTGTCATCTGGCTCCCACGCTCTGCGTGGTAGTCTGGCCTGCCGCTTATCGCCGGTGCGTTAAGTCTTACAGCAAACCAAGCAACACAAATACCGCCAAACCCGCACCGCTTAATACCAGCGTTTTGTTTTTCAGCATCGGTGATTGCAGGCCCAGATACAGACCACTGGCCATAATCAGCACCAGAGCAATGGCGAATAATTTTTCCAGCCATTTAAACAGTGAAGGGCCATGGCCTTTATGTAATTCCATCAACGCCGCCTGTAAATCCGGCTCGCCCCGTTTAATCACAATATTATCGCCTTGCTGTTGCAGCAGATAGTGTTCACGGCTGGTCGGGCGGGTATAGAAACTGCTGCCCTTGTCTTTTACATATTCAAAACGACTGTCGATACCTGCGCTTTTTAAGACCGCCTGAACATCGTCACTCAGCGTCGGGCTTTTTGCGCTCAGCGTCACACCATCAACCTGGCCAACGTCGGTATAAGTGGTATTGCCTTTTACGCCGAACAAATACAGTCCGCCGGAAATCGCCATAATAATGATTATCGGTGCGAAGAAAGATGCCAGATACAAATGTACCGACACCAGCATTTTACGCGCTATAAGAGCCGCCATTAGAAATCTCCTGATCGTTGAGTGATCCGATAATTATCCTCCGCGCTATAGGGCTTTGCATGTAAAGAATCGTAGAAGCAAACGGTCCCGTAGGTCGGACTGGCTATTTCTTGACCTGCAACAAGCCTGTAATCGAAGTGCTTCTGATTCCGTAACGTGACGTGCGCATAAAAAACCGGAATTCCCGTTGAGGAACTCCGGCAAAGGTCACACCCTCAGGTGTTTTAACAATCTGCAAAAATCAGGCGGCTTTCGCTGTTTTCTCAAACCCGGATTTTTTCGCGGCAATCAGTTCGCGGTAATCCTGCTGCATAAATTCTTTAATACCACTGCGCTTGTTCGCTGCCATCGCCAACTCTAATTCTTCGGCCGTGGCATAGCGACGATCCCAGTCCAGTACCTTCGGTACCATAATGCGGTTCCACAGCGGTGGAATCAGTGTCAGAAAAATCGTGGTCAGATAACCATTCACCATCATCGGTGCGTCCTGATACGAGCGCAGTTTATGGAAAGGAACATCGCCTTCGGCATGGTGGTGAGAATGACGAGTCAGGTTAAAGGTTGCCCAGGAGCTGACGCGCTTATTGGTATTCCAGCTGTGATATGGCTGTACCGGCGTTTTCGGGTTACGCACCATGCCGTAGTGTTCCATAAAATTCACAATTTCCAGAAACGCTTTGGCAATCAGCGCCGAGGCGGTAAAAACCAGCACTCCGATCCAGCCCGCCATGGCAAAGGCGGCAATTTCCAGCAGCAATGACATTAATAAACCACGGATATACAGATTATGGTGGCTGAATACCGGCAGGCGTTTTTTCTGCAGGCGCTGCTTTTCCAGTTTCCAGGCACTGATATTCCCTTTCCAGGTGGAAGCCAGAATGTGGAAGTACACATTGCGGCCACGCGGGGCGGTCGCCGGATCACCGACGGTGCTGACATAAATATGGTGGCCGTAAACATGCTCAATAGAGAAACCGGTATCCCAGCTGAACGCCAGCAACCAGCGGCCGATAAACATCGCTACCGGGTCCCAGGTACGGTGCGTTAATTCGTGGCCGACAATGGTGCCCACCACCGACGACAACAGACCGCAGCTGAGAATCGCCACCGCATATTGCAGCAACGTATTATCGGCGCGCGCCGCAGCGGCGTCATAGCCGGTCAGCTGCTGCACAAACGCGCCATACCCCAGCACATCAATATCAGCGACCGTCCACACCATTAAAAAATTCATCGCAAAAATCAGCACCAGCGATGAGTACAACTGCAGATTAAGAATCCACTCATGGCCGTATACCGGCTCTACGGTATCGTCGCCAAACAACAGATCACCAAGAATGACAAAACCGGCGGCAGCGGCCAGCCCCAGATACATCCAATCGCCACCGAGTGTCAGACCGATAGCAAAGGGGATGGTTAACATATGAAACAACGTATATTTCGCGTACTTAAACATAGGAATGCTCCTGTTTTTTTATAATAAGTCAGGCGTTGGCTGCATCGGGTAATGCCGCTGCGGCACCCGACAAGTCACGGCTGTCGAGGAATTTGTCGAAGAACATGCGGTTAGGGCGCACACCGAATTTCTGGCATTCGCTCATGGCGGCATCAATCATCGGCGCCGGGCCACACAGATAAACCTGACTGTCTGCAGCAATGCGCCCTTCGATGGCCTGGGTTACCCAGCCACGCAGGCCATCCCAGTCCGAATCTTTGGCTTCGCTGGACAGCACCGGGACAAATTCGAACGGCCCGGCCCAGTCATCCACCAGCTGCTGAATCTCATCCTGGCAATACAGATCCTGCTGCGTACGGGCGCCAAACAGCAGCGTCACCGGACGGCGGGATTGCTCTGCCACGCCCTGACGCAAAATGCTCAGCAACGGTGCCAGACCGCTGCCACCGGCAATGGCAAAAATCGGCGTGTCATCCGGGCGCAGCCAGAAATCGCCCAGCGGCCCCTCCACCTGCACCGCACTGCCAATGCATGCACTGTCCTGCAGCAGCGGTGATAACGCGCCACCGGGAATATGGCGGATAAAAAATTCCAGCTCTTTACTGCCTCCGGCGGCACAGGTTCCGGCAAACGAATACGAACGCGCAGGAGCATTAATCCCTGTCAGACTTAACTGCGCGTACTGACCGGGAGTAAATGTCAGCGCTTTATCCAGTGTTATGGTCAGAGCGCTGATATCGTGGGTGAGTGCCCGGACAGCGCTGATGACACCGGATACGGTTTGCAGCGGATGATCCGGACTGCGGTCATCCCAGTCAGGAATATTCAGCAGCAGATCGGTTTTAGGCACACTTTGGCAGGCGAGAATGTAGCGATTATCAAGATCGTCAGCGCTCAGCACATAAGCGCTTTCGGTTAATTCTTTGACTTTGCCCTGCTGCAGCTGACACTTACAGGCAGCACAGCCCCCCACACGGCAACTGTGAGGAAAACGGATGCCCTCACGCAGGGCTGCCTGCAAAATGGTTTCTCCCGCTTCAGCGGTAAAACTCTGATGCGTACTGGCAAGGGTGACTTGTCGGGCTTTCTTGCTAAAAAATGACAGCATGACCAAATGACCTTTATTGTTTTATTAGCTGCGCATTCACCTGTCGGGAAGCACAGTGGACAGGCATCAGTCTATGCGCGGCGGGATTTCCGGGTTACAGCAGCACCAGACAGAGAATGGTCATCTGGGGCCAGCAATCTGGTCACCCCGACCGGGCGGAGTAAGATGAAGGAATGAAAACAGCACAGTCAGATACTTCCATACAACTGCCCATCAACTACCTGCGCAACCTGCTTGATCTGGTGGCCGGACGTGGTGGTGATGGTGTACAGATGATGCAACGCAGCGGACTAAGCCCTGAGTTGATCGATGCCATCGAAGGCCAGATCAGTTGGGAGCAGTTCAGTGGCGCGCTGCGCGAAAGCCGCAACGAAATTGATGAACCCGGTCTGGGTCTCTATTTAGGCAGTCAGCTGACCATCACCACTCACGGCCTGCTCGGGCTGGCAGCGATGAGCAGCCCGACACTGGGCGATGCCGCCCGGCTGGCCTGTCAGTACGTAGCAACACGAACGCCACTGGTATCATTGCAACTGGAAAAGAAAGGCCTGCAGGTATCGCTGACCATGGATGAGCTGTATGCGCTGGGCGATATCCGCGCCACCTTTCTTGAAACCCTCACCGTCACGCTGCTGGCCGTGATTGATTTTGTCTCCGGCGGGCAGGCGCGGGTCAGCCAGGTAAACTTTGCCTTCCAGACGCCGGAATACAGCTCACTGTACGAAGCCTTTTTCCCCTGCCCGGTGCGTTTTAATCAGGAACAGAATCAGATTATTCTGCCCGCTGAAGACCTGAGCATCAGCTCACGCCTGGCCGATATTCAGGTACAGCGTCAGGCCGCGCAGCAATGCGAGCAGCAATTAAAACAGTGGCAGGAAAGGCAGAAATTATCCGGTCAGATACGCCTGATGCTGGGCCGGGCCAAAGGCCGTTTTCCGGGATTTGAACAGGTCGCCGACGAGCTGTCGCTGTCACCACGCACCCTGCGCCGGCGACTGGCCGACGAAGGCACCAGCTATCAGGAATTACTGGAAATCTGGCGTGAAGAAATGGCTCATCAGTATCTGTTAACCACCCACCTCAGCGTGCAGCAGATCAGCTACCTGCTGGGTTATAACGATCCGGCGAATTTCGGCCGCGCCTTCCGTAAACGTAACGATGGGATTTCGCCGCTGCGCTTCCGCCAGCAGGGTGAGAGCATCAATACTGGTAGCGATTCACCGAGTCACTGAACTGGCCGGCACTGCTGCGCAGCGCCGATGAGGTATCGTCCAGCGTTCTGCTGATACGTTCGCTTTCCTGGCTGATGCCATGCACATCCGTTACCAGCGTATTCACCTGCTGCGATAACTGCGCCTGCTGCCCGGCGGAATGTGCAATCTCTTCATTCAGGCGGGTAATGCCTTCCACCGCCTGCACCAAAGCTTCGAGCGACTGTAATGTCAGCGCCGATTGTTCAGCATTACCACTGGCGGTTTCTGAGTACTGACGCAGCTCCTGCGCAGAGCGCTCGGCTTCGTTCTGTAATTTACCGATTTCAGCCTGAATATTACCGGTCGCATCCTGGGTACGCTGCGCCAAAGCACGGACTTCATCGGCAACCACGGCAAAGCCACGGCCATTTTCTCCGGCACGCGCTGCTTCAATTGCGGCATTCAGCGCTAACAGATTGGTTTGCTCGGCAATGCTGTTAATCAGTGCGACCACCTCGCTGATGTTATGGGTCTGCAACGCGACCTGATCGGCCCGTTGCGAAGCTTCTTCCAGCTCGGACGATAAACGGCTAACGGCCGCCGCCAGTGCCTCAACCTGAGCAATGCCCTGCTGTGCATCGCTGCGGGTATCCGCCGCCGATCCGGCTCCGCGACTGGCGCTGTCCTGTGTCTGGCGGGCGTAGTCCAGCACCTGCTGCATCAGTACCGACGCCTCGCCGATCAATTGTTGCTGCTGCTGCGAGCCCTGGCGATTAGCACTGACCGCCGTATCCAGTTCCCGGCTGCGGCCGAAGACATCCTGTGCCGATTGCGCCATCAATTTAACGCTGCGCTGAAAACGATCCAGCATCTGATTAAAGGCCATGGCGGTTTCGCCTGCTTCGGTGCCGCGCTCAATTTCCGCGCGCGAACGCAGATCACCGGTGCTCACAATGTGCTGCATGGTTTTCATTGTATCCAGCCACACAGTGCGGGCACCGTGCTCCACCACATTCAGCCCCAGATCTTCTTCTTCGTCGCTGACCCGTAAGTCGTGGAACTGGCGCAGCACATAAAACACCACAAGCCCCATGCCAAATGCCCAGATAAACACAGCAAGAATCCCCTGCAGCTGTACCCAGATCTGTTCACCGCGAGGCAGATTCAGGTTCGCTTCCGGGGCAAACAATGCCAGGGCCAGCGTGCCCCAGACACCGCCAAAACCGTGCACTGCAATGGCCCCCACCGGATCGTCCAGGCGGAGTTTATACAGCAGCAGATATTCCGCGGTGTAGACAATCAGTGCGGCAACAGCGCCGATCCACAATGCACTGCCGGGACCAACAAAGGCACAGCCTGCGGTAATTCCGACCAGCCCGGCGAGAATCCCGTTTAACGCTTTTTCCACCGCAACCTTGCCGCTGTTTAACAGGCTGCTGAGCAACAGCGCCACCAGCCCGCCACTGCAGCCCGCAAGTACGGTATTTACGATAATCAGCGCCACCGCACCATCGGCCTTCAGGGTTGAGCCGCCATTAAACCCAAACCAGCCAAACCAGAGAATGAACACCCCCAGAGTCGACAACAACAGATTGTGACCGGGAATTTCCTGCACATCGCCCTGCTCGTTAAAGCGCCCCTTGCGCGCCCCCAGAGCAATCACTCCGGCCAGCGCCACCCAGCCACCCACCGAATGCACCACCGTCGAACCGGCAAAATCCATAAAGCCACGACTCTCAAGCCAGCCGCTGGTATCGCCCAACAAGGCGCTGCCCCAGATCCAATGGCCAGATACCGGGTAAATCAAAGCACTGATGGCAACCGAGATAATCAGATAGGCATTAAATTTCATGCGCTCCGCCACCGCTCCCGCCACAATCGTGGCAGCGGTGCCGACAAACATCGCCTGAAACAGGAAGAAAGCATAATCCGCGGGTGTCGACAGCAGGCTGCCAAAAAATCCGCCGCTGCCCACCAACCCGCTATGACCCAAACCGAACATCAACGCAAAACCGGCCATCCAGAACGACAACACCGCCGCCAGGAAATCGCTGACGTTCTTAACCGCCACGTTATAACTGTTTTTTGCCCGCACCATGCCCGACTCCAGCATGGTGAAACCGGCCTGCATAAAAAACACCAGCCCAGCCGCCAATAACACCCAGATGAGGTCCAGTAATTCATTCGGACTCATCAGCGCTTCGTCCCCGGCCAGAGCCCCGGCAGAGCAGAGCAGCAGGTAGAGGAACGCAATCAGATGTTGATAAAGACGTGGCATAGTCCATCTCCGGCAAGCAGGGTTAAAGCGTTAGCTGCTAACCAGTGTAGACAGAATGCCGATACCGACAGGAAAAAACCGGGGAGATATCATCCTTTAAAATGAGCAATATCATCACTCTGGAAATGCAGAAAAGACGGATAAAAAAGAGGGATACTCTGCCCAAAAAACTTCACCGATGATCGGGGCATCGCCATTAACAGTAATAAATTATGCTGAGGATCCTGTGTAAAAAACACCGTAAAAATGGCTGACACCATGATTAATGACCGACGCAGCCATTAATCACAGTCAACGGTAATCATCAGCTGTCTGCGCTTTCCGTCAGTGCTTTTTCTGCTGCGCGTGCCGCCTGAAATGCCACCACACTGTCACGCTGTACAGAAGAGAACATACCCTTCATTCGCTCCAGTTCATCAGTCGGCATGATATTCATCGCGGCGAATTTTTCGGCAGAAAATAACGCAAAATGTCCTTCCGCTTTGGCCGCCACCTGGCCTTTGGCATTACGTAACTCGGCCGCCAGAACAACCTGACGGTCATTTTTCTGTTCGGCAATAAAACCATAAACACTGACCGGCTCGCCGATACGGACCGGCAGTTTAAAACGCACTTTAATATCGCGCGTCAGCAAAAACTGATTGAGCAGATACATGCCCGCCCAGCCCATCACCTCATCCAGAACCGTCGTGATAACACCACCATGCGCGAGGTTACTCCAACCACGCAGATGACCGGGAATAACCAGATCAGAACGTACCTGCTGTTCATTGGTATAGAAGCGCATTTTCAACCCCTGATGATTGTGCTGCCCACAACCAAAACACTCATGGGCAATATTGGTCATCGGTCGCCATTCGCTTTCACTCATCTGCAAACTCCTGTCTCCGCTACATGAATACAAACACGGGAATAACCATCGCCGTAAACATCAGGCTGCCCGTTATTGCTGCATAACGCTATCGTCACACCGGTAAGATAACAACCGATTGTTACCGTCCTCATAACCGGTTGATACTGAGTTTCCTCACAAGAAAGAGTATCCGCAGCGGTCTGCCTGTCCTGAAAACAACACTTGCCAATTAGTTCACATGTAAAGTATATTTAGTTCACATATGAAATAAATGCGCATTCGGGTCATTACCAATGGATAAACGTCTTTTCTATCTGCTCAACAGCGCCCGCCAGCGGGTATACAAATACGCCGATCAGAAGGCCGAAGAATCGCTGGGCATTTCCGTTACTCAACTCGGCGCACTGATGCTGATTGCCACCAATGAAGGCTGCCTGCTGAAGGATTTGGCGCACAGTCTGAACCTGAATAATTCGGCCCTGACCGGTCTGGCGGCACGAATGGAACATAACGGCCTGATAGAACGCCGCGCCTGTGAGCAGGATGGCCGCGCTTCGCGTCTTTATCTGACCCTGCTCGGACGCAGCAAGATCGACAGCGCCAGGCCGCTGATCAGCCAGCTGAATGCCGCCATGACGGAAGGTTTTAATGAGCAGGAAGTTCAGGTCATCCTGCGTTTTCTGAACCGCTTACTGAACGAATTCTGAGCAGCTGCCGGAGATGAATATCATGCAAAAAATACCCTTAACAACCAATAACGGACGCCTGCTCAGTGCGCGCGTATTTAGCGCCACCAAGCCTCGTTCGGTCGTTGTCGTCGCCGGCGCGATGGGTGTGCCTCAGGGCTGCTATGAAAAGTTTGCGCATTTTCTCTGTGAGCAGGGCCACAGCGTGATTACCTTTGACTACTTCGGTACCGGAGAATCATTGCAGACACCTCTGCGCCACTGCCAGACCAATATCAGCGACTGGGGCGAAGAAGACTGCACCGCCATTATCCGCTTCGCGCGGGATTATTTCCCCGGCCTGAAATTACAGTGGATCGGCCACAGTGTTGGCGGCCAGTTGCTGGGAATGATTCCCGCCGTGAATCAGATTGATCAGGCCATTACCGTGGCCTCCGGCAGCGGTTACTGGCGCGAAAATTCACCACCGACCAAACGCGTGGCCTGGCTGCTTTGGTATTTCATCGCACCATTAAGCGTACCGCTGGCCGGTTATTTTCCCGGTGCCCGATTAAACATGGTCGGCGATCTGCCCGCCAATGTGATGCGCCAGTGGCGACGCTGGTGCCTGAACCGCGAATACGCCGTGGGCGCCGAAGGTGAAGCTATGCGCGCACGCTTTGCCAGTGTCACGGTTCCGATCACCTCGGTTGCCTTCAGTGACGATGAAATGATGTCCCGGCGCAATATCGAATCGCTGCACAGTTTTTATCAGAACTCACCACGCACCATGATCCGTCTGAAACCGGCGGATATCGGTGAAAAGAAAATCGGCCATCTGGGCTGGTTCCGCGAGCGCTACCGCGATTCCGTCTGGGCCGGTCAGTTACTGCCGCTACTGCAATAAGTTTTACCGTTAATTCACCACGATAATTCACCGCAATAACTCACCCAAATAAGAGAGAGAAAACGATGAGCCAGTTTTTAAAAATGTTTGAACAGTTGGGCGCACAACAATTTTCGGCCGGTATCGGCATGGTCGCTCCGTATTTTTCCACCATTGATCCGGAAGTCACCGAACTGCGTCCGGGCTACGCCAGTATGATTCTGCGCAACCAGAAAAAAGTGCATAACCATATTGGTACTGTGCATGCGATTGCCATGTGCAACGCGGCAGAATTAATGGCCGGTATTGTGACTGATGCCAGCATCCCGGCTGGCGCACGCTGGATTCCGGCGGGTATGAGCGTGAAATATGTGGCCAAAGCCAAAACCGATTTAAAGGTTGAGTCCGATTGCAGCGCGGTGGATTTTTCCCAACCCGGAGAAGTGCATATTCCGGTCGCCGCATACGACGACCAGAACACGCTGTGTTTTACCGCCGACATCACCATGAATGTGAAGCATGCCTGAAGCTTATCCTAGTATCAACTTTGAACCGCGACAGTAGCTCCTAAATTCCATAGTACACCTCCTCTGGTGTTTTGTAGTTGAGTCGTTTTC
>NZ_JAOANI010000008.1:0-1093 GCF_025318105.1 Thalassolituus pacificus
GCCGAATTCATATACTAACCGCGACACTTTTTCAAAATAAGAAGGTGAGCTGTAAGATTCGCTCTTTTTCACTCCCGCCAAGAAGTTGAAAACGAACGTGGAATACAAACAACTCACCTATGAAGAAAGAGTAACGCTATCAGCCCTCAGGCTGCAAGGCCTGTCTGTCCGGGCAATAGCGACAATGCTGGGACGTCATCATTCAACACTCTACCGCGAGCTTGCGCGCAATCGCTGTCACGTGACAGATGGTGCGTATCGTCCCTCAAAAGCACAAAGGCGCACGCGAGCAAGAAGAAGCCGATCACGCAGAAATACTCACTATTCCTTTGATGATTTTCTTATCGTACGAAAACTCTTAAGGCAACGTTGGTCTCCGGAGCAAATTGTTGGGCATATCCGCCGCTACAAACTTATGAAGCGGTTGATGAGTCACGAGACAATCTACCGGTACATTTGGCAAGACAAAGCCAATGGAGGCAAGCTATGGACTTATCTTCGCCAGTCAGCCAAGCAACGCCGGAAGCGCTACAAGGCTTATGATAGCCGGGGTAGGCTGGCAAATAAGCGCCATATCAGTGAGCGGCCAAAAAGCGTAGAGAGTCGTAAATACAAGGGGCATTGGGAAATCGATACCGTTCATGGCCGAGGAAGCAGTGATTGTATTGTGACACTGCTTGAGCGAAAAACAGGTTTCGTGATGATAGGAAAATTAAAAGACAAATCTACTGATTCTTTGAACAAGAAAACGATTCGTTTAATCAATCGCAATCCCACGATGTTCAAAACAATTACGTCAGATAATGGCACTGAATTTCATCAATACCTGAAAATTGAAGCCCGCTGCAATGCGAAATTCTACTTCGCTACGCCTTATCACTCCTGGGAGCGAGGCAGCAATGAAAATGTTAACGGTCTCATTCGGCAGTATCTTCCGAAAACGGAAAGTATGAAGAATCTGAGCCAGCAGCAATGCGATCAGATTGCTGACTGGCTCAACCGGCGACCAAGAAAACGACTCAACTACAAAACACCAGAGGAGGTGTACTATGGAATTTAGGAGCTACTGTCGCGGTTCAAAGTTGATACTAGG